>CAMDFX010000009.1 GCA_945897805.1 Chryseobacterium gleum
CGGTATTCTACGCCCAAATTTACGTCTGCGATGAATCCCAGTTTTTGGGCAAATTGTCCGTCTTCTAAAGTCACGTTGGTGCCTTTTTCGTACACCAAGGCTTTTCTTCCTCCTTCGTAATTCATGTCCAAATTGATGAGAAATTTGTCAAACAAATTGTAGCTTCCACGAGCAGTTAATTGAAATTGAGGTAAATTCCAAGCAAACGAATTGTTTTTGGCATTGTATGAAAAGAACTTCGCAACGCCGTCAATTTTCAATTTTTCAGACATTTGATAAGAAATCGATCCTTCAATCGTTGCGATGTTCATCGTGTCGTAAATCACCCTGAATTGATTTCTTCCTGTTGCGTAAACTGTATCGGTCACAAAAAGGGCCTTGTTTCTGTGGTTTGAGAAGCTCGCGCTGGCGTTGAAAGCAATTCTTTTAGTCAACGTTCCTTTGAAACCAATGAAGGCGTTGAGCGTGTTGCTTTCGTTTTGCAATTGCACATTGGAAAGAATGAATTCGTTTTCTAAACTCAAACTTTTGAAAGTGTTTTGCTTCAATCCGCCTTTGATTCCTGCGTAGGGAATTAAAATATCATCAAACATAGAATACTTGACTTCCGCCACCGGATAAATGTAAAACTTCGCTTTTTCTTGCGCGTCAATGGTGATGTCGATGCCAATTTGTGCTTTCAACTTGTTGTTCATCGCATACGTCGTGATGCTTGGTTTCAAGTTTACAATCGTGTTGTTTTTGATGATTCCTGTATCCAAAGAACTCAACCCCGCATCTTTTTCGCCGTATTTGTAGCCGTTGTAACGAATATTGAAATCTGCTGAAAAAACTTCCTTGCCCATTTGGTACCAAAAAGAACTCGTTGCTGCAACATAATTTTCTCGTCCTCTCCAATTCGCCAAACTATCAATTTTGGATTTTTTGTCGTGAAAGTTGAAATATGCCAAGCCAACTTTGTAGTTCAAATTAGCGCTGTCTTTTTTGTGTGAAGCGAAAGAAAATTGTGCGCCAATTTCATTGAAACGATTTTGGATGCTGTCGCGGTCTGCTTTTTCATTCTTGAAACCGTATTGGTGCAAACCTCTATTGTTGTTGATAAATTCGCCTCTAGCGGTGTAATCTTTCTCGTTGATGCCACCAAAAATATTCAAACTTGTGCGGTCATACTGCGCTGGAGCGTAGCCTTTGATATTTCCGAATGAACTCAAATGTTTCAAATGTCCGCCATAAACGTATTTTCGTGAGCGCGCATTGTTGTAATAAATTTCGCCCAAAGGCATGAAAGTTGAGCCAATTCCGACTTTGACATACGTGTTGTATAATTGGGGCAATTTATCAACCAATTTCACCGTTGCTGGTTCGATGGTATCCAAAATAATTTTGGTTTCATATTTCAATGAAAGCAGTGGATATTCTACTTCCGATTGCGGAATTACCGTGTCGATAATTTTGGGCGATTCTGCAATTCTGTACGCTTCTGGAACCGTTCGATTTGCTTTTACCAAAACGTTTTCTTCGTCTTGCTTGATTTGCGCAAAACTTTTAAAACCAACGATAATAAATGCGAGTAAAATGAAATTTTTGAACATGATTAATTTTCTTTTTCGTTAATTTCGTTAATTTCGATTTCTGTCGATTGCTTTTCTTCCACTACTTTTGGTGTGGTTTTCAACTGCATCAATTCGTCCCAAAGTTGGTTTGCTTCTAGTAAAATTCCGTCGTCTTGAACGGTATAATTTTCGATTACCGACTGCAAAGTGTGTTCTGCTTGAAACAAATCTTGTTTGGCAATCAGCACTTTTGACTGTAAAATCAACGCTTTGGCAATCCAGTAATCGTAAGCAGGTTTCATTTTTAGCAAAGCGCGAATTTCAGTTTCTGCTTTCACGTTTTCTTTTTGCTTGTAATACATTTCAGACAAATAAAACTTCGATTCTGGAGCCATCACAGTCGTGGTGTTTTTGACCACCCATTCCAACGAAGGTTTCGCTTCCGTGTAATTTTCTAACTGATAGAATGAAATTCCTTTCACATATTCCGCTTCCAATTTAATGGTGGATGCTGTCAAAGTATTAGCGAGTACTTTTTTGGAATATTCTGCAGCGTTCATCCAATTTTCTAGGAAGAAATTACAACGCATCAAACCAATGTGCGTGTTGTGCAAAGTACTAGGTTGGGAAGTCACTTTTTCCAGTTTGGCATAATAGAACATTGCTGTTTCATAATCGCCGCTGTTATACAAGTTTTTTGAAACCCGAATCGCTGCTAATTCTGTAAATTCGGTGTTTGGTTTTTCCAATAAAGCGCGGTAAATTTCAAATGCTTTGGACTCATTTCCTGTTCTGAAATAGGCGTTTGCCAAATAGGCTTGCATTTCGATTTCATATTTTCCGCCTGGATATTTCGTCAAATATTTCTCCAAATCTGGAATTGCTTCTGTAAATGAACTGTCTTCATATGGCTCAAAAGCAGCGCTGTAATAGCTATCTTCTAAATCATCAACCACTTCCTCAGAGCAGTTATAGATTTTTAATTCTTCAATTCTATCCAATTGTTTTTGCGCTTTGTAAATGTCGCTCAAACCTTTCACCCCATCGATGCAAGTTTCACGGTCGGTGCCATATTCAGCCAAGATTTTCTTGTATAAATCTTCCGATTTGGCATATTCTTTTCTCTTGAAATAAATATCTGCGATGTCAATTTTCGCCTCGCGCACCAAAATATATGTTGGATAATCTGTTACTAATTGTTGGAAATAAGGCAATGCTTTGTCGTCTTGCTCTTTTGCCCTAAAGCCCATTCCAATTTCATAAATCGAAGCCATGATGTATTGCGAACGCGGATAATTGTTGACAATGTCTTGCAAATTTTTGATTTTATCGTCTAATCCTTTTTCGGTCAAACCATAAGTCAATGACATGAAATACAGCGCTTGATCTTCATTTCCGGCTTTCAATTCATACACTTCTTTGTAATTCTTGATGGCCAATTCGTTTTTCTTGGTGATGTAGTAATAATCCGCTAAACGCATATAAGCATCGGCGGTCTTGGATTTATTTTTCAAATTTGCTTGCGAAAGGTAGTTTTTGAAAGCATCTTCCAATTGCGGATTTTGCAGGGTTTTTTCTTTTTTCGAGGTGTTCAAATAAGCGTAACCTAAATTGTAATAGGCATCACCGCGCAAACTAGAGGAAACATTTCCAGGAAGTGAAAGGAAATTTTTAAATCCTTGAATGGCTTTGGCATCATTTTTCAGCTGGTAATAACCATCAGCAATCCAGAATTTTGCTTTGGCTGCAATTTCTGCGTCAATTGGATATTTGTCTACCAATTCAAAGGCAGCAATCGCTTTTAGGTAATTTGATTTCTGAAACAATTCCACTCCGTGATTGAAGGCTACAATTTGATAAGCCGTTTTCAATCTAATGTCTTTCGTTACCAATTTATCTAAAGATTTCAGCGCCGCTTCGTAATTGTTGGTTGAAGTATAAACGTTGACTAAATACTGATAAACTTCATTTTTTCGGTCTGAATTTGGATATTTTTTGAGATACAATCCCAAGGCTTCCACCGCTTCGTCATAAGGATTTACATCTAATTTGTAAGATAAAATCGCATAATTGTATAAGGCATCTTCTTGGATTTTTGCGTCCACATCCATCACCGCAGCTTCTTCAAATGCAGTACGGGCATAAGCGTTGTTTCCTTTTTTGAGGTAACATTCGCCAATGTGATAAAACGAGATCTGGCCCAAAGTGTCTTTTACTCTCGAAACGCGGTCAAACAATTGAATCGCTTTGTCGAAATTTGAACTTCGGTAATAAGCGTAACCCAATTCATAATCTTCTTGTCGCGTTGTGTTGGCTTTTGAATTGTATTTTTCTAAATACATCACTGCTTCGTCGTATTTTCCTACGCGGTAAAAAGCGTCGCCAATCAGGTGATTCATGTTGCTCATACTGTTAGCTTTCACACTGTCAACCAACGCCGGCGCAAATTTGGCAACATCTTCGTATCGACCTTGCAAATAATAAATTTGCGTCATGTAATAAGGAACGACTTCTCGGAAGCGCGTATCTCCTAGCAACTTTTCGAAACCTTCCAAAGCTGTTTGGTAGGATTTTTCATTGTATGCAATGTGAGAATAATAATACAAAGAAGGAGCGCCATACTGCGAAGTGCTGTTTCTCACTTCATAAAACGCAGCGCGGGAAGCAGGAAAATTGTTTTCTTGGAAATTAGCGTATCCTAATTTGAAGAAAAATTCATCTTTTTCGTCAGCTTCTAAATCCAAAGGATGCAATTTATTGAACCAAGCGATGGCTTCTTTGAAGTCTTTTTTCTGGTAATAATATCTTCCTAATTTGTAGTAGATTTTGGTTCGGTAGATGCTTTCGGGATAATTTTTATTGAAATCTTCCAATAATTTTATGCCGTCATTGTTAAATAATTCCAAGGCTGAAACACCCTCATAATAAAGCGCTTTCAGATAAAAAGGATCGTTTTTTTGCGCAAAAAGATCGAGAAATCCACGAAACTCTTTTCTTGCTGCGCTGTATTGTTCTTTTTCGAATAATTCTTCTCCACGGAAAAAAGCAGCATATTCACTGTTGTATTTTTCAGAAGTTTGTGCGCCCAAATGCAGGGTAGCCAACACCGATAATATGACCAAGAAACGGTTCATAAAGTTCTATATTTTTTAAAAAGTATAAAGTTAAGCGACTTGAGGCTCTGTTTTGGAGAGGAGGGTTAAAAGTTTTAAACGCGGCTGTGTTCAAATTATTTTGAAATTCTGCCGGTAGATGGTGAATAAATCTGCAACTTTACCGTAAATCTTTCAGCTGTGGGACAAGTAATTCGATTAAAAGACGCCAAAATTTACCAACAAAAAGAGTTGGTCTTGAACAACATCAATTTTGAGTTACAAGCCAATGAAATCATTTACTTGATTGGTAAAACGGGAAGCGGAAAAAGCAGCTTACTCAAAACTTTGTTTGGCGAATTGCCACTCACAGAAGGAAAAGGCGATGTTGCAGGTTTTGATTTATTGACACTCAAACGCAAAGATATTCCAATGTTGCGCAGAAAAATTGGGATTATTTTCCAGGATTTTCAATTGTTGATGGACCGTTCGGTGATTAAAAATTTGTACTTCGTGATGCAATCCACAGGCTGGAAAGACAAGCAACAAATGGAGCAACGAGCGACTGGTGTTTTGAAAATGGTTGGCATTGAGAGCAAAGCACATTTGATGCCGCATACTTTATCTGGAGGAGAACAGCAACGTGTAGCGATTGCCCGCGCCTTGGTCAACAAACCAGAATTGATTTTGGCCGACGAACCAACAGGAAACTTGGATCCAGAAACTTCAGAAGAGATTATGCGCTTATTGATTACTGTGGCGAAAGAAGAAAAATCTTCAGTGATCATGGCCACGCACGACATGTCGATGGTCGAAAAATTTCCGGGGCGTGTTTTCCGGGTTGAAAACGGGGGAATGAAAGAAGTGGATAATTTGAATCGTTTCGATCCTTTTAAGCCGCTTTTTAACGAGTAATTTCAGAAGACATTAGACATTAGACATCAGACAAAAGACACTAGATATTAGACAGAAGACATTAGACTGAATTTTTCTAATTGTCTGATAATCTATTATCTTAAATTAAACCTTAATAAAACGTTTTCTACAGACATCAAGATAATCTTAAGTCTAGCAACGTAAGCTCTGTGGAATGTAAAAGCGAAAATTCAAATATCTTTTTCTTCCTCTTTCATTTCTGGATTCACAAAATCAATCAATTTCTCAGTCATTTTGCCTATAAATTCATGGATTTTATCGTGGTATTTGTGGTACAAGACGTGCAAAATTTCGCTTAAAATCAATGATTTTAGTGCTTCGCCTCCAGATGCGTCTTTTTTGAAGATTTTCCCGACCACAAAGTCGATTCCAGCATCTCCCGCCATCGTGCCAGCCGCTTCATTTTCTTCACGCACACGCAACAAGGCATTTTTCAATAGGTTTACAGGTTGAATAGATTGATACACTTCTTGAAAATTGGCTTTCAACACCAATTCTTGCGCTTCTTTTTGAGATTCTAAAATTGCAATTTGTTGCTTTAAAGCTAAATAATTGCTGATTGAAGGAGTTTTGTTTTCCATAATTTTCAATTATTGCTCCGATAAAATTGAACGAATCAAGTGGTTGCGCACAGGATTTACAATTAATGACTTTCGAAAAATCAAAACTGTTAAAAATAGCAAAAAGTAGCATCCCGAGAGTGTTAGAAAGCCCAAAGGGTAACTTCCCAGCCAATCTGAAAGAAAAAAGCCAATCGAAATGCTCAAAAAAAGTAAAAAAAGGGTGATAAAAACGCCCAAAATAACTGCCAAACTGGTTAGCGAGCCGATGGCAGAAACCTTGTCGGTAGTTTTCAAAACCGCTAAATCATAGCGCGTTGTGAGATATGCTTTCAGATTTTCATTCAAATCTTCAATGGGTGAATTTTCTTCCATGGTTGAGGGACTTTGATTATAGTACTAAGTTACGGAAAAAGATTGGGTTAGGGTCCGGAATGATAATTATGTAAAAAAGCGTTATTTATAAATTTTTAAAATCAAATTATATTCAAATTTTTTTGTAATTTCAATGAAAGAAGAAGTATTATAAACGATTAAAAAACATTCAATTAAAATGACAAAAAAGAAAAACATCAAAGTCCAAGGTTTAATAATTGCAATCACCCAAATTGATAATTCTGATTATATTTCTTTGACTGACATTGCCAGAAGTAAAAATGCTTCAGAACCTAAGGACGTAGTAAAAAACTGGCTACGTTCTAAAAGTGTTCTGGAATTTCTTGGATTGTGGGAACAAATAAATAATCCTAAATTCAAAGGGGTCGATTTCGACTCCTTAATGTTTGAAGCGGGAAGTAATTCATTTACATTGTCGCCGACAAAATGGATTGAAACTACAAGGGCAATTGGAATTTTCACCAAAGTAGGGAATAACGGTGGAACCTACGCTCATAAAGATATAGCTTTCGAGTTTGCCTCTTGGATTTCAGCAGGCTTCAAATTGTACCTCATCAAAGAATTCCAGCGCCTCAAAGACGACGAAAGCGACCGATTGAACCTTCAATGGAATTTTCAACGCACATTAGCCAAAGTCAATTATCAAATTCACACTGATGCAATCAAGGAGAATTTAATTCCGAAAAACATCACTTCAGCTCAAAAGAATTCTATATACGCCAATGAAGCTGATCTGCTCAATGTGGCATTATTTGGCAAAACTGCAAAAGAATGGCGAGATGATACTTCGCCGGGTTCAATTTCAGAAAAAAATGGCAACATACGAGATGAGGCGACCATCGAACAGTTGGTGATTTTGTCCAATATTGAAAGTATCAACGCGATGCTCATTCACCAAAATTTAGAACAAGCTGAAAGACTAGAAAAACTCAATGCAATTGCCATTACGCAAATGAAATCGCTGTTGAATAATAAATCAATGGAGAAATTGATGTAAAAATCATTAAAAATTAACCAGCTTTGCACTTTTCAAAACAAAACACCAGTTTGATGCGTTGTTGAAATAAGGTAAAATTGAAACCCGCGCTATTTCAATATGCTATTTTCACAAATAAACCTTTAGCTGCTAAAAATTACTTTTAAAAAATAAATAGATCCAAACAAAATGGCATTTGAACAAAAAATGGAAGTGATTGACTCAGTTGAATCTCATGTGAGCAAATTTATGGAAGATAACATGAAAACGCCCGAGGAATGCTGGCAACCTTCAGATTTTCTGCCAAATGCCAACGAAGATGACTTTATCGAAAAAATCAAAATTCTACAAGAAAGCATTGCCAATGTGCCTGATTCTGTGATGATTTCTTTAATAGGAAATATGATTACGGAAGAAGCACTTCCCAGTTATCAAACTTTTTTCAACTTACTAAAAGGAATCAACGAAGATCGAAATGTTGCCAATCCAAATGCTTGGGTTAGGTGGTCTAGATTGTGGACAGCGGAAGAAAATAGACATGGCGACTTGTTAAATAAATATTTGTATCTCAGTGGAAGAGTGGACATGAAGCAAGTGGAAACGACCATTCAACGGTTGATTTACAACGGTATTGATTTACAAACTTCAGCTGATCCATATCACGGGCTAATTTACACTTCTTTTCAAGAGCGCGCCACGAAGATAACTCACGTCAATACTGGTAAAATAGCGCACAAATCAGGCGATACAGCCTTGGGCAAAATCTGTAATTTGATTGCAGGAGAAGAAGCGTTGCATGAAAAAGCGTACAAGTTTTTCATGGGCAAAATATTTGACTCTGACCCCAACGGCGGCCTAATTGCTTTCATGCAAATGATGAAAAACAAAATCGTGATGCCTGCATCTTTAATGGATTTTGGAACAAATAAAAGGCAATACATTACGTATGCAAATATTTCGCAAAAAATCGGGGTTTACACCAGCCACGATTACGCCAGCATCATTGAGCACTTGACAAAATTTTGGAAAATCGAAACACTTACAGGACTCAATGAAAAAGGCCAAAAAGCACAAGATTTTTTATCCTCTTTGGCGGAAAGATATTTGAAAGTTGCAGACAGAATGCAAGAACCGAAAGAAGTTGAATTGATTTGGTTAAATCGCTGAAATAAATGCAATTTAAAGAGAAAATTGATGCGTTTAAAGCCAGTGTATTTAAACTATTTTAACTGGTAACTTTTCAGTGTAGCGAAGTTGACTCTTTGCAAATTAGTTACTTATACAGTTTAATCAACTGTTGTATATAATCGCTTTCATTTTTCGGAACTGTTACCAATATTGATTCTCCTTTGCTGTAAAAGTATAAATATTTGATTTTTTGTCCTTTTAGTTTTTCGATTTGAGCTAGACTGAACCAATTATAATATGAATTTCCGTCGCAATTAAAATCATTCCAGCTTTCTAATACAATTTCAGTATTATTTTCAAGTGTTATTTGTAGTGTGCTGCCTTCTTCAACACATCCAATGTTGGTTTGTATGATGATTGATTTATCAGAAGTTGGCGTAAAATTAATGTAATCATTGTTGTCGTCGTAACAAAGGAGTGAGCGATTGATGTAAGGATTAAATTCAAGTTTTGATAATTTTATTTTATCTTCCAGAGAAGCAATTTTACTGTTTTGTAAGTAGAATGAATTTTGAGATTCCCCCTCAAGTTCATTTCCGTAACTGTTTTTTGCGATATAATTATAGCTCGCTAACACAAGTAAAACGTTTTCAATCTTTTTATTATTTCCAAAATAGTACAGCGAATCTTCTTTTATGACTGTTAATTTAACACTTTTAGGAAGAAAGCTGAGCGGATAATTTAAGCTATTTTTCGCCCGCAAACTTGATTCTTCAATGATTTTCTTCAAAACTGCAATGTCTTTAATGTTCGAATCGCAACCAACGCAATCAAAATTAATGGTGTCTTTTTCTCCTTTTCCGTTCAAGACTTCTATTTTACCGGATGCTAAAACAGTTTTTACATCAGCTTCTGTAGACCCATTTTTGCAAGAAAGCAGGATGTTAACTGCAGAAAAAAGCGCTAAGATGATTGTTGAATTTTTCATAATTTTAAATTTCTTGGATGATTGATTGAGTTGTTATTCAACAAAACCACCCCAGTTTCCCAGGGTTGGTTTTGGTTGAAAGGTTTAATAGACTTTTGAATTTTTATGAATATACTTTCTAATTTGTGTTTAACGTTGAATATGTAAGGGAATTATAAAATAGTTTTTAAGCAGATAACTGACGATTTAAGTCTTTGATTATTTCTATTTGATTATCAATTTGTTCTTGCTTTTTCTTTTCATTTCTTCCCAACTTCCATTTATTTATCTTTACAAGTTCACTCTCACCCACACTAATTTTAGTTTTTAGATCATTAATTATTTTTGAGATCAAGTTAATAGTTATTTTTAAAATTAATTTGTTTCGACTAAGCTCTCCTTGTGTAGTAATTTTATTATTATCATTGGTTATCAAATATTTTACTTCAGAAGTTATTTTTACAATTGCATCAGCGTCTAAATAAAATTCATCCCCGCTTTGAGGTTTTCTTCGTAATATAATTTCATTCGAATTGTCGGTATTATCGATAGAATATGTTGCTGGATGCACTATAGCTAAAGTCTTCACATGCCTTCTAATAGCATCCCACCGTAAATCATATTTAACTACTTCATATGGATTTTCAACATCTACAGATATTGAATTTTCTGCATTTTGCTGTCTTACAACGCCTAACAGAACAGAAATTCCATTAAATAATGTTTCAATGTGTTTATTGGCTTTTTGTACTTCAATCATTTTATCAAAAGCACCTATTTTACGCCTAACTTCAATAATTATTTCTGTTTTATTTTCTAATAATGAATTTAAATTTATATCAACGTATACGCCCAAGGACAAAAACTCAAGTGTTCCAAAGGTGTACATATTTAACATATCATTTCTTTTTTCAAGAGTAAATTTGTTGACGAAGTAAGCAGGAACTTTTGTTAACGCACTTTTGATTTCAGCTACTGTAAAATCAATCGTAATATTTTTTTTTGGATTTGGGATCATTTTAAGGTATTTTGAATTTATAGTTCATAATTTTTTATTTTGCACAAATGTCAATCTACTGATTGACAATTCAAGTCAATTAGCACTTCGCGCAAAAAAAATTCAGACAACTTAGGTCAAACTCTTGTATGCGAAGTTATTTAAATCTAATTTGACGCCTTAAATTAGTCCCGATGTTAAATCAACACAAGATATTACGGGTTTTAAAACTCATATCGTACTTGGAACAGAGTCCCTCCAAATCAGTCGGACATTTAGCTGAAATATTAGAATCCACTGACAGAACGGTATATCGCTATTTTGATTTGCTTCGTGAATGTGGCTTTGATTTACAACGTGATCAATTCAATCGGTTTTTTATCCAAAACGATGGTGAAAAAGGAATTCGTTTTACCACCGAAGAAGCAGAATTTCTGAATCAACTTTTGCTCGCAACAGGGAAAAAAAATAAACTCAAAGATTCGATTCTTACCAAAATATATTTGGGCTCAGAAATTCAGTTGGTTGCTTCGCACTTAGTGAACGCAAAAAATGGTAAAGTAATTGAAAGATTGGCAATAGCTATAGGCAATAGAGAACAAGTGATTTTAAGAAAATATCAATCTATAAATTCTGAAACAATTGGTGATAGATTAGCAGAACCATTTGGCTTCACAGAAGACTACCAAACTGTGATGGCTTTCGAAATCGAATCTAACAAAAACAAAACATTCAATATTGATCGAATTGCGTATGTTGATTTTACAGGGAAAAAATCAAAAAATAGCAAGCATTTCCAAAACCAAGTGCCTGACGTTTTTGGATTTAGCTTTTCAGGCAAAAATCATGAAATTGATGTTCAATTATGTCTCCGTGATGTACTACTATTGAAAGAACAATATCCACAAACAGCACCTTTTATTCATTACAATCAGCAAAAAAACAACTATCAATTAAAATTAGTTGTGAATGATTTAAAACCCATCGAACGTTTTCTGAAAGGCATTGAGTAGATTTTATTTATCTGAATTACACGCCCATTAAGTCTGTTTTTTATCTTACTTTTATGCAATTAATTTAACTTTACACTATGGCATTAAGTTGGAATGAAATCAAAGATAGAGCTTTAGCTTTCTCCAAAGAATGGGAAGGAACACACAGTGAAGAAGCAGACGCTAAACCTTTTTTGGTCGAATTTTTTAATGTTTTTGGAATCAACCAACGCAAAGTTGGATCATTTGAACACAAAGTCAAAAAGCTTGGTAATTCTGATGGATATATCGACATGCTTTGGAAAGGACAAATTCTTGTTGAGATGAAAAGTTTGGGGAAAGACTTAAACAAAGCTTACCAACAAGCAATCGATTACATTCATGGATTAAAGCAAAATGACATTCCAAAATATGTATTGATTTGTGATTTCAATACTTTCCGTTTATACGATTTAGAAGAAGGAACAAAAGAAGATTTTTTGCAGTTCAAACTGACTGAATTTGTCAATCACGTGCAAAGTTTTGGTTTTATAGCTGGTTATCAAAAGAAAATATACAAAGACGAAGACCCTGTAAATATCAAGGCGGCTGAATTGATGGGAAAACTTCACGATCGATTGAAAGAAATCGGTTATGACGGGCATCCCTTGGAAGTATATTTGGTGCGAATGCTTTTTTGTCTCTTTGCGGAAGATACAACCATCTTTGAAAAACAGCAATTTCAAGATTACATTGAACAAAGAACTTCGGAAGATGGAAGCGATTTAGCTTCTAAATTACAAGAACTTTTTCAAGTACTCAATACGCCTTTAGACAAGCGTTTTAAAAATTTGGATGAACAGTTAAATGCTTTTCCGTATGTGAATGGAAAACTATTTGAAGAAATTTTACCAAGTGCATTCTTTGACAGTAAAATGCGACAAGCTTTGCTAGATTGCTGTTATTTAGATTGGTCAAAAATATCTCCAGCCATTTTTGGATCGATGTTTCAAAGCGTCATGAATCCCAAAGAACGAAGAAATTTGGGTGCGCATTATACCAGTGAAAAAAACATTCTGAAACTCATCAAACCGCTTTTTTTGGATGAATTGTATGAAGAATTTGAAGCAATCAAAACCAATCAAAACAAACTCAACGAATTTCATAATAAGCTTAGTAAATTAAAGTTTTTAGACCCCGCCTGTGGATGTGGAAATTTCTTGGTAATAACTTACCGAGAATTGAGAATGCTTGAAATTGAAGTGTTGAGAGCCTTGTATAGCAAAACTGGGCAACAAGTTTTAGACATTGAAAGTATCATTTGGCTCAATGTGGACATGATGAACGGCATTGAATATGAAGAGTTTCCGGCACGCATTGCTGAAGTCGCTATGTGGCTGATGGACCATCAAATGAACATGTTAATTTCTCAAGAATTTGGACATTATTTTGCCCGTTTGCCCTTGAAAAAATCTGCGAAAATTGTGCACGCTGATGCTTTGGAAACAAACTGGGAAGACGTTGTTAGCAAAACAGAATTGACTCATATTATTGGAAATCCTCCTTTTATTGGTTCTAAAATCATGTCGCAAACTCAACGTGATTCGCTGGCGAGACAATTTGATGGAAATAAAGGTTCGGGCGTTTTAGACTATGTGGCTGGTTGGTACATCAAAGCAGCAAAACTCATTCAAAACACTACAATTAAAGCAGCATTTGTTTCCACAAATTCGATAGTACAAGGTGAGCAAACAGCGATTCTTTGGAATCCAATGATTAACAAGTATAGTATAAAAATTCACTTTGCGCACCGCACCTTTAAATGGAGCAATGAAGCAAAAGGAAATGCAGCTGTTTATTGTGTGATTATTGGTTTTGCAAACATTGAAACGGCAAACAAACGTCTTTTCGACTATGAAGACATTAAAGGAGAAGCACACGAAGTTAGAGTAAAAAATATAAATCCCTACTTAATTGATGCTAAATCAATTTTTATTGAAAAAAGGTCAACTCCAATTTGTACTGTGCCAAAAATGAGTTTTGGAAACATGCCTTTAGACGGTGGAAACCTATTGCTTAGTGATGATGAGAAAAATGAATTAGTTACTAAAGAACCAAAATCTGAAAAATTTATAAAGCCATTGCTTTCTGCATTTGAATTTCTAAATGGAAAAAAAAGATGGTGCATTTGGCTTGTTAAGGCAGAACCAAGTGAAATCAAACAGTTACCTGAAATAATGAAACGAGTTGAATTGGTTAAGAAGTTTCGCATTGATAGCGTTGCTCCTTCCACGCAAAAATTTGCCACAACGCCAACACTTTTTCGTGACAAAAACCAACCAAATACATATATACTTGTTCCAAGCACAACTTCGGAAAACAGAAAATATATTCCATTGGGGTTCTTCAGCAAAGACGATATTGCAAATAACAGTTGTCATACGGTTCCAAATGGAAATTTATTTCATTTTGGAGTGTTAATGTCGAAAATGCATATGGCATGGGTAAAAACCGTTTGTGGCAGACTTAAAAGCGACTATCGCTACTCAAAAGATATTGTCTATAATAATTTCCCATGGCCAGAAAACCCAACCTCAAAACAAAAAGAAGCCATTGAAAAAGCGGCGCAAAAAGTATTGGATGCGCGCTTAGAATTTCCCACAAGTTCGTTGGCAGATTTATATGACCCTTTGACGATGCCTCCAGTATTGGTGAAAGCGCACAATGAGCTAGACAAAGCTGTTGATTCGGCTTATAGCAAACAGACTTTTAATAGTGATGCAAAGCGGATGGAGTTTTTGTTTGATTTGTATGAGAGGTATACGGCTGGGTTGTTTGTGAAGGAGAAGACGGGTAAAAAAGTGAAATTATGATTGATAAATTGCAAGATCAATTAGTACATGGTCTGGGATCAGATTTGGAACTTGCTTATTACAATAGAAATATTTTATGGCAATTAAGGGTGATTCACCCAAGAATAACTGAACAAAAGTCCAAAGCTGTAATAGAACAGTTTAATTTTATGCGCGACAACTCGAAAATAAATACTGTTCTTTATTTATCTAGAGTCTATGACAAGCCAAACAATAATAATAAAACTAGGTGTTTAGAAAAGTTAATCAATCAATTAATAAGTAATAAAATGTCAAATGCTCCGGCAATAATTGCTGAAATATTGTGGGAGGAATTTAAAATGAAACATTTAAAGGCGTTCAAGTTTCTAGGAGGAAATATTGTCAAAAGTGACGAATTCTTAGCAAAAGTTGGTTGCTATATTACTACAACGAGAGAATCTAATGGAGCACCCTTAAATAAAGTAAAAGAATGGCGCGACGGCTTTATTGCTCACAATGATTCCAAAAAGGACGACCCCTCTCTAACAGACATTCAAATAGAAGAATTATTGATTATAGCAGAAGCCGCATTGTCCTTTATTAATGATTTCCTTGGAATTGGTGCTAGCTTTAATTTGAGAAAACCTGAAGGGGAATTTGTGGAGGAGATATTTTCACAGTTACTTTCAGGTAGTACAAATTAGAATCTCAGATTTTGTAAAAAACACCCCGAAAATCCGCATGTTGTGGGAAAAACCATTGAAATGGTTTATAAATTCGGTTTTTATCGCCCTAGGGTCGGGATTAATCCCGACCCTAGGGAACGACAACCCGCCAACACAATCGTTTCAACGATTTAATCATCAACCAATTTCACATCCTCAAACCCATGCAATTCCATGAATTTGACATATTCCGATTCAAATGTGCGTTTTCGATGATGTTGTTTTTGATTTCGGATGTAATAATAAACATTATCAACGGCGGAATGTGATACACCAAACACCCCAAAACCGCGTTGCCAAATAAATTTTTCAGGAATCAAATTGTTGCTATTGACATAATAAGAACTGCTCCCTTTCATTTGTTTGATAATATCTGTTATTGATTTTTGTGGATTGATTCCAAACAAACAATGGACGTGATCTGGCATTCCATTGACAATGCTCACCATACAACCCATTTTTTTCAATTCTTCTTTTAGAAAATCGAATAATTGTTGCTCCATTTGCGGATGAATAAAATGCGCCCTATTTTTTGTTGACCATACGGCATGCACCCAAATTTTTGAATAAGATTTTGACATTTTGTAGATTTTCTTATTAAATTTAAGAAACAAATTGATTAAACACCAATCATTTTTTGATTAATTTTTCGTTTTTTTTGGATCATTGGGGGAAAACCATTGAAATGGTTTATGAATTCGGTTTATATCGCCCCTTAGGTGTGGGTTTAAACGCACACCTAAGGGTGTTGCATTATTAATTAATAATCGTTTCAACGATTTACTCATCACCCAATTTCACATGCTCAAACCCATGCATTTCCATATATTTAATATATTCCGATTCAAATGACCGCTTTTGGTAATATTATTTCTAATCACGAATATACCGACACACCATAATCGAAATGAAGTGAATTAAATTATTTCGATTTTCTAAATTTAAGTTCAAATTTGTACATTTGAGTATGATAAAATGGCTTATTTTTTTTATTGCAAGCGGTGTTTTTAGTTCAAATGTCGCTGCACAAGGGGATAAAAATGCACAAGCCGTCGATTTATTCTCTGATATTGAGGTGGATAAACCCGCACAGTTTCCTGGCGGTGAAGCGGTGATGATGGACTTTTTGAGAAAGCAACTGGTTTATCCCGCAAGAGCCAAAGAAGAAGAAATCAGTGGCAAATGTTTTATACAATTTGTGGTCACAACTGAAGGATTGATCGCAAATGTAAAAGTACTTCGCGGCGTGGCGGGTTGCACAGAATGTGACCGTGAGTGCATTCGTGTCATCAAATCCATGCCTTATTGGATTCCTGCGGTTAAAAACAATAAACCAGTAAATTCTTACTATACAATTCCCTTTACATTCAAAACAAATTAAAGTTTTTATGAAACGAATTTACCTTTTGAGTAGTTGTTCTACTTGTCAACGGATATTGAAGCAAATCAATCCAAGTGCTGATGTTGAGGTGATTGACATCAAAGTTCAAAATATCGATGCTGAAACCTTGGATTGGATTAAATCTAAAGTGGGCTCTTACGAAGCTTTGTTTTCAAAGCGCGCAATGAAATTCAAAAGTTTGGGACTAAACCAAATGCAATTGACGGAGGCGGATTACAGAAAATACATGTTGGAAGAATATACATTTTTGAAGCGGCCTTTCATGATTTTCGACGACCAAGTTTTTATCGGAAATACTGCGAAAGAAGTTGAAAAAGCAAAAATTGCCTTTGGGTAAAAAAGGATTGTTGAACTAATTTAAGTCGAATTTGTACTGCATTCCATGAAAAAATGGTTGACAGTGCTTTTCGCTCAATTTTGTGTTTTTGGATGCTTATTGGCCCAAAGCAAAGGGTTGATTTTGGGACGAAACTTTCCCTTGCCAGAAATTGACAGTTCAGTGCAACTCCAATATGCGACTTCATTTCCAAACGATTCATTAAAAATTTACGATTTCATTTTGATTTTTTCTTCTTCCAATTCGAATCTTAACAATGGCAATATTTCTGATATTCAAGCGTATGTGAATCAAGGCGGGAATTTATATCTCGGAGCAGACAATTGGCCATTTGTGGAAGAAAGCAATCAATTGACACAAGTGTTTTTCGGAAAACGCTATTGGGGAAATCAACAATTGAACAAGGAATTGATGAATAAAAAAAATTGCACGAAAGATATTTCTGAAAAAAATCAATATTTTGCAAACCAATCAATAGTCACATTTCCGATGGATTATCGGTTGAAAGTGGAAGTTTGGTCGGGCGACGAGCCACTTATTCTCTCCGGAAATTTCGGAAAAGGCAAAATAATTCTAGATGGCGGCTACGCAAGATTTAATTTGGCACTGAATCAATCAGCCGAAAGCAAGCAAGTTTTCAATGAATTGATTGAGTTTTTGGTGAAATGAACCATTGAATTCACTGTTACTAAATTCCATTTGCGGAGATTATTTTTTCTATTCACCGCATTTTTGCGGTGAATAATAATTGACTAGTTTTGCAAATAATCTAATCTTAATCAACATATTCATTTCTCACCAATCGGTCTTTAATTTCCTGCAAATTTTGCGCTTTTTTCTCGTTTCTTGCAGCTTTAGCCGTTTCCGTGAAATAGCGGTGACTCGTTAAAAAACCGACTTGAATTTCGTCCCATTTTCTATCACTGTCGATTTTACCGTACTCGCGAAATTCTCTTCGCAATTTATCGGCAATTTCATGAAAATCTGATCTTCCCAAATAGTCTAAATCCGCGTCACAAATTATTTCTTCCAAATGATTTTGAGGATTATGTGGAATTTGAGTCACATAAATTAATTCTTTTATTTGCTCAATATGGCTCGAAGAATATCCGAAACTGGGCAATATTTCTTCAGCCAAGCGCGCGCCCACAGGTTCGTTATCTTCATAGCTCTCAACAAATCCAGCATCGTGATATGTGGCGGCAGATTTTAGTAAAAATAGTCCTTCATCTGTAATTCCCTCAGCGAGTGCAAGTCTTTCAATCGCTTGACAAACATCTTTGGTGTGATCAATACAGTGGTAATGTAACTTTGGAGAAAGTTTCTTTTCCAAAAATTTCATGATATGCTTTTCGGCTTTGTAATAATTGATGCTGCTATAAAAATGCAAATTCATTATTTGCTTGAACTTTTCATTTGGCACCAATCCTTTGCCCTCCATCGACAATTCTGGTTTTATGCCTTCTAAGCTGTACATTTCTATGTAACCTTTGCTTTTTGACATCGCTTTTCCCCTGAAAACGCAAACAAAATAGGGCTCAATGTACTTGAAGGTATTTCCTGAAATATTTACTTTTCCTGGTTCGCCCAACATTTCCATTCTCTGTGCTTGATTAACTGTGGAGCCCCAAATGTCGTATTGTAATTTTTCAGAACCAATGACTCCCGCTGTGACTTCGCCCGTATTTATTCCCAAGCGCAAATCCCAAATTACTTCGTTGTTTTTTTCTCGTTCGAGTCGAAGTGTTTTCACATAATCTTGAATTTGCAATGCAGCAATACAAGCATCAATTGGGTTGGTAATATTTCTTACGGGCACTCCACCTGCGCACATATATGCATCACCGATGGTTTTAATTTTTTCTAAATTATTTTTGATAATTATCTCATCAAATTTTCTAAAATAAATATCTAATTGATTTACTAACTCAGAGGGTTTCATTTTTTCAGCAATCTTTGTGAAACCTACAAAATCTGTAAACATCACAGAAACAGACTTAAACGCCCTAGCTTGGGCTTTGCCTTTGGTTTTTAATTCTTCATAAGTTGATTCTGGAATAATGTTTTTCAATAGCTTTTCTGTTTTTTCTTTTTCTATTTCTAAAAGTTTTTTCTGTTCTTCTACTTTGTTTTTCTTTTCTTCAATCGTTCTTTTTTGCTTTTCAATTTTAACATTTTGTTCTCTTATTTCTTTGGTTCTTTCTGCTATTTTGATTTCCAATCGAACTTGTTCTCTGCGTTCATTGTCTATTCTTTTTCGAATAAAAACAAAAACGGCCATTCCTATCAGCAGTGTGATAATGATCCAAAACCAGGCAGTTTGCCAAAAAGGAGTTGCAATCACAATTTCGAGCGTGGCAGGCTCTTCACTCCATTCTCCATTACCTAAACGGGCATAAACCCTCAAAACATATTCCCCAGGTTGCAAAGAGTTGAAGTGAATTTGATTGAAATTTCCCATAAAAATTTCACCCTCGTCTGAACCTTCAAGCTGATATTTGTAAGAAATTAAATCTGGATTACTCAAATCTATCGCCATTATTTTGAGTGTAAAACTCCGCTGTCTGTATGACAAATCAATGTGCGAAGTATTTGAAATTGTGGTTTTTAATATTTTTGTGTCATCATTTGGTTTGAGCCAATTGGCATCTAATTTTATTTTCGTGAAACTGACTTCAATTTTTCGTGAGACATTGTTTATCGTCTTCGGATTGAAATAGTTAAACCCTGAAATGCCTCCGAAAAATAACATGCCTGATTTTGAATTTAAAAATGCTCCTTGGTTAAATTCATTGCTCAAAAGTCCATCAACCTCAGTGAAATTAGTCGCTTCGTAAGTGAAAATATTGAACTTGGAAATCCCTTTATTCGAACTCAACCATAAGTTCCCTTTGTTGTCATTCAAAATTCCATAAATCACATTGTTTGGCAGTCCATTTTTCTTGCTGAAAATTTGTGCTTTTTGATTTTTTATGTCCAACCGAATAATTCCTGAACCCATTGTCCCAAGCCAAAAAACATTTTTGGAGTATTGATTTATGTGCGTGATGTAAGATTTTGAAAGATTTGAAATTACATTGTTGAATTTTGAAGGAACAATGGATAATTTATTTCCATTTATTTTTAATTCATTCAGTCCACCAACGCTTGTTGTGAACCAAATTTTGCCGTCTAAATCTTTGTAAATCAACCTGCAAACACCAGGTGCAATTGTTTCATTTTTCTTTTTTGGATCGTGTTCGAAAACAGTAAATTTATTTTTGCTCCTGTCATAAAGCAGTACTCCGCCTTTGGTGGCTAAGAAATAGAGATTATCTTTCCAAAAAACAATGTTGTAAACCCTTTCAAAATTGGATGGATTTGTGATTTTATCAAATTTTATTTTTTCATAATTACAACTGTTTCCATTGATTTTGAGCGCAAAAAGCCCATCTGTTGCACCAATTAAAAGGCTGTTTTCTGACAAAACATGAATGCTCAAAATGGACGTTTCACCATTGCTTACTTGCCCAAAATTTGGATTACTTTTAAAGTATTGTTGAAATTTTCCTTTCGATTTATCAAATTTTGAAATTGCATTGTCAGTGGCAACAAAAAGATATTTTGCATTTTTATCTTCTCCAAAACACCATACGCTTGGCGAAGGAATTCCTTTACTTAAATCTCCACTTGCGCCGATGCTTAAAAATCCAGCATTGAAGGGGTCAAAACTTCCTAAACCACGATTTGTACCAAGCCAAAAAGTACCTTTTTTGTCTTTAAAAATCACATTTAGATTATTATCAATTAAGCTGTTTTTTTGAAAAATATCATTGGTTGATTGCGTAATAATTGGTTTTCCAGCTCGAATTTCAATTGAAAAAAATCCTTGCGATTGTGAAGCGATAAAGAATCGACTGTCCGATTCAATTTCAAGGTCTGAAACATCTAGTAATCCATAGTTTTTATCCAATAAAGTAAGGTATTCTACCGCATTTTTTGATCTATAATCCAAGAAATAAAGACCTTGATTAGAACCAATCATCCAAGAACCATTTTCGAGTTCACGCATTGTATTGACGCGAACAAAACTGCCTTTTTTGCCAGCAATTTTGATTGGAGAAGCTTTTTTGGTTTTGATGTCAAGTGCAAAAAGTCCTTTATCTTCAGTGCTCACAAAAATTTCGTGGTTGTTTTTAACTGCCAAAAACTTGATTTTAATGGAAGGTAAATTGGTTTTTAAACTTTGGATTTGTTTGCCGTTTTTTTTCAGGAAATACAGTCCGCTTGCCGCACTTCCGAACCAAATATTTCCCTGATTGTCTTCAACCAAACTTTCGATTTGCAGTGCTATATTTCCTTTTACTTGAAAGGTCTTAAAAACTTCAAGCAATGGGTCATAGCGCGTTAAACCGTTTGCAGTTCCAAACCAAAGTTTTCCATCTTTTGTTTTAATGGATGAATGAATGTAATCATTTTCAATTCCCTCAATTTTATCAGAAGTGAAGTTTTCAAAACTTTGCCCGTCAAATCGATTTAAACCATCTTGTGTACCAATCCAAAGTGTACCAATATCATCTTGAATAATAGTGGTAATAGCACTTTGAGATAATCCATCATTGATCGTGTAATTTCTGAAACGGTAATTATTTTGAGCAATAATTTGACCAAATGCAGTGATGAATAATATGAAAAGCAGTTTTTTCATTTACTTCAAAATTAATAAACTCACTTTGAAATTACACTTTAATTTGCAATTATTGTTTATTAAGTGGAAGCGCTTGAGAATACATGATAGATTTAAACAATAAAAGAAGCCACTAAAAACCGAGGATTTTAGTGGCTTACTAAGATTTGCAATTTAAAAATTGATAAGTTAACTTTATTATATTTTTGGATCAGCCAAAACATTATCTACCCACGATTTTCCCCAGACAGCAATTTCATCTTCAGACCAAATGGCTGGATAGAAAATTCTTTTTTGAAATCTTGGAGGCAAATATTCTTGCCAGTTTGTGCCACCTGTTGCAGCTACATCTGACGATTTCATTTGCAAATATCTTACAGCAGATTTATAATGTGCCAATGGCCAATTTACGTTTACGTTGATGTCATTTTGTTTTAACGCCAGAATGATTTGAGGATTTTTTTGCTCTTCGTCAGTCAATCTCAAATAGGCTTGCCAGAGATTTGTTTTTCTGTTTATTTTCGCCAACGTGATGAATTCATCTTTGTATTTAGCTTCAAATTCAATCAAGGTCAAGGTTTTGGTTCCCGTTGCTAATTCTGTAGCGCCTTCTTTCCAATAAATTTGTTCAAACATCGCTTCAATGTCTTCAGAATTGACAAACATAGCACGTTTATCTTTGTGAACTAAGTTTATAAATTCTGTTGAATACATTTCAATTTTTCTATACTGCGCCGATTGAAAACCACTCGCAGGAAGCAACGACATTCTGAATTTCAGAAATTGTTCTTTTTCCATGCCGTCAATCATGATTTGAAAACTGGTTGTCAACGCTTCAAAATATCGATTGATTCTTGTAAGTCTTTCCAAGAAAAATTTTCCGGTCAACGTTTGGTGATTTCCTATTTGTTCAAATTCATGTAATGCCAAATTGAAATACAATTCAGTAATTTGGTGATACATGATAAAAATCTTTTCATCAGGAAAATTGGTGCGTGGATTTTGCAAGCCAAGCAAGCTGTCTAATTGAATGTATTCCCAGTATTTAACTGAATCGGCATACAATAAACCATCCAAATAGGCATTCAAATCTTGCCCAATTAGGGCGTACTTTTCTTGCAATTTTTCAAGTCGTTCTTTTAATTCTGGTGTTATTTCCATTGTAAATGTTTCACAAGAGCAAATATAAACTTTACAACGACACTAAAATAGATAATTTTTGTTCAGAATTTAACATCCGTTAAATTTATTTGATTATCAATTGTTTAAAACAAAAAATGACGCCTTTTTAAACGTCATTTCTCAATTTTGTTAAAATTTGAACTTATTTTACTTTGTTTATTTCGTGTTTTAATCCTTCCCATTCCACCAAGTGAAGTTTAACTGTACCCACAGGAATTTTGGCACGAATAAAAATTGGAATGCGATTTTCGTCGTTGGTCACCCAAAAATTGACATCGTTTTCGCTTTCAAAATACCTTCCTTTTTGGACTACTGGAACAAATTTCTTGCAATTGAATTTTCCTTTGCGGATGTGAATCACTTCATCTCCAACAAATTTGATTTTCAAAGGCCAAATTTCATCGTCCATGAAACACTTGAATTCAACGACATCACCAACCTTCATTTTTTTGAAATCCAAGGTTCTGGCGTAATAAAAAGAAGAAACCATATCTTGAATCGCCAAAGGAACTGTAAATTCTTTGCCTTTTCCATTGTTGACTTTCAGTTTGTCGTGTTTGAAAGTATAATCTTGTGTCACTTTGTGTCCACCTTCATCTACCCTGCGCACAAATTGCCAGGGAAAAACGCCTTTTTTGTCGATGTAACTTTCATATACATCGTTGACTTTAAAGAAAGTATTGAAACCTCCCAAAGTTCTTCCCGTTCCTTTCATATGCAACAATTCTCTTTCGCCTGCTTTTTTGGTTGTTTTCTTAACTTCCAACACCGCTTCTCCGGCATCTACAAAACCATAAGTTATTCGATACCTCAATTTTTCTCCTGCTTGAAATGCTTTGTTTGTAATTGTTGGATATGTCACAACAGAAGTGCTGCTTGTCATTCCGAATACAAACGCAACCAAACTAACTGCAAAAAACCATCTTTTCATAATCATAGATTTTAGATTAAAATCTGTAAAACAAAGTACATGCCAGAAAATAATTTTTTAGTTTGGTGAAGTAATTTAATATAAAAACTTCATTCTATTCAATTTGTTGTAGGTAGATTTTAATTTAACATTTTTAGTTTTAGAAAATTAGGTGGCTTTCCACCAAAAGTCATGTTTACTGCTGGAGTGCTGGCGTAATTTTGTATCAAATCAATAAGATGTAAAAATGGAAAAGCACGATCTTCGCCATGAGTTTCCTGAATTGGAACAAAAAATTCATGAATTAAAAGTTTCTGACAATCATTTCAGAAAATTGTTTGAACTATACGACGAGGTGAACCACGCAACACACAGAATTGAAACTGGTGGAGAAGTGGCCTCAGATGAAGTTTTGAATGATTATCGTATGAAAAGAGTTCATTTGAAAGATGAACTTTACAAAATATTGACACAATAAGTCAAAAGCGCTGACCTTGAAGAATGAATTTTAGTAGTTATCAAATTCAATGGCAAGGTTTTCTAAGCATCAGTAGTATAATTAGTGTAAAAAAAGGGTCTCGTCAATTTGGCGAGACCTTTTTAAACTATTTTAATCTTTAAGCTTTTTTATTTCAACTTTTCAATTTCAGAAACCATCGTTGCTTTTTCTGTAAAGCCAAGGTTATTCCAAGCCAATTTTTGGTTTTTATATAATTGAATGACAGGTAATCCTTCGATTTTCATGGCTGCGCACAATGCTGGATTGGCGTCTGCATCGATGCGAACAATTACCACTTGATCAGCCATTTCTTTGGAGATTTCATCCAAGGAAGGTTTCATTTTTTTGCAAGGTGCGCACCATTCTGCGTAAAAGTCAATCAAAACAATTTTGTCTGTTTGCAACAATTTGTCAAAATCTGCTTTGCTCATTCCTGCTGAAACAATTTTATTGTCAGTCGTTTCTGGCAATTTAGCACTGCGCCATTGCATCATGCCGCCTTCCATTTCATAGACTTCTTTGAATCCTTGAGAACGCATTTGACTTGCCGCCGAACCACTTCTTCCGCCGCTTAGGCAATAAACCAAAATCGGTTGCGACTTGTCAAATTTCGAAATTTGCGCATCAAAATCACTTCCATTCCAATTGATGTTTCTGGCGTTTTGAAGGTGTCCATTGGCAAATTCTTCAGGAGAACGAACATCGATAATTGGCGCGCTTGGAAGTTCTTTGATTTTAGCGGCAAACCCAGTAGCAGCCAAAACTGTTTTGGTATTTTGCGATTGTCCGTTAGAGCATGCTGCGAAAAGCAATGCGGTTACAAATAAGAAAGGGAAAAGATTTTTCATGGAATATAAAATTGATTTTTAGAATTTTGACTCGTTGAAATACATTAATTTTTGGCCTCTTGTAAAAGCGATTCTTTGTCAAATTTAGTAAAAAAGTTGATCCAAATCAATCGTGACCAGCGGTAAGTAAGTGGAACAGAAACAATCATTGCGGTTACCAAAAAAGTCATGTATTGCCAAGTTTCTGAATGAATCCACAAATTATCAATCACAAAAGAAGAGATAAAAAGTGCTGACATCAGTGCATAACTTACATACATCGCACCGAAGAAAAACCCAGGTTCTTTCTCGTATTTTACATCGCAAACGCTGCAATGTTCGTGCATTTTGTCAAACTTTTTTAAGTTGTAAGGATTTTTGTAGATAAAAACATCTCCTTGGTGACATTTCGCACATTTGTTTCTTACGACAGAATATACAATATCTTTAATCATGGCAATTTTATTTTACTTCTTCGAAAATGACTTCGTTGCTTGATTCATTAGAATGATTTTGGGGAACTGAACAATTTCCTGTACTGCAACTTCCACCAGTGCTGCAACCAACATTGGCAAATGCCTGATAGAGAAAAAAGAGTGCGATAAATCCAGTGAATGCGTCCCAGTGTTGAATTGCTTCAATCGCAATGTAAATTCCGAGCGCTAAGCGAATAGATCGCATCCAATGCCAATTCCTCAAAAGTGCTGAAATCATGAGATTTTGTTTTGTAAACTCATCCAGCTTCCACCATTGTGAACAACAGCGTAACCTTTTGATTTTAAAATTCCTTTCGCACTTGCGCTTCTCATTCCAGAGGCGCAACAAGTGATGATAGGAAGGTTTTTGTTTGCTAATTTCGATAAATTACTTCCCAAAGCATCGACAGGAATGTTGATTGAATTTCGGATATGTCCTCCCGCATATTCAGCTTTAGATCTCACATCCACGATAATTGCACCTTGTTTTACCAAGGCTTTGTAATCTACTTTCGGACCAAATCCAAGCAAATTTTTGATTGCTGTTAACATAACTTAGATGGTATTAAATTGTTTGAGATTGAAAATAATTTACTTCCAACCAAGAACCGCCATTGTAGCATTCGATTCCTTGTTGTGATAACATTTGTGTTGCCATTCCGCTTCTGTTTCCAGATGCACAGCAAAGGATTAAGGGAGACTCCATCGCTTGGAATTCTTCTAATCTTGCGCCTACTTCTTGCAAAGGAATGTTGATTGAACCAGCAACGTGTCCGCCTCTGTATTCTTCAATTGAACGTACATCGACGATTGTTCCTTTTTTTTCTTTGATGATGTTTTCGATGTTCATGATGCGACTGTATTTGTATTTATGATTTTTTGATAAAATTGCTGAATAATAATCCGCCCATAAATGCGCCGTACAAAGTGCTATTCAATGGTTTCGAAGTAATTGCACAGGTTCCGCTTGCACATCCGACATAGTAGTAGTAGATAAAACCACCCAATGCGCCAACGGCAGCACCAATGAGAACGAGCTTATATTTGAGGATAAAATTCATTTATTTATTTTTGCGTGTTGAGATTCCAAAAGGAAGATACAAAGGACAAAAACTGATGAAGCTTGTCAATAAGAAAACTCCTCCAAGCACTAACAAAACAATTCCCAATGTTCCAGAAATTACTTTGGTGAAAAATAAAATTGCGATTACTGCTGCGATGATTGCTCTGAGCACTCTATCGACATTTCCCATATTTGCTTTCATAACTTGATTGTTTGAATGTGTGATACAAAGTTCAGACATTTTCAAGTGAAAGTATGTGACTATTGTCACACTCGCGAAAAAATAAAATTTTAGAGCATCGTAATTTTATTTCGCTCCTGCGCAATCACGCCTACATCGACCAATTGTTTCAATAATCTTGTAATGACCACGCGCACGGTGCCCAATTCATTGGCGATTTGTTCGTGGGTAATGTGCAAGGTTTTGCTATTTGTCAGTTTACATTTTTTATTCAAAAAATCCAGCAATCGTTCGTCCATTTTTTTGAAAGCGATGGCATTTACGACTTCCAATAATTCTTCGAATCTTTTGTGATACAATCTGAAAATATAATCCAACCATTCGGGAAATTCACGAATCATGGAACTTACTTTGTCAATCGGAATGAATAGAATTTCTGAATCTTCCTCCACAATTGCTTTGATTTTGCTGGTGTCTTGGTGCATACCACCTAAAAAAGACATGATGCAACTTTCTCCGGCGACGATGTAATACAACAAAATTTCTCTACCGTCAGGTTCCGTTCTGATTACACGAATGCTTCCTTTGGTCACAATCGGAATGGCGTTGATGTAGGCATTTTCGTTCAAAATTACAGCTCCAGCCTTAAATTCTTTGGCAATTCCATGTTCGCTCAGTTTCTCAATGATTCGAGGCGATGATTTAAACTCAACAATTGTATCTAATTCCATAGGCCTAAAGATAAGTAATGTTTATGTTTGCGTAACAAATTTCAATCCTTCTGGTTATTAAACTGAATAAAAGTTTTTGAAATAATGAAATATTAGAAATGCTTGGGTTTATTTTTAAACCCTCATTCCAATGCTTTTTCATTACTTTTAACTTCAAATAATTTGTGCTGAATTTTAGCAATTTTATTCACTAAATTTATTAGTCAATGTCAGGTTTAAACGCTTTTTGGATGAAATTTTGTTTGGTAAGTTTCATCATTTTCATCCAGACAATCGGTTTTGGTCAAGAAAAATTGCCTCGTTGGTTTTCGCTGGGAGCGCGCACCACATTGAGTGCTTTTGACCATGATGGAAACGGTTTGGGCACCGGTGGACAATTCAGAATTCAAGTCAATAATCGCGTAAATACGGATTGGTTTGCAGATTACATCACCATCAACATGGACGACAAAGTGAGAAGCGATTATTACCACATCGGTTGGTCGGTTTTATTTTACCCTTTTGAAGGATTGCATTATCCGAAACGTTTTCAACCGTATATTTTGGCGGGACATTGTTTTGATTACAATCGTAAAACGGCGATTTTAGATCCTTCAAATACCAAAGATCGCTGGGGCTCGGCAGTGCAAGCTGGATTAGGGACACATTTAAATTTGACAGAAAGATTTGATGTTTCGCTGACTTGCCAATACATGATTCACTTGACCAAGGAAATTGAAGCAGAAATTGATGGAAATATCGTCACGATTTCAGACCAAAAAAGTCGTCATCTAGAAGGTCATTTGTTGACTACCTTGAGTTTAAACTACAAAATTTTCAAATTATGGAAGCAAAAAAAGTAATCTATTGGATTTTATTGCTTGTGTTTCCAATTTGTTTGAATGCACAGGAAAAGATAAGTATTCCAACTGGCTTGGTTAGCGGACAATTGACACTGGCGCCAAGTTATATGTTTCAAGATCGCACAGGACAGTTTTATGCGCATGGAAGTTTGGAGGTTTTTTTACATCCGAAAGTGTCATTTATCGGTGAAGGATTTTACCATTTGGGTTCTTTGGACGACAAAAAAACGTTTGATGCCAACCACAACATTTTTTTCGGCTTGGGTTATCACTTCACCAAAGGAGGCCATG
This sequence comes from Chryseobacterium gleum, assembly GCA_945897805.1. Classification (GTDB taxonomy): domain Bacteria; phylum Bacteroidota; class Bacteroidia; order Flavobacteriales_D; family Crocinitomicaceae; genus JAQVCM01. The sequence continues at coordinate 28,543 of CAMDFX010000009.1, forward strand.
ATTTGCTTATTGCTTTGCAGCCTGGCGTTTCATTTACCCAATTGAATGAACAAGAAAATAAATTGATTCAGTCTCATTTTGGAGTCAATCCTGTGGTGGCGCCAACTGTTGGTTACACATTTTACATGAGTAGATTTTTCCACTTTTTTGTGCAATCTAAATTGGTGATTGGCAGTCACAAATACGATGTGCAAAAGAGTCTGACTGAATTTCGATTTTCAGCAGGATTAGGATTCAATATCAATGCGTTGAAGTGAATTTCTTATTTTAATTGACAAGATTGATAATCTTGCCATCCAAATGAATAGCCCAAAGATTTGCATTGTGATTCTGCATTCTTTTTCGTGTCTTTAAGCGCACTGTTTGTCACGATTGGGTTCCAATCTTCTCCATTTACAACCCTTCTGCATTCACATTGGTATGATTTTTTGCAGGAGAAAGAAACTAGGCAAAGCGCTGAGAAAATGACAATTTTTTTCATGGGATTAATTTTAGTCAAAAGTATAAAAATAGATTAGTTTTTGATCAACTTTTTTCGAAAACTTCTTGTATTGTATCCCAAATCATGGAAGTGGTTTTGTCCCAATTAAAGATTTTGCTTCGCTCCAAAGCCAATTTGGAAAGTTCCGCGCACAATCCCTGATTGGAGTCAATTTGCAACATCGCGTTTGCAATAGCTTCTACATCAAAAGGATCGACCAATAAAGCTGCATCTTCCACAACTTCTGGCAAGGAAGTCAAATTTCCCGAAATGATTGGAATACCGCAGCGCATTGCTTCTACCAGCGGAATGCCGAAACCTTCAAAATAAGGAACGAAGACAAATCCTGATGAAGCAGCAACGGTTTTGGCGAGTTTATCGATTTTCAAATGTCCTGTAAAATGGATTTTTGATTTCGCATGTTCGCTGATTTTCTCGGTGTAATTGTTGTTGGTTTTCCATAAATTCTCACCAACAATGACCAAATCATTTTTTCCTCCTTGTTGTAAATACAATTCAAAAGCTTGCAACAAACGTCCTACATTTTTTCTTGGATGCAAGGCGCCAACAAAAGAGAAATAAGGATTTCCTTGAGATATTTCCTGCTGAATTTCTTGTTTTTCGACGGCATCAATTGGCTTGAAAACATCAGAAACGCCATTCCAGCCAACATTGATTTTTTCTGGGTCGATGTTGTATTGTTCCACGATGTCTTTTTTCGAATAATGCGAAACAGTGACAATTTTAGCAGCTTTTTTGGCAAATTTCGGAAAGAAAAAACGCAAATATTTGCGCGTTGCCCATGGAATATCAGCTGGATTATGCTCAAAGTTTAGATCGTGAATAACAGGAATTTGCGGAACGTTGGAGCGCAAACTCAAATATCCGTCTGGTGAGAAAAAAACGTCTGCCTTGTATTTTTTCAACGCACGAAAAACGGCCCATTCAAACCAAATGACAAATAAAATTGGATGTCTAGCCGGCGGATTGAGCACAACAGGAATTGTATTTGGACCGAAGATAAATTGCTCGTCAAAAGGCCGGTCGAAAAATAGGATAAACGTGTGTTCTGGATGCTTTTCAACCAAGCGTTTAGTGGTCTCAAAAGTGTACCATCCAAAACCTTCCATTTTGTGTGAAAGTAAAAACCGTGTATTTATGGCGATTCGCATCTGTGCGAAGTTAGTAAAGTTTGGCAAAAAAAAGTGCTTTTGCGAGAATTCTGGTTTGATTCAGAAGTAGAGATTATCGGGAGATTTCGCCTCTTCAAGGCTATTTTTTCGTCGAGGAAATTCAAATGCACTAAATTATAATTCTGTAATTCATCGCCTAAAGGGACACATCTTAAATCCAATGTTTTTAAATAAAAAGTGTAAACGAAAGAGATAGCGATAGCTCATCGATAGAAGTCATAACATTAACCAATTCATTTTAGTCCAATCAAAAACCAATATAATGCCGATATAGTTTGAAAATAGTCCAGTTCATTGGACTATATTGAAAACATAATCGGTATCACTTTTTAGAAGTTTTAAAAATGCTATAGTTTACGGAAGCAAGTTCAATCACGAAGACTTGAATTACCTTCGGTGCTACTGCGTGGTTTCTTTTGTTACTTTTCTTTCATCAAGGAAAGAAAAGTAACAATCTGGGATGAAAGACCATTTTGATGTTTAACGTAAATTTATAGTCAGCACCTCAAAATACTTATGGTGAGTTTACCGAAGTAAAATAAATCCCCATTTACCCGAAAAACTGCTAACTTTTTCTACTTTTGATGACTTACAGAAGAAGGTGATAGATTCAATCAAATACAGATTGCAAAGTTTACTTGGTTTTCAGAGGTATCTTTTTGTGTTTTCACTTTAATAGCCAGATAGTCTGGTTTGAAATCGTATTTTTGAACTGAGAACATGCAGCGCAAATTTTTGAATAACTTAATGCTGATGGTTTTACTCAATTTATTGGTAAAGCCACTTGCCATTTTTGGCATCGATGCAACAGTTCAAAGTCGCATTGGCGCTGAGGAATATGGATTGTATTTTTCCTTGCTCAATTTCACGTATTTTTTCAATATCATTCTCGATTTAGGAATCACCAATTACAACACCAAATATGTGGCGCAACATCCGCATTTAGTGAAGAGATACATGGGAAAAATCTTGCCTTTGCGTCTTGTGCTTTTCTTTGTTTACATTTTTATTTCCTTGGTTTTAGCTTACTTTTTAAATTATGAAGGCAGACAATTCATTTTCCTTGGGATTTTGATTTTCAATCAGTTTTTGATCAGCGTTGTGCAATATTTGCGGAGTTATTTCGTAGGTTTAATGCTCTTCAAAGTCGATACATTGTTGTCGGTTTTAGATAAAATTTTGCTGATTTTTATAGTCGGATATTTGTTATACAGTCCTTCGTTTGAAGGGAAATTTAAATTGAGTTGGTTCATCGGCGCGCAAACAATTAGCTATTTTATTACCGTTTTGTTGGCTGTTAGTTTGGTCGTATTGAAAATTGGAATTCCAACGATGAAATGGTCTCCAGCATTCAACAAAGTGATTCTAAAACACAGTTTTCCTTACGCGATTTTGATTTTGTTGATGATGTTATACAATCGTGTCGATGCGGTGATGATTGAGCGTTTGCATCCTTCAGGAGCAAGAGAAGCAGGAATTTACGCCCAAGCATTTCGGATTTTAGATGCTTTTGTGATGTTTGGCATGTTGTTTACTAACATTTTGTACCCGATTTTTTCGCGTTTAATAAAGGAAAAAACGAGTATAAAACCTTTGCTCGATTCGGCTTCCAGGCTGTTGTTTGCATTCGCTTTTGTGGGAATCATCATGTGCTTTTGTTTTCCCGCGATGATTCTCAATTTGATTTACACCCAAAACATCGAGGAAGCTGTGCCCATTTTTCAATGGATCATGTTGAGCTTTTTGCCGATTTGTGTCATCATGATTTTTGGAACACTTTTAACCGCCAATGGAAGTTTAAAAACATTGAATTATTTATCGCTTTTTGGCTTGATTTTAAACATCGGACTGAATGTGTTTTTCATTCAAATCTGGGGCGCTTGGGGCGCAGCGTTGGCAACATTGATAACCCAATCAGGATTGGCAATTTTGCAATTATTTTTCGTCTGGAAATATTTTGACTTGCAATTCAATTGGCCACAATTCGGAAGATATGCCGGATTTGTCGCTTGGTTGATAGGAACAATTTTTGTCATTCAACAAATCACCATTTCCACCTGGAGTTTGCTTTACTTCACTATTTCAGCGGTGATTGCGACTTTCGTTTTCCAAATGTTTCAATGGAGAATGTTGCTTCAAACGATGAAGAAATGATTGATGTTAAGTTTCTTGCGACAAAAAATTCAATTTCAGGTGACATGATTATAGTCCGACTTATATTTTTTGTTCCTTTTGCTTGATCAAAACGAACCCAAAATCAAGGCTGAGTCATCAAGTTAAAGCGCAAATTTTTGCACGCAATCAAATTTTTCAGTGCACTTTGAAAAACCTTTCTTCAAAGGCCACAAGACTAAAACTACTAATTTAAGCACCGCCGAATTTAAATCTCCCTCAGTAATTTGATTTTATCAGAGTAGATCGATTTTTTTGAACACTTTAATGATCATTCATAAGCGACACCGCTGGATTTCAAAATCATGTAAAATCCCTCTTCCGAAGTTGGCTGCATATCTTGCGGCATGTGTTCATTTCCGTAAAGTGGCACCCAAACCAAGACGTAATCATCTCCTGCGGGACCAAAAGTCGCCACAAAATAAGTGACATATTCTTTGATTTGCTCAGCAGCTGCCAATCTGCTATCTAAAGTTGAAATGCCACTAGGCCAGCTATTTTCTGTTGACATTGAAGCCAAATAGGAAAATTCTTCCTCGGTCAAAATTTCGGAACCAACCATCACTTCATGCGCATTTTCATCTCCATTTAAATCAAAAGTAGAAAACAAATCTCCAGGCGCTGTGATGTAAACTTGTGCTTCCACATTTTCACCTTCTTCTTCCATGACATAATCGCCTTCAGCGTAGGTGTCTTCCCCGTAAACCTCTTCTGTTTCAACGGTTCTTACAGCAATATTCCCTTCAAAATCAACGCCTACAGTTTCCATGATAAAGTAAATATCTCTGGTAGGTTTGAATTTAGCATCCAAGTTTCTGTTTTCAGCAGCTGGTACAACTAGGATACAATAATCTGCGGTCGCAACAATTTTGTACACCGTATATTTAAAAAATTCTTCACGATTTGCAAGTCTAGAATCTAAGTTATTTAATCCTTCTGGCCAACTGCTTTCTTGCGAATAGATGGTAATGTCTGTCAAAATTTTACCCGCACCTTGCAATTTTGCTGCAGGTTTAAGCATTCCAATATCTTCCGTGAAATCATAAGTGCTAAACAACGAACCCGGATCAACGATGGTCGCGTTCACTTTCAAAACTTGCGCTGAAAGAGTGATTGGCAAAAGAAAAAGGAGCATCAAAAGATTGAATTTCATGGCGAAAGAGTTTATAAATAATATTTAAAGGTAGAATAATTTCGGAAATTAATTGAAAAGGTTCTTCAATTTTTCATGATTATAATTTTGGAACTAAATCTCCCTCATAAGTTCACTGCCCAAAATTCATTTTGCGCACGAACTTTTCTTATTTTTGTGGTATGACAACAAAAAAAGGTATCGCCATTCTTGGTTCAACTGGTTCGATCGGAACGCAAGCATTAGAAGTAATTGAAGCTTATCCAGATTATTTTGATTTGCAGGTTTTGACCGCTAATAGCAATGCAGATTTACTGATTGAACAAGCCAAAAAATACAAACCGAATAGCGTTGTCATCGTGAAAGAATCTTTGTATGAAGAAGTGAAAGCGGCTTTGATTGATGAAGACATTCACGTGTACACAGGAGCTGAAGCGATGTCGCAGGCGGTGACTCACACTGATGTTCATGTGGTTTTGACTGCCTTGGTTGGTTATGCTGGATTGAAACCAACATTGGCGGCGATTGAAGCCAAAAAAGACATTGCGCTGGCCAACAAAGAAACGCTCGTTGTAGCTGGTGAATTGGTTACAAAGATGGCGAGAGAAAACGGCGTCAATATTTATCCTGTTGATTCAGAACATTCTGCCATTTTTCAATGTTTGGTGGGCGAATTTCACAATCCAATTGAAAAAATATATTTGACTGCTTCCGGTGGACCTTTCAGAGGTTGGGATTTGGAAGCGTTGAAAAATGTCACGCCGCAACAAGCGTTGAAACATCCAAATTGGACGATGGGCGCAAAAATCACCATTGATTCTGCTTCGTTGATGAACAAAGGCTTGGAAGTCATTGAAGCGAAATGGTTGTTTAATTTAAAACCGGAGCAAATTGATGTCATCGTGCATCCGCAATCGATTGTGCATTCTTTGGTGCAATTTGAAGATGGAAGCATGAAAGCGCAAATGGGTTTGCCTGACATGAAATTGCCGATTCAGTTTGCATTGACTTATCCAGATCGATTTAAGACAGATTTTCCGCGCTTCAATTTCATGGATTATCCGCAATTGACGTTTGAAAAACCAGACCGAAAAACATTCAAGAATTTAGATTTGGCATTCGTCGCGATGGATTTGGGCGGAACGGCGGCTTGTGCGTTGAACGCAGCCAATGAAATTACTGTACAGGCGTTTTTAGAAACGAAGATTGGATTTTTGCAAATTGCCGAAATCAATGAGCAAGTGATGAAAACGTGTTCGTTCGTGCAACATCCGGTTTATGAGGATTTTGTGTCAGTAGATGCCGAAGCGAGGAAAATTGCTGTAAAGCTAATCGAATAGTATTTTCTGCCGAATATTTTAAAGAATCGTGATTTCACGCGCAAGATTTTCGTGAAGCGTCTAACGTATTAAAATCTTATGTCTTCTCTCTAAAATCTAATATGTTCTGTCTTGCCCATTCTCGGGCATTGTTCATAGAAAAATAAATCGTAAAGGTCAAAAATACATCGTCTTAATCTAATATCTTAACATCGTAATGTCTAAAATCTTGTGTCTAATGTCTAATGTCTTGTGTCTAATGTCTTGTGTCTAATGTCTAATGTCTCTTCTGTCTAATGTCAATCGTTCAACTTCAAAACAGCCATGAAAGCCTCTTGCGGTACTTCTACACGTCCGACTTGGCGCATGCGTTTTTTACCTTCTTTTTGTTTTTCTAACAATTTACGTTTACGGGAAATATCTCCTCCGTAACATTTGGCTGTTACGTCTTTACGCAAAGCTTTGATGGTTTCACGGGCGATGATTTTTGCACCAATCGCTGCTTGAATTGGAATTTCGAATTGTTGTCTTGGGATCAATTCTTTCAATTTGATGCAAATTTTCTTTCCAAGTTCGAAAGCGTTACTTCTGTGAACCAAGGCTGAAAGTGCATCCAAAATTTCACCGTTTAACATCAAATCCATTTTTACCAAATCAGAAGTTTTGTATCCAATTGGGTGGTAATCAAATGATGCATAGCCTCTTGAAACGGATTTCAAACGGTCATAAAAGTCGAAAACGATTTCTGCCAACGGCATTTCAAAAGTGATTTCAACACGGTCTTGTGTCAAATAAACTTGGTTTTTCAATTCGCCACGTTTTTCGATACACAAACTCATTACCTGACCGATATATTCAGATTTGGTGATGACTTGCGCTTTGATATATGGTTCCTCAATGCGCTCCATCGCTGAAGGATCTGGCAATTCAGAAGGATTGTTTACAAGGATTGCTCTTTCAGGATCGCGGCGCATGTATGTGAAATACGACACGTTTGGAACGGTTGTAATTACGGTCATGTTGAACTCTCTTTCCAAGCGTTCTTGGATGATTTCCATGTGCAACATTCCTAAGAATCCACAACGAAAACCGAAACCAAGTGCAGCAGAAGATTCTGGTTCGAAAACCAAAGATGAATCATTCAATTGCAATTTTTCCATCGAATAACGTAATTCTTCGTAATCGTCTGTTTCTACAGGATAAATTCCTGCAAAAACCATTGGTTTTACATCCTCAAAACCTTTGATTGGCGTATCGCAAGGATTTGCAGCCAAGGTAATCGTGTCTCCCACTTTGACCTCGTTTGCTTGCTTGATTCCAGAAATAATGTAGCCAACATCGCCTGCCCGAACTTCATTTCTAGGACTTAAATCCATTTTCAAAATTCCGATTTCGTCAGCGTTGTATGTTTTTCCTGTGTTGAAAAATTTCACTTTATCTCCTTTGCGAAGCACACCGTCTTTTACACGGTAATAAGCAATAATTCCACGGAACGCGTTGAAAACGGAATCGAAAATCATTGCTTGAAGTGGCGCGTTTTCATTTCCTGAAGGCGCTTTGATTCTTTCAATAACAGCGGATAAAATTTCTTCAACGCCCAAACCAGTTTTTCCACTTGCTTGAATTACCTCTGAAGGATCACAACCTAGCAATTCAACAATTTGATCTGTCACTTCCTCTGGGTTTGCACCAGGAAGATCCATTTTATTCAAGATTGGAATGATTTCCAAATCGTGCTCTAAAGCCAAATATAAATTCGAAATGGTTTGTGCTTCAATTCCTTGAGATGCATCTACAATCAATAAAGCACCCTCACAAGCAGCGATTGAACGTGAAACTTCGTAAGAAAAATCGACGTGTCCAGGTGTGTCAATCAAATTCAAGATGTAATCTTCACCTTTGTATTTGTAATTCATCTGAATCGCGTGACTTTTAATCGTAATTCCGCGTTCGCGTTCTAAATCCATGTTATCCAACGCCTGATTTTGCATGTCTCTGTCGGAAATTGTGCCAGTAGTTTGCAATAATCTATCCGCCAAAGTGCTCTTACCATGGTCGATGTGTGCGATAATACAGAAATTACGTATGTGCTTCATGTGTGTTTTTAAAACTGTTGATTCCTAATAAAAGGAGTACAAAATTAAGGTAAAAAGTTGGGATATCAAATGAAAACAAATTATTGAATTGTGTTGAGATGAGAATTATTTTCAAACTTATCTAGAATCATTCTAAAATACCTTTTTTGTGGTATTGCCAAAAGTCTGATGTGTCCGTTTCTTTGCAAAATTATTATTTATCAAATTCATTTTATAATGGTTTTCAGTCGAAATATTTTGTTGCTTTTTTCTGGTTTGTTTTTTTCAGTAGCTGTTAATAGTCAGATTGATACACTAAAAAGGGACACCATTAAAAGTCAAAATTTGCCTGAAATTCAAGTTATTGAAATCTCAATAAATAGAGATGTCTACTATTTGAATGAAATCGATGGATTGAGAATTTTATCTGGAAAGAAGAATGAAATAATCAATATGGGCGCATTAGATGCAGATTTATCGACGAACAATGCGCGACAAGTTTTTGGAAAAGTGCCAGGTGTGACCGTTTGGGAAAGTGATGGCTCTGGAATTCAGGTTGGAATTGCTACTCGCGGATTGAGTCCGAATCGTTCTTGGGAATTCAATGTGCGCCAAAATGGTTACGACATCAGTTCGGAAGCTTACGGTTATCCTGAAGCATATTACACGCCGCCGATGGAAGCGCTGGAGCGGATTGAAGTGATTCGCGGCGCTTCTTCTTTGCAATACGGAACGCAATTTGGCGGTTTGTTGAATTATGTGGTGAAGAAAAATCAAACCAACAAAATTTTCAGTTTTGAAACGCAACAAACGACTGGTTCTTATGGACTTTACAATGCGTTCAACGCAATCAGTGGGAAATACAAAAAGTTCTCTTATTATGGCTATTTCCACCACAGAGTTGCAGATGGCTGGAGAGAAAACAGCGAATACAAAACCAATACTGGCTACATCAATTTCAATTTTGAATTGACCAAAAAGTTGAATTTGAGCATCGAATATACACGCATGAATTACCAAAGTCAGCAGCCTGGTGGATTGACAGATTCAATGTACAATGCTGATGCAAGACAAAGTTTACGCGCCAGAAATTGGTTCAGCACGCCATGGAATTCAACTGCTTTGAATTTGGATTATACAATCAATGCAAAAAGCAAGTTGAATGTCAAAATTTTCAGTACCATCGCCCAAAGAAACAGCGTTGGATTTACGAAAGCAATCACCATTGCGGATACGTTCAACACGGCGATTGGTTCTTTTAATCCACGTCAGATTGACAGAGACAATTACAACAATTTGGGAGCGGAAATTCGCTATTTGCAGTCGTATTCGCTTTTCAAAAACACACATTCATTGGCGGCAGGCGTGCGCGTTTATCAAGGAAAAACAAACCGCAACCAATTGGGAATTGGAACAACTGGCGACGACATTGATTTTTCAATCTCAGCGCTGAGCAGTGGAAAAGATTATGGTCGTTCGTTGGATTTCACCACCAAAAACATGGCAGTTTTCGCTGAGAATTTATTTAAGATTGGTAAGAACTTGAATGTTACGCCAGGTGTGCGTTACGAAATGATTCAGTCGAACGCCAAAGGATACATCAACACTTCCTCAACGGGAAATATCAACGAAAATCAAGCGGATAGAAATGTGATTTTGCTAGGTTTGGGATTGGAATATAAAATCAAAAACACGAATGTATATGCTAATTTCAGTCAATCTTTTCGTCCTGTGACTTTTTCTGAATTGACGCCTTCAGCAACAACAGACGTGATCGACCCAAATCTCAAAGATGCCAAAGGATACAACTTGGATTTTGGATACAGAGGATATGTGAAAGCGTTTTTGACTTTTGACATTGGTGGTTTTTTCGTGAATTACGACAACAGAATTGGTGTAATTTCCCAAAATGGCGCTGCTTTCAAAACAAACATCGGTACTTCCGAAAGCAAAGGAATTGAGAGTTTTGTAGAATTAGACCCGATTCGCATTTTCAGATCAACTTCCAAAATTGGGAATTTCAAGTTGTTTGTGAATTATGCTTTTGTGGATGCGAAATATACGCAATGGAATAATCCAGCGATTGCCAATGATGCGAGTAAATCGATTGAAAACAAACGTGTTGAAAACGCACCACGCCAAATTTTGCGCTATGGATTGAATTACAAATACAAACAGTTTTCAGCTACTTTTCAAGTCAATCAAGTGGATGCGATTTACACAGATGCAGCCAACACAGAATTGCCAAACGCACTTGCAACGATTGGAAAATTAGACGTATATACCGTGATGGATGCCTCTTTCACCTATTTGTTTCAAGGAAAATTTAACTTGAAAGGCGGAGTGAACAACCTGACAAACGAAAAATACAGCACCAGAAGAGCAGGAGGTTATCCAGGACCAGGAATTTTACCAGCGAATGCGCGTACTTTTTATGTGGGGATTGGGGTGAAGATTTAGTGTGTAGGTTAGATAGAATTGAAATTTTGGAATTTTTATGCATTAATCATGTAGTAATTTACTAAGATTTTGGTTTCGACATCTAAATTGTTTTTCATACTGTGCGGAAAATTCCCATTATAATAAATAAAATCTCCTTCTTTTAATATTATTTTTTCATCTGCTAATTCATATTCAACTTCCCCAGAAATAATATAATCACTTTCCCAGCAATCAGTAACGATTTTTTCTCTATAAATACCTGGATGTACAGTAACAAGAACTGTTCTTAAATATGAATTAGGGATTGAGTCTGAAAATAGCACTTCATAATTTACGCCATTTGAATCATCTCTTTCTTCATTTTCTCCTTCATTTTTGCGAATTAAGATGTAAGCAATTTCATTTTCGGATTTAACTTCTCTAACTAATTCAAATAAATTTACCTCTAGTGCAATTGAAATATTTTGAAGTACAGGCAAAGAAGGCATTGTTCTGAAATTTTCAATTTTAGACAACAAACCAGCAGTCACATTGCTTTTTTCAGCGATCTCTTTTAAGCTTTTGTTTCTCTCTTTTCTTAATCTTTTTATTGTTTTTCCAACAGAACTTAATGTATCGTTTTTCATATTCTTTATAAAGATGATAGTACAGAAATGTATGAGTAAAAGTTATAAGCAGTTATTTTTTAAAGCATAAACATTTACAAACTCCTTTTTTTTGCAATAAAGATAGTTTGTTTAATCAAAATATAAAAAAGCATAGTCGGGGATATATCGATAAATTTCTTTTGGCATTATATTTTCGACTAATAATTATAATATATGTCAATTTTAAAACAAAAAAATTACCTATATTAATGTTTTCTTAATATTTAAAAGTGAATATTTAACAATAATGTAATCATAGATATAGTATAAGTAAAACTAGCAGGATTTAATTTTGTGCTTTAAATATTGAATGAATTTGAAGTGATTTCAAAGTTGTTTTAAAAAATAAGAAAATGAAAAACACACTTGTATTAATAGCAGTTATATTTTTGAATACACTTTTATTTGCTCAAAGCAGTAACATTAGAGGAATAGTTTTAGATACAAAGGGTGGAATACCAGGTGCTTTGGTTAAGTTTCAAAATTCAAACATCAAAACTTTAACAGATATTAATGGTGAATTTTCATTCAATGATATTTTGAAGGGAGATTATACATTGGAAATAGAGGCTTTAGGATATGAAGTTTTGCTTTTTAATTTTAATAATGATGGATTAGAAGATAAAAACTTGGGAAATCTTCAATTGAGTCAAGTTAATAAAATTGAAGAGGTTTCAGTAACTGCAAACGCAAAGAATACTGAAAATAAGGCAATAAATATGACTAAAAATGCGGTACAAATTGTAAATGTTGTGTCTGCTGAAACAATCAGTAAATTGCCAAACAAAAATGGTGCTGATGTAGTTGCCAGAATTTCAGGTGCTTCTGTCACAAGAAACAAAGGTGAAGGAAGTAATATTTCTCTTAGAGGAACACCAATAGATTGGACCGCAACCTTTTTAAATGGTGATAGATTACCAGTTGCCGACGAGGAAAATACAACAAGATCATTTGATTTTCAGATTCTTCCATCAAACATGATTGATTATGTAATTGTCACTAAGAGTAATACTCCAGATATTGAGGCAGATAACATTGGAGGAAGTATCAATTTTTTATCAAAAAGTTATGTAAATAAAAGAACGTTTGGTTTAAATGTTGCTGGTGGCTACAATCCGTTGGCTCAAAAACCACTGGGTACTTTGAATTTTCTTTATGGAGATATCACAAAAAACAAGAAGTTTAGTTTTGTGGTTAATGGTTCGACTTTTGCCAGAAATTATGCAACTGATGCGACGAAAATTATTTATGGTAGTAATTTTAACCATGGGCTAAATAGATTAGAACTAAAGAGATATGATGGTATAAGAATAAATACATCAGCAAATCTGGCATTTGAATATAGACCAAATAAGAAAGTGAAGATTGGGTCACACATGGTTTACAGCAATATGAATGACAATAAATATCAAAAAAAGCAAAGTTTTAATTGGTATGAAGGTTCTGGTCAGCGAGTGAGACTTCAAAGTATTCATGGTGAATTATTGCGACAATTATATGGAGGTGATATTTTTACAGAAATTGCCATTTCTTCCAAGTTAAAAGTGAAGGCCAAATTTGCCACCTACAATAACAATTTTCATTATGGAAATGTGCCTATCGATGATAAAAAAGATAAACGAAATGGATACTACACAATTGAATTTATAAGTCCACTTTTGCAATTTTCAGATCAAGATATTGTCAGTTTATATGGACAAACAATAGATCCAAATGATCCAAATGGCTTTCCAACAAAGTTAATTGGAGGTGATAATCCATACGGAAATGGGGATTCGCCGTCTAATATTCAGCCCCAATTTGCGCAGATTTTTCAAAACAAACCATTAGAAACTAAGGATTTTGAGTTTTATAAAGCTTACACTGAAACAAATAACACAAATGAAAGAGACAAAATTGTTTCGCAATTAGATTTTGAATACAAAGCGTCAAATAATTTAAAATTAAAAGTAGGTTCAAAATACAGAAACAAAGAAGGTTACAGACACATTTCTTTACATCAATGGTTTCAAGATTATTCAATTCCCGGAAACAATAGTCCTATTAAATTACAGGATTTTGAACTGGAAAATTTTAGTCAAACTCCAGGTGGATTTTTAAGAGAGACTGGAGCAAATTATCAAAATAGTTTGTTTCCCTTTTTAACTTTAAATGAGGCGGCATCTTTTTTAGCGAAAACAAATGGCAAAATGAGAGAAGTGGAAATGGACAAATTTAACCAAGAATTTGCTCAATGGGTTGGTTCAAGTTATGACTACAAGGAGAAGCAGTTTGATGCTTATGGAATGGCTGAATATTCTTTTAAAAATTTCAATTTCGTGGGAGGGGCAAGATTTGTGCATACTAATTTGTACGAGACATCAGATACATTGACTGCTGAATTAGCATACGATTCCCTTTCAGGTTCGATTTACAATGTTCCTGCTCAAAGAGTAACATCCAAAATTTACAATAAATTATTGCCTTCGCTTAATATCATTTACAACCACAAAAAAAATCAAAACATCAAATTTGCATTTTCACAATCATTGAAACGACCAAATTTTGAACAAACGAAACCAGGAGCTGCTGTGGTGAAATATAATGATTTGATTTACATCTACGGAAATCCAAATTTAAAACCGACCACAGCTTTCAATTTTGATTTGTGCTACGAGTATTATTGGGGTAATAAAGGAATGTGGTCAGTGGGCGGATATTTTAAAAGTGTATATGATAATATTTTCACTGTAACAACTGCCGATATTGATCCTGCATCTGGATTAATGATTAAAAAGTACCAAAATTCTGACAAGGCAAAAGTCTACGGAGTCGAAATTACTTTTATTAGAAAATTCGATTTCTTACCTGGTGTTTTGAAAAATTTTGGTCTAAACACAAACATAACACTCTCTGATTCTAGAATGAATGTTCCTGGAAGACCAAAGGCACAAAAAATGACTCAACAAACACCAGTAATTTATAATGTTGCTTTGACATATGAAAAGGGAGGATTTAATTCAAGGGTAGCTCTGAATTATATAGGAAGACACCTTCAAGAAGTGAACTTGGCTTCCTTGGCTGGAATTGGATTACTGCACAAGGATTCTGACTTTGATATTTTTATGAATCAGTATTATAATTTAGATATTCAATGTTCTTATACATTCAAAAAGATTTATACATTTTATTTAGAGGGAATTAATTTGCTAGATTTCCCACAACAAACATCCGTTGGTCAATCTTGGAGAAGCTTAAGAACAGAATATTATAGAATGAGAGGTCAAATTGGTTTTAAAATCGACATTTAAAGATGTTTACTTGTAGCAATAAATCAATCTTATTTTTTTTCATTTTCTTTTTTGGATTCTCCTCATTTTCACAGGACCAAAAAGGAACAGTGAAAGGGCAAATTGCAGATTTTTATGGACCAATTTCAGGTGCCTATTTGAGAATTGATTCCCTAAATATAAAGGTAATTTCAAATGTGAATGGGGAATTCTACTTTTTTAATTTAGATTCTGGAAAATACAATTTGACGATTCAACCCATTGGGTATATTGAAAAAAATGTCAAATTTGAAATTAAGTCAAGTGACATTCTTGATTTAGGTCAAATTTTAATTGATCAAGTTGTTAATTTAGAAGAGGTTCTAATTAATACGAAAAGGAATAATTCTGTTAACCAGATTAAAAGCAATATCAATATTGTTTACATTAAAAACAAGGATGAGATTCATAAATTACCTGTGAAAAACGCTGCCGATATCGCCTCGAGGTTACCAAGTGTTTCTTTATTTAGAAATAAAGGTGAGAGCAGCATGGTTTCATTGCGTGGAACTCCAACTGACTGGACTGCTGTATTAATTAATGGAGATCGTTTGCCTGTAGCTTGTGAAGACAATACCACTAGAAGCTTTGAATTTGAGGCATTTCCATCCGATTTTGTTGATCAGGTTGTTGAATCCAAAACAGTTACACCTGATTTAGAATCTGACAATATTGGCGGAAGCATCAATTTTTTAACTAAGCCTGCGGTGACAGAAAAACTGATGGAAATAAATATTGCCGCTGGGTTCAACTTTTTGGCCAAAAAACCAACAGGTACATTTAGTTTTATTTACGGCAATTTATCTAAGAATAAAAAATGGAGTTTCATTTCGAATTTGACATATTTCGGAAGGAATTATGCAAGTGATGCCTATAAAATAATTTACGGTAGCAATTTAAATCATAGTGTAAATCGATTAGAATTAAGAAGATACGATGGGTTGAGGACGACAGTTGGAGCGCACACTTCTTTGCAATATAAGTTGAACAGTAAAATTAAAATTGAATCAAATCTATTTTGCGGCTTCATGCAAGATGATAAAAATATGAAAAAGCAAAGTTTTAATTGGTATGATGACGATGGTCAGCGGTTAAGGCTACAGAATACAAAGGGAATATTGAATCGTAAAATTGTTGGCGGTGACTTATGTTCTGAAATAAATTTAAGTCCTAAAGTAAAACTAGAATTAAAGGTAGCCTCTTACAGTAATCAATTCAAATTTGGCCAGTCTCCTTTCTCAAAAAATGATTCTCGCAATGGTTTTTTCGTGACTGAATTTATGAGTCCAATGTTACAATTTCAAGACTTTTCAGCGGTTGATATCAAAGGAAACATTCCTGACATAAACTCTACGCAGAATATTTTGGTAAAATTGATTGGTGATGATAATCCATACTCAGCAGGGGATAGTCCCTTGAATGTTCAACCGAAATTTAGTAATATTTTAACTCCTGAAATGTTTCATTTTTCTAATGCCTATACGGAAATCAATCATACGAGAGAGGGAGATCCGATTGTTTGCAAGGCTGATTTGGAGTACACTTTAAACAATAAAATAAAATTGCAGTTCGGAGCAAAATTTAGACATAAAATTGGTTTTAGAAATATTTCAAAGCATGGATGGCTTCAAGATTTCAGTACAGGTAATTCAACTCCAATTTTGCTGACTGATTTTAGTAACCAGTTGTTTAGTGTTTCGAAGGAAGGATTTTTAAAAGAACTTGGCGCCAATTATGAAAAACTCAATTATCCTATGTTATCGGATCAAAGTCTCTCTAACTTCTTGGAATTAAATCAAGGTAGGTTGAGAGAGGTGGAGATGAATAAATTGAATTATGAATATTATCAGTGGGTTGGTTCCAATTATAATTATACTGAAAATCAGCATGCAACTTATGCGATGATTACTTATTCATATAAAAAAGTCGCTTTTTTGACAGGATTTAGAATTGAAAATACGCACTTACGAGAATCATCAGATACCTTGACTTCCAACATTGCCTTTGATAGTTTGTCAGGAACTTACTTTTCAATTCCTGAAACAAGGACAATTCAAAGGCGATATATAGGTTTTTTACCATCCTTCAATTTAAATTACTACATCAATAAAACCTCCACATTGCATTTGGCTGTGTCAAGAACTATGCACAGACCAAACTTCGAAGAAACAAAACCAGGAGCGGCTGTGATTAGATTCAATGATTTGGAATACACATTCGGAAATCCAAATTTAAAACCCGTTTTTTCCTCTAATTTTGATATTTCTTATGATAAATTTTGGGGAAATAAAGGAATGTTTTCGATTGGGTTATATTTTAAAAATATTGAAAACCATATTTTTTCCGTGGTCACAAATAGTTCAGATGTAATTTCTGGAATCACAATGAAAAGATTTGAAAATGCAAATAATTCTTGGGTAAGCGGAATAGAATTGCTGTTCAATAAAAATTTAGATTTTATCAGTTCAAAATTGAAGAGATTTGAGATTAATTCTAATTTGACATATTCAATTTCAAGAATGAAAGTTAAAGGAAGGGAAAACTTTCAAGCGATGACTGAGCAAACTCCCTTGCTTTACAACTTATCATTAAGTTATGAAGGTAAGAAATTAGCTATTTCAACTGGTCTATTGTACAATGGTAAATGTTTGACAGATTTGAATTTAGCAAGTATTGGAGGAGAATTACTGCATAAAAATTCCGATTTTGACATCTACCTGAATAGCTTTTACAGCCTTGATCTAATGCTTACTTTTCAAATATCCAAGCACGCAAACATTTATTTGGAAATGAATAATTTACTTAATTCTCCAGAAAGAAAGTATGTCGGAAAGGACTGGCGTGTTGCTTCTACGGAGTACTACAGAAGTAGAAGTCAACTTGGAATAAAATTTGAATTTTAGCACTTAATAATTTATTAATTTTTGTGAGAAAATCATCATAATTTATTAATATGATATTTTATGGCTTAAATTATACTTGAAGTAAATTTGTTTAAAATAAAAATTAGCCATGAAAAAATTTATTACTTCCATTTTTGCACTTCTTTCTTTGAATGTTGCATTTTCATCCCAACCAAGAAAAGTACTTATAATTGGTATAGATGGACTTAGAGCCGATGCGCTTCAACAAGCGAATACTCCGAATATTGACAATCTGATTGCAGGAGGTTTTTATACTTATGAATCATGGCATGAAGGAATTACAGTTTCTGGTCCTTCATGGTCAACAATTATGACAGGTGTTGAATATGAAAAACATGGTGTTACTAGTAATTCTTATTCTGGAAGTAATTATAATACCTATCCCTATTTTCCAACATTGGCTAAAACTTGTTTACAAGATTTGTATGCTGTTCAAATCGTACAATGGGCGCCAATGAGCGACAATGTGTACAATGATGGATGGGATTTAAAATTAAAAGTTTGTGATGGTTGCGGTGCCAATAGTGTTTCAGCAACACAAACTCAATTAGCAAACCCTAATTTAGACGTTTTATTTACTTATTTTGATGAATGTGATCTAACTGGTCACTCTAGCGGTTTTAGCCCGCTAAATCCTGCGTATATGTCAGCAATTGAAACAGTTGATGCTCATATTGGAAACATTATGACAGCCCTTTACAACAGACCAAATTATGCCAATGAAGATTGGATTGTACTTCTTACAACTGATCATGGTGGAATTGGAAATGGACATGGAGGAAATACTAATCTAGAAAGAAAAATTTGGTGGATTGGAAGTGGAAATAATCCTGTTGCTAATCAACTGACAGGTATTCAAGATCCAGGAAGTAGAGCGCTTGGGAATTTCAATGCAACTTTGGCGATACAAAATCCTTCTCAAGATGATATCGCAGTAACTGCTTTGGATCATTTATTTAGAGGAACAGCTTGTAATCCATTTAATCCAGCTTGGGATTTTGATGGACAGTCTTGGTTGGATTCATTACATCAAGAAACATCAACCAATTCGCTAGCTAATATAATTTCCAATGATTTTAATTTTAAAACCTTCCCGAATCCAAGCACAGATCTTGTTTCGGTTTGGTTTGAAAATGAAGCAAATGAAGCAATCAATTATAAATTAGTAGATAATCTTGGAAATATTGTGGAAGAGAAAAATAATGTTTCGCCAATGACTAAAAATAAATTAAATATTGACGTTTCAAATAAATCTGCTGGTGAGTATTTTATTACCTTATTTATTGGAGGAAAAAGTAAAACAAACAAAATAATCATTAAGTAAATTACTTAAAATAATCATGTTATGAAAAATTTAGTACTTTTTAGTTTACTATCAGTTTTCAACTGTTTTGCTCAAGTCAATTCTGTCGGTTCTGGAAATTGTTTAGATTTTGAATCCAACACTGCGAACAACAATTATTGTGATTTAGGAAATTTAACTCAATTAAATACTAGCGATTTTACTTTTGAATGCTGGATGAAAGTAAATACTGTAACTGATGATGAAGCTTTCTTTTCAAATAAAGATTGGTCTTCAGGAAATAATACAGGGTTTGTTTTTGATGTGCAAGATAATGGTTCGGTTATGAAATTTAATTTTAAAGACCCTTCTAATCCAAGAAAGGACTTGACTTTGAATGTTGACGAAGTGAAATTGGATTGGTTTCATCTTGCAGCAACGTACAAAAGAGGAGGGTATTTTACAGTTTACATAAATGGCGTTGCCAAAGACAGTTTAGATGTAAGTTCTATCACAGGATCTTTTTTGTCAGCTTACACATATAAACTTGGGCAAGACGGAACTGGAAATTATTTTTGGAATGGAGCTAACCCGAAATTCAATGGTAAAATAGACGAAGTTAGAATTTGGGATGATATTAGGTCTGTCAATGAAATCAGAACAAATATGTGTAAAAAAGTAAGTCCTTCAGCGGCTAATTTGTATGCATATTATACTTGTGACGAAACAGCAGGAACAACATTAACCGATAGCTCAGTAAATGGATTTAATGGGTCGTTAATTAATTCAATTAATTCAATTTGGAAAATTTCGGGAGCTCCTATAGGAGATGAAAGTCTTTTCTTGTATGGTGCAAATATTGGTGCAAATACCTTCGAATTTACCAGTTCAAATTTAGGGAATTTTAAACTTTCAAACATCTTAAATTCAACGGGAATTCATTTGTATAAAGTTGCAAATGTTCCTGTGATTTCAAATGGATTAAATTTATTGGTTGCTGACAATAGTTATTATGGTGTGTTTTCAGTTGATACAAATGCACAACTTAGCTATAAATTTGAAAGTAATTATGCTACAAATAGTTCCGCGCTATTAAATGAAGCAAACTTACTTTTATACAACAGAGTGAAAAGTGACGCACCAGTTTGGAGTATTTTTCAATCAAATCTAGACTTAGCAAACAATATTATCAGCAAATCAGAAATCAATTACAAAAAAGAATTCATACTTGGTTTGCAATCTACTGCTTCTTGCGATTTTCCAACAAATATTTTAAATGTGAGTTCAACAATTAATTCTGCAACATTTAGTTGGGTAAATGGTTCTACTCCAGATAATAATATCCAATGGGGGCCGCAAGGATTTGTATTAGGGAACGGAACTGCAATTGTAAATACTTCCACTAATCCTACTACCATCGCTGGCTTGATTGCGAACAATTTATATGACTTTTATATTCAAGATACGTGCAATGCATCAGGAGCAAGTACTTGGGTTGGACCATTTCCGTTCACCACTTTGACTTGTGCGATTCCCTCAAATCTCTCAGCGACAAATATTACTTACAACGCAGCATTATTGTCTTGGACATCAACTAATCCACAAGCTAATTTTGATATCGAATGGGGTCCGTCTGGTTTTACTTTAGGATTGGGAATTCCTGTTTCTGGTATCTCAGGTTCTACATCCTATTTGTTAAATGGATTAGCTGCAAACACTGAATACGCTTATTATGTGAGAACTAATTGCGGTGGAGGAAGTACTAGTTTTTATGCCGGACCGTTTATTTTTACAACAACCATAAATGATGCCGGCGTTGAAAGCTTACAGTCTGAAAGTCGTTTCAAAATTTTCCCTAATCCATCCAAGGGTAATTTTAACCTAGAATTTTCAGACAACCAAGCCAAATCGCTTAAAATCGTAAATGTATTAGGTGAAACAGTTTACCAAGAAAATCAGATTAATTCCGCTAAAAGTCTTAAAATTGATTTAAGCGAAACTGAAAAAGGATTGTATTACATCATTTTAGACAATCAGTCAATTCAAAAATTGATTTTGAACTAGAAATCAATCAGCAGTAGTTTTTAAAAGGACTACTGCTTTTTAAACTTTAAACAATTTGTGGACTAATTATCATTGTCACAGCAATTATTGCGATGGAAAATCCAATTTGGAGGAATATGTTATTTCTGCAATTGAGAAAAATTTTATGTCGATTGGTTTTTCTTCTCACACTCCCTTGCCATTTGAAAATGAGTGGAGCATGAAAGAAAGTAATCTTGGAAATTATGCTAATGAAATTGCATATTTAAAGGAGAAATATCAAAAGAAAATTGAAATTTATAGGTCATTAGAAATAGATTATATAGATCAAATTTTTGATAAAAATCATTCAATTTTAGCAAATATTAAATTAGACTACACCATTGGTTCATTGCATTTTCTTGGACAATTTGAAAATGGAAAACATTTTGAAATCGATGGGAATACTCAAATTTTTGTGAAAGGATTGGAAAGAATTTGGCAAAACGATCAAGATTTTTTGGTAACTAATTACTTTGAATCAATTTCAAAAATGATTGCAAACACAGCACCTACCGTCATTGGGCATTTCGATAAAATTAGATTTCACCAAGATTTAAATCAGAAATCAATAATTGATATTTATTCTGAGACGTACCAGAAAGAAGCGATAAAGTGTTTGACGACACTTTCTAAATCAGAATCTTTTTTGGAGATAAATACAAGAGGAATGTATAAGAAAGATCTTTCGGAACCATATCCTTCTTTAGATTTAATTCGCATTGCCAATGAACTCAATATTCCCTTATTACTAAATAGTGATTCGCACGCGCCTGCTGAAATTGATTCAAAATTCGCAGCGCTTGCGCCGATTTTAATTAAAAATGGTGTTCAGAAATTGAAAGTTTTAAAAGAAGGGTTTTGGATAGATGCCAAATTAACTGAAAATGGTTTAAAAATTCTTTGAAATGTCAGCTAAAACTAAATTATTTCTGTCGAATTCAAATCCTAAAATCTTGACAATTTTTGCCACACTTGCGGCCTTTTGTATTTACACTTCCATGTACGCTTTTAGAAAAGCATTTTCTGTGGCGGAATTTGAAAACATCACTTTTTTTGGCATCGATTATAAAATAATCTTGATTTCGGCTCAAATTATTGGGTATACAATTTCAAAATTTATTGGGATCAAAATAGTTGCTGAAATTACTTCAAAAAATAGGGGGAAATTGATTCTAGCTTTGACATTAATTTCAGGTTTTTCGCTTTTTCTTTTTGCCGTGATTCCTCAACCTTATAATATTATTTGCTTGTTTTTAAATGGATTACCTATTGGAATGATTTTCGGATTAGTTTATACCTATCTGGAAGGCAGAAAAATAACAGAAATATTGGTTTTGGGTCTTTCATTGACTATGATTGTTTCCTCAGGATTCATTAAATCAATTGGAAAATTGATTTTAAGTTTAGGTGTTTCTGAATTTTGGATGCCATTTGTGGTCGTTTTAACGTTTTTGCCTTTGCTACTTTTAGCTGTATGGATGCTCAATCAAATACCTGCGCCCTCAGAGGAAGACATTGAAAAACGTACAAAAAGAAATCCGATGCATAAGGCGGAACGAAAGCGCTTTTTGAGGGAGTTTAAGTTAGGTTTGATTTTTTTCCTATTGGCTTACACAATTTTGACTATGTTCAGAGACTTCAGAGATAATTTTGCAGTTGAAATTTGGAAAGATTTAGGTTTTGGCGATAATATTTCTATTTATTCCAAAACTGAAATTCCAATTGGGATCTCTGTTGTAATCGTAATGACTTCGCTCAATTGGATCAAAAACAATACTAAAGCTTTTTATGTAATACATTTAGTATCCATAGTTGGCGCAATGTCGATCGGGATTTCAACTTATTTATTTGAACTGCAAATAATATCTCCTTTTTTATGGATGACATTATTGGGTCTTGGTTTATATATTTCTTATATTCCAGCAAATACAATCTTTTTTGAGCGTCTAGTTTCTTCATTCAAGTACATCAGCACTGCTGGGTTTATGGTAACACTTGCTGATTTTTATGGATACTTCGGTAGCGTGGGAATTCTTTTTTATAAAAATTTTGGAAATAGTCAATTGAGTTATCTTAGTTTCTTTAAATCTGCAAGTTACATTATTTCTTTTGCTGTTTCTTTCTTGTTCGTATTGTCATTTTTATATTTTTATACTAAAGTGAGAAGCCAAAATCAATCTTCAAATAAATAGGATATTGTGAAATATGATGTGTGTATTGTTGGAGCTGGAATTGTTGGTTTATCCCATGCTTATTGGTGTTCAAAAAAAGGGTTAAAGGTTTTAGTTGTCGACAAAGATCAGTCTTGTCTGGGTGCTTCGATAAGAAATTTTGGCTTGTTTTGGGAAATTGGACAAGAGAAAGAATTTTCAGATATGGTCCAAATTTCTAAATCCGTTTGGAATGAATTTTTCACTGAAACAAATGCTTGGTACAAAAACAATGGTGCTTTAGGATTGGCATATCATGATGTTGAATATGAGGTTATTAGAGAATATGTAAATGAATCATACGACCAATCTCACCAACTTTTAAGTAGCAAAGAAGTTGAAGGTTTATTCCCATATGTCAACGCTAGCAACTTGAAAGGGGCATTATTGAGTAAAAATGAAAAAACAATAAACAGCAGGGAAACAATTCCCAAAATTAAAGAATGGTTAAAGGACAAATATAAAGTTGAGTTTTTAAATAATACCTTGATTATTGGAGAATCACTGCCAATCATTTTTACAAATCAGGGACAAATTAATGCGGAAAAGTTGATCGTAACCACTGGGTCTGATTATGAATATTTATTTCCAGAAGTATATAAAGGTGAAAATATTACAAAGTGTAAACTACAAATGCTTAAAACTAATCCAATAGTGACTAGAATTGAGCCAACACTTTTTTCGGCAACTTCCTTTATTCATTATAATTCTTTTTCAATTTGCAAATCTTTAGAAGACTTAAGAAAACGAATAGCTAAGGAAAGTCCAGATATTATTTCTAATGGCATAAATATATTGATTGCTCAAAATAATCACAATGAGTTATTGATAGGTGATTCACATATTTATTCAGATGCTGTTTCTCCCTTTAATTCTGAAAATATTGATAATTCAATTTTAACAGGTGTTCACTCACTTTTGAAGAATGAAAAGCTTGAAATAAAAGAAAGATGGACAGGTGTTTACACTAAATCGATGGATAAAAAGTATCTAGTTAAAAAGATAAGCGATAATATTTTAATAGTCAATGCTTTAGCAGGAGCTGGAATGACATTGAGTTTTGGATTAGCAAAAAAGACCATGGAAGATTTTTTATAAAGTGATGTTCCACTGTTAAATCTAAATTAAACTCACAACATATTTATGTTATAAATAGGAAATAATTAGCTTAAAATTATAGTATAAGTAAATTTAATGTAGTTTTGTAAAAAAATAAATTGAAATGGGAATTAAACTAGTTGTATTAGACATGGCAGGTACGACTGTTCATGATGAAGACTTTGTAAACGTTGCTTTACAAAACGCTTTGATGGAACAAAATGTTGATTGTTCAAGAGACGATATAAACTCTGTAATGGGAATGGCTAAACCTTTAGCTATCAAACTATTGTTAGAAATGCGTGCTAAGGATAAAGAATCAATCACTAATGAATTAGTAAGTGAGATACACACTTCTTTTCAGAATAAAATGGTTGATTTTTATGATAATTCGCAAACAATCAAAGAAATTGAAGGTGTTTCTGAAGCTTTTCGTCAGTTTAATAAAATGAATATCAAAGTTGCGATAGATACTGGTTTTGACAGAAGAATTGCCAACGCTATTTTTCAAAGAGTAGGTTGGATTGAAAATGGATTAGTTGATTACACTGTAACCAGTGATGAAGTTGAAAACGGAAGACCGCATCCAGACATGGTTTTTAAAGCAATGAAACATTTTGACATTTCTGACGCCAAGGAAGTTGTTAAAGTGGGAGATACACCTTCAGATTTGAACGAAGGAAATAATGCTGGTTGTGGGTTGAATATTGCTGTTTTATCTGGTGCTTGCACAAAAGAGGAACTTATTATTTGCCCACATAGTCATATTTTAGATAGTGTTGCCCAAATTCCAGAACTTTTAAAAGGTTTGCTTTTATGAAAAGATTATTTACTCCCGGCCCTTTAAATACCAGTGAAACTGTTAAAAGGGCGATGCTAACAGATGTTGGTTCTAGAGATATCGAATTCATTGATGCTGTGAAAGAAATAAGAGCAAAACTCTTACAAATTGGTAATGTTTCTCCAACCGAATTTTCAACAGTCATCATTCAAGGCTCGGGTACTTTCGGCATTGAAAGTGTCATAAAGAGCTCTATTAAGGAAGGTGATAAACTATTAATTTTGATTAATGGTGCTTACGGTGAGCGTATTTTAAGAATAGCAAATATTCACAATATTCCAACCGAAATTATTCGTTTCAATGAAAATGAAATAATTGATGCAGAAATTGTTAAAACTGTTTTAGAAACAAAACAGGATATTTCACATGTTGCTGTTGTTCATTGTGAAACAACTACTGGCTTAATGAATCCGATTCAAGAAATTGGAACGTTATGCGCCCAATTTGAAAAGACATATATCGTTGATGCAATGAGTAGTTTTGGTGGTGTGACTATTGACATTAATAAATGCAAAATCGATTTTTTAGTTTCTTCCTCTAATAAATGCATCGAGGGTGTACCAGGTTTTTCTTTTGCCATTTGTAAAATTGTAAAATTAAATGATTGCAAAGGAAAAGCAAAAACACTAACTTTAGATCTTTACGAACAATGGTTAGGTCTGGAAACTTCTGGGCAATTTAGATTTACGCCTCCAACTTTGGCAATCATGGCTTTCAATCAAGCAATCGATGAATTAATAGAAGAAGGTGGCGTTGAAGCAAGAGAGAAAAGATACCAAAACAACCAAAAAGTTTTGTTGGCAGGAACGTCAAAACTAGGCTTGAAAGAATATTTACCTAAAGAAATTCAAGGTCACATTATCAATTCTTTTTTATATCCAGAAGATGTAAATTTCAATTTTGAACATTTTTATAATAAATTAAATGACAGAAATTGTGTCATTTATCCTGGCAAATTGAGTAAAGTAAATGCCTTTAGAATTGGCAATATTGGACAACTTTTCGAAGAAGACATGAAGTACCTAGTAAGTTGCATGTCCGAAATATTTCAAGAAGAAAACACGATTATTTCTTATGAAGTTACTTCCAAAGGTTAAAATTTTAATTCAAGTTTATAAATAAGCGTCTTTTCAAAAGCAAGAAGTCAGTACTCTAAATTGGGTGCTGACTTTTTGATGCTTAATACATCTTATGGATTCATTTTGATAAATTTTCATCAATCAAAAAATCACATGCACAAATCCATGTAATGTAACCCATTTCTCGCCGCTCAGCGTATTGATTTTCATTTTGCACAAATAAGTATAAACGCCATCTGTCACTCTTTCACTGGTTTTTTGGTCTCTGCCATTCCAGCCAATCATGGGATCTTTGGTTTCAAAAATGGTGTTTCCCCAACGGTTTAGAATGACGAAATCTACCGCGTCGATGAATTTGTAGGGAAGCAAAGGTTGAAAAACGTCATTGTTATCGTCATCATTTGGGGTGAAAATGTTTGGCAAATCATAAGATGGATCGCAATTTTCTATGCAAATCAAGTTGGAAGCCAGACTTTCATTTTGATTGGGTAATGAATCATACGCCGTCAGATAAAAACAACCCGCCAAATTACTCGTGTCACTGAAAATGAAACCAGTGGAATTTGAGGGAAAATCGGCAATGACCTCAAAATTTCCGTCAGTTGTTGGAGAATAATAAACGCGATAACCAACCACGTCTTCAGCACAAAAAGCTGGGTTTTGCTCCCAAAAAAGACTGTTTTGAAAGTTTTCACAATTTTGGGTCAAGTTGCCTAAATTGGGTGCACATGGCGCAGTTAAATCTGTTGGCTGCGCACAAGCAATGTTCGACCAATTCAGCAAAGGCGAAACAATTCCGGGCAAAGAATAAGCGCCAATGCTGCGCACTTTGTAGCAATAAGTAGTTTCGTTCAACAAGTTTGAATCGATGTAGCTTTTTTCTGAAATAATGTCGAGTAACACAAAATTCCCAGAATTGGTTGGCGATTCTTTCCAGATTTCATAGAGTGAATTTGTCCACGGTACAATCTCATTCCAAGCTAACTGCAGTTGATTGTCGTTGGGAACCAAACTCAAGAAAATCGTCGTCGCCGTTGGACTGAATCCCAATTCTTGTCCGTTGTCGATCAATGAAACTTTGTATTGAAAAGCATTGGTGGAAGTGGGCAAATTTTGGTTGATGAAAAATGTATCGCATTGCGTCAATGTATTTTGCGGACCAGTGGTGAAAACGGGCACAAAAGTAAGTGAATTTGAAGTTGATTGATATAAGCGGTATTGATACGGCCCGGCATAAATGTTTAAATCCAATTCTTTCGGATGCGTCCAACGAACCGTGTCAACGCCTAAAGTTGGATCTGTGAAGCCAATTGTTGCATGCGTAAGTACAGGAATCTGAAAATTCATTTCACCACAAACTTGATTGGAAATGCAACTTTCAGCGCCATTTTGAAAAACTGCGGTGACCAAATAGCAATATTGATTTCCGACAACCAAATTGCTTGAATCTGTGAAAGTTGTCGTTTGTTTTCCGTCAATTTCCGCCAAAAGTGTGTAGCCAATGCTCAACGGGAAATTGGGCGTACAACAGTTTTCAGGATTTAAAGCGGTGCTATCGTTGCTTTTATACAATTTATAACCAACTACTTGCGGACAATCTGCCGCGTCCCAATTAAGTTCAAATGCGTTCAATGATTCTGTCAAAGTTAAATTTTGAACGGGCGGCGCATTTACCGTGATGTTGAATGTTTCCAAGGCTTTCAAAATCACGTTTGGACCAGCGTCTGTGGCTTCCAAGGTAAAAATGTAGCTGTTGTTGCGCACCGCTTCACAGCCCGGTTGCCAGTGAAAATCGCCTGTAATTGGATTTCCGTTGGGCGAAGTATTGAATGTGGCGGCATTATTTTCCAAGAAAAAACCTTCGCCGAAATATTCCCAATGCAATACAGGGTTGTCTTGCACGGTTGCTTGGTCGTCTTGCGCAAACGCTTGAAAATCTATATTTTCGTTGGCAAATACACAAGTATCATTGATGGCAGAAACCATCGGTGCATTGTTCAAACAAACGCCTTTTACGGTCACTTGCATGTCGCGAATCACAAATCCGATGCGAATTCCACGGCGGTATTCCGTGACGACAACCGCTAAATTGTATTCGCCAGAAATTGTTGGTGCGTTCCAAAAAAGTGTTCCTGTCAGCGGATCAAGCGTGAGCAAACCGCCGCCCACTTCTTGCGGATATTGATAGACGTCAGGCATCGACATATCAAAACAATCTTCGCCTTTGCAGGGAATCAGCTGGTAAGACAAACTGTCGCCGTCAGGATCATAAGCGCCAAAATTGTAAATCCACGGTTGGCCAGTGCACGTTTCCTCCGGACAAGGACAATCAACCAATTGCAAACTGTTGTTTGGCGTTCCCAAAAAGGGAGAAATGATGAGCAAAGTTTGAATGCAAAAGATTTTATCGACTGAATTGGCGATATTCAGCACATTGGCGTTGCGGTTTGGATCTTCGCACTGAATCAAAAATGTACCCGGACCGGTGTAGGTGTGCGTTCCAACGTAATAATTTTGTTTGGTGTCGGTGGCCGGGAAATCGTAAAAAAGGACCCTTGGAATGGTGTCAATCACGCCATCGCCATATTGAATTTCCAAGTCATCGCGGTTGGCTTCGCTGGTTAATTTGGTACAAGTGGTGATGGTAAATTCGTAGGTGTTGCCATACAAATGTCTGTAAGTTATTTCTCCCGAGCGGTTATGGGTAGCATGTGCCTGCAAAGCAATGCAAATTAGCATGAAGGAGAAAATTCTTTTTAGCAACATATTGGAATAAAGGTACGCAAAAGTAAAGAAAAAGAAAAAACTTCAACTAATGATTAAAGTGTTGGAATTATTTTATCTCGGTAAACCAACTATAAACCTTTACCATTTTAGAGGTTTGCCCCACGCATTGCTCATTTTTTTGTGTTTTAATTTGAATTTTTTTTGAAAAACACCTTTCAATCTGCACTTTATTCTTATCTTCATTAGCAAATTAACAAAAATAATGTCACAAACATCAGATCCTGCGGAATTTACAACTCGTTTTATCAACCAAACTCAACGTTCCGTTTTTCTAACTGGTAAAGCCGGAACAGGAAAAACAACTTTATTACACAAAATAATTGCTTCTACGCACAAACAAGCGGTCATTGTTGCACCTACTGGAATCGCAGCGCTCAATGCAGGCGGTGTAACCATTCATTCCATGTTTCAATTGCCTTTTGCTGGATTTATTCCAGAATTTGGATCGGCACCTAATTTTTCAGATCGGGCCAAATTGGAGACGAAAGACACGTTGATGCGCCATTTCAATATGAATAAACAACGCAAAAATGTATTGCTCGGCATGGAACTTCTGATCATCGACGAAGTGAGCATGTTGCGCGCAGATTTGTTGGATGCGATTGATTGGACATTAAGAAATGTAAGAAAAAACAATGCGCCATTTGGTGGAGTACAAGTTTTATATATAGGAGATTTATTGCAATTGCCCCCAGTGGTTAAAAACGAGGAATGGGCAGAATTGCGCAAATATTATCCTGGAATTTTCTTTTTTCATTCGCGGGTGATACAAGAAAATCCGCCCTTGTATATCGAACTGACGAAAATATACAGGCAATCGGATGAAAAATTTATTCACATTCTGAATAACCTGAGAAACAATTCGATAACAGCGCAAGATGTGGAGAATTTGAATGAATTTGTACATCCAGATTTTGATTTGAAAAACAATGAAGGATACATCACTCTGACCACCCACAATTCCAAAGCGGATGAAATGAACGCCAAATCTTTGGCGGAATTGAAGGGTAAAAGTTTCAAATACGAAGCCACAATCACTGGTGATTTTCCTCCACACATGCATCCTTTGGAGGAAACCTTGGAATTAAAAAAGGGCGCTCAAGTGATGTTTATCAAAAATGACACTTCGGCTGAAAAAAATTATTTCAACGGAAAAATGGGTGTAATAAAATCACTTTCTGATGGTGAAATTTTGGTTTATTTTCCCGAAGAAAATAAAACGATAGAGGTAGAAACGCACGAATGGCAAAATATTCGCTATTCGTTGAATGAAAACACCAAGGAAATCAATGAAGATGTTTTAGGTTCGTTTGTTCATTTTCCGCTGAAATTGGCATGGGCGATAACCGTGCATAAAAGCCAAGGTTTGACATTCGACAAAGCAGTATTGGATGTTTCACAAGTTTTCGCTCCCGGACAAGCTTACGTCGCACTTTCAAGATTGCGCTCCCTCGACGGCTTGGTTTTACTTTCGCCCATGCGTATGAATGGATTGAGTAACGACCAACATGTGATGCAATTTGCCAACAACAAAGCAGATGAAAAACAATTGGAAAATAGCCTTGAAATAGAAACTAAAAATTTCTTGTTAAATACCTTAAAAGCTGCTTTTGAATGGCGCGAATTGAACGATGCTTGGCGAATTCATGAAGCTTCTTACGCCGGTTCAGGTTCGAAAACTGAAAAATTCAAACACAAAGTTTGGGCGCATCGGCAAGCTTCTAGTATGAATGATTTGATTGATCCTTCTCAGAAATTCATGAATCAATTAGACAATATTTTCAGAAAAGAACCTTTTGAAATTGAATTTATTTCTGAAAGGTTTCAAGCTGCTTTTGACTATTTCTACAAAACATTAGATGGTTTAGTTTACAGCACTTTAAAGAAAATTGAAGAAATCAAAAAGTTGAAGCAAATCAAAGCCTATGTAGAGGAATTAGAAGAGATTGACGTTAAACAAATCTCGGTTGTCCTCAACTTAAAACGCGCTAAAATTTTGTTAGAAAACGTTTTAAACGGAAAAGAAATTAACAAAGAGACCGTTTTCAATTCAGAAATATTGAATTATAAAATCGCTAAAATTGCTTTAATCAAGCAAGAATCTCGACAAAATCCTTCCTTGATGGACATTGACCAGAGCTTTGAGGAAACGGAAATCATCGATGTCAAAGTGGCAAACAAAACGAAAACAAAAGAGAAGAAAGAGAAAAAATCGAGTGTTGATTTGACTTATGAAATGATTCAAGCAAACAAAACCGTTGCACAAATTGCCGCGCTGAGAATGCTTTCTGAATCAACGGTTTTAGGTCATTTGGCAAACCTTATCAAACAAGAATTGCTAGAAATAGAACAAGTTTTATCGCCAGAAAGATTGGCGGCTTTGCAAACTGCTTTTGATGGTTATACAGAAGAATCACTTTCGCCATTAAAAGAAAAATACGGAGACGAATTTTCTTGGGACGAATTGAAGTTGTATCGCGCAAGTTTGTTGAAGTGAAATTTTCTACCTGGACTAAAATAGGATAAGAAACAGATTATTCGTTCCTTTGTAGTTCAATTTAGAATACAAGAATGTCACATAAAGCAGGATTTGTCAATATCGTTGGCAGCCCAAACGTTGGTAAGTCGACGTTAATGAACCAATTGGTAGGAGAAAAACTATCGATTGTAACATCCAAAGCACAGACTACTAGACACAGAATTCACGGAATCGTTAACGAAGAAGATTATCAGATAGTTTTTTCTGATACGCCAGGCGTGGTGAATGCTGCATATAAATTGCACGAAGCAATGATGAGTTATGTTGAAAGTTCTTTCAAAGATGCAGACATTTTACTTTTCATCACAGATATTTACGAAAGCGAAATGAATCACGCAGCTACTTTGGTGCGCATTCAAAAATTGAATATTCCCGTTTTGGTGATTATCAATAAAGTGGATTTGGTTGCAGATCAATCGCAAGTGACAGCGAGAATGAATTTTTGGCAAGAAAAACTTCCCAAAGCGGAAATTATTCCTGTATCAGCTTTGCACGGTTTTAATAAAGAATGGGTTTGGGACAGGTTGTTGGAATTGCTACCTGAATCGCCTCCATACTTTGACAAGGAAGAATTATCAGACAGACCAGTTCGTTTTTTCGTCTCTGAAATGGTTCGCGAGAAAATTTTCTTGTTTTGCGACAAAGAAGTTCCTTATTCTTGTCAAGTAGAAGTAGATACCTATTTGGACGAAGAAAAAATCATCAAAATTCGCGCAGTTATTGTTGTGGAGAGAGATTCTCAAAAAGGAATTATCATCGGAAAAGGTGGTGCCATGCTGAAGAAAATCGGGCGTGAAGCACGAAAAGACATTGAAAATTTTGTCGGTAAACAAGTGTTTCTAGAAACTTTCGTCAAAGTAGACAAAGATTGGAGAGCTTCGGAAGTGAAATTGAAGAAATATGGATATTAAGGAAGGTATTAGACTTTAGATATTAGACTTTAGACATTAGATAATAGACTTTAGACTACAGATATGAGAATTTAGAAGATAGATTTTAACTGAAAATTAAAATCAGTCTAATGTCTTCGGTCTAATGTCTTTGTTCTTTAGTCTTTAAAAAAGAAATTATGAGCAATATTATAGCCATTGTAGGGCGTCCAAATGTGGGGAAATCGACCTTGTTTAATCGATTGACAGAATCGACAAATGCGATTGTAAAGGAAATTAGTGGTGTGACGCGTGACCGAATTTATGGTCGTGGGGAATGGAACGGAATGCCTTTTTCGGTGATCGATACTGGCGGTTATGTGCATGGGTCGGAAGATATTTTTGAGGGCGAAATTCGCAAACAAGTGAAATTGGCTATCGAAGAAGCGAGTGTCATCGTCTTTATGGTGGATGTAACTACTGGAATCGTTGATTTAGATGAAACGGTTGCTGCGATGTTGAGAAAATCTAAAAAGAAAGTTTTCATCGTTGCTAATAAAGTGGACAATACACAACGTTACGGTTTATCGGCTGAATTTTATCAATTTGGTTTGGGTGATGTGTATGACATGTCGGCCACAAATGGTTCAGGAACAGGAGAATTATTAGATGATATCATCAATGCCTTTGATCCAAATGCGCAATTTGAAGAAGTTTCAGATTTACCGAGAATTGCGGTCGTTGGTAAACCAAACGTTGGAAAATCTTCTTTGATAAATGCTTTCACAGGACAAGAAAGAAATATTGTGACTGACATTTCAGGAACAACGAGAGATGCGATAAACACCCGTTTCAAGGCTTTTGGATTTGACTTTATGTTGATCGACACTGCTGGAATTCGCAAGAAAGCGAAAGTTACCGAAGACATTGAATATTATTCAACTTTGCGTTCAGTGCGCACAATTGAAAATGCAGATGTTTGTATCTTTATGATTGACGCCACAGAAGGAATTCAAAAGCAAGATTTACACATTTATTACATGATTGAAAAAAATCACAAAGGCGTGGTTGTTTTGGTCAATAAATGGGATTTGGTGGAAAAAGACCACACCACCATGTTGCAATACGAAGAAAAATTGAGAGAAGAATTGGCGCCTTTTAACGATGTTCCAATTATTTTTACATCAACTTTGACCAAACAACGGATTCACAAAGCGCTAGAAACAGCGATGGAAGTGTACGAAAATCGCATCAAAAAAGTGCCAACTTCAGAATTGAATGATTTGTTGTTGCCAATCATCGGTGCCACTCCGCCACCGTCTTTGAAAGGAAAGTATATCAAGATTAAATATATTACGCAATTGCCAACCCACGCGCCAGCATTTGCGTTTTTCTGTAATTTACCGCAATATATACCAGATAGTTACAAAAGATTTTTGGAGAATAAATTGCGTGCGAATTTCAATTTTACAGGTATTCCAATTCGTATTTTCTTTAGGAAGAAATAACTTAGATTTTCAAATACGAAAAAGCCACTAATCTGTAAAAGATTGAGTGGCTTTGTGATTGACTACGTCTGGGCTTCGCGCGCACTTCGCGGCTACCTTCGGTGGCTATTTTACTTTGGTAAACTCACTACAATTACTTTAAGGGACTGACTAAAATTTTACGTTAAACAGCAAAATTGTCTTTACATTCTTGATTATTCAGCCTTGATTTTGGGTTCGTTTTTATAAAGCAAAAGGAATGAAAATGAAAATTAGACAAAAACCTACATCTTCAAAAACCCTTTTTGGATCAATAAATGTGCAATTTGAACAGCGTTGGTTGCCGCGCCTTTTCTTAAGTTATCAGCAACAACCCACATATTTAACGTTTTTTCTTGACTTTCGTCTCTTCGAATTCTTCCTACGAAAACATCGTCTTTTCCTTCAGCATATTTCGCCATAGGATAAGTATTCGTTGTAGGATCATCCTTCAATGTAACACCAGGAGAATCGTGCAAAAGTTTTCTCACATCTTGAAGTTCGAATTCTTTGTCAAATTCTACATTCAATGCCTCAGAATGTCCGCCAACAACAGGAACTCGCACCGCGGTTGCAGTCACTCTAATCGATTGATCTAGAATTTTCTTCGTTTCTTGGGTTAACTTCATTTCTTCTTTGGTGTAGCCATTGTCCAAGAAACTATCGCAATGCGGGATACAATTTTTATCAATTGTATAAGGATAAGCCATTTCTCCTTCAATTCCACTACGTTCATTTTCCATTTGCTTCACCGCTTTCATTCCAGTGCCGGTGATGGATTGGTAAGTCGAAACAACGACTCTTTTCACAGTATACGCTTTATGCAAGGGAGCCAAAGCAAGCATCATTTGAATGGTACTGCAATTTGGATTGGCAATAATTTTGTCATCTTCAGTCAATAAATCACCATTTATTTCAGGAATGATTAACTTTTTGGTTGGATCCATTCTCCAAGCTGAGCTATTGTCAATCACAAAAGTGCCAACTTTAGCAAATTTAGGCGCCCAAAGTAAAGAGGTTTCTCCTCCAGCGGAAAAAATAGCCAAATCAGGCTTACTATCTACAGCAGCTTGCAAACCTACTACAGTATAGGAAATTCCTCCAAATTCAATTTTCTGGCCTACAGATTTTTCAGAAGCAACAGGAATCAATTCCGTTACTGGAAAATTTTGTTCACGCAACACTTTCAGCATCACCTTTCCTACCATTCCAGTAGCGCCAACTACAGCTATTCTCATTTTAGTAACTTTAGAATATCGAAATATTAAATGAAATCAAATCTTAAAATTTTTAAAACAATGATTATCAACAAAGAATAATTCCGAATAAATTTATAAATACAAACTCAAAATTACTATATTTAAGGTCTTATTGTAAACTATCTATGAAACACTTTCTTAACATTGCATTTTTAATACTTCCATTGTTCGTGTTTTCGCAGGTGCTGGAGGATTTTTCAGACGGTGATTTTTCTGCCAATCCAAGCTGGACAGGAACAACAGCAACCTTCAATGTAAATACAAGTAATGAACTGCAGTTGAATGATGTGGCAACAAATTCTTCCTATTTAGTTACGCCTCACAATCTAACTGCAATTGCAAATAAAGAATGGCGATTTTATGCCAAGCAAACTTTTGCTGGTTCATCAAGTAATTTTTCAAAAATTTATCTCACCGCCACAAGTGCAGATTTAAGCAGCAATCCTGATGGATATTATATTCTCTTAGGTGAAAGTTTAACAACCGACGCGGTGAGACTTTTCAAAAGTGTTGGAGCTGTAAGTACTGAAATTTGTTCGGGCACTGTTGGTGCAATTGCAAATTCTGCCAATCTTGGAATTAGAGTGGTGCGAGACAATGTTGGAAATTGGAATTTGTACGTTGATTATACAGGTGGAATAAATTTTGTTTTTCAATCTACGGGCACGGATGCATCAAATTTAGTGGGGACGCATGCAGGTTTTATGTGCGTTTACACTTCAAGTAATGCCACTAAATTTTATTATGACGACATTTATATTGGCGACGAAGTTGTAGATACACAAGCACCTACCGTGGTTTCAAATTCTGTAATCAATGCAACAAATGTTGATTTGCTTTTCAATGAAGCGATTGATCAACTAAGTGGTGAAACGGCTTCAAATTATGTCATCAATCCGTTAAATGTTGTTGTTTCTGCAACGAGAGACGCTAGTAATTTTGCGTTGATTCATCTTTCTTTACAAACGCCTTTGGTGAATGGTGCATCGAATGAAGTGACTATTTCTAATGTGGAAGACATTTCTGGAAATTCTGCTGTACACAATGCGATTTTTACATTTTTACAAGCTCAAACGCCTGAAAAAGGAGATGTTATTATCAATGAATTTATGAGTGATCCGTCGCCTGTATTGGGCTTGGCCGAATATGAATTTGTTGAAATCTACAATCGAAGCAACAAAATATTCAATTTAAGTGGCTGGAAAATTGGCGATAATGCCTCGGATGGAACCATTGGAAATGCGTGGCTAATTCCTGGTGAATATAAAATTTTATGTGGTTCAACGGTTGTCGATTCTTTTACAAATTCAGTCGCTGTGGTAAGTTTTCCCAGTCTAAATAATACAGGTGATGACGTTGTTTTGAAAGACAATAGCGGTTTGATTATCGACAAAATAACCTATTCTGACACTTGGTATCAAGACGAATTGAAAAAGGATGGAGGATATAGCATAGAATTAATCAATCCCAACGATCCTTGTTCTGACGAAACAAATTGGCGGGCAAGTAATGCAATTTCAGGCGGAACACCAAGTTTCCAAAATTCCATTTACGATGTCGCGCCTGATGCGCAATTACCTACTTTTAAAACCCTTTTGGCATCTTCACCAAATGTTTTAGAAGTCACCTTTTCGGAAGGATTAGACTCTTTGAGCTTGGTAAATGCTGCATTGAATTTTAATCCAAATTTGACTTTGACAAATATCTTTTTGACGGAAAATTTTCCTAAGACGGTTATTTATAATTTTCAAGAGAACCTGGTTGGATCTCAAATTTATAGTATCACGCTGAACAATGTTGCTGATTGTTGGTTGAATAGCACCAATTTAGTAGGCACATTTGTTTTACCAGAAACGCCAATGCAGGGAGATTTAGTGATCAATGAAATTCTTTTTAATCCAATAACAGCAGGCTATGATTTTGTTGAAATCAGAAACAATTCTGCCAAATGGATAGATCTTTTTAATTTGCAAATAGGGAATATTGACAATGACACGATTTCAAATTTGAAGCTGATAGAAGAACATTTCATTCTCAAAGAAGGAGAATATGTTGTATTAACTTCTGATTCTTTGTCGCAACTTCAAGTTTATCCTTTTGCAATTCCTGGCAATTTTATTCAGATGAGTATGCCTACTTTCAACAACGATTCAGGCACTGTTTGTCTGCTAAATAATCAGTTTTTGTTGGATAAAGTGAGTTATTTAGAAGATTGGCATTTTCAATTATTGGATGATTTTGATGGAAAATCGCTGGAGAAAATTGATCCCTTTGGAAAATCGGATGATTTTAGAAATTGGCATACCGCAGCAGAAGCGGTTAGTTTTGCAACGCCTGGAAGCCAAAATTCACAATTTTCAGTCGGGCAAGAAAATGGTAAAATCACTTTGACATCAGAGACTTTTTCACCAGATAACGATGGTTTTGAGGACGTAATGCAGTTTAATTATGAAATGCAAGAGGCAGGAATGATTGGAACAATTCGTATTTACGATGACAGAGGCAGGACAATCAAAGAATTAGTGAAAAGTGAATTGTTGGCTACCAAAGGTAGTTTTAATTGGGACGGAGTAACCGAAAAAAATCAAAAAGCAAGTATTGGAACTTATGTAGTTTATTTTGAGTCTTTTAATAGTGAGGGAGTTGTTTTCAAAGTTCGAAAATCATTCGTTTTAGCCGGAAAAATCTAATTTTTTATTAAGCATTTCATCTTTAACTGTTTATAATATGCATTTATTTCTTTTAAGTTTCAACTTTTAGAATCCAGGTTTTTTGCCAAATATTCGATAAAGAACGGTTTTTTTCATTGAAAGTGAAATTTAATCGATTGAAAATTGTTGAACAACCAATTTTTTTATACCTTTGAGGCTGTCAAAAAATAGTTGTTTTATTTGTTTTCTCGAAAATATTGGAAAATCAGTTGTTTTTTGAAATAAAATATTACTTAATGGGATTAAATTAGACCATCAAAAAAATTGAAAATGAAGAAACTGTTACTTATTTTTACTGCATTTGTTTTAGGAATGAATGTTTTAAATGCTCAAACACAAGACCAAAAACTGAGTGTTGGGATTCACGCGGGAGTTGTAAATTACAATGGTGAATTGAACCGTGTTTGGTTGAATACAGACAAAGCTTACAGAGCTCAGTTTGGTATTTCTGCTGCATACAATTTAAACTCATATTTTAATCTTGCTTTTGATGCCTCGAAAGGAAGCATTGGATATCATGTTCCTGAAATGGGTGGTTTCCGGGCAGATTTGACACAAGGGAACTTGCAGTTAAGATTCAAGATCAATAACGGTAGAATGTTGAAAGAGGATTGCCGTTTCCAACCATATGTTTTTGGAGGTTTTGGTTTTGCAATGTTCAAAGCAAAGGATGATGATAGCTCTAAATTGGTTGTTGAGGGTACAGATTTCACAAAAAATATCGGTTTAGGATTTACTGTTAAACTTACTGATAATATCGGTTTAAATTTCAATACGCTTTACACTACTTTATCAAGTGATAGACGTGACAAACAATCTTTGGCCTTCAATGACCAATATTTGATTAATAGCATTGGTGTTGTTTACAACTTTGGTTCACCAAAAGACACAGATGCTGATGGTATAACCGACGCAAATGACAAATGTCCTGAAACTCCGGCCGGTGTTCAAGTTGACAAAAACGGTTGCCCAGTAGATTCTGACAAAGATGGTGTTGCTGATTACCAAGATGAATGTCCAGAGAT
Organism: Chryseobacterium gleum; assembly: GCA_945897805.1. GTDB lineage: Bacteria > Bacteroidota > Bacteroidia > Flavobacteriales_D > Crocinitomicaceae > JAQVCM01. Next base: position 67,547 of record CAMDFX010000009.1, read on the forward strand.
TGCAGGAACAAAAGAAACAAAAGGATGTCCAGATGCTGACAAAGACGGCGTTGCAGACAAGGATGATCAATGTCCTGAAGAAGCAGGTCCTGCTGCAACGAACGGTTGTCCTGATAAAGATGGCGATGGTGTTGCTGACAAAGATGATAAATGTCCAAATGTAAAAGGAACAAAAGCAATGAAAGGTTGTCCTGATGCTGATGGAGACGGTGTTCCAGAATTCGAAGATGGTTGCCCAGAAGTTGCCGGTTCAAAATCAAATAAAGGTTGTCCAGAACCTGATCCAGTGCCAGTTCAAGTAATTTCTGAAAATTTGGAGAAACTTGGAAGAATTGATGCTCAATTCCAGTCAGGGGAATCTGCATTAACAAAAAAATACAGGGATCATTTAAATTTAATAGCGACTGAATTATTAGCCGATCCTGCTGTGAAAGTTACTCTTTCTGGATATGCGGATTCTAAAGGGGATAAGGCATTTAATTCATCATTGTCTCAAAAAAGAGCTGAAAATGTTAAAAGCTATTTGGTGAAAAAGGGCGTTGATAAAGAGAGAATCTCAGTGTTGTTTTTTGGTGAGGAAAATCCAAAAGGACCAAACAATACTGCGCAAGGTCTAGCTATGAATAGACGTGTAGAGTTTAAATTCACGAAATAATCTAAATAGAAATATGAAAGGGGCTAAGTTTTTACTTAGCCCCTTTTTTATTGGAATAAATTTCAATGAAATAAGATTACAAAGATTTATTTTTCTGTAAATATTGAATCTGAAAAGGAACGCAGGTTTTTACTTCTGAAAGAATCTCCATTTGGATTTTAAGCAACTCATGCGGTAATCATCTAACAATTCCGAAATACCTTTGCCTTCGATCTTTTGCAACAGTTTATAAGTCCCTTTGCCCATTTTGTAATCCATTTCATCTTCAAAGATGGGAATGATGCCTAAAAAATGAATTGCTTTGTCTTCATTGATAATGGGAGACAATTCTTTCTCCAAAAAGTAAGGCGCATTGAGCATCAAGTATTTTTGTTTCATCGTGGCAGAAATTGGCAATGCGGGATTTCCGTTTGGAAAAGTATGTCCGATTCCATACCACGTTTCTTTTTCGAGGCAATGCTTGGCTAATTTTTGAATCCATTCAATGACCCATTTGCCATTTTCGGTCGTTAAGTTCCAATAACTTGGAAGGCAAAAATACAATTCTACATTTTTGCGTTCTTTGTATTTTTCTGGAACTGGCATGGCATATTCACTCAAACCATTGGTCATCAAAACCGTGATTTCTGAACGCATTTCGATGTTGACTTCTAGCAAAGGGAAATCACTTTCAGACGCAGAAAGGTGCGTTTTGACATTGTTTTCGCCAAATCTTTCAATCAATGTTTGCTCAAGGATATTCATGACTCAAAGATAAGTCTTGTTGCATGAAAAAGAGGGCAATAATGAAAAAAGATTTTAGCGCAACCCTTTGGGAATATCAGATTCAATATATAATTGTGTTTCTGACAATTAAACGCAAGAAATTAAGGCAGAGCCTTATGGACCAAATTAATAAAAATCAACTTGGAATTAAAATTTAGTTTGGTAATTTTAATAATTATTGTGGAGAATATCGGACTCGAACCGATCACCTCAACACTGCCAGCGTTGCGCTCTAGCCAGATGAGCTAATCCCCCTTTGATTTTGTAAATATAGACTATTTTTATCAATTCGCAATAATCTTAACTTCGCCACCAAGTCCGCCAAACGGTATAAGAAACCAATATCCCAATCAACGCGCCGCCGATCAAGTCAGATATGTAATGCACACCCAAGTACAACCTCGAAAAACTGACCAAAACTGCGATGAAAATCAATGTGGGAAATAGCCATTTGTAAGATTTTTTCAGTGAAAGTCCGATGAAAGTGGCCATGGCGAAAAAATTGGCTGCGTGGGAAGATACAAACCCAAATTGTCCGCCTTTGTAGAATTCGCCGGGTTTTATTTCGTAGAAATGCAATTTGTTTGTCAGCAAAGCATGGTGCGAAGGACGGTAACGTTCAATGATGTTTTTGATTAATTGACTGGAGATCAAATCCGCCAAACCAACGCAAATCAGCGCCACGAGCAAAAAGAGCATCGATTTTTTGAAGCCGTACTTTTTGTAAGCCAAAAAAAGCAAAAACAAGTAAAATGGAATCCAAAAAATCTTCCCAGAAATGATCCACATCAATTCATCGAGCCAATGAGTGTGAATCGAATTTACGGCTAAAACGATAGACCGATCAACAGATTCAAGCCATTCGATCATTCATCGTTGAGTTTCTTCCAAATCATGTCTTTCAATTCCACCAAGTTTTGTTGCGCCAAAGAGGAAATGAAAAGATAAGGAATCGCAGGTAAATCTACTTCCATTTGCGATTTCATCACCTCGTCCAACATGTCAGATTTGGTAATTGCCAGCAAACGGTCTTTCAGTAACAATTCTGGATTGTATTGTCTCAATTCGTTGAGCAGAATTTCGTATTCTTTGGCCACATTGTCACTATCAGCAGGCACCATGAAGAGCAACAAGGAATTGCGTTCAATGTGTCTCAAAAAGCGCAAACCAATGCCTTTTCCTTCGTGCGCTCCCTCTATGATTCCGGGAATATCAGCCATCACAAAAGAACGGTAATCGCGGTAAGAAACAATGCCTAAATTGGGGCGCAAAGTGGTGAAAGGATAATTTCCGATTTCAGGTTTCGCTGAACTCAAGACAGAAAGCAAGGTGCTTTTTCCAGTATTTGGAAAACCAACCAACCCAACATCTGCCAAGACTTTCAATTCTAACACTTTCCAGCCTTCTTGACCTGATTCTCCAGGTTGGGCATATTGTGGCGCTCGGTTGATTGATGATTTGAAATGGTTGTTTCCCATTCCACCTCGTCCGCCAGGAACCAAAATGATTTCTTCTTTGTCAGCGGTAATTTCAAATAAAATTTCATCTGTATCTGCGTCGCGCGCGATTGTTCCGATGGGAACTTCGATGTATTTATCTTCACCTTGCGATCCTGTTTTTAAATTTCCAGTACCATGGGCACCGTGACCCGCTTTGGAGTGTTTGTGAAATTTCAGGTGGAGCAAAGTCCATAATTGCGTATTTCCACGTAGAATGATGTGACCACCACGACCACCATCACCGCCATCTGGACCGCCTTGAGGAATGTATTTTTCTCTTCGATAATGCGTAGAGCCGCTGCCCCCATTTCCAGAGGCACAATGAATTTTAACGTAATCTACGAAGTTATCTGAAGCCATATTTTTTTGGTGGTTATCTATTGTCAATTGCTTGGTACAGACGATTTGAAATATCGTCAATTTCACCGAATCCTTGAATAGAAATAAATTTATTTTGCGCCTCGTAAAAAGCTTTCACGGGAGCTGTTTCGTTTTTGTAAACGTTGATTCTATTTTGAATGATTGCTGGATCTGCATCATCAGGTCTACCGCTGACAGCTGCTCTTTTCATCAATCGATCTCTCAATTCATCTTCTTCCACATCCAAAGCCAACATCATGCTGATGGAAGTGTTTAAAGAACTCAATAATTCATCCAATGCATTCGCTTGTGCGTTGGTGCGTGGAAAACCGTCGAAAATAAATCCTTTGGCATTTTCGTGTTTCAACACTTCGCTTTTCAACATCTTAATTGTCACTTCATCTGGAACCAATGCCCCTCGATCCATAAAGCTTTTCGCCAAAACGCCTAATTCAGTTTCGCCTTTGATGTTTGCGCGAAAAATGTCACCTGTTGACAAATGAACCAATCCATATTTTTGGATTAATCGTTCAGATTGCGTCCCTTTTCCTGCTCCAGGAGGACCAAATAATACGAGATTTAACATATCCTATTGTGCGGCATCATTGCCCTTAAGTTGATAAATTGCTTCAAGATTTCGTCCTTTTTCGTTGTAATCTAAGCCAAAGCCAACAACAAAAATATTTGGAATCGTGAAACCGACATAATGGGGTGCATTTTTTCCTTGGAAAGCATCTGGTTTGTACAATAAAGTTGCGATTTTTACTGAACTTGGTTGATGTGCTCTCAGAAGTGTAAAAATTTTGTCGATGGTAATTCCTGTATCGACAATGTCTTCTAATATAACGATGTGTTTATCTGTGATATCAGCATTCAAACCAATCAATTCATCCACTCTTCCAGTTGTTTGTGTCCCCTGGTAGGAGCTCACTTTGACAAATGAAATTTCGCAAGGAATATTAATTTTTTTGAAAAGATCGGAAGCGAACATAAAGGAGCCATTCAAAACCGCGATGAAGAGGATTTCTTTGCCAGCATAATCTTGATTGATTTTTTGTGCAAGGCTTAAAATTTCTTCCTGAATTTTTTCAGGTGAAATGAATGTCTCGAATGTTTTGTCTAGTATCTGAATCACTATTTGGCAATTTTAATGCAAAATTAAGATTTTTGACCGAAAAATGGTCATTTTTAATGAAGTCAAATCAAAAAAGCATCTTTAATGTTACGTTTTTGTGATTTTTATTTGAATCAAAGATTAGATTCTTAATTTTCAATGTCTAATTGATCGTATTCGCCTTTCAGAGAATAGAATCCAAAAATGGCGAAACCAATGCTAATTGGGATATAAATAAACAAGATAATTCCCCATTGGAGGGCGGTATTTGTTCTTGCAATTCCTTCTGCGGCGGCGTTTGTTTTTTCAAAAGCTTGCATAAACATTAGTACAATGGAAGTTGGAGCAATTAGAATCCAAACGAGTCCTAGTAATTTTTTAATTGCGCTCATGGTTTTTGTTTTTTAGTTTTACAATCAAATTAATCTTCAGTTGTGTGGCGTTTGTTGCTCAAATAAACGGTTCCAATAATCAAGCACAACGCTGCTACGCCAATTGGATACCACAATCCTGAAAGTGGCGTAGAGCCTGGAAAACTTGCCACCAATGTTGCGATGAATGGAACCAATCCTCCGAAAACGCCATTTCCAATGTGGTAAGGCAACGACATAGAAGTGTAGCGAATTTTAGTTGGGAATAATTCGACCAAGAAAGCCGCAATTGGGCCGTAAACCATCGTTACCAGGAGGATTTGAAAGAAAACCAATGCGACAAATATCCAGAAATTTTTAGCCGATAACTCCTTGTCCACTTGCGTGATTTCTTCTTCTGATTTCGTGCCATCGGCAGCAATTTTCGTTTTCCTAAGTTCGTTAAATTTTGCGCCACTCTTTAGCACCATAGCCGTTTTGACTGTCATCAAACTGTCTTTCGAATCCTTGATCAATTCCATTTTGATTTCAGATTTCCCAAAGAAAACCAATTCAGTTTTTTGCTGCGTTTTGTAATCTGTGCTATCCAAAAATTGCTGATAAATTGGCCTGTAGAAAATAACACCTAGCAACATACCTGTCATCATGATCCATTTTCTGCCTACTTTATCACTCCATGATCCAAAAATTACAAAGAATGGAGTTGCTAGTGCAATCGCCCACAAAAGGATGTAACGAGAATCATTGAAGCCAAGTTTACAAGTGTTTTCCAAGAATGATTGCGCGTAGAATTGGCCTGTGTACCAAATCACGCCTTGTCCCATCGTGGCGCCGAATAATGCCAACAACACCATTTTGAAATTGGCTTTGTTTCTGAAACTTTCTTTCAAAGGATTTTTAGAAACTTTTCCTTCTGTTTTCAATTTTGTAAACTGCGGAGATTCATGCATTTTCATTCGGATGTAAATCGAAACTATCACCAACAAAATCGAAATCAAGAAAGGAATTCGCCAACCCCAATCGCCAAATGCTTCAGAACCGATTAAATTTTGAGTCAACACAATTACGCCCAAAGACAAGAAAAGGCCCAATGTTGCAGTTGTTTGAATCCAACTTGTGTAAAAACCTCTTTTTCCGATGGGTGCATGTTCTGCAACATAAGTCGCTGCTCCGCCATATTCGCCTCCAAGGGCCAAACCTTGAATCAATCTCAAAATCAAGACAAGAACTGGCGCGAGATATCCAATACTTTCGTAGGAAGGAATCAAACCGATTAAGAAAGTAGAACCGCCCATTAAGACCAAGGTCAAAAGGAAAGTATATTTTCTACCGATTAGATCGCCCAATCGCCCGAAAACCAATGCTCCGAATGGACGAACGATGAAACCTGCAGCAAAGATCGCCAAGGTATTTATCAGTGCAGAAGTGCCGGAATCAGACGGAAATAAATGTTTTCCAATAACTCCAGCTAAACTTCCGAAAATATAAAAGTCATACCATTCAATCAACGTGCCCAAGGAAGATGCCCCGATTACTTTGACGATGCTGTTTTTCTTTTCTTCTTTTTCCATTAATATTAGTTTATAGCAATATTACTATCCTTGTGATTTGTCTGTTTTAAATGTAATAAAAACGTTTAAGATCGAAACAAACATACAAGAAAGTATACTAAATTTAGCTAATTATATCAATTTAGCAAGATAAATGCATTTTTCACTTTTAATTCAATTTCAATCGGTTAAATTCGCATTCAGTAAAATGAAAAAACGCCCAAGAAAATTATAAAAAATTATAAATCAATTCAAAAAGCATGAAAAAATATCCTTATCAGATCACTTCTTTAGACGAATATGAGGAAGCTTATGAAAAAAGCATCCAACAACCAGAGATGTTTTGGGGAGAAATCGCTGAAAATTTTACTTGGAAAAAGAAATGGGACAGTGTTTTGAATTGGAATTTTCAGGAACCGAAAGTGGAATGGTTTAAAGGTGCAGCGCTAAATATCACCGAAAATTGTTTGGACAGACATCTTGAAAATTTTGGAGATCGTCCAGCTATTATCTGGGAACCAAACGACCCGCAGGAGCAGCATCGAATTTTGACCTATAAAGATTTGCACCAAAAAGTTTGGCAATTTGCACAAGTTTTGAAAAACAATGGAGTCAAAAAAGGAGATCCAGTTTGTATTTACATGGGTATGATTCCTGAATTGGCAATCGCAGTGCTGGCTTGCGCGAGAATTGGTGCGATACATTCAGTCATTTTCGGCGGATTTTCGGCGCAAAGTATTGCCGACAGATTGTTCGATGCGAAAGCTGAATTTATTGTTACTTGCGATGGTGCTTTTCGAGGTCAAAAAGACATTCCATTGAAAAGTGTGATTGACGATGCTTTGATTGCTTGTCCTTTTGTGAAAAAAGTAATTGTCTGCAACAGAACAAGAATCCCTGTCAGTATGATCAAAGGAAGAGACGTTTGGTGGGAAGAAGAAATCACGAAAGTGGAAACCTTGGAATTGAAACATTTCGATGCAGAATCCATGGACGCAGAAGATCCATTGTTTATTCTTTACACCTCTGGTTCGACAGGAAAACCAAAAGGCGTTGTGCATTCAACGGCTGGATATATGGTAAATACCAATTATTCATTTGTGAATGCTTTTCAATATAATCCGGGAGACATTTTCTTTTGCACGGCTGATATTGGATGGATTACAGGTCACAGCTACATTTTATATGGGCCGCTGAGTGCAGGAGCTACGACTGTTATTTTTGAAGGAATTCCGACTTGGCCAGATGCTGGTCGTTTTTGGGACATTATTGATAAATACAAAGTAAATATTTTATATACCGCCCCAACGGCCATTCGCAGTTTGATGGGATTTGGATTGGAGCCATTGAAAGGCAAAGATTTATCGTCATTGAAAGTATTGGGAAGCGTTGGAGAACCAATTAATGAAGAAGCATGGCATTGGTACGATCAGCACATTGGAAAAGGAAAATGTCCGATTGTTGATACTTGGTGGCAAACAGAAACAGGTGGCATTATGATTACCAATTTAGCAGGTGTCACCCCAGCGATTCCCGGAACGGCAACTTTGCCAATGCCAGGAGTTTTACCTTGTTTGGTGGATGAAAACGGAAAAGAAATCGAGGGAAATAGCGTTTCAGGAAATCTATGTATCAAACAACCTTGGCCGTCGATTATTAGAACGACTTACAAAGACCACGAAAGATGCAAACAAACGTATTTTTCAACCTATGAAAACATGTATTTCACTGGTGACGGCGCAATGCGTGATGCAAAAGGCAATTATAAAATTACGGGTCGTGTGGATGATGTGCTGAATGTCAGCGGACACAGAATTGGCACTGCAGAGCTAGAAAATGCCATCAACATGCACGCTGGAGTCATTGAAAGTGCGATTGTTGGCTATCCGCATGATTTGAAAGGGCAAGGAATTTATGCTTTCTTGATTTATGATGGAAATTTGGAAGATCCAGATTTAATTCGTCAGGACATTATTCAAACGGTTTCAAGAATCATCGGACCCATCGCCAAGCCTGATAAAATTCAATTTGTTACAGGTTTACCCAAAACGCGAAGTGGTAAAATCATGCGCAGGATTTTGAGAAAAATCGCTGAAAATGATTTTGCACATGTGGGAGATACCTCAACACTTCTAGACCCTGCAATTGTAGATGAAATTATCGGAGGCAAGATTTAAAATCAAGAACAATTACATTTTAGTCCGCTCAAAACGTTGTATAATGCCCATTTAGTGTTTCCACGCTAGGGAATCATAGTATTTTAGCAGACAATTTTCATCAGCAAATTTTGCGCATTGGTCGATTTTTTTTATTTTTTGAATTGCAAAAAATCTTTTTAGTAGAAATCAATTAATTTTTTATTGACCATTGATTATAAGTTGTCTGTGTCATTAAAATGCCTTAAGTAACAAATGTTTTACAGTTGAATTTAAAATTAACCATTTGTTTTACAGTTTTTTAATATTTGTTTTTTTTATTCAATTATGTTAAAAAATGAGTCCAATAAACTAATCATTTAGTTTATATTTGTTCACTGTAATCAATCAAGATTCCTTGCTATTGCTAGAAATGGGAAATCTACTTTTAAAGTAGATTAACTTAAAAGGTAAAAATTTTGATTTAAAATGGCACTTAATCGTATACAAGAGTTCAAAACGGCACCTTCAATAGTTGACAAACTATTGTCGACAGGTTTAGAAAAAATGTTTTCTAATGGTGAAATTGTTGTCAATGAAAATGTATTCATAAACACAATTCCTATTGTCAAAAAAGGGTGTGTTAAAGTAATGCAAACAGAAGATGATGGGAGAGAAATACTACTATACTACATTAAGCCGGGTGATTTTTGCATTATTGGTTTTTTAGGTGGTTTAAACGACCAAGTATTTAAGACAAAAGCAATTGCTGAAGGCGAAACTGAAGTGTTGTTTGTTCCTGTTACAACTGCAAAACGCTTAACAGAGAACATCCAGAATGGATGGATTATATTTTCAGAGTTTATCAAAAATACCACGTTAATTTACTCGAAGTTGTCAATTCGGTTGCTTTCAAAAAAATGGATGAAAGAATCTTAGATTCTGTTAGACACAAAGTTGAAATGACTCAGAATGACACAATTTTTGTCACACATGAGCAACTAGCGACAGAATTAGGTACTGCTAGAGTTGTGGTTTCAAGACTACTAAAGCAAATGGAAGCTGAAGGCTTTGTTCAACTTGGAAGAAACAAAATCAAACTACTAGAAAAAGGAGTTTTATAAAGGGCAAAAAAGCAAAATTCGTTCTTGATAGATTAAAGGTAATCTCAAAATAAAAATTGAATCCCGTTAGTTTTCTAGCGGGATTTTTTTGTGAATTACAATTTGTTGGATTCTAATCTCAAACCGAATGCTTACTTTTGATTTATGAACGTAAAAAACATCGATTCAAAAGTTGCTTTGCCTGTCATGGAACGATTTTACACCATTCAAGGTGAAGGTCGCTATGCCGGTCGAGCTGCTTATTTTATCCGTTTAGCTGGCTGTGACGTTGGCTGTGTTTGGTGTGATGTGAAAGAAAGTTGGGACGCTGAAATTCATCCATTACTCGAAATCGATGCCATAATTGAAGAAATTAAGCACACGCCGACTGAATTTGTTGTCATCACTGGCGGCGAACCAGCTATGTATGATTTGACAACTTTAGTTCAAAAATTACACGACAATAATTTGGAAGTTGCCATCGAAACATCTGGTTGTTATCCATTGAAAGGTGAAATTGATTGGTATTGTTTTTCACCCAAAAAATTTAAAGCACCGTGTGAAGAAGCGTATCAAAAAGCAGCAGAATTGAAAGTGGTTATTTTTCATAAGTCTGATTTTGAATGGGCTGAAAAACATGCATCGCTTGTAAATTCAAATTGTTTGTTATACCTTCAGCCTGAATGGTCAAAACAGGAACAATTATTGCCAGTCATCATCGATTATGTAAAGAGTAATCCGAAATGGAAGGTTTCTTTACAAACGCACAAATTCATGAATATTCCTTGAAAATGAAACAGATATTTTTAATTCTTAGCCTTTTTAGTTTGTTTTCTTGCGCAACAGCGCAACAATCTTATTCTACGAAAAATAAAAAAGCCATTTCGCTTTTCGAAGAAGGACAAAAAGCACCCAACCAATCTGCCAGTCCAAACGGAACGCCAAATTATCCAGCAGGAATGGCCATAATGGACAAAGCCATAGAAAAAGATCCCATGTTTTGGGAAGCATATTTGGTGGCGGGAGAATTTGCAGAATATTCCAATCAATATGACAAAGCAATCAAGTATTACGAGGCAGCATTGCACATCAATCCAAACCACAGCGTCACCGGAAGTACTCAATTTTATTTGGCCAATTTGAAATTTGCCGTAGCGGATTACAAAGGCTCATTGGATTTATTGAAAGGATTTGTTGCCAACCGAAATGCCAACCCAGAATATGTGAAAGTGGCGCGAGAGTTACAAGCTTCTTGCGAATTTTCAATTCAAGCATTAAATAATCCTTCAGATTTTGAACCAGTCAATATTGGCCCTGGAATTAACACCAAAGATCCAGAATATTTCCCGACAATTACTGTTGATGGGAAAACGATTTTATTTACGCGCCGAATTTTCGATGCACGTGTTCCGCGTCATTTAGATCAACCTGAAAACTTACAACAACAACAAGAAGATTTCTACATTTCTCACTTGAGCGATAAAAATATTTGGATGAAAGCAGATCCAATGCCAGTGAATATCAATACTGTCAATAATGAAGGTGCGCCTACTTTGGGGCCAGATGGAAGAACGCTGATTTTTGTTGGTTGCCCTGATCAAACTGGTGAAAATTATGGAGAAGGTAGAAATGGTAAAGGAAGTTGTGATTTTTTCATCACCAAAAAATTAGGTCAACGTTGGACAAATCCTATCAATTTGCCAGGAAGTGTCAATACACGCAATTGGGAAACGCAGCCATCGCTTTCATCTGATGGAAAAACGATGTATTTCATTCGTGGAATGCGCGGACAAAGTGCCACCAGAAATGATGAAATTTATATGTCAACAATGAAAGAAGATGGTACTTGGAATGAAGCTGTAAAATTACCTTCTTATATCAATTCTCCTCAAAATGAAGAGTCTGTGTTGATTCACCCTGATGGGAAAACCTTGTATTTTGCTTCTCGCGGACATGTTGGAATGGGCGGAACTGATCTTTTTGTTTCAAGAATGGACGACAAAGGAAATTGGGGGAAACCTGAGAATTTGGGTTACCCAATCAATACCAAATTTGATGAAAACTCCTTGATGGTGAGTGCTGATGGTGAAATTGCATTTTTTGCTTCTGACAGGGCTGGTGGTTTTGGCGATTTAGATATTTATTATTTTATCATGCCTGAAAAGTTGCGTCCTACAAAAACTTTGTATTTCGAGGGAATTGTATACGATGCGGTGACCAAAAAGCCTGTACCTGGCAGATTTCAGCTCATCGATGTTAAGACAGGAAAAGAAGTCATTCGTTCGCAAGCAGATTTAATTTCCGGAGAATTTATGGTTTCTTTGCCATTGAATGCAGATTATGCTTTGAGCGTTGAATTTGAAGGTTATTTTAACTTCTCTAAAAATTTCAACATGATGGTTGCTGAAGGGCTGGAATCTTTCAAAATGGATGTGCCAATGATTCCGTTGACAAGCGCCGAACCAATACTTTTGGATAATATCTTTTTTGATTTAAACAAAACCACCTTATTGCCAGAATCTTACGTTGAGTTGGCAAAATTGAAAAAATTCTTGATTCAAAATACAACTTACAAAATTGAATTGGGCGGTCACACGGATACGCGAGGTGATGCATCTGATAATTTAGTACTCTCTCAAGGTCGTGCCAAAGCGGTTGTTGATTATTTAATTAAAGAAGGAATTGCAGCAGATCGATTGGTTGCCAAAGGCTATGGTGAAACATTGCCGAAAATTTCTGATGCTGAAATTGCTAAATTAAAAACAAGTACAGAACAAGAAAAGGCACATAGAAAAAACCGTAGAACCGAATTTAAAATCACTTCGAGATAATGCATTTTTTAAAACTTATTCGCCCGATAAATTTGGTCATCATTGCGCTAACTATGTATTCAGTGCGATTTTTCTATTTCGTTTTGGCAGGCGCACATTCAAGTAACTCCGCAGAAAGATTTGATTTTTTTCTATTGGTTTTCTCAACCGTTTTAATCGCTGCTGGGGGCAATATCATCAATGACTATTTTGATGTTCGCGCCGATAGAATCAATCGTCCTGAAAGATTAATAATCACAAAGTATATCAAGCGAAGATGGGCAATTATCAGTCATTGGATTCTTAATTTCCTCGCCTTTTCAATTGCCATTTATTTGAGTATGCGTTACCACACTTTGTGGTATGTTTTTGTCCATTTAGTGACCATCAATAGTTTGTGGTTTTATTCCATGTATTTCAAAAGGAAACCATTAATTGGAAACATCTTGATTGCAGGAATGACAGCACTTGTACCTATTTTGTGTGGCATTCATTTCTACTTTCAAATAGAATTCCCTAAGGAAGAAATGAACGTTTTTCCAACGGTTGATTCTCTCGAAGATACTATTGATGTTTGGAAGAATTTTTTACTAATCAATGGAAGATTTATTTATTTGCTGGCTTATTTCGCTTTTACTTTTAATTTGAGTCGCGAAATCATCAAAGATATTGAAGATATGGAAGGTGATAAATTGATTTATGCCAAAACCTTGCCCTTGACTGTAGGAATCAAAAAATCCCTCTGGATTGCGATTTTTATTTTGCTTTCAGCACCAATTTTTTTCACGCTGTTCTTTTTTATTCAGGTTCAAAAAGATTTGGTTTTTCATATTTTAGCATTGCTTCCATTGGGTATTTCCAGTATTTTAAATTTGATCAGTATTGCTTATTTGTTAAAAAAGGATGTGGAGAAGCAAACGTTAAAAAAAGCAGATCTTTTCATCAAAATAGCTATGTTAAGTGGCGTGTTAATTCCATTTTATTGGTGGTTTTTGTTGATGTATTAATTGCTTTTGATCAGGACTGATAAATTTCATATTTTGTGGTTCGTCTTGCATCAATTCTTTTTGTAATTTCGTTTTAAAATTGTTGAGTTATGATGATGCCATTTAATTTGCACCAATGGATTGAAGAAAACAGAGATTTGTTGAAACCGCCTATTGGGAACAAAAACTTATATGTAGAAGCAGGAGATTTTATTGTGATGATCGTTGGTGGGCCAAATGCGCGCAAAGATTATCATTACAACGAAAGTGAAGAGCTTTTTTACCAAATTGAAGGTGAAATAACTGTTAAAGTTCAATTAGACGGTAAATCGCAAGAAATTCAAATAAAGGAAGGCGAAATATTCTTATTGCCTGGAAACATTCCTCACAACCCCGTGCGCGGAGCAAATACTGTTGGTTTGGTAATCGAAAAAGTGCGCAAAGGAACAGATTTGGTGGACGGTTTGATGTGGTTTTGTGAAAAATGCAATCATCCGCTTCAAACTTACAGATTTCCACTTTCAAATATTGAAAATGATTTCTTGCCTAGATTCAAAGAATTTTATGCCTCTGAAGACATGCGCACTTGCAAAAGTTGCGGAGACGTGATGGCTGTTGATCCAAAGTTCGTTTAAAAACACTTTTTCAATGCACATTTGAAAATCTTTCTTCCAAGGCCAAAACTCTAAAAATCTGAATTTAAGTACTGCTGAATTAATTAGACTTATCTAATTTAGTTTAGACGTTTTTTGAATATTTTTATTTTTTGTCAAGCACAATTCTTCTTTTTCTTAAGTGCTTCAAGCCACGTTCTGCAAAGTTCGTGGTTTTTTGTGCAATGTTGTTGCCAAAAAAAGGGTTGAATCATATGACTCAACCCTCTAAAATTATTATTATTTAAATATCAATCTTCGATTGTAATACCAAGACTATTGAATTTGCGGTAATCTTTCACTTCTGCTTTTTTGAATAAAGCTTGACGAACTGAGTTTTGAACGTTCCCTCTCGCCGCGTTCAACAATTGTCCTTTTTCAAGATCGTAATTCGCAGTTGCAGGTGCTTTGGTAGTTTTATTCAATCTGATCAAATAAACACCTTGCAAACCTTTCAACGGAATAGTCAATTGCCCATCTTTCAAACCTGAGAACAATGAACCCACAACTTCTGCTTCAAAACCGCTTCCTCCGAATTGTGGATTTGCAAAAGTCACTTCTGCTTCTTGAACTGGCGCATTCATTTTTCTCGAAGCTGCTTCAATTGTTCTACTTCCAAGCATCATTCTTGTGAAACGTTTCGCTTTCAAGTCGTTCATTACTTCAAGTTGCATTGAGGCTTCCACATCTTCGAAATTTGGAACACCTTTCTGGCGAATAGAAGCGATAATGGCAATTATATATTTAGAACCATCTTTGATTGGAAATGACATCATTCCTACTTCAGCGTCTTCATCATAAGCCAATTTCAAGATTTTATCTTTCGCCATTGGCGTTTCAAAAGCACTTACTCTTGGACTTTCAGTTAAAATTTCGATTGGTTGTGTAACGAAGAAATCATTTTTTCTGGCCAACGTGTCAAATAAATCTAATTTCGCTTTTGGCGTTGATTTCTTTTCAATTTTTGAAGCAAATTTGTCATACACTTCATAGGCTGCACTTTTAGCATCGTCTTCCGTTAATTGACTTGGAGTTAGAGTTTTTTGAATGATTGCCAACACAGGGAAATTCACTTCACGCTTATCTAAGACTTCCATGATGTGAATACCAAATTTTGTTTTCGCAGTTCCGATTTTTCCAATAGGATTGTCGATTGCGAATTGAGAAAACTCAGGTACCATTTCAAAATCTAGGAAATCTTCATATACTCCACCGTTTTGTTTCAATCCTGGATCTTCTGAAAATTTTTGGGCGTATTCAGGGAAATTTGTTTTATTCAAAGTCACCATGATACTATCTGCTTTGCGTTTTGCTTTCACAAAAGACAATGTATCGCCTTCTTTTGCGCCAATCAAAATGTGACGTACCTTTAAAACATATTTATTGAAATCTAATACTTTGGCAAGTCTGGTATTTCCTTGATCAAAATATGGCCCAACGATTTGACCTTTGGTAGCAGCTTTGAAAATGGTATCCATATACATTGGATAAGTCATTCCTTGTTTCGCTTTAGGGTCATTTTCTGGTCTGAAAGTCGCTTGATGAGTGCTTGAATAAGCTTTCATGTCACTGTTTGCCAAAACAAATAAACTGTCTGTTTTTGCCCCTGAAGATTTCATGAATTGAGATTTCAAGTTTGTCATCATCGAAGAGAACTTAACGGTATCTTCTTTAGAAGGAGCAACTTTGATTTCGAAATACTTCAAAGTTCTTCCAGCTGTTGCTTCCCATTTTTTCTCGTTTTTGTGTTCTTCAAAATAAGCAAGAACTGCAGCATCTGTAACTTTCACTTGATCGTCAGGAATTTCACTGTATCGTTTGGCGATGTATGAAATACTTTTCAATTCTTTTTGTGCTTTATATTCTTCTGCTGCTTCTAAGTCTGTCACATAAACTCCCTGAGACAGCAATTGGAAATACTTTTCAGATTTACGTTGTTTGCGCAAGTCTTTTTTGTTTTGCTCCCATTGCGCTGCTTCATTAGGGTCTTTTGCAGATTCCATTTGTTGGATTCTTTGTTCTAACAATCTTGGATTGAACTTACCTGTTGAATCAACGAAAGTTTGAGCCAAATTTTCCATCACCGTAAAACCGTCAGTACCATACAAATAAGCATCTAATTCTCTTTGACTAACATCTATTCCTAGTTCTTCGAATTCTGCTTCAAAAATAATGTCTTCTACAACAGAATTCCATGCTTTCTCAATAGAGTTTTCTTGATCCTGAGCAGTATAAGGGCGTTGCGCTTGAGCAGCTTGTTGCTCATCCATAATTCCTACTTCTCTGCTTCGTTGCTCGTAAACATCGTATTTTACTTTTTCACCATAAACCAAGCCCGGACCAACATCCGCAACATTACCTTTGTTGAATTCTGGTAAAATAAAAGCCAATAAAGCTAAACCAATAATAATAACCAGTAAACCTGATTTTTCTCGAATTTTTCCAATTAGAGCCATTTTTATCTTTTTATTTGAGGGTGCGAATATAATCAGATGAATTGACTAATAAAAGAATTCAGTCTTAATTATTTTATTAACTGTTCAATTTCATACGATAAAGGTTCACTGTATTTTAACTAAAAAATAATATTTGCATATATTTTTTGATTATAATAAACTCATTTCTAGTTGTTTGTTTCAAAAAAATAAAAAAAATGTTTGCAAAATAGAGAATCATAATATATATTTGCCTCAGGTTTAGTTGTAAAAGGTAGGTTAGGTTAGGTTAGAAGAGAGTGAGACGCCCGTCTCACTCTTTTTTTTGGTTTAACTCAAGTAGTAAAATGTTGATTGACAAATTTTTAACTTATTGTTCCTTGCTAAAATTTCATTTAGAAAGATTCTAATCACATAAAATTTGTAAGTATTGGATTCAAATTTTAACTTTGTGTAAAACGAATTGAAAATGTGGTTGGGACTCTTGGGTTATTTAAAGTTTTTAATCAAGCGAAATCCAGAGTGAAGCGCTTGATTACTTAAATCTTTCACGGTGTTTTATCGCCTTGAATAATATTAAACTTTAAAAAGAAAAGCAGTTATGCCATTTTATCATAAACTTGGACGTTTTCCGTCTAAAAGACATACCACCTTTGAAAAAGAATCCGGTGGCTATTATTACGAGCAATTGTTCGGTACTGAGGGTTTTAGTGGGTTTTCTTCCCTTTTATACCATGTTCACAGACCAACGCAAATCAAATCGATTTCAAATCCAATAGATTTAACGCCAATTGCGGCGGTCGGAAAAAACATTCATTCTCGCATGATTCGAGGATATGAAGTCGCTCCGCAAGATGATTTTTTAGACAGTCGCGTGATTGTTCTATTCAATAATGATATTAACATTTCCTGTGCTTCCCCAAGAAAATCCTTGACTTCGTATTTCTACAAAAATGCAGATGCAGATGAAGTGATTTTCATTCACAGAGGAACAGGAAAATTGAGAACTTTGGTTGGAAATATTCCTTTTGAATACGGTGATTATTTGGTGATTCCACGTGGAATGATTTACCAAATAGATTTCGACACGGAGGACAATCGTTTGTTTATTATTGAATCTTTCAGCCCCGTATTTACGCCGAGAAATTACAGAAACAAATTTGGACAATTGTTAGAACATTCTCCTTTTTGTGAAAGAGATTTCAAAATTCCTTCAGAATTAGAAACACACGACGAAAAAGGTGATTTTGTGGTGAAAGTGAAAAAGGAAAACATTTTGCACGAAATCGTTTATGCCACACATCCATTTGATGTCGTTGGCTGGGACGGATTCAATTATCCTTACGCATTTTCAATTCACAATTTTGAGCCAATAACCGGTCGCGTGCATTTGCCACCACCTATTCATCAAACGTTTGAAGGACATAATTTTGTCATTTGTTCATTCGTGCCACGCATGTACGATTACCATCCAAAATCAGTTCCAGCGCCTTATAATCATAGCAACATCGATTCTGACGAAGTTTTGTATTACGTTGATGGCGACTTTATGAGCAGAAATCACGTTGAAAAAGGCTATATTTCTTTGCATCCAGGCGGAATACCTCACGGACCTCATCCAGGCGCCATGGAACGAAGTATTGGTCAAAAAGAAACAGGAGAATTGGCCGTTATGGTTGATACATTCAAACCATTAAAAGTTACTCAAGCTGCATTGGATCTTTCTGATAAAGACTATTACAAATCTTGGGTTGAATAATTCAAACTTAACTATTAAAAATTTAAGCATCAAGCAACTAATACTTGCTTCAAAATATTGAAATCATGAGTAAAGAAGTTAAAAACGTTGAATACGGCTTGGAAAAAATCTTCGCTGACGCACAGGATTTCCTGCCTTTATTAGGAACGGATTACGTAGAATTTTATGTTGGAAATGCCAAACAAGCGGCGCATTTTTACAAAACAGCTTTCGGGTTTCAATCGCACGCTTATGCTGGATTGGAAACCGGATTGAAAGACCGTACTTCTTATGTGCTCAAACAAGATAAAATCAGATTGGTTTTAACTACCGCGATGAACAGCGAATCTCCGATTGGAGAGCATGTGAAAAAACATGGTGATGGTGTAAAAGTAATTGCTTTATGGGTGGAAGATTCAAGAAAAGCGTATGAAGAAACGGTAAGTCGCGGTGCAAAATCTTTCATGGAACCAACGGTTGAAAAAGATGAACACGGTGAAGTAATTCGCTCAGGGATTTACACTTATGGCGAAACTGTTCACATTTTTGTGGAACGCAAAAACTACAATGGTTTGTTTTTACCTGGATTTGTGGAATGGAAAAGCGACTACAATCCGCCAACGGTTGGTTTGAAATTCATCGATCACATGGTAGGAAATGTGGGTTGGAACCAGATGAATGTTTGGGTAAAATGGTACGAAGACGTGATGGGATTTGCCAATTTCCTTTCGTTTGATGACAAACAAATTCACACTGAATATTCAGCCTTGATGAGTAAAGTGATGAGCAACGGAAATGGAAGAATTAAATTCCCAATCAACGAGCCAGCAAAAGGAAACAAACGTTCTCAAATTGAAGAATATTTGGATTTCTACGAAGGTTCGGGTGTACAACATTTAGCAGTAGCAACTGATGATATTATTGGCACCGTGAAACAATTGAAAGAGAGAGGTGTGGAATTTTTGCCTCCGCCACCGCAAGCATATTACGATGAAATTCCAGCGCGTTTGGGCGTTCACCGAGACATGATGAAAGAAGACATCAAAGAACTTCAAAGATTGTCGATTTTGGTTGATGCAGATGAAGAAGGTTATTTGTTGCAAATTTTCACCAAACCTGTGGAAGATCGACCAACTTTATTTTTCGAAATCATTCAAAGAATGGGCGCAAAAGGATTTGGAGCGGGTAACTTCAAAGCACTTTTTGAATCCATCGAAAGAGAGCAAGCATTGAGAGGAACTTTGTAAAAGCAGTTCTTTCCAATTTTTAGAGCCGAAAACTTTATTTGTGGCGGATTTTTCCAAAATGAAATGAAGTCTTCGGCTTTTTTTGTGCTAAATTTGTAGAAAATGAACTAAAAAATAGCCGCAAATTCAATGAAATATCGCTTATTAACGGACGAAGAATTACAGTTACTAGAAGATGATTTGAAACAATTTTTAGTTGTCAATCAAGTATACAAGGAAGAATGGGCGGAAATGAACAAAAGCAATCCTGTTTTGGCGCTAGAAATGATTGAACTTTTCAGCGACAATGTCTTGCAAATCGTTTATGAAAAAGTGAAGTTTTTGGAACACCGAACCTCTGACAGTTGCTTTGTTTTCAATTGCGGCGTTGAAAATTTGACATTGATTGCCATTCAGAAAAAAAGTCCAACTGAATTAGTTGATTTATCGACTCCAGAAGGAATTCATGACGCCCTGGTCAAAAATCCGGGTTTACTGAGTTTTTTCACAAACGAAAAACCTTATTCTCAAGCCAGAGAAAGTGAAATTCACCAAATGCTGGAGCAAGGATGCGTCAATTCTACGCTAGAATTTTGGAATGCACTTTCAGAAATTTTGAAAGATTAAATCTTGATTTTGAGATATGTCTTACTTCAGAAATATAGAAAATGTTGATTTAATTATTGATAACAAACATGTCAATTTTGCAATCAAAACTTTTCAAGAAATTGAGGCAAAGAGAAGAGAAACTGATAAAATTGAGGAGCCACACAGGCATAATTTTTACACCATCATTTGGACAATCAAAGCGTCTGGAAAACATACCGTTGATTCAAATACCTTAGAAATTCAAAACGACATGTTGTTCTTTATTCATCCTGAGCAAGTGCATCAAGTTGAATCTGAAGATAAATCACCAGAAGTTTTGGCGATTTTATTTACAGAGGAATTTTTGATAAAAAATGGAATTACGAGCCAATTCTTGAATGGTTTGAATCTTTTCTCGGTGGAAGGAAAAATCAATTTTATACAATTAGACGAAAATGCTGAAATCAAAAAGTTAATCCAAGCTTTGCAGGAAGTTTATCAATCAAATGAGCTTTTTAAAGAAGCAAAATTAAGCGCGTATTTGAAGTTGTTTTTATTGGAATCCTTCAATCTAAAATCCAACAAACCAATTGAATCGATTGGTGAAATGCAACCAGAAATTGTTTCCCGATTCAAAAATTTGGTAGAGCAAAGATACCAAGAGTGGCACAAAGTGAGTGAATATGCGGATAAACTGACTATTTCAGCGAATTATTTGAACGAAATGATCAAGAAAAATACGGGTCGAACGGCGAAAGAACACATCCAAAATCGCTTGGCTTCCGAAGCCAAAAGGTTGTCTTTTTTCACCCAATTATCTGCCAAAGAAATTGGATTTAAATTGGGTTTCAATGACCCGTCTCACTTTGCAAAATTTTCGAAGAAATTCGTTTCGAAAGGTAATTCTTGATCACCGCATTGGCAAGCACAACGAAGATGATAAGCGTAGCACCGATGTAAAAACTATTGTCCAATTTTTTGTTTTCTTTGAGCAATAAAATCGCCAAAATAA
Source organism: Chryseobacterium gleum (assembly GCA_945897805.1). Classification (GTDB taxonomy): domain Bacteria; phylum Bacteroidota; class Bacteroidia; order Flavobacteriales_D; family Crocinitomicaceae; genus JAQVCM01. Next base: position 88,547 of record CAMDFX010000009.1, read on the forward strand.
TTGTGTAAACAGGTTCCAAATTGATACTCAATGTGACCGTAAACGCACCCAGTTTTTTGACCACTTCGATGGTTGTCAAGAAAGCGATGGAAGTGCAAATGATTCCCAAAAATAGCAACCAAGCCAAATCCTCCCAACGCATGACGAACATTTCCGCGTGAATTTTATTTGTCGCCAGCATCACGATGGTCATGAAAACGAGTCCAACGCCCATTTCATGAATGGTCAATGCAGAAGCTGGAACGCCATCTTGGGCCAAACGCGCGTTGAAAACAGAAAAAAGTGCGGCGCACAAAGCGGAAGTCAATCCAAAAGCCAAGGCTTCTAATTCTTTGCCTTTGAATTCATCAGAAACAATGTAAATTCCGAAAATCACGACAACGCCCATCGAAAATTCCAACCATGAAAATTTGCGTTTCATCACCAAAGGTTCAAGCCAAGTGACATGCAAAGTGGTTGTTGATAAACACAAAACGCCCAATGACGCCGTTGAAAGTTGTATCGACTGGTAAAAAGTGAGCCAATGTAAAGTCACAAAAACGCCCACGCCCAAGGTGGCCCAGAATTGTTTTTTGTTTTGGATTTTGATGGGCAGTTTCAGCAACCAAAGTCCGACAATCAAAGATAAAAAAGCGATTAAAATCCTGAACCAAACAATATTAATTGCTTCAAGATGAATCAGCTTGCCTAAAATCCCCGTAAAACCCCAAATGAAAATGGTGATGTGTAGTAAGATATAGTATTTATACTTTGAAAACATGGTAACGAAATTAGGTTTTATTTTTGGATTGGAGGAGGTTGTGGTTTTGTTATCTCCTAAAAACAAAAAAACCGAAGACAATCAATTCATCTTCGGTTTTTCAAATATGATTTCAGTTTACGTTAAACCTTAATCCCTTTCACCACGCGGTCTTTGCGTTTTGTTTTCTTTAATTTTTGGATTGAAACCATCAAGAATGCATTTCCTGAAGCAGAATTGGCATAATAGGTTTGATTTCCGTATTGCACTTCTCCTCCTTTGTCAGATTTCCAATTGGCGTCTAAATAAAACCTGCCATTTGCTTGATTTTGACGAACCGCAAATTTCAAGGTTTTTCCTTGTCCAACTTCGAAACGAATGAAAACTTCGCCTTTATCTCCATATTTTTCGAAAATACATTTCGTACTTGGATTGATAATCAAACGGTCTTCTTCACTTTTTTGACTTTGAACCAATTTTCCATCAGATGAAATTTCTTGCGAACCGTTGGTTGTACTGCGTTGCAAAATAATTTGAGAGGAAGTATAAAATTGCACTTTCTTCAAATTTTCAGGATTCAAATCGTATTCTTTGCGAATTTCATCTGTGTAGGCAATGCGCTTGCTACAGCTGACAACCGTCAAACTTAAAACAGCGAGCAGAATAAACGTGATCTTTTTCATTTTAAAGGATTTTAGACTTTTTCAATTGTGACAAAAGTAATCAAAAGTCGGTAAACAAAGATAATGCCTAAATTAAAGTATCTTCCACAAAAAAAGCTGCTTCCAATTTAGAAAGCGGATTTCATATCCTATAAAGTTATTCTAAAAATTTAATCTTCAATCATTGCATAACTTTCAACGCTTGGACAAGAACAAACCAAGTTTCTATCTCCAAAAGCATTGTCAACGCGACGAACAGGAACCCAATATTTGAATGTTTTCAAGTATTCTACTGGATAAACTGCTTCTTGCGGCGTATATGGATACGTCCACGCGCGGTTGATGATGCAATCTGCAGTGTGCGGTGCATTTTTGATTAAGTTATTTTCTTTGTCTGCTTTTCCAGCTTCAATTTGCGCGATTTCTTTTCTGATACCAATCATCGCTTCAATGAAACGGTCTAATTCCGCCTTGTCTTCACTTTCTGTTGGTTCGATCATCAATGTTCCTGCAACCGGGAAAGAAACTGTTGGAGCGTGGAAACCATAATCGATCAAACGTTTCGCCATGTCAGCAACTTCAACCTCCGCCGTTTTCTTAAATTCTCGACAATCTAAAATCAGCTCGTGCGCCACTGTTCCGTTTGCACCTGTGTACAAAATTGGATAATGATCTTTCAATTCTGCTGCAATGTAATTGGCATTCAAAATCGCATTTTCAGTAGATTCTCTCAAACCTTTTGCGCCCAACATTTTGATGTATCCATAAGAAATCAACAAAATCAAGGCACTTCCGTAAGGAGCAGATGAAATGGCATGAATCGCTTTTTCTCCGCCCGCTTTGATTAATTCACTTCCTGGCAAGAATGGCGCTAAATGCGCTGCCACTCCGATTGGTCCCATTCCTGGTCCACCACCTCCGTGAGGAATTGCGAATGTTTTGTGTAAGTTCAAGTGACAAACGTCAGCACCAATGTTTCCTGGATTTGTCAATCCCACTTGTGCGTTCATGTTGGCACCGTCCATATAAACTTGTCCACCATTTTCGTGGATAATGGAAGTAATTTCTTTGATTCCTTCTTCGAAAACTCCGTGAGTTGAAGGATAAGTCACCATCAAACCACCCAAAGTGTCTTTCAATTCTTCCGCTTTCGCTTTCAATGCTGGAATGTCGATGTTTCCATTTTCATCACAACCAGTAACGACTACTTCAAAACCAGCCATCACCGCAGATGCAGGATTGGTTCCGTGTGCAGAAGAAGGAATAATCATGTGTTTTCTGTGTAAATCACCATTTGCTTGATGGAAAGCTTTAATCACCATCAAACCAGCGTATTCTCCTTGAGCACCAGAATTTGGTTGCAATGAAACTGCTGCAAAACCTGTTGATTCACAAAGATCTTTTTCCAATTGACGCAACATTTCATGGTATCCAGCTGCTTGTTCTACTGGACAAAATGGATGCATGTTTGCAAATTGAGGATTCGTAATCGGCATCAATTCAGACGCTGCATTCAATTTCATCGTACAAGAACCCAAAGCAATCATGCTGTGAACCAAGGAAATATCTTTATTTTCCAACAATTTCAAGTAACGCATCATTTGCGATTCTGAATGGTATTTGTTGAAAGTTGGATGCGTTAAAATAGCATCTGATCTCAAGAAAGCATCTGCAATATGAATGGCATGAATCAACGCTGATTGTTCCGCTGATTTTCCATTGACAGAGGCAAAAACAGCGATCAAATTATTGACATCTTGCGCCGTAATTGATTCACCAAAACTGATTGTTACTTGGTTGTCGTTTACATAACGGAAATTCATTTCTGCTGATTCCGCCGCTGCTTTCAATGCAGAAGAAGAAACACCTGCAGGAAGTTCTATCCAAAGTGTATCGAAATAATCTTTGTTCAATAATTTATAACCTGCTTTTTCAATGCCGTTGGCTGCAGTTACGGCTTTTCCGTGGATTGAAGTCGCGATTTCACGCAGTCTATGTGGTCCGTGATAAACGGTGTACATGCTAGCCATCACTGCCAACAATGCTTGCGCAGTGCAAATATTTGAAGTCGCTTTGTCGCGTTTGATGTGTTGTTCACGCGTTTGCAAAGCCATTCTCAAGGCAATATTATTATCCGCATCTCTTGATACGCCAATCATACGGCCTGGAATAGTACGTTTGTACTCCTCTTTACAAGCAAAAAATGCCGCGTGAGGTCCACCGTAACCCATTGGTACGCCGAAACGTTGAGAAGAACCCAACACTACATCAGCGCCCATCGAACCTGGAGATTTTAATAAAACCAAAGACATGATATCCGCAGCAACAGCCACACGAATTGCGTTTGATTTCATGGTTTGAATAAATGCTTCGATATTTTTGATACGTCCGAATACATCTGGATATTGAACGATTGCTCCAAAATAAGTAGCATCGCCTGCAAAAGTTTCAGGATTACCGATGGTCAACTCAATTCCCAGGTTTGCAGCGCGTCCTTTGATAATGTCGATTGTTTGAGGGAAAGCAAATTCAGAAACGAAAAATTTATTTCTTCCTTCTTTGATTTCATTTCTTGAGCGAGAATTGTAGAACATAAGCATTGCTTCCGCAGCTGCAGTTCCTTCGTCCAACAAAGATGCGTTTGCGATTTCCATTCCTGTCAAATCTAACACCATGGTTTGGAAATTCAACAAAGCTTCCAAACGACCTTGAGAAATTTCAGCTTGGTAAGGCGTGTAGGCCGTGTACCATCCTGGATTTTCCAATACATTGCGCAAAATAACCGAAGGCACGATTGTGTCATGATATCCTAAGCCGATGTAAGATTTGAAAACTTTATTTTGAGCACCAATCGCAGCGATATGCGTCAAATATTCTTGTTCCGTCATCGCATTGCTGATGTTCAATTCGCCTTTCAAGCGGATGTGCGCAGGAATTGTTTTATCGATTAATTCTGAAATGCTGGAAAATCCTGTTTTCTCAAGCATTGCTTGCTTTTCAGCAGCGTTTGACCCAATGTGTCTATCGGAGAATGCGCTCATCTTTGATACGTCTTTAAAGTGTGGATGCAAAGATACAATCGAATAAATTAATATTGGATATTTGGGGGTGGAAATTTGATTTTTTTGGTTTGATGGGAGATTAAATCGTTGAAGCGATTGTGTTATCGGGTTGCGGCCCTTAGGAGATGAATTAATTTATCCCATAGGAGCGCATACAAAAACGATAATCCTAAAGCATTTTAATGGTTTTTCCCTACGTATTTTGGATTTTTTTCGTGTTTTAACTTGAAATCATTTGGCAATTAAAAATTTTCGGGTAATAATTCCTGATTTCAACATTAAATGTAAGAAATAAATACCATCCTCCAAATCTTCTGTATTTATTTCCGATTGATAAATAGTTGATTGATAAATGTTTCTACTAAATAGATCAACGATTGTGGTATTGATAACATCCTCACCCTCGCCGTTAAAATTGATATTTATCGCATTGTCTGCTGGATTTGGGAAAATTGAAAGCGTTTGATTGCCAGCAATACAATTTTTCACTGAAATTGGACTAAAAGTTTCTGAAACGCCAGAAAAATCATGTTGTTTGAGTCGATAGTATGAAGTTTCCTGATATCTATTCTCGTCCTCATAAAAATATTTTCTGCTGGAAGAAGAATTTCCAGCACCATTTATCTTACCAATTTCGCTCCAATTTATTCCATTATTACTTCGCTCTATCGAAAAATAGTCGTTGTTTGTTTCTGTCGCCGATTCCCAAAATAGGCGAATTTGAAAGGGCAAACATTCTCCACTAAAATTTACCAAATTGATAGGCAATACACCTGGCGCCGCACAGTTACAAAAAGGAGTGGTGGGAGTGCCACAAATATTAGGGCAGGTTGTTATAGCTGTAGAGTTGCCGATTGGTATTAGTCCTGTAAATGGACCTACACTAATCGCTCCAACTAAAGTAAATAGTCTTCCTGTTAAGGTGCAGCTAGAGGCCATCGATACAGCTCCAAAATGAGAAATTATGTTGCCAATCATGGTGGTTGAAGCCGCCATTGAAGCTGCATTTTCTGCAATCCAAAAAACATTCCGAGGACGCGTCCCATTTATTAAATGTACGCATGAAGATGCTGCTGTAGAAAATGCCTCGCTAAATTTGATTATAAATACCGCATTGCTATCTCCAAGTGCATCTAACTTGAGAGTATCAATCAATGAGCCAGCGCCATTTATTGCATACACACCAGGTTTTAAGGTATCGCTATTTCCAAAAACAGCCGCGTGCAACGAGTCTGTGGTAGGAATACAAATTAATTCTTTATAGAGTTTGCATAAATCTAATTTTGCTTGTTTTGTAGCGGCCTCGCCGTTGTAAATAGTTCCATAATGTATTGCTCCAGGCAAGGTAACTGCCCCTTCATTCGAACCAACATTTCCGGTGATAGTATTAGGGTTTCCAGCGCAGGAAACGGCTCCCTGTGAAGTAAAAAATATATAATTTGTTAGCGTACCAAAATCAACAGCCTGAGAAAAAACAGAATTGGGGCTTAAAAAGAATACAATAAATATTATTATTATTTTATTCATTATCAGTATTTTATTGTGTTTATAAAATTTAACTAAAAGGCTATTAAATAATTTCTTTTTTATCCACTTAAAGTTGTTTTACGTAAATAAGTAAACAAAAATTTAAGTAGAATTTATGTGTTTAATGCTCGTTAGTAGTTTAAATTAAAAACATTGATTTGTTATTTTTCGTTGAGTGAATTAAATATTTTTTATATTTTCGATAGTGTTTAATGTATTATTTAGCAATTAAAAATTTTTTGGTAACGTTTCCAGATTTCAGTGTTAATTGTAAAAAATAAATGCCTTCTTCAAAGCTTTCTATATGTATAGTAGATTGAAATATAGAGGATTGGTATATATTTCTACCAAATAAATCAACTATTCTTATATTTAGAACTTGATCAATATTGCCATTAAAATTGATGTTGATTGTTTTTTTTGCTGGATTGGGATAAATTGAAAGTGCTTCGTTTTTAGCAAAGCAATTTTGCATTGATATCGGGCTAAAAGTTCTCGATACGCCAGAAAAATCATGTTGCTTGAGGCGATAGTAGGATATTTCGTTATAGCGATTTTCGTCGTCTAAAAAATATTTTCTGCTCGATGAAGAATTTCCAGCGGCATTGATTATGCCAATTTCGTTCCAATTTATTCCGTCCTTACTTCGCTCTATCGAAAAATAGTCATTGTTTGATTCTGATGCCGTTTCCCAATTTAAACGAATTTGATTGGGGAAACATTCGCCTGTAAAATTAACTAAATCTATGGGTAAGTACTGCGGGGGCAAGCAGGCACAATCAGCAAAAGTTGAAGAAACGATAGCACCTGTTGATATTTCATCAGTGATAGAAAATAATCGTCCATCCACAGCTGTGCCAGCTGCTACAACAAGCGCCCCAGTATTGGAAATGAAAGTGCCCTTTAGTGAACTAAGTGCCCCAACGGTAATTGCTCCTTTTGCTAAAAAAAACACATTGCAACTGCGAATATTATTTATTAATGAAATAGAGGCCAATGTTCCAACTGTCAATGCTGCCCCTATTCTAAAAACGAAAATTGCATTTATATCGCCCATTCCATCCAAAATAAGATTTCCTGCAATAGAGCCTGCACCAGATACTTCATAGATACCGGGCTTTAGGGTTTCACTTCCCCCAAAGGCTGGCAAATGTGCGCTATTAGTTGTAGGCAAAGCAAGTAATTGTTTATATAATGTGTCTAAGTCTATCCTAGCTTGCGCTGTTATTAGATCGGCATTATGAATAATGCCATTCACTGTGGATGAAGCAAAGCCAGTAACTCCACCGTAATTTGAACCTATATTTCCTGTCATGTTTGAATATCCTGTATTTTCAACTGCTCCTATAGAAGTAAATATATTAAATGATGCAGCAGATCTACTATTAATATTATAACAAGTATGAACGTAAGGGGCATGCACGCAACCAATTAGATACGGGATGATTGCTGTGGAGTTGCGGTTTGGTTTTTGACCTACAAGTGGGCCAAAGCTAATTGCTCCTTGTAAGGCAAATAATCTTCCGGTTAGGGTGGAAGACGCTGCCAGTGATATTGAGCCATTGCGAGAAATAACAGTGCCCACCATCGTGGTTGATGCTCCTGTTGAAGCAGCATTTTCTGCAATCCAAAAAACGTTGCAAGCCCGGGCGCCATTTATTAAAATGACAGTTGAAAAGGCAAATGTAGAAAATGCGCCATTAAATTTCATGAGAAATACTGCATTGGTATCTCCCAATGCATCTAAAGTGAGTTCATCAACAAGTGAGCCAGCGCCATTTATGGCATATACACCAGGAAGTAGTGTTTCAAATAATCCAAAAGTAGGCAAGTGTAAAGAGTCTGTAGTAGGGATGGCAATCAATTGTTTATAGAGCGAGCATAAATCTATGTTTGCCTGCATAGTAGCCGCATTTGCGCTTTGTGTGGTTCCGTTAAGTGTTGCTCCAGGCAAAGTTATTGCCCCAACATCTGTACCAACATCCCCAGTGATTGCAGAAGTGCCTTCATTGGAGACTGCTCCCGTTGAGGTAAAAAAGATATAATTTGATAAAGTACCAAAATCAATTGGTACTTGAGAAAAGATGGTGCTATAATTTAATAAAAACGCAATAATTATTGATTTTATTTTATTCATTATCAGTAATTTGTGTTGGATGTAAAATTAAACTAAAATTAAACAACATAATTTGTAGTTGATCCAATTAAAATCGTTATTTATAATCTAGGTAATAAGGATTTAAAAAATATTTTAATCTCTGTTTATCAACGATTTAACATAAGTTGTCAATAATGTTAATTTATGTTAAACATTTCATAATTGATTCAAAACAAGGAGCAATAAAGCGTTTTTTAGGAAAAAACGGTTGTTAAATTTCGATTTTCTGCATGAATAACTTGAATTTGATATCTAATATTTTTTCACGGGGTCGAATTTATCACTTCGAGATTAAAAATTTTCTAGTAATATTTCCTGATTTCAATAGGAGCTGCAAGAAATAAATGCCTTCCTCAAAGTTTTCTGTATTTATTGCTGATTGATATGCGGAAGATTCGTGCATAATTCTCCCAAATAAATCAACGATTGATGTATTGATAACTTGCTCAATATTGCCGTTAAAATTGATTTTTATTTCATTTGTTGCTGGGTTGGGATAAATTGAAAGCACTTCATTGCCATTAAAACAATTTTTCACTGAGATTGGGTTATAAGTTCGAGATACGCCTGAAAAATCATGCTGTTTGAGTTGATAATATGATATTTCGTTATACCAATTCTTGTCATCTAAAAAATATTTTCTGCTTGAGGAAGAATTTCCAGTACCACTGATTTTACCGATTTCGCTCCAATTTATTCCGTCCTTACTTCGCTCGATTGAAAAGTAATCATTGTTTGTTTCCGAAGCTGTTTCCCAATTTAAACGAATTTGATTGGGTAAACATTCACCCGAAAAATCTAGTAAATTTATTGGCAAAGGATATGGGGGTATGCAGTCACAATCAGTAAAAGTAAATGAAGTAATTCCATCTAATGCTATTGCACCAGTTGTGGAAAATAAGCGACCTTCTATAATGGCATTAGCCTCAATATTAATGGCTCCATTATTTACGATGAAAGTTCCTTTTAAAGAGCTACCTGCCCCAATATTAATGGCACCTTGCTCTGTTATCCAAAACACATTGCAACTGCTGACATCATTTATAAGTGAAATAGATGCTAGAGCTCCAGTTGTAAATGCTGCCCCAATCTTAAAAATGAAAACGGCATTGGTATCGCCTAGTCCATCAAGAATAAGATTGCCCGCAATCGAGCCGGCGCCAGCTACATGATATATGCCAGGATACAGGGTCTCATTTCCTCCAAAGGCAGGCGCGTGCTCACTATTTGTTGTAGGTACGGCAAGTAATTGAGAATAAAAAATATCTAAATCTATTTTCGCTTTAGCTGTCACCGAATCAGTAATGTGAATTATACCATTCACTGTAGATGTATTAAATCCAGTAATTGTATCAATACTGTTTGTACCTATTTTTCCTGTGATCGTTGAAGAACTTGTATTTGCTATTGCACCATTAGAGGTGAATAAATTAAAAGCTGCACAAGATCCGCTACTTATAGAGTAGCAATCCGGAGTGAAAGGAGAAATCGCACAATTAGCAGGATAGGGGGTGACAGCATCAGTGTTGCAAATTGGTTTTTGACCTACCAATGAAGCAAAAGTTATTGCTCCTTTTAAGGAGAATAATCTTCCTGTTAGTGTCCCGTTTGACGCCATTGTTACCGCTCCAAAATGAGAAATTACGGTTCCCACCATCATCGTTGAGGTTCCAATTGAAACAGCACCTTCTGCTATCCAAAATATATTACAGGCACGGGTCCCGTTTATTAAATTTATAGATGAAGAGGGATTTGTAGTAAATTCACCATTAAATTTTAGTACGAATACAGCATTACTGTCTCCTTGTGCATCTAAGGTAAGATCCGCTGCCAAGAATCCGCTGCCATTTATAGTATATATGTTAGCAGTAATTGTTTCTCCTGCCCCAAAAGTAGGTGAGTGGTCCAAGTTTGTATTGGGAATACACATCAATTGTATGTAGAGCGAGACTAAATCTAAATTTGCCTGTGCAGCTGCTGGATTTTGGATATGCGTATTTCCATTATGCGCAACTGTAGCTAAGGTGACCGCGCCAAAAGCAGTACCGATATCTCCCGTAATATTGCAAGCACCTGTGTTGGCAACTGCTCCAGCTGAGGTAAACAAAATAAAATTTGTTAAACTACCAAAATTTACAAGTGTTTGAGAAAAAATAGTGCTGTTTGTTAATAAAAACACAATAATTATTGTTTTTATTTTATTCATTTTCAGTAATTTGTAGTGTATGTAAAATTAGACTAAATTAAAATAAAATAATTTGTAGATTATCCACTTTAAATCGTTATTTGTAATAATATAAAAAAAATCTGTTAGGCCGTATTTGCTGATTATGAAACTTTTAAGTAATTGAAATTAATGTTGTTATTTTTTGTTAAATAAAAGATATCGATAATGTTTCTAGGATGTTACAATTAAAATGAAAGTTTTTTTGGATTTGGCATTACTTTTTTGGCACTTTATATCCCTGAAAATCATAAGTGCAAGCGAGATTTTGTGCAGTTTAAAATGTTTTTATATTAGATATAAAAGTCCATTTCATCACCTAGCGATTATAAATTTTCTAGTGACATTTCCTGATTTCAGCATCAACTGCAAAAAATAAATGCCATCCTGAAAATTTTCAATATTTATTACCGATTGATATATGGAAGATTGATACAGATTTTTACCAAATAAGTCATAGATTTCAGAATTCGTAACTTGCTCAATATTGCCGTTAAAATTGATGTTTATAGCGTCTTTTGCTGGATTTGGATAAATTGAAAGCGCGTTGTTTCCAGCGATACAATTTTGTACTGAAATTGGACTAAAAGTTTTTACTACGCCGGAGAAATCGTGTTGTTGGAGTCGATAATATGAAATTTCCTGATACCTATTCTCGTCCTCAAAAAAATATTTTCTGCTTGAGGAAGAATTTCCAGCACCACTGATTTTCCCTATTTCGCTCCAGTTGATGCCATCATCACTTCGGTCTATTGAGAAATAGTCGTTGTTTGTTTCAGTCGCTGTTTCCCAATTTAAACGATTTTGATTGGGTAAACATTCCCCCGTAAATGATACTAATTCAATTGGGAGAGGAATTGGAATTATGGAAGAAGTAATACATTCAGGATTATTATAAATTATCCCGGAATAAGCAGTAATTGCTCCGCTTGTAGAAAGTTGCCGTCCAGCGAGAAATAAAGAAGCTCCAGAGCCACAAGCTCCATTATGGGATAGAAATGTACCTTTCAAAACAGCCCCTGCTCCTATACTAATTGCTCCAGTAGGAATTCCAGTCCCGCCAATAAAAAAAACATTACATCGCCGCGCGCCATTAATTAAAATCATTTTGGCTTGTGAAGCTACTGCTAATGCTCCAGCAAACTTGAAAACAAATAAAGCATCGGGATTATTTTGAGCGTCTAAGATCAGCTTACCACCTATAGATCCTGAACTGTTTATAAAATATACTCCTGCAGTAATTGTTTCACCGCCTGTAGCAACACTTCCAAGATTTGGTCCATGTGGAATCAGCACAATAGGCAAAACACCTAAATCCGAAGGCACTGTATTTGGCAGCGCCATAAGCGAAATGTACGCATTATCTAAATCTATTTGTGCTTGCGAAGTAATGGCATCCGCGGTATGATATGATCCTATCACAACCGAAGAAATAAAACCACCAACTGATCCAGTATTTGCGCCAATATTGCCAATAATACCAGAGGTGCTTGTATTTGATACAACTCCTAAATTTGTGTAAAGCGCAATGTCTGAAAGACTGCCTAAAACATCAACAACGGGAGCGGCATTGCAGCCATTTTCACAAAAAACTGGAATAGTGCATGTACCCGCCGGCCTGCCTACCACAGCGTTAGCTCCAGTGCCTATTGCTCCTTCTAAAGTAAACATTCTTCCTTCAAGAACAGCACCAGCGCCAAGACCAACGGCTCCTACTTTTGAAAATAACGTTCCTTTAATATTAGCATTTGCCGCAACAGAAATAGAACCATCAGCAATAAAAAAAACATTGCAAGATTGCGTCCCCCCAGTTAAATTTACCACTGTGCCTGCTCCTACTGTCATTGCACCGAAAAATTTAATTATAAAGTAAGCATTAGGATTTCCCCCTCCATTAAGGTTGAGAACGGCGCCTATAGATCCTGCTCCACCAATGGAATAAACACCAGGCGTAAGTGTTTCACCCGCACCAAAAGCAGGCGCATGGGTATCAGGATAGTTAACAAAAAGGTCGTTAAGATTAATGAACATCCTCAATAGATCGATTCTGCATTGCGCAGTTACAGCATCTGCATTGTATATATTACCATTAAAAAATGGGGGCGCACTAAAACCGCTAACGCTTCCACTATTTCCGCCAACATCGCCTGTCCAAGTTGCGCCTCCTCCATTTGTAACAGCGCCTGATCCAGAATAGCCTGCAAAAGAAGTAAATATGCCTAAATTCAGTGTATTGTTGGGATTTTGGCTGAAACTTACATTTGTAAATGACAAGATCAAGATTACCACCCTTAACAAACTCATTTTTGAGTTTTCTGTTTTCATCAGAGGCGCAATAAAAATTGTTATTATTTTATTCATTATCAGTAATTTGTATAGCTTGTAAAATTAAGACAAAAGAATTCAACTTAATTTCTGTTTTATTCAATTATAATCGTTATTTATTAATCAATAAATAAAAAAGCAATATTCAACAATGTGTTCATTATTAAGAGATTGAACTAAAAATATAATTTTGTTAAAATTTGTTAAATAAATTATAATTGGTTCATAATTAGTAATTGTAGTGTTTTTTTAAACAAAAAATAGAGTGAAATGATTTTTAGAGGTTACTTTGGAAATTCGTATAAAGTTGGACTATGCAGTCGAGCAGCAGGTAAAAAAAGGTCTTATTCAAAAAGTACGCGAAGTTTATTTTTTACTTTCGTTCAATTTAAACTCCAATGCAATAAAACATGCGCAAATTCCCCAAATTGGAATTGCTGCTTTGTCAGTGTCTAAATAGTTGTTCAAAATGCCGTGAACGAAGTAAGTTACCAACGCTAAAATCATGGCGAGAATCAGTACTTTCATTTCTCGCTTTTCTGAAGGCCAGCGGTTGTAAAGCGTAATTCCTTTGTAGAAAATAGCGGAGATCAGAATCAAAACAACAATCAATCCCGTAAAGCCCATTTCAGCCAAAGGACCCAAATATTCGCTGTGCGCATTTCCGCCGTCGCCAAAATTAGTCGAGATAATCGTCAAATTTTCTGGTTTTTGAAATCTGGCGTATTCAAAGGCGTACGTTCCTGGACCGAAACCGAAAATCGGGCGTTCTTGAAACATCGCAATCGCACACGACCAGCGATTGATTCGTTCTAGATTTGATGCGTCTGTTGTTACGTTTGCAGCACTTTCTAGGCGTTTACCGAAATCTTCTGTCGTGTGTTCAGATTTGTTTTTTGACATGCTTTGCTCGATCGATGTCCAAGAGAAAAACACGAAAACACCAATTGTTGCTACCACGCCCAAGATCAAGCTAAATTTGATTTTGAAATGAATCAAAAGCCACACAAATAGAGCGGCAATGATGCTCAACCAGGCAGCGCGGGTGTAGGAGAAATACAACGCAATCAAATTGATGGCAATCAAAACCAATAAAATCGCTTGAATCAATGGCGAATGCTTTTTGGAGAAATAAATGCCAAATATCAGCGGAACTAAAAATGCGGTCATGGCGCCATAAATCGTATGGTCTTTGAAAAATGGCCACATCACCCAGTGACTTTCTTTTTCGCCAAAAGCATAACTTGCGTGCACAAAAACAGTGAAAACCATAGCGATTGTCATGCCAATGGTGAAAAACCACAGGAAAGTTTTGATGTTTTTTTCTGACAAGAAAACGCGTGAACCATAGAAAAGTATTGGAACCATAAACCACAATCGCGCCAACAAAAACTTGAACGAAACGAGCGGTAATTGGCTAGTAATGGACGTAAACAGCACCCAAAGCAGATACAAACCGATGGACCAAACTATGGCATTTTTCCAAATAAAATCAGGGAAAACTTTGTATTTGATTTGCTGAAAAAGCAGCAAGAGCATCAAACCAAAAAGCAAGGGCTCAGTGGGAACATACAACCCAAATCCGTTGACATATTCTTCGATATTGACAGAAAGTGGTGCAAGTAAAAAAAGCAGCAGAAAAGTGAACTGCGTGTTGAAGATCGCGCCGTAAATTGCCAAAAGTACCACAGGAAGAGCCAACATGTAAAGTTGATTAATCCAAATGAAATAGGAGGAAAGCACAATGAACAAGGCGCCAACCAACAACAACCAACGATTTGTTTGAATGAATTGCACTTATGCGATTTTTCTCAATTCTTGGATGCGGTCTTGAATCAATAAGGCAAAGACCATGAAAATGAAAGTAGCAAAAACACTCACAATTATGATGATTGCTTTTTTTGGTCTGTCTTTTTTATCGGCAACAACCGCTCTTTCCACCACAAATTTATGGTTGAAATTGGCGTAAGCATCAGATTCTGCTTGTTCGTAAGCCACTTCAAACTCCGATAATTTAACGATTTTTTCATCTCTCAACATCGCCAAACCGTCAAATTCAGCACCGTATTTCATGTTGATTTCTAATTTGTCTTTGAAAAACTTGCGGTCTTCTGCACCTTTTGCTTCGTTGTAAGCTGCAGAAAGTGTCGCGCGACCTTCGGAAGTAACAACGCCCAATGCAGAAAGGCTATCCAATTTCATTCTGATTTCTTTCAAACTTGTTTCAATCAATTGCTTTTTACGCTGACTGATTTCAAATGCAGGAATTGTTCTTTCCTTCACCATGTCGTTTTTCACGGTATCGATGAGGTCCACAATTTTGTTGGCGATTTCAGCAGCTAATTCTTTGTCTGAATCTACAACATCAATTTGAATCGAGCCATATCTTGTGCGGGTAAAAAGAATGTGTTCTTCATACGCTTTGCCCAATTTGTAGAATTTATTTGGATCATCCAGGTCGATGTCGTAATGCTTGAATAAATCAAAACGTTGCACAATTTTATCTCTGATACGCGAAGATTGCAAGATTTGAACCATCTGTTCAGACTGTTCTTCTTCCCCAAAATCCATGGAAGATGCTTTCGCATTTCGTTGTTCAGAAAAGGAAACTGTACTTGTTGCCGTTGGAAAAACGATGGCAGTTGAAAGATATAAAGGAGTCAATAAGAATGAAATAACCAGCGAAATAACAGCTGACACTGCGGTAACTATTCCAATAATTTTGCGTTTTTTCCAAACAAACAGAATCAAATTTTGACGTTGCTGTTGAATTTCAATATTTTCTTGCTCCATGTATTTCTTTTTGCGTGTGCGAATTTACTTTAAAATCTCCAATTTTTGGACCAATATGGATAACTAAAATTATTGGGTTTTATTGTGGGAGGCTTTGAGATATTAGGCCGAAGACATTAGACTATAGACATTAGACCGAAGACTTTCTACATTGTCTAAAAATCTTATTTTTTACTGTAAATGCTAATTTAACATTTTCGATGCTCGTAAAATTAACAAACCAATCTACTTGTAAAAATTCATCTCCTCAATATATCGCTGCACGGGCTCTGTGAGCAAATACCGAACATCTTTGCGGTCTTTGATGGCGTTTCGAACAAAACTGGAGGAAACTTTCATCACAGGCGCGTCGTTGCAAAAAATGACATTTGGATGGTCTGAAAAAAGGTTTTCATGTTGATTTCCAATTTCTTGTACCTCTTGTTCTTCTTGGATGGTCAACACGCGTGGATAGACGTAAAACTTGTGGTTTTTGAGTATCGTTTCGTGGTTGAACCATTTGTGGAAAGTGCGTAAATTGTCTTCTCCCATGATGAGCGCAAACTCATTTTCAGGATATTGCTCCTTCAAATAGGCGAGGGTAGTAGCGGTATAACTCGGTTTTGGTAATTTAAATTCAATGTCGCTCGCACGCAAATTGTTATTGTCTTCAATGGCGATTTTAACCAAAGCCAAACGATGATAATCGGCCAACAAAGAAGACTTTACTTTCAGCGGATTTTGAGGTGTAACCATCAACCAAACTTGGTCTAAATCGGTGTAATCCGCCATGTAATTGGCAATCACCAAATGTCCCACATGAATTGGGTTGAAGGTGCCAAAATATAGTCCAACTTTCATGCTTACGCGTTTAAAAATTTTGCGACAATTGCTTCTGCTTCTTTGCAGGCTTGATCGAGGTGCACATTGAGCAAGACCACGTCAAATTCATCCGCATATGCCAATTCTTGTCTGGCTTTTCCCATTCTGACTTGAATTCTGTCTTCAGATTCAGTGCTGCGAGTGCGCAAACGAACTTCCAATTCCTCAATCGATGGCGGTTGCACGAAAACGGATAAGGCTTGGTCGCCAAATTGTTTTTTCAGGTTCAATCCACCGATGACATCCACATCAAAAACAACGGATTTTTCAGTGGCCCAAATGCGCGCAATTTCGCTTTTAAGCGTTCCGTAGAAATTGTCAGTATACACTTCTTCCCATTCAACAAAAGCATTTTCAGCGATTTTTTGTTTGAAACCTTCCACGCCCAAAAAGTGATAATCTTTGCCGTCGGTTTCATTGTTGCGTGGGGCTCTGCTACAAGCAGATATAGAAAATTCAAGGCGCTTTTCAACTGAAAGTAAATGTTTTACAATTGTTGTTTTTCCTGCTCCCGAAGGTGCTGAAAAAATAATGCATTTTCCTTTTTGCTCTTGATCCATGTGATTTTATTACAAGGTATTCAGCACTTGTTCTTTGATTTTTTCCAAGCTGTCTTTCATATCAACGACCATTTTTTGGAGTTCAACATGGTAGCTTTTGCTTCCCAAGGTATTGATTTCACGACCAATTTCTTGGGTGATAAATCCTAATTTTTTTCCTGCTGAAGGCAAAACCATCGTTTCTAAGAAATAATCCAAGTGATTCGACAAACGCATTTTTTCTTCCGTGATGTCTAATTTTTCGATGTAAAAAATTAATTCTTGTTGGAAGCGATTTTCGTCAATGTTTGGATTGTCCATGTCTTCCAATCCTTTGCGCATGCGCTCTCGGATGATTTCGATGCGCAGGTTTTCGTATTTCGGAACGTCAGCTAACAAACCTTTGATTTCGTTGATTCTTTCCGTAAATTCTTTCTCTAACGCTTCGCCTTCTTGACGACGGAAATTGTTTAATTGTTGACAAGCTTGTGTCACCAAATTAGTCAAAAACGCATTTTCTTCTATGGTGATTTCTTCTTTGGCTTGTATGAAAATATCTGGCATTTTAACAATCAAAGATAAATAATCTACCGATTTTTCGCCCAATAGATCATTTGTTTGCTTCAAATCTTGGTAGTATGCAAGCGCCAAATCTTTGTTGATTTCAACTGATTTCGTTGCACCGGTACTTTCAATATTGACGTTTACTTCCACTTTTCCACGATCCAAAAGGGCAGTGATTTGTTGTCTGATTTCTAATTCTTTTTCACGGTAAAAAGGCGCGGTGCGGACATATAAATCCATGCTTTTGCTGTTGAGCGATTTCACTTCAACACTAACTTTTTTTCCTTCGTAATTTCCAGTGGCTTTGCCATAGCCGGTCATTGAATGCAACATACTTCTGAGTATTTTTCTATGGAATTATTTCCAATGAGAATTAATTCTTTTGTTGATTTTCTTTCTGAATTTTTTCAAAACAGCTTCACGTGAACCAATTCCGCCAATTTTTAAAAGGTCGTAGCCAACAAATTTTCCATTACGGTAAAAGTTGAATTCGAATGAAATAGAAGTGATTTCATCTCTGTACAGTGGAAATAAATGTCCGTTGGTGATTTCAACAGCCAAGGTATCGTGATTTTTCGCAGGTTTGAATTTTCTATCGTAACCGCGCACTGAAACCAACACATAAGTATCGATTCCTTTCACTTTCATGATTTTTTGAATCGAATCAGAAGCCAACATGCTGATATTTGTTCCTTCTTTCAGTACGTTCAATGAAGACATTGCTTTGATACCATTGGAGGCCAACAATTCAGTGAAATTAATTTCCATTGTGAAACGGTCTTCAGATTTATCTAGCTGACCAACAACCATTGCGTTTTTCAATTTCAAACCCTTTGTTTGAGAAAAACTGAAATTGAATGCAAAAACCGCGAAAATGAACAAGATGAAACGCATATTTAAAAAGTATAAAGTTAAAAAATCTCTGCAGCAATTGCTTTCACAGAGCTAGAATTTGACATTGTATAATAATGAATGCAAGGAACGCCAGCAGCTTTCAATTCTCTGGATTGTTGTTTCCCCCATTCGATTCCCAATTCGGAAATAGCTTTATTGTCTTTGCATTTGACGATTTCTTTGCTCAAAATTTCAGGAAAATCGATGTGGAAAAATTTCGGTAAAAACGAAGCGTGTTCCATTGTTTTCAGTGGTTTCAATCCTGGGATAATAGGCACATTGATTCCCGCACCCCGACAAGCGTCAACAAAATCAAAATATTTTTGGTTGTCGAAAAACATTTGCGTTACGATGTACGATGCGCCCGCGTTCACTTTGGCTTTCAGGTTAATTAAATCTGAGGTCAAATTCATGGCTTCAAAATGTTTTTCAGGATATCCAGCAGTTCCGATGCAAAAATCGGTTGGTTCTAATTGGTAATCTTCTGTCAAGTAACTGCCCGTGTTCATTTCGACGATTTGTTCAATCAATTCAACCGCGTATTTATGCCCCATTGGATGCGGCTTGAAATTTGATTCCGTTTTGATTGAATCTCCGCGCAAAGCCAAGACATTGTCGATACCTAAAAATTGCAAATCAATAAGTGCATTTTCAGTTTCTTCCTTGCTAAAACCGCCACAAATCAAGTGTGGAACTGCATCAACATCGTATTTATTCATGATTGCTGCACAAATTCCAACCGTTCCCGGACGTTTTCTGATGGCGATTTTTTCCAATAAACCGTGGTCTCTTTCCTTGTAAATAAACTCTTCACGGTGATAAGTTACATTGATAAATTTGGGTTTAAACTCCATTAATGGATCAATTCCGTCGTAGATCGACTGGATGCTTTTTCCCTTCAACGGAGGAAGGATTTCAAAAGAAAACAGAGTAGATTTAGCAGCTTGAATATGATCGATAACTTTCATGAATGTTTACAAAAATTGAATAGGACGCAAAGATAGTGAAATTTAGATTGGATTGCAGATTGGCAGATTTACAAAATAGCAGATTAGCAAATTAGCGGAAAGATTGGCAAATTAGCAAATTAACAGATTAGCGGAAGAATTAGCAAATTAGCAAATTAACACATTAGCAAATTGTGTGTGAGGATAAAATCTGCAATCTGTAATTTTTCAATCTGAAATCAAATCTAGCCAACTTTTTCTTGAAAATCTACTTGAATCGCTTGAAAAACAACCATTTTATGAACTGCCGCGATGATTCCAACTTGGTCGAAACCGCAATCAGCGTATAATTGTTCTGGTGTTCCGTGATGAATGTATTGATCTGGAATTCCTAGTCTTACAACGTGTGCTGAATATTTATTGTCAGCCATAAATTCCAAAACTGCACTTCCCATTCCTCCCATCAAACAACCGTCTTCAATCGTGATGACTTTGTCGAATTTCGCAAAAACTTCGTGCAACAACATTTCGTCCAATGGTTTCACAAAACGCATATCGTAGTGGGCAACAGAAAGTCCGTCTTCTTGTAATGATTTAATCGCTTTTTGTGCTGTATTTCCAACATGACCGATGGTCAAAATCGCTACATCATTTCCAGAAGTAACTTTTCTTCCTGTTCCTACTTTGATGGCTTTCATGGATGTTTTCCATTCTGTCATTACACCGTTTCCACGAGGATAACGGATAGAGAAAGGCCCCATATTTTCTTGTTGCGCTGTAAACATCAAATCTCTCAATTCTGCTTCGTTCATCGGCGCTGATACAATCATGTTGGGAATTGAACGCATGTAAGCCATGTCATAAGCGCCGTGGTGTGTAGCGCCATCAGCACCAACCAATCCACCGCGGTCTAGACAGAAAACGACGTTCAAATTTTGCAGCGCTACATCGTGTAACACTTGATCATAAGCACGTTGCATGAATGAAGAATAAATGTTGCAAAAGGGAACCAATCCTTGTGTTGCTAAACCTGCAGAGAATGTAACTGCATGTTGCTCAGCAATTCCCACATCAAAAGAACGATCTGGCATGGCCTCCATCATGAATGTCAACGAGCAACCAGACGGCATCGCAGGCGTAACACCCATGATTTTGTCGTTTTTCTCAGCCAATTCAACAATCGTATGTCCGAAAACATCTTGGTATTTAGGCGGTTCAGGTGATTTTGGAACCACTTTGATAATTTCTCCAGTTTCCTTGTTGAAAACACCTGGCGCGTGCCATTTTGTTGGATTTCCTTCTTCCGAATATTTGTATCCTTTGCCTTTCATCGTGATGCAATGCAACAATTTTGGTCCAGGAATGTCTTTTAAATCTTCTAATATTTTTGCCAATCCAACGACATCGTGTCCATCAACAGGACCAAAATAGCGGAAATTCAATGCTTCGAATAAATTACTTTGCTTCAACAACGAACTTTTCAATGCTGTTGAAATTTTGGAAGCGACTGTTTGCGCGTCAGGACCAAATTTGGAGATTTTACCCAACAATTTCCACACTTCGTCTTTCACTTTGTTGTAAGTGTGAGAAGTTGTGATGTCGGTCAAATATTCTTTCAACGCGCCTACATTTGGGTCAATAGACATGCAATTGTCATTCAAAATCACCAATAAATTAGCGTCTTTTTCAAATCCAGCGTGGTTCATTCCTTCGAAAGCCAAACCAGCAGTCATTGCGCCATCACCGATTACAGCGATGTGTTGTTTTTGTTTTTCTCCTTTGTATTGACTTGCAACTGCCATTCCCAAAGCCGCGGAAATGGAAGTTGAAGAGTGACCAACACCGAATGTATCGTATTCGCTTTCGCTTCTTTTCGGGAAACCAGAGATTCCGCCTTTGATGCGATTCGTGTGGAAAACATCTCTTCTGCCAGTCAAGATTTTGTGACCATAAGCTTGGTGACCAACGTCCCAAACCAGTTGATCTTCAGGTGTGTTGAAAACATAATGCAAAGCAACAGACAATTCAACAACGCCCAAACTAGCACCGAAGTGACTGTTTCCGATTTCAGAAATGACATCTACAATGTATTGACGCAATTCGTCAGAAACTTGTGGTAAATCATTGACTGTGAATTTTTCACGTAAATCTTTCGGAAATTCAATTTGTTCTAAAAACGGACCGGCTTTGTATTCTCCCATGTTGGCAATTTATTTAACAAAGTTATTCTTTTCTGCTGTTTTTAACAAACAATCAAAAGCTTTATTTTGTTCCCTTGGTTCTTTAACATTTTTTAATGTTATTTTGATTGGGAAAAGGATATCGATGATGTTTAGCGATTTTTTAAATTTTCGCCTTGGGGTAGATTTTCTTGAGGGTGGTTTTTGTCATGATTTTTGAATCAAAAATACACGCCAAAAACAAATTTTACTTCCTTCATCACGAGGGACTGCGTCAATCGCTACCCATATTTGATACTTAGCGGCATCATTTATCTGCTACGAATTGAATTGTAGCTGGAAAAGAGTGATTTGTGCTGATTTTCCTCCCCCTATCCCCCTCCAAAGGGGAATAATTCTAAATTATCGATGTTCTAAAAAACAGAAAATTTTAAATTGAATTTGTAAATAATATTTTTTGACGAAAGATTTTTAGCATTCCCCCCTTCTGAGGAGAAAAAGAAAAAGCGATTAAGAATATTTAAATCGTCTTAAATCAAAATCCTAGAAAAACGCCCGTACCTCCATTCCTCCAGAATGAATTGTTTTATTCGTTTCTGATTTTCGACCATTGTATTGAATGGAAATCTGCAAACTTTTGGAAATGGACCTTTGATAGCCTGCATTCCAAGTGAAATTTTTGCCTGGTTTGAGTGATTCCAACATTTCGAAACCGAGCGAAGTGCCGGGATTTCCGTCGTATTTGATGTCGACAATGGCAACTGCTGCTTGCAAACTGCCTTTTTCTGCTTGGTTGAATTTCAATTTTAAACCCAATTCTTTCACATCGGCTTTTTCACCTTCGACGTTTAGTTTATTGGAGATTCTCGTTTCCAAGGTCAATCTGAAAGAGGTGGACGGCTGATAGCTGAAAGAAGGTTTTACGAAATAGTATTTCAAATCGTAATTTCTCCCTGTTGTGTAGTCAGCATTCACACTTTTTCGTCCCCATTGAACTGTGGATTCTATCGCGAATATTTTGATGATATTCCAACGAAAACTTCCTTCTTGGTAACTGTTTAAGCGTGCATCAAAACCACTGGCGAGTAGCGTTTTACTTCTAACGTCTTGTACTACATATTCTGCGCCAAAAATGGAATTTGTTCGATTAAAATACAACGTGTTGCGGACATTGCTATTTGTACTAATCAGTGTGGTGTCGCGCACTTCAGCGGCAAATGGATTGAATGAATCGCTATTGAAAGTATTCGTTTTTCTGTTCACGCGAACCCTTGCTTGATCTGAAAATCTGCTCAAAACTCCCAAAGCGCCTTTTTTGTTGACCCAAATGCGCTCAGGTTTGATGAAAACGCCCTGATTCAATTCGTTTGAATACGTTTTGAGATATTCGTTGCTTGGCGTAAAAACACGAATATATCCCGCTTGATCGACAAATTGCGCAATTTCGAATTCATTCAAATCTTTTATTCCGTCGCCATTGTAATCAATCCAAGTGTAAACACCTTGTCCATCAGCAACTTTGATGTATTGAAATTCTTTTCTCAATTCCAATCCGCTGCCGATTTCATAATAAGTATTCCACGTTATTGCGCTTTTGAAAAGTTTCAATTCGTAGTCGATTCGTCCTAGCAAAGTGTTTTCGGGACTTTGGCTAATCAAAGTTGGTTGGTTGATTTTCAATTCTCTGTAATTGACCAAAATGTTCAATTTTTGCGTTTGACCGCCGATCAATTTGATTTCGCCACCCACATTTCTCGCTTTTGCGACATTGATTAATCTTGAGCTGTCGGATTTTCCGTCGTATCGCTCGCGGTAGAAAAGGCGGTAATTGAATTTGGAAGAATCAGCGCTGGCGACATAAAATTCATAATCCATGAACTGATAACTTTGCAAGCTTAATAGTTGTCCTTTGTTGTATGCATTGCGTTCTTGGTCGTCTTTGAAGCCGATTCTGATGTTTTTAAACGACTGAGAAACATCCACTTTGTGACGCAAAAATTGATTTTTGTCCACCGCATCGCTCATCAAATAACTTCCGTCCCAATTGGCGCGAAATCCTTTTTGATTCCATTGTCCAAAAAGCCTCGATTTGAGTCCAGCATATTCGTTTCCAATGCTGAAATGCGAAGCTTCAATAGCTATATTTCCGTATTTTTTATTCTTGAAATCCGCTGTTAAATTGGAATTGAATTGGTTTCCTGTGTACCCTTTGTTTCTGGTGTTCCAATCGCGGTCAAACTCTACTGCGCGGTATTGTTCGATGGGTGCAAAATTGCGTTGCAACATTTCAATTTCTGCTTTGGTGTTCAACAACCAAGATTTGGCGGAATCTCGGCTCAGCGGCACCAAGCCAAGCAATCGCGTTTTGTTGCTCACGCCTTGGTCGTTTCCGGAATCTTTTTTGGAGAAAGTATTCAAATCATTTTTGGTGTAAGCCCATTCTGATTCAACGGTTAATTTGGGTCGAATTTTATAGGAAAATCCAGCTGAAACCATTTGTTTTTGTTTGGGCGTAATGATGATTCGCGCGGGTTCGTAATCGCCTTGCGGAATTCCTGCCACTGGCGCCACCCATTTATACACTTTGCCCAATGCGTTGTATTTGCTAAAAACGTAATTTCCTTTATTGGCGCCAACAAACGCAAAAGTCGCACTGTAATAAGCTGAATCTGGATTGATTGAATAAACCAAAACGCTGTCAGTGAACAAACTATCGACCATTTTGTACACATTTTGATTTTCTTGAAATCCGACAGAATCGATGCTATTTGTGCGCGCCAATTCTAAACTGTCGCCAATTTCGGACAACAATTTCTTTTGAGAAAGCGTCAAACTTTGTTGAATTGTTTGGTTTTTCGCGTCTTGTTCAGAATAGGCATTCAACCAAAAATTGAATTTTTCAGAACTGTAAGCGGTACTTCCTTGCACCAAAGATCGCGCGTAATTTTGATCTGAATATTGAAATTCAACTACAATTCTGACGTCTTTTGTAATCAAATTGCGCGTGGTAAAAGTCACTTCGGAAGTATTGTAGTTGACTACATAATCAAATTCTTGTCCGCGTTGCAACAATCTTCCGTCGATGTAAACGCGTTCCGTTCCTGAAAGAATGATGATAAACGGCTCATTTTCGTTTCCTCTCAAACGGTATGGACCTTGATTTCCTTCAATTCCTTGAATGATTTGTCGGGCGAATTTTCCTTTCGAAAGCGCCGCACTTCCTTGGAATTTCCATTCTTGTTTTTCAGACGGTTTGTAGCCAAATTCGCCGTAAATTCCTTGTGCGCGCTTTTTGTAATTCATGAAATAACCTTGCGGTTTTTGAATCCAGAAATCTCCTGCTATCAGTTTGAATTTATCGTTGTAAACTTGGATAAAAACTTGGTCAAATTCCTGTAATTTATTCGTGTTTCCGTCGGGTTGAATCGGTAAGTTGTCGTCAGAAACGGAAGCCAATAATTTCAAATTGGGTGCGATATCTCCTGATAATTCGAGGTTTAAAGTTGAATTGACCGATAAATCTTGGTTGTTACCAAACGAAACACCCCGAGAAATACTTCCGTTTTTTTGTAATCCTGTGTTGCCGAAAATGTCGCCGTAAACATCTTTCGAAGTGATCAAAAATTGCTCGTAACTTCCTTTTTTCTCATCGTAAATCACACTTGTATCTCTGCGCTGATAAACTTTGGTGAGGTCAATCGGAAAAACGCGATATTCAAAATAGAGTGTATCGGCGCAGGCTTCTAGCAACTGAAATTTGGCTGAAGCGAAATCGATCAGAAAAGCTTCCTTTCGCAACGCTTCTTTACCGCAAAAAACCTGGAAAGAATTAGGATAAATACTCAGCGAATCCAATTTTATTTCCTTGCTAGTGACTGCGCGTTTGTACTTGCGCAAAGTCGATTGTTGGGCAAAAGAATTCCCGCCAACAACGCAAAACAACACAAGTAAACAAACTTTTGCAATCACATTCATACTTACGAAAGTACAACGTTGTTTGCGGATAATTATTGAATTTTTCTGAATATTCAGAATTCCATCAATAATTAGAGCTTGAACCGCCAATATTTTCAATCGGATGCCAAGTCGTTTTCACTTCTTGAAAATCTTGAATCAAATAAGGATTTTCTGCCGTTTCATCGCTTGGATTTAATTTAAATTTCACGATTCTTTTCACTGAATCAGCCGATAAAGCTTGAAGTGTTTTGTAGTTTTCAGCAGAATCTCCGGCATACAAAACCGCGTTGATATCCATGTGAGAACCAAATTGTTCGATCAACTCTTTTTCCGTTCCCGTGAGGATATTGATAATTCCGCTGGGAACATCAGAAGTTTGTAGCACTTCCGCAAAAGTCATCGCGCACAACGGCAATTTTTCTGAAGCCAAAACAACGACTGTATTTCCACCTGCAACGATTGGAATGATGGTTGAAACGAGTCCAATCAACGATGAATTTTGCGGAGCAACAACGCCCACAACGCCCATTGGTTCTAGCACCGAAAAATTGAAATGCGACGAAGCCACAGGATTTACTGCGCTGAAAATTTGTTGGTATTTGTCCGTCCAACCGCTGTAATAAACCAACCGGTCGATGCTCAAATCAACTTCTTGATTTGCCGCTTTTGCGCTTGAACCTTGAAGTATTAATTCTTCAACGAATTGTGAACGTCTTCCTTCCAACATTTCAGCGATGCGATACAAAATTTGGCCGCGGTTGAAAGCGGCTCTTTCTGACCAACCACCAAACGCTTTGCGTGCTGCAACAACTGCATTTCTCAAATCTTTGCGCGACGATAAACACACGTTCGCCAGCGGATTTCCAGCAGCATCCAAAGGCGAATAATAACGCCCAGATTCCGTGCGAGGAAATTGTCCCCCGATGTAAATTTTATATGTTTTAAGAACT
This sequence comes from Chryseobacterium gleum, assembly GCA_945897805.1. GTDB lineage: Bacteria > Bacteroidota > Bacteroidia > Flavobacteriales_D > Crocinitomicaceae > JAQVCM01. Next base: position 114,929 of record CAMDFX010000009.1, read on the forward strand.
GATAATCTTGTCATTTTTTATATTTTTAATTTCGCATTTCTAATTTTAGTCTTTCAAATAGGCGGACAAACCATGCAAACCACCTTCTCTGCCAAATCCACTTTCTTTGTAGCCACCAAAAGGCGATGTCGGATCAAATTTATTGTAGGTATTTGCCCAAATAACCCCAGCGCGAAGTTTCGTTGTTAAATTGAAAATTTTCGAACCTTTATCCGTCCAAACGCCAGCTGCCAAGCCGAAAGGTGTATTGTTTGCTTTCTGAATTACTTCGTCCACGGTTCTGAAAGTTTGAATCGTCAAAACTGGACCAAAAATTTCTTCTTGAACCAATTGACTTGATTGTGCCACGTCGATGAAAAGCGTTGGTTTACAGAAATATCCTTTTGATGGAAGCGCACAATTGCTTTGGTAAATTTCATTTCCATCTTGAATTCCGATCTGAATGTATTTCGAAATCGTTTCCAATTGTTTTTTGGAATTGATCGCACCGATGTCTGTGTTTTTATCCATTGGATCGCCGACATACAAAGTATCCATGCGGTCTTTCAATTTTTGAATCACGGTTTCTGCAACGCTTTCTTGCACGAATAAACGCGAACCAGCGCAACAAACGTGTCCTTGATTAAAGAAAATTCCGTTTACAATTCCTTCAACCGCTTGGTCGATTGCAGCATCTTCAAAAATGATATTGGCAGATTTTCCGCCCAATTCTAAAGTCAATTTTTTGTCTGTTCCAGCAATTGCTTTTTGAATCATTTTGCCCACATTGGTAGAACCAGTGAACGCAATTTTGTTGATGTCAGGATGATTTACAATTGCCGAACCAGTATCGCCATATCCAGTAACAATGTTAACAACACCCGCAGGAAGTCCGCTTTCTTCAATCAATTCCGCCAATTTTAGCGCAGTCAAAGAAGTTGTTTCAGACGGTTTAAGTACAACCGTATTTCCAGCGGCTAGGGCAGGAGCAATTTTCCAAGCGGCCATCAATAATGGAAAATTCCACGGAATAATTTGACCTGCAACGCCCAATGATTTTACTGGTCGATTTGGGAAAGCATATTCCAATTTATCCGCCCAACCAGCGTAATAAAAGAAATGATTTGCTGCTAGCGGAACATCGATGTCTCTTGATTCACGAATGGATTTTCCACCGTCCAAGGTTTCGATCACGGCAAATTCTCTTGCTTTTTCTTGAATCAAGCGTGCAATGCGAAATAAATATTTCCCACGTTCTTTTCCCGATAATTTTGACCAAACATTTTCATATGCATTGCGAGCAGCTTTGACTGCCTTATCCACATCGGTTTCATCCGCATGTGCCACGGAAGCTAATTTTTCTTCATTCGCAGGATTGATAGAATCGAAATATTTCCCAGAATTAGGTTTTTCCCATTTCCCGTTGATAAACAATTCATATTGAGACTTTAACTGAACATGCCCCGCACTTTCTGGTGCTGGGTCGAGGTTCCATTTTGTTGATTGCTTGTCACTCATATTTTGGATTATTGGATTGCTGGATTTTTAGATTTTTGGACTATTTTAATGTGGACATGAATTTTGACATCATTTTGACGATTGATTCTAGTTTGTTTAGAACGATTTCTTGGTCATTTTCTGTCATAAAATTCAAATCTGTTGCTAAAATTATTTGTGATTCAATCTCGTATGCTGAGCCCATTGCGATTTCTAGAAAACGATAAAAATCATTGTTGGATCTGCGTGAACAGCCTTCAGCAATATTCGAAGAAATAGAAATCGAAGCTCTTCGAATCTGGCTAATAAGTCCAAATTTTTCTTGCTCCGGAAAATCGCGCGTAATCAAATAAATTTCTTTATTTAATTCTCTGCTTTTTTTCCAAAATTCTAGTTCTTTAAATCTATGCATTCTTTTTTGGATTATTGGATTGTTCGATAATTGGATTTTTGGACGATTTTATTCTAATTTATAAAATACTTTTAAAATTTTGGATTATTGATAATTAGACGTTTTTAAGGAAATTAAAAGTGTTACAATCCAACAATCTAAAAATCCAACAATCTAAAAATCCATCCTACCTAGTCTAACGAAAAATAATCCCCACTCTGATACACGCCCGTTTTCGATTTCATCAATTGCATCAAAACGTCGTTTGCCAAACTGCTCGCGCCGAAGCGAAACCAGTGATTGTCTAACCAATTTTCGCCCACGGTTTCTTTCACCATGAGCAAATTATGAAGCGCCAATTTTGACGTGGAAATTCCTCCCGCGGGTTTCATTCCGATCATGATTCCTGTTTTGTTGAAATAATCTTTGATGGCCATCAACATCACGTAAGTCACTTGCATCGTGGCGGCTGGCTGAATTTTTCCTGTAGAAGTTTTGATAAAATCTGCGCCTGCATACATCGCAATTTCACTTGCTTTGCGGACATTGTCGAGCGTGACCAATTCTCCCGTTTCTAAAATCACTTTCAAACGCGCTTTTCCGCAGGCTTCTTTGATTGCGGCAATTTCGTCAAACACAAAATTGTATTCGCCAGACAAAAATTTGCCTCTAGAAATCACCATGTCAATCTCGTCAGCGCCTTGTTCGACAGCGAATTTCGTATCTGTAATTTTCACTTCACGCGGCGCTTGTCCACTTGGGAAAGCGGTTGAAACAGAAGCTACTTTTACGTTCGAATTTCCTAACGCTTCTTTGGCAATTTTGACCATCGAAGGATATACGCAAACCGCTGCAACTGTCGGACAATCAGGATAAGCTTCATGTAAATGTTGCGCTTTGTAGCACATCTGTTTCACTTTTCCCGGCGTGTCTTTTCCTTCCAAGGTGGTTAAATCGATCATATTCAAAACCATTTTCATGCCTTGAATTTTCGATTCTCCTTTGATACTTCTGGTTTGAATTCTTGCAACACGCTCTTCAACACCTACTTTATCAATGGATGGCGTGAATCTGAAATCAGGAATTTGTATGTCTTTTTGTTTTGTGCTCATGCTTACATTGTAATGTCTCCAAAGATAGTAAAAAATGAAGATTGGTGAAGTTTTTGAATTAGTTGTGCTTTTGTTTTTTGACCTAATGTCTTTTGAATCAATAATTTTCCAATGCCTCATACAAATCCAGCAAAACAAAAGCCTCTCCACTTTGCGTTGATTCGTTGAACATCAATTTCACAATTTTCTCGTTCGTTTTTTTCAGGCGATAAGGCGAATACAACATTGCTTTGAAGTTTTCGTCTTGAAAACAGAAGTGATTTTGGTAATTTTTGGAGGGCATTTCCGTGATTTTCGTGGGTTGCGCTGCAAATTTTGCCCAGTCATTTCCTGGTAGAAAAAGTACTATTTCGCCTTCATTCATTTTGAAATTTAGTTTTTGGTCTTTTTGAATGATTGCCGCATTCAACGCGTCATTTTGATCGTTAAAAACAAGCACTAAAATTTGATATTCGCTTTCGTTTTGCAGAAAAACAGCTTGATTTCCTGCGTGTAGCGACAAACTTTTGAAATTTGGATTGAGCTTCATTCCAAGATTTTTGGTGGAATAAGGTACGCAAGAATCAATCAAACCTTTTTCCATCATCATTTCATCTTTCAAACAATCGTCGTAAAATTGTTCGGCGGTTTTGTTTTGAAACGGTTTGCGGTAAATGGAATTCATCTCCACTGGCGGCAAGTGCATGAATTGGTCATTTTCTGTCTGCGCAATCACTTCTTCACCTGGTTGTTGCACAGATTTTATTAAGGAATCAATTTTCATTCTTTCTTCTTTTGAAAATTCTTCCAGTGACGATTTAGAATCTGTCAATTCGGGCACATCATTCCAGAAATTCAAGGGATTGAACCAGAAAAGGTAGATCAGTCCGGCGAAGAGCAAAGCGGTGAAAATCCAAGTGAAATTTCGCAGTGATTTTGCTTCGTTGCGCACTTTTCCTTGTTGATTTAAAAAATTGATTTTCCCTGTTTTGATGGTTGATTTGATTTCATCAATTTTCTCGTGATGCTCAGGATTGAGCGCTAATTTTTTCAATTGACCTGTAATCCAAGAACCAACCCTCGCGGAGCACGAAGGATGATTGAAGACGTTTAACATTTGATCGACGTAGGCAATTTTGGACGCGTAAAATGCCTTCGTGAATTGATTCACAAATTCCACCATTTGGTCGCTGATAAGCGGATTGAGGTTTTCAATCAATTGTTGTTCAGAGCGAATATTGGGCAAATTTTCTTGTAAATCACTCAATTTAGCTTTCAACCAAGAAGCCAATTTATCTTGCAAAACCAACTTGCTGTCTGCATTTAACAAACAAATATAACCGCCTGCGTGAATGAATTGAATGTCTTTGTTTGAATCCATCGCCTCCAAGATTCTCGGCAGCAAAAATGGACTCAAAAACTTTGAAAAATCGTTAAAAAGCGTATGTTCTTTGATGATTTTCGGGTCAAAATTATTGACAGACAGTTTTTTGTTGACCAAGAGCTGCAACAAGTTTTTATTCTGACAAATCCATTGGTCAAAAACAACTATTCCCGGATGATTGAGGCGCAAGCAAAACGCAATCGCTTCGTCTTTGGAAACCGCTTTATTTTCAACTGAAATGAAAGCACCATTTTGGTATTTTTCGATGATTTCAATGGAAAAAATATTCAATTCCTCTGAAGAATAAACATTTACAGGTTTTTCAAGAAACCCAAAAAAATTGTTTAGAGGAATGTATTGCATTTATGAGATTGTAATTTGTTCTGATAGTTCAACGCTTCTTTTTTAGTGCAAAGTTGCGAATGAGATGCTAAGGTAATTGTTTTTTTTCGCTTTGAATGGACTAAAAAATGGGATTATTTATACATTCATTTCACCATTATTTTATTCCCCTCACCATTTCTATCGTCAATGAATCCGAAGTTTTTTCAATTTTCGTCCTTGCAAATTGATTGTCAGGTTTCTTAACTATTTCAAAACCGCAATAATTTTCTAAATCCTTCTTTAAAATTTTATAACGCAAATAGGGTGGAGATGAAATGTCTGTTTGTATGGATTCAAACGTAAATTCAATGTAAGGCATTCTATAAATTATTGAATCTTCAATGATTTTTGTGTAAAATTGAACTGCTAAATCATGTGCTTGTCGATCTATTTCTTCAAACTTCATCAAATCTTCAGTTTTCATATTGTACATATAAACCCGATAGTCACCATCATTCATCCAATCACACTTTTGATTGTCCCAACGTGAAAATTCTACATCTGGGTAGATACTTGCAAGAGAATCTCTTATTGTTTGCTCATTTTTAGTTAGCGGCCTCAAAATGCATTCATCTGCAGGAACTGACTCGCAAGATGCGAAAAGCACCAATGAAAATAACCCAATGATTTTTAACATTTAACTTGTTTTATTTGAAGTTTCAATTCATTCACTCAAATATAAATAAAAAGCACAAAAACGCATCAAAAAGTGTTTGCATTTGCTGAAAGGGCTGGGAGATTCAGTGAATTGTTTTTTTACCAAGAAGTGTTATGGTTTTACTCTCGTGATTTTATTGTCCTTAAGTATAACTAGTTCACTGTTCATCTTCTTTTTAAACTCAATCAGTTTATCGTAAACTTTATCCATTCCTTCTAGGATCTTAGTTTGGTTTGGAGTTCTTTTAAATTGCTTCATGATAATAGTTTTTAAGTTTGTCAAATTTGGTTTGATTCAGAATGTCGATTTCAATTCATGCACTCAAATATAAATAAAAAGCGTTAAATTTCATCAAAAAAATTTTGCTTTTGCCGAAAGGGCTGAGAAATTCAATGATTTTTTTACTATTAACGGTTTGCAAGTAGGCGAACGTCCCGCTTTTCACAAGATCGTTTCTTCGAAGATAAAACTTAATCTTTAAAAACTATTTTTTTTTCGAAGTAAGATTTGGGCTGGCGCTTGCGTTCTGTTAGATGCCTTTTTCTTTCTTAAGAATAGATTCAATTTGAGTTTCAAGTGTAGGAATAATATTCTCCACAACTCCCCATACAGCCCAAAGGTCAACTCCAATGTAATCGTGGATTAATTTATCCCTCATTCCTGCGATCTTCTTCCATTCAATATCTGAATACTTTGCGCGGAAATCGTCGTTTAACTTTTTAGTGGCTTCACCAATGATTTCAAAGTTCCTGATTACAGCATCTTGGATCAGGTTATTCTTTAAAAAGCCATCCTCATCAATTCCATCAGTATATTCTTTGATTCTTGAAATGCATGCACTAATGTGCTCAATATAAATGATAGGATCTTTTTTCATATCAACCTGATCAAATCCGATTCAATATAGGGTTTTAGGGATGCATTTACCGAGCGCAAAGTGATGAGGTCTACCTTAATTCCAAGTAATTCAGATAGTTCTTGCTCTAAGCCAATTAACTCAAGAAGATCAACCTTTATTTCAAAGTCGATAAGGATATCAAGATCACTCTTTTCATTTTCTTCTCCACGAGCATATGAGCCAAATACACCAAGAAGCGTAGGCTTAACCCTTTGGGTAACAGTTTTAATTATATTTTCCTGTTGTGGAGTTATCATGACATAAAGATAAACTTTTTTAGTAATTCAGTGGCCTCTAACTTATTTTTTTGCAAAATAAATCACACTTTCATTGCGCATGTTTAACCGTATACTCCTCTCTAGGAGCAACTTACATTTAAATTTATCAACTCAAATATAAATAAAAAGCGTTAAAAACGCATCATTCTTTTTGTCTGCTCCAATTTCACTAAATGCTTTGAAGGTTAAAATTCCTATTAAGTAAACTAAAGTTATTCTTTTATTACTTTCTTCCTTAATACGCTTTTTTTCTCTTTGAGAAATTCAATAAAATAAACACCTTTCTTTAAATTTATTAAGCTAAGTGAATTGTTTTCAGGGTTATTGATGGTTGAAATCACTTGCCCTTTTGAATTGCAAATAATAATTTCATCTGCTACAATTTTTTTATCCCAATAAAGTATAGACGATGTTGGGTTTGGGAAGATTAATGTTTCAGCGTTTTTAGAAATAAAATCAATAGCCGATAAGTTGCCTGTTCGTGCAATATCTGCCTCAATACCATGAAAGATATCGTCAAATGTATCTGTATTTACCAACATGAAATCAGAACCTAAAACTCCATTTTGCGTAATAATTGGATTTTGTATTGTTACGTTAGTTGTTTTCCATTGATTATCACCAACACCTGCTACATTTATGGCAGTCTGTAAACCTGATGAATTATAATATTGTAATGCCCAAGTCGAATTTTGATTTTTATCGAGCCAAGTAATTTTAAATGTTAAACTGTCTGGATCTGAAAGGGTAAATATGTCGGAATGGAATTTAAAATACATGGTGTTTTTTCCACTACTGTTGTCAAAAGAACGTGCAAAACGGTCGTATTTTGATGCGCTTGCATCAATCACTCCTCTCACTCTGAAGAGGCCAATTGAAGTTAAATCTGGATTTATTTGCGTTATCCATCTTTCGTAATTCCCCTCTTCAATATTCCAACCTGCATCGTTATACCCTGTTTGCTGGTCACGCTGATAAACTTGTCCTTGAGTAGCAGAAAATATATCGTCCATTTGCGCACCGCGGCTGGCATAGGCATTGCAAATAGCAAGATATCGGGCCTGATTTTGCTGATTGGCTTGACCATAAATATTTTCTGGAAATTTAATGGTATTTTGAGAATTTAATCCCTCATGGAAAATGGAATATGCAGCATCTGCAGTACTAGGATATATTTGTTTTGAATATTTATTAAACATCTTAAAAACAGTATGTAATTCTGGTGTAGATTGTGCTTCTTGCAACGCACTTTGGGTAACTAGCCAAACGGAAAGACCTGTGTTAAGCCCGCTTAATGCACCCCAATAAAAGCCTAATGGAACATTAATTTGATACAACGGTTTAGTCCATGTTTGATCCATTTCTGCCGCAGAAAATAAATGCAATCCTGGAGGATTAACAAGATAAGGTGTCCAAGTGGTCTTAAAATTTAATTCGTCTGAAAGATGATGACCCCTGGCGTACGCTCCCCCTTTTGTTCCAAATCCATAAGTAATATTATTGGATACCCATTGCCACTCTGAAGGTTCGTCAACAGGATCAATATTATTAAAAAGAAGTCCAATTTGGGTGTCACTATTCCCCGTATTAAATGTTAGTCTAAATTTTTCAAATACTTCTAAACGGAATGCAAGCCATTGATTATCTGAAATAGTAAACGAAGAATTGAGAGGAACTCCCTTATAGGCAACTTCATCACCTGTGCATCCAGTTTTTACTTGAATATATGCAATATGATTGAATAGATTTAATTGTTGCGATCTTAAGAAATTGCCAAAACTTTCTATCATATTGAAATAATACGTTTTGTAGTCGTTATCCAAATAATAAGGATATTGTGTCCAATTTGGATGTTGTGTATCATCAGTAATCACACTAGGCACACCATTTGCGTAAATCCAAGCTGGGGCATCGGGACCTACTCCTACGCTTATATTAACCATCTGATTGTTAGTGTAAGCTGCTTGTAATATAGTTTGAATTTCAGACCAGTCGTATTGATTTGAGTTGTTTTGTTGCACATCTTCCCAGTTTACATCAGCACTTTTACCTCGCAAATAGTTGTAATCAGTATCAACTGAAATGTCGTATGCATTTGATCTGTCCCAAACACCATAGGAGTTAACTGGTAAAATGGTCGTTTGCGCATTTACAGAAAGCGTGTAGAATACAACTATAATTATACTTAATAAATAGCTTTTAAATTGTTTTTCCATTTACATTTAATTTTAAGTCAACCCATTTCTGTGCGATAGAGCTTTACGCTTGCAGGTAACTGAATAATTCGCACAATAGATCACATTATTATAGTGTATATCCAACCTTTTTCGGCTTGCTAGGCGCAACTTGCGTTTCAATTCATTCACTCAAATATAAATAAAAAGCACAAAAACGCATTAAAAAGTATTTGCATTTGCTGGAAGGGCTGAGAGATTCAAAGAATTGGTTTTTTAATCATTAACGGACTAAAAAATGGGATTATTTCAATTTGGAAGCGTTAACTGACTTTTATCCAATTGAAATATTTAGATGCTTCCCTAGACCAAGTTCTATTAACTTGTGATACGTAGAAATTTGGATATCACTTAATCCACGTTCTATTCTGGAAATATAGCTTTTTTTCGTTCCGGTTTTTTCGGCAAGTTCTTCTTGTGTCAATTTTGCCTCAACGCGCGCTTCTTTTAGCATAACACCCAATCTAAAAGCAAGAGAATCCGCATCAAGTTTATCTCTTTTAGGGTTTCCTTTTTTCCCGTATTTCTCGTCAAGGAGTTGATCAAGTGTTTTAACGTTTTTCATCTTCTTTCTGTTTTAAATATTCTGTTTTTAAATTCTCCGCTAGTTTGATTTCACTTTTAGGAGTCTTTTGCGTTTTTTTAACGAACGCGTTGGTCAAAACCACCAATGTTCCTTCATCTTGGAAACATAGGATTCTAAAGCTTTTTTGTGATGTAATAACTCTTACTTCGTAAATGCCATTCGTGCTCTCTAATTTTTTAAAGAATTTGATTGGAACATACCTTTCAAAACGAACTAAATCCAAAACGTATTCAATTTTTAACTGAGCTTTTGAATCTTGAGATTTATAAAAGTGAAGCACGTTGTCCCCAAAAAAAATGATTTCTCTTACCACAAATGCAAAGTTAACTAATTAGTGTACTTTATCCAAATTTTTAGGATGTTTTTTTTCGGGTTCTCTGGTTGCAAATTGCCTTTTGACGCTTTTCCTTGTTTTGTGTTAGAATTATTTAAATTTCATAGAATTAATAATGTCGTCAAAAATGATTTCATATTTACCAAGTCTTGAGGATGGAACAGATCCTCCAAGTATGAATAGTTTTTTACCTACTGCAAGATAATACTGTAAGGATATTGTTGCAATGTTTGAAACTCTAGCCGAAAAAACCACCCTCATTGCCTTTTTTCCATCGATTTTTATCACTGTTTGTGATTCAATTTTAAACTCCTGAAAATCAAGATCAGTTGCAAATTTTCTATATTTGCCTTACACGTATATTCTGAAGTATACTCTTCTGGTAATGCTAAAACTTTGATCCCAAAAGCTCCGTCCTGTTTAAAGAGAACCGAGTCAATCGAAGGACCGATAAGATATACAGTGTTTTCGTCAGGTCGTTTTTCTGCTTTCCAAATAGTAGGGTAGTCAATTGTAAAATTGTGTCACTTTGAAACAAAAGTTTGAGTCGTTATTAACTTACTATTTTCGTTCGTATTTTGTTGACTAAATCCGACTGTCGCAATAAACAACAAAATCAATAAGGGAAAAAATTTGGTTTTCATATTCAATTAACAATAAGTTATTTATATTAGCAACAAAGCAATCTTTTAATGCGCAAATAAAACCCAAGTTGCAGCACTAGGTAAAATTTGCATTTCACCTCACTTCCCCAAATACTTCAACGCTTTCTGAACCTCCTTATCATAATCACAAGTAACCGTAAAATATCCTTGTTCAGTCCAGATTTGTCGGGCGATTTCGGCTTTCAAGGTTTGCTTGATGCCGTTTTTGCTCAATGCCAATTCACTTTTGCTTTTTTTGATTTTTTCGACTTTTTCTGCGTAGGTCAAAAATTGATCGAGCAATTGTTCTGAAACGTTGAATTTATTCTTGAATTCAATCGGGTTTTTCCACTGATTTCGCTTGTTGGAAACAAAATCGAAAGCAAAATTCTGAAAAACTGGGCTGTATCTTAACGCGGTGAAATACCAACTTGTGCCAGTTGTATCCAACGGAATGAAAACATCTGGCAAAATTCCGCCGCCGCCATAAACTACCTTGCCTTTGGGCGTTTTGAATCTCAAAGAATCTACCAAAAGCGTGCTGTCGATGGCATACAATTCACCGTTTTCGTAACGGTTCATTTGGTCTTTGTAATATTCTTCGTAATCATCCGTGTACGGTTTCTGAATGCATCTTCCTGTCGGCGTGTAATAACGCGCGACGACCAAACGCAGGTTGCTTCCGTCTTTCAGTCCGATGTCTTCTTGCACCAAACCTTTTCCAAAAGAACGTCTTCCCATAATTGTCGCACGGTCATTGTCTTGCAAGGCACCAGCCACAATTTCACTGGCAGAAGCTGAATTTTCGTTGATCAAAACAACCACTTCTGTTCTTTCCAGGTTTCCGCGAAGGGAAGCGGTGTAAATTTCTTTTTTCGTGTGTAAACCTTTGGTAGTCACAATCACAGCGCCGTCTTTCAAAAATTCATCCACAATTTGGGTTGCCACTTGCAGCACGCCGCCGCCATTGTTGCGCAAATCGAAAATCAATTTGGTCATGCCAGCAGCTTTCAATTTGAGCGCCGCACGGTTGAATTCGCGAGCAGATTCCACTGAAAATTGGTCTAATTTGATGTAGCCAGTATTTTTATTCAACATCGTCGCGCACACAATCGATTCGATTGGAATGGAACCTCTGATGATTGTTTTTGGCAGTTTTTTCTTGTTTCTGTAAACGACCACATTGACAGGCGTTTCTTCCGGACCTTTCAACATTTTCATCACATCTTCATTCTTGATTTTTTTAGATGCAATCGTTTTTCCGCCTACTTGAATGATTCTATCTCCAGCCAACAATCCAGCGCGTTGTGATGGCGAACCATTGATTACGTGTGTGATGCAAATCGTATCTCTGATGATGCTAAATCGCACGCCAACGCCACCAAAATGACCTTCAATTTGTTCGTTCGCAGATTGCAATTCAGCGGCAGAAATGTAACTGCTGTGCGGATCTAATTTGTGCAACATATTGCTGATGGTCTTTTCAAAAAGCTTGTCAGCATTGAGCGGATCGACGTATTTTTTGTCGAGAATTTCTATAATGTCTCGCATTTTACCATATTTCTGTTGCCCTGTGGAAAGATTTTCTCTTCCTGGAGAAAGGCGAAATCCAATCCACAAACCAGCGGAAAGAAAAACAGCGAATCCCAAAGGAATCAAAAAATATTTTGAATTATTCTCCATCTATTGGATTTTCAATTTGTATGACTTCTAAACCAGCTGATTTCAGAAAATCAACGCCCGTTGTATCTTTGTATCCATTGATAAAAACGACTCTTTTGATGCCTGCTTGTAAAACCAATTTACTGCAATCTTTACAAGGCGAAAGTGTCAGGTATAAAGTTGCATCGACACAATTATTGGTTGATTTCGCAACTTTCAAAATCGCATTGGCTTCTGCGTGTAAAACGAACCATTGTGTTTCACCCGTTTCAGTTTCGCAGGCATTGTCAAAACCCGCAGGCGTGCCGTTATATCCGTCGGAAATAATCATTCCATCTTTCACGATGATGGCACCGACTTTTTTTCTGTTGCAATGAGATAAATCAGCCCAAGTTTGCGCCAATCTTAAGTAAGCTTTGTCGTATCGTAATTGTTTATTTATGTCAGTCATCGATGCAAAATTAATTATCTAAGGTGAATTTATAGCCTACACCGCGAATACTGTGAAAATATTGGGGATTTTTAGGATCACTTTCAAACAATTTTCTAAACGCTAGAATATAATTGTCTATTGTTCGCGCCGTTGGAAATTGGTCTCTTCCCCAAAGATTATCCAATATTTCTTCTCTAGAAACGACCAAGCCTCGCTTTTCGTTGAAAAGTTTCAACAAATCGATTTCTCTTTTGCTCAAATCGTGTATTTCGCTGGTTTCAATATTTTTCACTTGAAATGTGGCGAAATCAATCAACAATTTCCCAATCGTTAATTTGATTGGAGTTACTTGAATGTCTTCCACGCCCTCAATTAAAACTTGAACTCTGAGTAATAATTCTTCCAAGTCGAAAGGTTTTGGTAAATAATCATTGGCACCAATTTTTAAACCAGCGATTCTATCTTGCGTTGTGCCTTTGGCTGACAAAAATAAAATCGGAACTTTCGAACTTTTGCGAATTTCTTTGCAAATTGTCAAGCCGCTGACTTCGGGGAGCATGACATCTAATATCACCAAATCAAAACTTTCCATTTCACCAGCACGCAAGAAAGCTTCAGTTCCATGTATGATCGTTTCAACATGATAACCGTCAATTTCTAAGTTCATTTTAATTAAATCTGATAAACTAGATTCGTCTTCGACTAGACAAATTTTCTTCATATAATGTTAAAATAAATGTGCTTAACTTGTTAGTTGTTAATTTTTTTTTCTTAAAAGCCTAAAAAGAAAGCAGACTAAAAATTAAATTTAATGATAATTTTTTTTAGTTTTGTTACAATCTAGGCATAAAAATATAGATAAAAAAACTAACTATGAAGAAAAAATTACTTTCTCTTGGATTGGCCGTTTTATTTGGTGGCTTTTCTTTACGGGCTCAAAATAATCTGCAGGTTTTGCAAAAACATGCTGTTAATAAATATACGCCAACGTATACTATTGCTCCACCAAACATGGAGGAAGTCAAAGCTGAAGATTTGGCTAGAGATAAAAATGGAATGTTTTACCGCATTGGTGTTGCCTCTTCAACAAGTATTACTCCTGCAAGCGCTGGTTTGTGGACTACGCTTCCAAATGGAGATAAAATTTGGCAATTAAAAGTAAAAGCAACGGGCGCAGAAGCGTTGAGTTTTTTGTTCTCCACATTTAAATTATATGACAATGCTTCCTTTTGGGTGCAAGACATGCAAGGGAAAGCTTTGTATAAAACGTTGACAAAAAACGACGTACTAGATCATTTCCAACAACATGTTGAATTGTGTTTTGGTGATGAAATGGTTTTGAATTTATTGGAGCCAGCGGGAACAAAAGCCTCTGAATTTTACTTAGATCAAATCATGTTTGATTACCGTTCAACGGGAAATCCGAATGTGAACAAAATCAACGAATCAGACGCTTGTCAAGTCAACGTTAATTGCACGCCCGAGGGAAATAACTGGCAAGACGAAAAAAGGGGCATTGCAAGAATTCTGGTTGTGGATGGAAATCAACAAGGATGGTGTTCAGGTACCCTAATTAACAA
>CAMDFX010000010.1 GCA_945897805.1 Chryseobacterium gleum
GTTCCAGCACAAACAGTTTGATCATTTCCAGCATTGACTGTTGGAAGAGCATTAACAGTTAAAACGACTTGGTCTGTATTTGTACATCCAGTTGTTGTGTTAGTTCCCGTTACAGTATAGGTTGTTGTTGAAGCAGGTGTAAAAGACACTCCATTGCTTATACCATTACTCCAAGAATATGTAGTTGCACCAGTTCCTATAAGTGTTACTGAGGTTCCAGCACAAACCGTTTGATCATTTCCAGCATTAACCGTTGGAAGAACATTAACAGTTACAGTTGTGTTTGCGGATGTAGATGAGCAGCCACTTGCATTCGTAACAGTAACATTGAAGATTCCTGCAGTTGAAACAGTGATTGATTGAGATGTTGCTCCAGTTGACCAAACATTGCCCGTTGCAGATGAAGATGTCAAAGTAATAGAATTCCCTATACAAAGACTTGTTGATCCACTTGGTGTTATTAAGGGAGTTGGCGGAGTGTCTACAACAATTGTTACATTATCCGCACAACTAACGCCATTATTAGTTACTGTGCACGAATAAGTGGTAGTTATTATTGGTGAAACAGATGTTGTAGATGTTGTAGCTCCATTTGACCATGAATAAACATTTGAATTTAAGTTAAGGTTATAAAGTTGGGTAATTTCAGCTACAGAAAGTTCTCTATTATATATAATAAAGTCATCAAAAAAACTTGCTGAAGAATTATTTGCATCATTTGGACTTAATCCTCCTATTCTCCAAAAACCAGAATAGTTTTGACCAGTTGTCGTATTGTCTTGAATTAACAATTGGCCATCAATATATACTTTTCTTCCAGAATTACTTAAGGTTGCAACATAATGGTGCCAATTTCCATCTTTATATGATCCATTTCCGTTTAAGTAGTTATTAAACCCATTATAAGTATAAAACCCAAATTGAGTTTCTCCCAAATATAAAACCCTATCCCAATTTCCTCCATGAGAACATTGCCCATTATTGAAACCAACTAAGTTATCTCCAAGACTGTTTGGTAAAGATTTAACCCATATAGAAATTGTAAAAACATTGGGGTTTGAAAATGAGTTCGATGTACACATAAGATCTGAAGTATTATTAAATTTTATGGCACTATTTGCGTTTCCAAACCTATCAGACTGATAATTTATATTTCCCTGTAATGTCCCATTGTTGCCATTTCCTGAAACATCGTTTGCATTACCGCAGAAAGGCCAATAACCTACCAAGCCACTTTGCAAATTAATTGGGAGGTCTGTTGAAACACATGGAGAGGTGTTCGATGTTAAAGAAGAAGTTGCACTCAATGTTACAGTTTCTCCCAAACAAATAGTGGAATCAGAAGCGCTTACAGAACATGTTGGCGGTAAAGAACTTGTAAACAAGTTTGCGATTTCTTGTTGGGTTAGTGCGCGGTTCCAGATGCCGATATCGTCAAGTTGTCCTAAATAATAGTAGAAAGATGAAGTTCCTGTACCTCCAAAAAGAAGAGGCAAACTGGCTTGCGATAAGCTTGTTACGACATTATTATTACTGTAAATAAGTATATTGTCTAAATACATTTTTACATATGAACCATTTTCGAAGACACATGTAATATGGTGCCAAACATTTTCTGTTGGAAGATTATTTGTCGCATAGTAACCTGTTAATGGTGAAGCAACATATGTAGAATGACCATATTGTCCTTGATAACTCCTAAATCCAAAAGCAATGTTTGAAGAATAAATATCATTCGTAGTGGATTGATTGGAAATATAAAACATATCATTTCCTAGTGTGTTAAAATCGGACATTTGATACCAACCAGAAAATGAGACTGAACCGCTTAATGTCTGGTTTGGAGATTGAATAAAATCATTCACCCCATCAAAACTATACGCCTTACTTGAATTCCCAAAGCGATCTGCAGTCAAAGTCGCACCATTCACCGTTCCATTATTCCCATTTCCACTTTCATCATTGGCATTTCCATTAAACGGCCACCAACCAACTAATCCATTCGTTGGCACATAATTCGGTACTTGTGCCATTACATTTGCAGTTAAACAAAGCCCAAGTGCAAAGGCTGTAAATAAAACTTTTTTCATTTTATAGAAGTTTAGGTTTCACCCGCCCCGCAGTGAGTTAGTGTAAAAAAAGAAGCGTGGGACAGTTGCATTACTCATCGCAGAGGTCCGACCAAGAACCCGGAAACAAAGTAAAGCAACGCCCACGCCGTAGCATGAGCGTTTCACTTTAACTTCCCTGTTTCCTTGAAATTTGGTCGGTTTCTACGACAGGCAATTATAGCAAACGCTATTTTTTAAATCCAATAAAACCCAATGTGCCGTTGCACTTGGATGTAACAAATGTAAGTTAATTTTATAAAAGAAAAAAAAGGATTAAATTTAGTTCGAGATGCTGGAACCAATAAAACGATTTTTCGTTACTTTAGCAAAGAATAGAATTATCTTTTGATAATATTTATTAGTATTAAAGCCCTGAAAGGGTATCATTTGCAAACGATGGGCAAAAACCGCTAAACCTTCTTCAAAGCAATTTTCGCATCGCCTTCTTCAACGATATCTATAATTAAAGAGTCAGCTCCCAAGATTTCAAATTGAATACTATTCGCCAACACTTCGTTGCAAACATATTCGCCATTCTTTTGAATTGCATTTTGTAATTCTGACGAACATTCAACGAATAAATTAATTTTATCAGTAACCTCTAATCCAGAATCTTTGCGCAAGTTTTGAACGCGATTGATTAACTCTCTGGCAATTCCTTCTTGGCGTAATTCTTCAGTTAAAGTAATGTCTAAGGCAACAGTAATTCCATTTTCACTGCTCACCAACCAGCCTGGAATGTCTTGCGCGATGATATCAAAGTCGCCGCCATCTAAATTGATTTCAGTTCCTTCAATTTCGCCGCTCCAAGCATTGGTGCTTTCAATCGAAGCGATGTCGTCTTGCGTAAATCCAGCAACCAACACCGCAATGGCTTTCATTTGTTTGCCGTATTTCGGTCCAATTGTTTTGAAATTAGGTTTGATGCTTTTCACCAACATGCCATTTCCTTCTTCTAATAATTCCAATTCTTTCACATTGACTTCAGAAAGAATCAATTCAGAAATGTGTTGAATATTTTTCGCAAAATCGGCACTCAACGCGGGAACCATGATTTTTTGTAAGGGTTGACGTACTCTCAAACGCTCTTTTTTGCGTAATCCTAAGACCAACGAAGAAACTCGTTGCGCAATTTCCATTTGAGCTTCTAAATCAGCGTTAATCATCGCTTCATTCACTTTCGGGAAATCAGCCAAATGCACCGAACTTACTGAATGACGTTTTGTAACCGCATTTAAATCTGAAAACAATTGATCCATGAAAAATGGTGCAATCGGTGAACCTAGAATAGCTACTGTTTCCAGACAAGTATAGAGCGTTTGATATGCAGAGATTTTATCTTGTGAATCTTCTGATTTCCAAAATCTTCGTCTACACAAACGCACGTACCAATTCGACAATTGATCATTCACAAAATCTTGAATCAATCGACCTGCTTTTGTTGGTTCATAAGTTTCAAACGATTCATCTACTTGTTGAATCAAAGTGTTCAATTTTGATAAAATCCAACGGTCAATTTCAGGTCGATTTTCCAACGCAATTTCTACTTCAGAATAATCAAAACCATCAATGTTTGCATACAATGTAAAGAAAGAATAGGTATTGTACAAAGTTCCGAAAAACTTGCGTTGAACTTCTGTAATTCCGTCTAAATCAAACTTCAAATTGTCCCACGGTTGCGCATTCGTAATCATGTACCAACGCGTCGCATCTGGGCCGTATTTGTCTAACGTTTGGAATGGATCAACGGTATTTCCCAAACGTTTAGACATTTTTTGTCCGTTTTTGTCGAGAACCAAACCGTTTGAAATCACATTTTTGTAAGCAACAGAATCAAAAACCATCGTCGCAATTGCGTGTAAAGTGTAAAACCATCCTCTTGTTTGGTCAACACCTTCAGCGATAAAATCTCCTGGAAATCCTTTGTGATTGTCGATTAATTCTTTGTTTTCAAACGGATAATGCCATTGTGCATAAGGCATTGCGCCTGAATCAAACCAAACATCAATCAAATCCGCTTCGCGTTTCATTGGTTTGCCAGAAGCAGAAACCAAAGTAATTGTATCGACGTAATTTTTGTGCAAATCAATCTGCGCATAGTTCGCTTCTGACATGTCATCAACTACAAATTTCGCCAATGGATTTTCAGTCATAAAGCCAGCTTTCACTGATTTTTCGCATTCATTTTTCAATTCTTCAACGGAAGAAATAATCAGTTTTTCGTCGCCTTCTTCGGTGCACCAAATCGGAATGGGTATTCCCCAATAGCGCGAACGAGAAAGGTTCCAATCGTTGACATTTTCCAACCATTTCCCAAATCGTCCAGTTCCGGTAGATTCTGGTTTCCAATTGATTGTATTGTTGAGTTCCATCATGCGTTCTTTCACATTCGAAGCGCGCACAAACCATGAATCTAATGGATAATACAAGATCGGTTTATCAGTTCTCCAACAATGCGGATAACTGTGTTCGTATTTTTCAACTTTAAAGGCTTTGTTTTCCGTTTTCAGTTTGATGGAAATTTGAACATCAGCAGATCTTTCAGGTTCAGTTCCTGCATCGTAATATTCATTTTTGACATACATTCCGGCAAATTCGCCCATTTCTGACCTGAATTTTCCTTGTAGATTTACCAACGGAACAGCTTTTCCTGTTTCGTCTAGTACCAGCATTCCTGGAACGCCAGCTTCCGCCGCCACTTTCGCATCATCCGCACCAAAAGTAGGCGCGATGTGCACAATGCCAGTTCCATCTTCCGTAGTCACAAAATCACCAGGAATCACGCGGAAAGCTTTTTCAGCATTTTCATGAGGCAAAGCATACGCCAACAATTGTTCGTATTGAATTCCGACCAACTCTTTTCCCTTGCATTCTCCTGCAATGAAATATGGAATTGTTTTGTCACCGGAAGTGTAATTCGTTAATTCTGAATGATTTTCAACCGCAACATAAGCTTTAGAAAATTGGTAAGAAACCAAGTTTTTCGCCAAAATTACATGAATTGGCTCAAAAGTATATTGGTTAAACGATTGCACCAAAACATAATCTATATTTGGTCCAACCGCCAACGCAGTATTTGAAGGCAATGTCCAAGGCGTTGTGGTCCACGCGAGGAAATAAATTGAATATTGCGAATTTGGAATTTTCCAATTTGCAATTTGCAATTGAGAATCAGAAATTTTAAATTGTGCAACAACCGTCGTGTCTTTCACATCGCGGTAACAACCGGGCTGATTTATTTCATGAGAAGACAATCCTGTGCCTGCTTTCGGAGAATACGGTTGGATCGTGTAACCCTTGTACATCAAATCTTTGTTGTACAATTGTCCCAATAACCACCACACAGATTCCATGTATTTTGGCTCGTAAGTGATGTATGGATTTTCCATATCCACCCAATAACCCATTTGTTTGGTCAAATTATTCCAAATATCGGTGTAACGCATCACTGCTTCGCGACACGCTTTGTTGTAATCTTCTACAGAAATTTTCTTCCCAATATCTTCTTTGGTGATTCCCAATTCTTTTTCAACACCTAATTCGACTGGCAAACCGTGCGTATCCCAGCCAGCTTTGCGTTTTACTTGAAAACCTTTCAGTGTTTTATAGCGACAAAAAATATCTTTGATTGAGCGCGCCATCACGTGGTGAATTCCCGGCAAACCATTCGCAGACGGTGGACCTTCGAAAAACACGAATGGAGTTTTACCTTCACGGGAGGAAATCGAAAGGTCAAAAATGGAATTTTCGTCCCATTTCTTCATTACTTTTTCTGCAACTTCCGGAAGATTTAAACCTTTGTACTCTTGATATTTTGAACTCATTTCAGGGTATTTTGTCGAATAAAGATGCAAAGATAATCCAAAATTGTAAATTTTAGTTTTCGCGCAGATTTTGAACGCTTGAAATTCCAGAAAATCTTCATTTTAACGATTTATATTTACATTTGAAATCAAATCGAAAATCATGGCACAAGCAAAAACGAATTACGGCGCACTTTCAACCATCATCACAGTTTTCTTTTTCTGGGGATTTATCGCTGCCGGAAATAGTGTATTCATCCCATTTTGTAAACATTTTTTCAAATTGGATCAGTTTCAAAGTCAGTTGATTGATTTTGCATTTTACTTTGCCTATTATTTGGGCGCATTGATTTTATATGCAGTAGGAGTGAAGCGTGGCGAAGATCCTGTTTCCAAATGGGGATACAAAAAGAGTATCGTTTATGGATTGCTTTTTTCTGCTTTAGGCGCCGTGGCAATGATTGTTTCGCTTTATTACGGCGTTTTTGTTGGAATGTTGGTGGGACTTTTTATCGTTGCACTTGGATTTTCGTTGCAACAAACTTCTGCAAATCCATTCATGATTTCTTTGGGCGATGAATCAACTGGTTCAAATCGTGTGAGTTTGGGCGGTGGAATTAACAGTTTAGGAACAACGATTGGTCCGTTGGTTGTGGCTTTTGCACTTTTTGGTGCTGGAAGCATGAGCGACGAAATGATTCAATCTTTGAGCATGGACAAGGTAATTATTCTCTATGTTTTTGTTGGTTTGCTATTTTTAGGAATTGCCGCTTTGTTTCATTTTTCGAAGAAGTTACCCTCAGGAAAAAAAGAAATTCCAGCTGATGAAAATGTCGGTAAATCGAATAAAGCTTTGGCTTCCTTGTTGATCATCACCGGTTTATTAATTGGTTGTTTTTCCCCAGTTTTCAGCAGCTACAGAAGTGCTGAAGCTAAAAAAATTGAAATTATCGAAAAACAACTGAAAGAAACTAAGGAAATCATTGGCAATGAAAAAAGTCAAATCATTCTCCAAAATGAAATCAAAGCGCTAAAAAAACCTTTGGAACAAAAACGCATGATTTGGTTTTCCATGGGATTGGTAGTTGTTGTAGGTGGATTGGCAACGTCATTTGTACTTTCCAAAAAACAAAAATCTGGTTGGGGCGCGATGCAATATCCGCAGTTGATATTGGGCATGTTGGCGATTTTCGTTTATGTTGGCGTTGAAGTGGCGATGGGAAGTAATTTGGGCGAATTGCTCAAGCAGAAAGAATTTGGAGGTTATTCTTCCTCTCAAATTGCGCCGTTTATTGCGATGTATTGGGGAAGTTTGATGATGGGACGTTGGGCAAGCGCCGTGCACGTTTTCGATCTTTCTAATACCATGAAAAATGTGTTGACCGCTGCGTTGCCCTTGGTGGCTTTTGGACTTGTTTTGTATTTCACGCATTTGGCGGGACACAATATCAATCCATTATATGCGTATGGAATTTGCGTAATTGTGCAGATTTTAGGCTTTTTCTTAGGTCAAAATAAACCTGCAAAAACCTTGATGATTTTCGGATTTTTAGGAGTTGTCGCCACGCTGATAGGTTTGATTCCAACAGCGAGTTTAAATCCGATTTATGAAATGTTTGGAATGAAAAACACGGGAATCATTTCTGTGTACGCCTTTTTGAGTGCGGGCTTATTTTGTTCAATCATGTGGCCGTGCATTTTTTCTCTTTCCTTGGCTGGACTCGGAAAATACCAATCTCAAGGTTCTGCATTTTTGATTATGATGATTCTTGGAGGAGCGATTATTCCGCCTTTACAAGGAAAAATAAGCGATTTAACCGGAATTCAATCTTCCTTTTTTGTGGGCGTAATTTGTTTTGCATACTTGACAATTTTTGCAGTTTGGGTGCGCGCAATCTTGAAAAAACAAGGAGTGACAATGGAATAATATTTTTGAAAAGTTTAATGGGTAAAACTTACTTTGGTAAACTCACCATAATTATTTTGAGGTGCTGAGACTATTTTTTAGTTCAGAAAATTTAAAGTTACTAGTCTATAGTTCGGTAATTAATCGCCTGAAGTAAGAGATCTTAAATCGAAATTTTAAAAAAAAAATGGATTTTGAAGAAGATAGCCGTCCTAGTGATTGGACGGTTTTTGAAACGCACTAAAAAGTGTAAACGATTGAGATAGCGATAGCTCATCGATAGAAGTCACTTTTTAGAAGTTTTGAAAATGCTGTAGTTTACGGAAGCAAGTTTAATCACGAAGACTTGATTTTCTTTTGTTACTTTACTTTCATCAAGGAAAGAAAAGTAAAAATCTTGGATGGAAAGACCATTTTGATGTTTAAAGTAAATTGATAGTCAGCAACTCAAAATAAATAAATCCCAATTTAATTATTGGTGTTGAATTTATTCTAAATCTTCACTACCTTTAATCTCCATGTCTGAAGAAAAACAAATTTTTACGCTCAAACAAGTTGCGCTATCGATTCAAAAAGTAATTGCTGAGCGATACAGCCGTTTGTATTGGGTTCAGGCTGAAATGCACAAGTTAAATTACACCAACAAAGGCCATTGTTATCCAGAATTGGTGCAAAAAGAAGACGGAAAAATCGTGGCAGAAATGCGTGGAACGATTTGGAAAGCCCAATTTGATAAAATCAGTAAATCTTTCTCAGAAGTTGTCAAAGAGCCATTGAAAGATGGAATGAGTTTGCTTTTCCTGGTGAAAATTAGTTTTCATCCGCTATACGGAATGGGATTGGAAGTCGTCGATATCGATCCAACTTTTGCATTGGGAGAATTGCAAAAAGAAAGGGAAGAAACGCTCAAAAGATTAACCAAGGAAGGAATTTTGAATGCCAATCAACGGTTGAATTTTCCTTTATTGCCGCAAAGAATTGCAGTTATTTCAGTTGATTCCAGCAAAGGATTGTCTGATTTTTATAGCGTTGTTCAAAATAATCAATGGAATTACGCTTTCTTTTTCATGCTTTTCACCGCGCAATTAAATGGCGATTTGGCGGTGGATTCGATTCAAAAACAGTTCCGCAAAATTGAAAAAGTAAAACACCATTTTGACGCTGTGGCCATCATTCGTGGTGGTGGCGGTGAAATTGGTTTGTCGTGCTACAACAATTATGAATTATCGAAAGCAATTGCCACTTTTCCCTTGCCAGTTTTGACAGGAATTGGACATTCTACCAATATCACTGTTTCTGAGATGGTTGCATTTAGAAATGCGATTACACCAACTGAATTAGGAGAATTTTTGATTCAATGTTTTCACAACTTTTCGGTTCCAGTCAATGACGCTCAGAAATCGTTGAAAATGGAAGTAAATCAATTTATCCAAGATCAAAAACTTGAATTGTCAAATGAATTGAGGATTTTTAAAAATGTCAGCATTCAACGCTTATTTCAAACCAATCAGGTATTAAATTCAACGACCAAAAATCTTTCTTTGCACGCCAGATTTAAATTCAACAACGAGCGAAAAGTACTGGATTCTTCCGCTGACCAGCTAAAATCGCATGTCAGAAGTAAGAGAAATTTCGAAAATCAAAGAATCAATCAGTTGCAATTGAATTTAATGAAACAGGTAAAAGTAAATGTCAATATAAGTCAGCATCAATTGCGCGACACACAAACTTACATGATGCAACAATTGCCAAAATTTTTCATCAAAACAGAGCAAGCAATTTTAAATTTGGAGAAAAATGTGAAATTGATGGATCCAACATTGTTGCTAAAACGCGGATATTCCTTAAGTTTATTCCAAGGAAAAGTAATCAATGCCAAAAACCCTGTAAAATCAGGAGATATAATTGAAACCGTCACTTTTGAAAATCGAATCACGAGTGAAATTAAAGACATCAAAAAAGAAGAAAATGAGTGAAGAAATTAAATATACCGATGCGTTTGAAGAATTGCAGCAAATTGTGCTCGAAATCGAAGAAGGTGAAATTACGGTAGATGAATTGGCAGTAAAAGTCAAACGTGCGGCACAATTGATAAAAATTTGCAAGAACAAACTGGCAACTACAGAGGAAGATGTCAATGAAATTTTGAAAGAATTGGAAGGTGAATAAGAAACTTTTCGGTCTTAATTTTTGACTTATTCCAATTATTCCTAACTTCGTAGCGATGAGTGCAAGTGCAGAAAAGTATAATCAGCGTGGATTAAGAACAAGTTATGTGTCAACCGTGATTGGAATATCATTGGTTTTGTTCATGATTGGCTTGGTTTTAGGCGGTGTTTTGGCGCTAAATTCTGTGCAAACGCAAGCGAAAGAAAACTTGCAAGGCGATTTGTTTTTCAACGCCGAAATGAATGAAGCAGACATCAAGCAAATAGAGCAAGAATTAAAAACTTGGCCTGAATTTAAGGAAGTTTATTTCGTTTCGCCAGAAAGGGCGATGGAAGAGTTCAGTGGCTTGAATAATGATACCAAAGAAATTGAAAATATTTTTGAAGGAGAGAATTTTTTTCCACCAAACATTGGATACAAGCCAAAAGTGGAGTTTGCAAACAAAGAGGGAATGAAGGCGTTGAAAACGAAATTACTCAATGCGTACCCTGAAGAACTTGATGAGGTAAATTACGATGAAGCAAGCGTTGAAAATGTGAATCTCGGTTTTCGTCAGTTTGCAGTTTTGATTTTATTGGTCGCGCTATTGTTGATTATTGTTGCCGTTGCGATGATAAACAACACGATACGTTTGGCTTTGTATTCAAAAAGATTTACGATTAAAACAATGCAATTGGTTGGCGCAACTTCCGGTTTTATCAGAAAGCCATTTTTATTGCAAGCGATTTTACAAGGTTTGATTTCTGCCATAATCGGAATGGCTTTGTTGATGTCGCTGTTTTATGCCTTGGATAATATTCTTAAAACCATCGAAATTGGATTTGAATTCAACACCTTCTTGATACTATTTTTAGCTATTTTGAGTTTAGGTGTTATCATCACATTGATTTCAACCTGGTTTGCGCTCAATAAATATTTGCGCATGAAATTAGATAACCTTTATTAAGCTTTTTTCAGAAAAATATTTAATCAAATTAAGTTTCAAAAAATGAAAAATAACATGTTTGCTTTCGGAAAAGAAAATTACAGAATCCTTATGATTGGTCTAGTAATTAATATCATTGGCTTTGTGTTGATGATTGGCGGTGGATCTGAAGACCCAGCAAAATTTGATGCAGCTGAACTTTTTAGTCCTGTGAGATTGACCGTTTCTCCGATTTTAATTGTTGCTGGTTATGTGGTCATGATTTATGCAATTATGAAGAAACCAAAATCTGACAGTAAAGAAATTACGAAAGATTAAATTCTAAAAAAGACAATTTAATTGTCATTCATTTTATATTTTATATGGGAATTATAGAAGCCATTATTTTAGCCATAATTGAAGGCTTAACGGAGTTTTTGCCAGTTTCTTCTACTGGTCACATGATTATTGCTTCATCTATGATGGGCATCGCTTCAGAAGAATTTGTAAAACTTTTCACGATTGTAATTCAATTGGGCGCAATTCTTTCTGTGGTTGTTTTGTATTTCAAGAGATTTTTTCAATCGGTTAATTTTTACTTGAAATTAGTCGTTGCTTTCATTCCAGCAGCTGTTTTTGGCGTTTTATTGAGCGATAAAATTGATCAATTAATGGAAAGTCCGTTGGCTGTTGCCATTTCGCTTTTAGTCGGCGGTGTGATTTTATTATTTGTTGACAACTGGTTCAATCGTCCAACGGTGCACGAAGAGGAAAACATTGATTTTCTAACCGCTTTCAAAATTGGATTGTTTCAATGTATTGCCATGATTCCTGGAGTTTCTCGCTCTGGTGCAACGATCGTTGGTGGAATGAGCCAGAAATTAAGCAGAAAAGTGGCTGCAGAATTTTCATTTTTCTTAGCAGTTCCAACGATGTTGGCCGCTACAGGAAAGAAATTATATGACTTTTTAAAAGAAGGAAAATCATTTACATCTGAAGAAATCAAAATTTTAGCCATCGGAAATGTGGTCGCATTTGTAGTAGCGCTGCTGGCAATCAAAACATTCATCGGATTTTTGAATAAAAATGGATTCAAAATTTTTGGCTGGTATAGAATTGTTGTTGGTTTAGCCATTATCATTTTGTTAGCCGTTGGCTATGAATTGAAAGTTGTCTAAAAACAATATTTCCTCAAATTTTTCAATCACAATTTACCATGATAGATTTTCAAGAAGGATTCACTATGTTGGTTGATAAGCCTTTCAAATGGACATCCTTTGACGCGGTGAATAAATTGCGTTGGAATATCAAACAAAAACTTGGCGTCAAGAAAATCAAAGTGGGTCATGCGG
This sequence comes from Chryseobacterium gleum, assembly GCA_945897805.1. Taxonomy (GTDB): domain Bacteria; phylum Bacteroidota; class Bacteroidia; order Flavobacteriales_D; family Crocinitomicaceae; genus JAQVCM01. The sequence goes on from CAMDFX010000010.1 coordinate 12,246, forward strand.
GAACTTTAGATCCTTTGGCAACAGGTTTATTGGTAATTTGTACAGGTAAAAACACCAAATTGATAGAATCGTTCACTTCCGATGAAAAATCTTATACAGGTACTTTTTTACTTGGCAAAACAACACCATCGTACGATTTAGAATCTCTATTCGATACAGAATTTCCGACTGAACATATCACTGCAGAATTGATTGATTCCGTGCGTGTTTCGATGATTGGAGTTCAACAGCAAGTTCCGCCAATATTTTCCGCCAAGCAAGTCGATGGACAAAGAGCTTACGATTTGGCAAGGGCAGGCAAAACAGTTGAATTGAAGCCAAATACTGTTGAAATTATTGATTTTAAAATCACTGAAAATCGTTTTCCTGAAGTTGATTTTTTCATCAAATGCAGCAAAGGGACTTACATTCGTTCTATCGCAAGAGATTTTGGGTTGGCGTTGGGTAGCGGTGCCACAATGATTGCCTTGAGAAGAACAGCTTCTGGTAATTTTAAAATTGAAGATTCAAAAACTGTTGATGAATGGCTCGAAATAATTAAAGCAGATTTCTAAACTTAGTTTCTCACTGTGGTTCTTCGTCTGTGAATGTTTTCAGGGTTTTGTGAATGTGAGAGATACTGCAATTGTATTTTGTAGCCAATTGTTGTAAAGTAAATCCCTTTTCTTCTCTCAAATATTTGATTCTTTTTTTCTTGCCGAAATCCAAAGGATCTGGTCTTCCCATGGATTTATTTCCGCCTTTTGGGCCATATTTCAATCTTCTTTTGAGCCAAAGCGTTGAATTGTCTCTTTTTCCAGTTTCAAATCCAATTCGGATGGATTCACTGTAAGAGCTCCATCTTAAATTTTCTAAATTGTTGTTGGAAATTACCCCGTCAATGTGAATTACTATTTTCTGTTTTCTCGGAAATTTATTTTTAATAAATGCCATTGCAAGCGCCTTGTGCGTATAAACAGTATTTCGCTTGCCTTTATCATCGATTAAATCTGTCATCATAAATCCATTCACAGGATGTTTCCTTAGCTTTTTGATTTTAGCCTTCAGTTCAATTACACGTCCTGATTTGTATTTCTTTGTTCTTTCTAGTGAACGGATTTCACCAACATTAGAAATTTCATAATCAGTATACCCGGGTATTATTTTCCATTCTGTTGACATGGCTATATTGGTATTAATTTATTAAGAAACAATTCTGTTTCATGTTTTGTTCACATGGTTAATCAAAAAAATCTTTTTTGAAAAAAGTGTGAAAATAATAACTTTTTTAGGTTGTTTTAATTTTTTTTAAAAAATAGCCTCAATTAATTTTCCTTAAGTGCTTATTTCATTGGATATGAGCAAATTTTAAATAAATCCTGAAGGAGAAAAAAATCACAAATAGGCAATAATTCGTACTTTTGCAGCTGCAGAAAAATTCATTATGAAATTATCAGTTCAAGGTTTTACTTTTAATCCATTTCAGGAAAACTCTTACATTGTTTTCAACGAGAAAAAAGAAGCTGTGATTGTTGATCCTGGTTGCTACACGCGAGAAGAACAACAATTTTTCATGGATTACATTCAAAAAAACGAATTGCAACCTTTGGCTTTGTTGAATACACATTGTCACATCGATCACGTGATGGGAAATGCCTTTATTATGCGCAATTATGCGCTTGATTTGTATGCCCATAAGTTAGATTTACCGACCTTAGGAATGGTTCAATATTCGGCAAATTTATATGGAATGGAAGCTTATGAACCCTCACCAGAGCCGACTAAATTTATTGAAGAAGGTGATAAATTGATTTTCGGAGAAATCGAATTAGAGGTGATATTTGGTCCAGGGCATGCGCCAGGACATGTAGCTTTTTACAATGCCGAAAATGAAATTGTGTTGAGTGGAGATATTTTATTTCAAGGCAGTTTTGGGCGCTACGATTTACCCGGGGGAAATTTGGATGTATTGAAAAAAACCATCATCGAAAAAATGTTCCAATTGCCCGAACAAACACTTGTATATTCTGGTCACGGCGAGGTCACAAGCATTGGAATTGAGAAAAAAAGTAATCCGATTTTGAGTTATTGAATTCCGCGATATCTCCGGTCTCCGGTCTCCGGTCTTCGGTCTCATGTCTTCAGTCTCATGTCTTTGGTCTCAGGTCTTCAGTCTAATGTCTCTATTCAAAACAAATCAAAACCGCTCCTTTATCAACAACATCGCCTGCTTGAATTTCGACGGATTTAACAATTCCAACGCCTTCAGATTTAAGCACGTTTTCCATTTTCATCGCTTCTAAAGTCAACAACGGATTTCCAACTTCAACAGCATCGCCTACTTTCACATCAATTCCTACAATTCTTCCTGGCATTGGAGATTTCAATTGTTGTAATTTTCTGACTTTGATTTTATCCAAGCCTAATTCAGAAATCAATTGATCCAAAGGTCCATCTTTGGAAACGACAAATTCACGGTGATTGATTTTGATTTTCAATTTTCGATCTTCCAAAGACTCTTCCATCAATTCTCCATGAAAAATTTGTCCTTTGTGTTCAACTTTGAAAAAGCGATCATCTTCCCATAAAACATTGCTTTGGTGGTTCACAACTACCTTTTCTCCGTCTAATTTCCAATTCTGATTTGCCATTTGTCCTTGTTTATATTGCAATATTACGAACATTTCAGCCATTGTGAATTATTTCCTTGCTTAAAAAGAATAAAATTCACAGCTTTGACATTAAAATTGAAAATTATGTATCGCATTTACATTATTATAGGGTTGGTGATTTTATCTTCCTGTGGAACAAATAAGAAAAAAGATTCGGAAATTACTTTCAGTGAAGCTGAAATTGCAAATGAAAATGCTGTTGCCGATGAATATAATCTTGACGAGGAGTTTTATGACGAATTAGTTCAAGGTGGACGACCTGTTTATCAAGCGGCAGAAACCATTTTTACAGATTTGATTCACACCAAATTAGAAGTGAGTTTTGATTGGGCAAAATCTTGGATGTTTGGAAAAGCAACCATTTCTGCAAAACCACATTTTTATGCTTCTGACAGTTTGTTTTTGGATGCCAAAGGAATGGAAATCAAAAAAATAAGTATCGGTTCACAAGTTTTGAATTTCAAATATTCTGATGACAAATTGCGTATCAAACTGGATAAAATGTACACCAGAAATGATAAATACAACATTGTGATTGAATACATCGCCAAACCTGATGAAAGAAAAACATCTGGAAGCGAAGCAATCACGAGCGATAAAGGGCTTTATTTCATCAATCCAAAAGGGGAAGACCCGAGTAAAATGCCTCAAATTTGGACGCAAGGAGAAACCAAATCAAGTTCAGTATGGTTTCCTACAATTGATGCACCCAATGTGAAATCAACGGAAGAAATTTACATTACGGTTGAAAATAAATTTGCCACATTATCTAATGGAAAATTAATCAGTTCTATCAAAAATGCAGACGGAACTAGAACCGATTATTGGAAACAAGATTTGCCACATGCGCCATATCTTTTTATGATGGGAATTGGTGAATTTAAAGTGGTGCGTGATTTCTATACGCGCCCAAACGGAACGAGAATGGAAGTGAATTACTACGTTGAGCCAGCTTGGGAACAATCTGCAAAAGCGATTTTTGGCGATACACCGAAAATGATAGAGTTTTTCTCAAAATTGACGGGCGTAGAATATCCTTGGGATAAGTACAGTCAAATTGTTGTGAGAGAATACGTTTCAGGTGCAATGGAAAATACTGGAGCCGTTGTTTTTGGAGATTACGCCTACAAAAATACACGAGAATTATTAGATGCTGACGACAATTCAACGATTGCGCACGAACTTTTTCACCATTGGTTTGGGGATCTAGTAACTGCCGAATCTTGGTCTAATTTGACTTTGAACGAGTCTTTCGCCAACTATTCTCAATATTTGTGGGACGAATTCAGATATGGAATTGACGAAGCAGATTACAACGCAGAAAAAGAAGCGGATGGCTATTTTCAAAGTGCTGAAAATGGTGCGACACACGATTTGGTTTGGTTTGAATATGAAAATCAAGAACAAATGTTTGATGCACATTCTTACAATAAAGGCGGAAGAATTTTGCACATGTTGCGCAATCATTTGGGTGATGAAGCATTTTTTGCAGGGTTGAAAAATTACTTGAACACCAATAAATTCAAGGCAGCTGAATTTACTCAATTGCGTTTGGCTTTTGAAGAAGTTTCAGGCCAAGATTTGAATTGGTTTTTCAATCAATGGTATTTAGATGAAGGACATCCAGTAATCAATGTGAATCAATCGTTTAATGAAGAAACGCAGGAAGTTGAATTGTTTATCAATCAAGAAACGGTGAATGGAACCATTTTTAAATTGCCCATTGAAATTGCGGTTCACGATGAAGCGGGCGTTACACTTCACCAAATTGTATTGGAAGAGCACAGTAGAAGTTTTATTTACCCGGTAACTGGCGCGATTAAAACCGTTATTTTTGACAATCAGCACATGTTGTTGGCAAATATTACTGACGAAAAACCGATGGAACAATTTGTGAAACAATTCTATTTAGGGAAAAGATACGCTGACCGAAGAGACGCTTTATTATTTGGTATTGCTGAAGAAGAACCAATGTCGACTGATGCTGAAAAAATGGTTTTAGATGCGTTGAAAGATCCATTTTGGGCAATTAGAAATATCGCGATTGACAGGTCAAATTTATTGTCTGTGGAATCAAAAACACAAGCGATTGAAATCATCAAAAATATAGGGTTGACCGACCAAAAATCAGCAGTTAGAGCGGCTGCAATAACTTTTTTACAAGATAAAATCGTAGCTGAAGAATTGGAAAAATTAGCACTTTCAATCATTGTTAAAGACCAATCATATGCTGTTTTAAGTGCAGCATTAGTAGCTTTAAGTAGTTCAAATCCTGCATTAGCAATGGCTGAAGCCAAGAAATTGGAAAGTGAAAATTCTTCTAAAATGCTTTCGGGAATTGCACAATTATATGCAACACAAGGAACAGAAATAGAAATGGCATTTTTTGAAAAAGTAATCAATGAAAATAAATTGAATGGTTTAGATGCGCTTTTTGCCATGAATTCAATGACTATTTACTTAACTCGTCAAGCAACTGAATTGCAAGCGAAAGCGTTGGGATTGTATAAAAAAGAATTGGCAAACGGTGGCGTTTACATCACGATGTTTTTACCACAAAATGTAGATTACTTGATTAAAATGATTTCAGATCAAGCGGAAAACACGAAAGCGGAAATCACAGCATATGAAACAAACAAAAATCCTTTGTATGCAGATCAATCACGCAAGAAATTGAAACAACAACAAGAAATTATTGCTGCATTGAGTCTATTTTATGGAGAGATTAATGTTGAAAAACAGGAGTAAAAAGTAAATTATAAATGGAGTATTTACCTTTCAATAAATGAACGTAAATACTCCTTATATTTTTATTTGACTACATCAAAACCGATGTCTTTTCTAAAGTAGACGTTTTCGAATTCAATGTTTTCAATCGTTCCGTAAGATTTTATAAGAGCGTTTTCAATGTTTTTCCCGTAGGAAGTTACTGCCAAAACTCGACCACCAGCCGACATGATTGCAGGGCCGTCAGCACTTGTTCCAGCGTGGAAAATCAAACTATCGGTAACGCTATTTAATCCGTAAATCACTTTACCAGTTTCATAATCTTCAGGATAACCGCCAGAAACCATCATGACTGTGCTTGCGCTTCTTTCGTCAAATTGAATGTCTCTTTCTGATAGCGTATTGGAAGCAACGCCTTCAAATAAATCCAATAAATCAGATTTTAGACGGGGAATTACTACTTCAGTTTCAGGGTCACCCATGCGGCAATTGTATTCAATCACATAAGGTTCTCCTTTCACATTGATTATTCCAAAAAAGATAAATCCTTTGTAAACCAATCCTTCTGCTTTCAAACCTTTTACTGTTGGAATGATAATTTGATTTTCGATCTTATCTCTGAATGTTGCATCCGCAAAAGGAACTGGAGAAACAGCCCCCATTCCGCCTGTATTCAAACCTTGGTCGCCCTCGCCAATGCGCTTATAATCCTTGGCTTCAGGCAAAGTTTTGTATGAATCTCCATCTGTAATCACAAATGCAGACATTTCAAGTCCTTTTAAAAATTGTTCTATAACCACACGCGAACTTGCATCACCAAATTTAGCATCGGCGAGCATGGCTTTCAATTCTTTTTTGGCTTCGTCTAATGTTTCTAAAATCAAAACCCCTTTTCCAGCAGCCAAACCGTCAGCTTTCAATACATAAGGCGCTTTCATTGATTCCAAAAACTTGTAGCCTTTTTCTAGAGTATCTTTCGTAAAAGTCGCGTATTTTGCTGTTGGAATGTTATGGCGAATCATGAATTCTTTTGCAAAATCTTTGCTTCCTTCCAGTTGTGCAGCGGCTTTTGATGGACCAATTACTGGAATTTTTATTAATTCTGGATCAGCTACAAAAAAGTCATAAATTCCAGCCACCAATGGGTCTTCAGGGCCAACAACTACCATGTTGACATCATTTTCCAACACAAATGCTTTTATTCCTTCAAAATCAGTCGGTTTCAAAGCCACATTCGTGCCGTGATTGCGTGTTCCTGCATTTCCTGGAGCGATAAACAGTTGATCCAATTGCGAACTTTTTGCCATTTTCCATGCCAACGCATGTTCTCTTCCTCCTGACCCTAGTAATAAAACTCTCATAATTATTTGGACATTGATATAGGTAAATCTATCATCTTAAATTAGCAATTTTTCAATAATGATTCGAAAAGCAATTTTCCATCTTCATTGTTCAACGCTTGATCAGCAGCTCTTTCTGGATGTGGCATCATGCCGAATACATTTTTACCAACATTTCGAATACCAGCGATGTTATTTAATGCACCATTTGGATTAAATTCTGCAGCGATTTCTCCATCTTCGGAGCAATATTGAAAAAGAATTTGGTTGTTGTCATAGATTTTTTTCAACGCATCTTCCCCTGCATAAAATCTTCCTTCGCCATGCGCGATTGGAATTTTGTAGGCACGATTTAAGTCTAAATCTTTGGTAATCGCTGAATCATTTGAAGCGGGTTTCAGGTAAACATTTTTGCAGATAAATTTTTGATTGTCGTTGTGTAAAAGAGCGCCATCCAACAATCCTGATTCAGTCAAAATTTGGAAACCGTTGCAAACGCCTAAAACATAGCCGCCTTTGTGTGCGTGTTTGATTACTTCGCCCATGATAGGAGAAAGTTTTGCAATAGCGCCTGATCTCAAATAATCGCCGTAGGAAAATCCACCTGGTAGAACCACAAAATCTACGCCTTTTAAATCGGCTTCTTTGTGCCAAAGTTTTTCTACTTTTTGTTCCATCAAGGTTTCCAACACGTAAACCATGTCTTCATCGCAATTTGAACCAGGAAATGTAACAACACCAAATTTCATTTTATCATTTTTTTATTTTGAACTACAAGAATTTCTTCTCAAAGAATAGATACAAAAGTAGTCATTTCAAAGCCATTTAAGATGCTATTTTTTACTTTTTTTTGAATGACAATCCGCTTAAAAATCTAAAATAAAAGGGTGCATTTGTGAAATAAAATCGCGTTATTTGATAAAAAACTTAGCGATTGAAAACAAAAAAGTAGTGTAAAAAAGAATGGTAGCAAACATTTGCGTTGCTTTGTAAAAAAAGGAAAATGGTAGAAAAAGCACCAAGGCTATCATCCCAAAACTAAACCATTCATATTGTTTTAAGAACAAAATTTCGACGGTTCCTAAACCAACCCCGATGAAAAGCAACAAGAAAATGATTGCGGTCAATTTTCTAAATCGGATTGAACTTTTAGCATTTTTGATTCTGATTCCCCATAAACTTAACAAGGCAGAAAACGCAAAAAGCGCCATCGAAATCAAGAATAAAAATTGCTTTTGAGTATAATTGACTGACGTTTCAATGAAATTCCAGTTGATTTGATTTTTGTTCCAAAGTATCATCATGAAACCATAAATCAAAGGTGTAATGAAACCAATGGTTGACAAAAAAGTTTCTCTAAAAACGAATGGCCTGATGCGGGTCAACATGAACCATATCATGGGAAAACCAAAAATCAAAGGCGGATGAAAACTTGCAGCGCAGCCAAACAAAAAACCAGCGTTGAAAGCGATTTTTCTGCCATCTAAATTGTTTTCTAATTCAAACAATTGAAACAAAGAAAGAATCAAAAATGAATGCGCAATCAATACCCCGTCAATTTGATAAAAAGAATGATAGAAACTCATCAGCACCGTGTACAGTAGCGAAACTACATAAGTGTTTTTATCATAAAAAGTGTTGATGTTGAATAAAAAATTGAGCAACAATGCGTTCATAAAAACAAAAACACCGGGGATAAATTGAAGCCAATTAAATCCACTTTTGCTCGGGTTGCCAAGAGTAAAACTTCCCCAAAGTCCTAAATCGACTTCTTGCGAAATTTCGAAGAAAATCGTTTCCGAACTCAACATTCCACTGTTGAGCATGATGTATCCTCCAATCACCAAAGGCAATAAGAACAATACCAACAATTGATTTCCTAAAAATATTCTAATCATCGAGCCCAAAGTTAATGAAATCTGTCAAGCTATAGAAATTCGTCTTTTTTTGGACCTTGTTTTTACAAGTAAAAGGCAAGATTTTGCTGTAAATATCTGGGTTTTTGACTGCTTTTTAATTAGAAAAATTTCAATCTAAAATTGTTGTGCACTTTTTTAAGAAAGAATGTTGATAATTACTTAAAAAATGTTTTACTTTGTCCTAAGTTTAAAATTAGAAATTATGAATTCAAGAGAAATGTGGTGGTCAATTGGAGATGGTTTACAATCATTTTTAGGCATGTTTTACGATAATATTGGTAACATTTTCAATTATTCTTGTATCGTTCTTGGATTTGTTGGTCTATTTTATTGGCTAAATTTGCAACGTAAATTCAATTTAGAAGAATTTAAAGACAAAGGGAAAAACTAATTTATTTAGGATATAAATTTGAGGTTGTCATTATTGGGCAACCTTTTTTTTGTCATAATTTGTAATATTATGAAGCACACTGTGATCATTACTGCTGGAGGAATTGGCAAAAGAATGGGTGGTGACATTCCAAAACAATTTCTTTTACTAGCAGAAAAACCAGTGCTGATGCACGCCATTGAACGCTTCTATCAATTTGACAATCAGGCACAAATTATTCTCACGCTTCCAAATGAATGGAAAGATTATTGGGAAGAATTGTGCGACAATCTGGATTTTAGTATTTCTCATGAAATTATCGATGGAGGTAAAGAACGCTTTCATTCCATCAAAAACGCTTTGCAAATAGCGCATGGAGAATTGATTGCCGTGCACGATGGTGTAAGACCACTTGTGCATATTTCAACCATTGAAAAATGTTTTCAAACCGCTAAAAACAAAGGAAATGCCATTCCTGTTATGGAATTAAAAGAGTCCTTGAGGAAAATTGAAAATCATCATTCTTCTGCACTTGTTCGAAGTGAATATAGATTGGTGCAAACACCGCAAGTTTTTTCGGCCAAAATTTTGAAAAAAGCTTACAATCAATCATTTCATGCAGCTATTACAGACGACGCTTCATTGGTGGAAGCCTTGGGAATTCAAATTAACTTGGTGGAAGGAAATGATAGTAACATCAAAATCACTAATCCTATTGATTTACAATTGGCTGAATTGCTATTGAAAACCGAAAAAAAGTAACCTTTACAATTGTCCATCTGAATGATAGACGCCATTCTTGAACACTTTTACTTTCAATAAAATCCCGTCTCGGTCATAAACATAGACTTTGCCATTGAAAAGTTTCCCTTCTTTGAAATCGCCATCTTGCCAAATTTCGCCATCGCTATTATAGACTTTATTGTAACCATTTGGCTGAAATTTACCGTTTTTGACAAGCGGCTTTGAAATTTTAGGTGCTGTTTCGGCGACAAATGTTGGACTAGATATTTGAACTTTAGGTTTTTCCATCTCCTTTTCAATGCTGTTTTTCAAAGAACCATCGCCGTTATATTCGATCAATTCCTTGATTTCTCCATTTTCATAATAACGCGTTGCCTTTCCACTTGCAACACCATTTAAAGCGCTATATTCATATTCAACTTGTCCATTTGGATAGAAAAATTTTACTTTCCCATTTTCTTTTCCTGTACTGTTGTATGAAGCTTCATATTCCAATTTTCCATTAGGATGATACCTTTTCAATGAATCACTGAAAATTCCATCCTTAAAATTCCCAATTTCCTTGATTCGGCCATTAGAATGAAATTTAATGTATTTTCCGCTTGGTCGATTGTTGTTGTATTCCCCTTTTAATTTGGGCGTTACACCGTCATTGTGATACATGATCCATATTCCTACCCTGCGGTCATCTTTGTATTCGCCTTCCTCAATTTTTCCTTTTGCTGGAAAACCTTCACTTGGGCGATCTTGACCATAATAAATCCATTTTCCTTGTTTCTTTCCGTCAGCACTTCTCTTGTTAATCTCATCATTTTGATTTACTTGTGTGCTAGCAAAAAGAGGATTTTCTGCCAAGAAGCCTAAAAGTAAAACAGTAAAAATGAAACTTTTAATCATAGGATGAATAGTAATAATCCGAGATGAAGATACAAAAAAATCTTTTGTAAATGAAAAAACTAGTCTTTTAATTTTCCATTTTAGAAATATCGACGTTTTCCAACATGATTTTTACCATCGCTTCCAAATTGAATTTCAATTTCCAATGCCAATCATTTGCTGCAAAAGAATCATCAATCGAGTTTGGCCAACTGTCAGCAATCGCTTGTCTGAAATCTGGTGCATAATCAATCGTAAAATCTGGTAAATGTTTTTGAATCGCCTCAGCCAACGTAGCTGGAGTAAAACTGATTCCTGCCAAATTATAGCTTGATCTGATTTTCACTTCTTCCTTCGGAGCATCCATCAATTCAATGGTGGCGCGAATGGCATCTTCCATGTACATCATCGGTAACGCACTTTCGCTATTCAAAAATGACGTGTATTTTCCTGATTTTTTAGCATTGTAGAAAATATCAACGGCGTAATCTGTCGTTCCACCGCCTGGCAAACTCGTGTGTGAAATCAATCCTGGATAACGGATGCTTCTCACATCTACACCAAATTTGTTGTGGTAATATTCACACCATCTTTCGCCCGCTTGTTTGGAAATTCCATAAACCGTAGATGGCTCCATAACAGTATATTGTGGAGTTAAATCCCTCGGAGTTGTTGGTCCGAAAACGGCAATCGAACTTGGCCAAAATATTTTTTGAATGTGTCCTTCTTTGGCTAAATCCAAAATCGTAAACAAACCTTCCATGTTTAATTTCCATGCAAAATCTGGGTTTTTTTCAGCAGTTGCAGACAACAAAGCGGCCAACAAATAAACTTCATTGATTTGATTATCGATGATGTAAGCGCAAACATTTTCTTTGTCTAGCGCATCGAGTTGTTTGTAAGGCCCTGATTTCAAAGCGTCAGTAGCTTCAGGTTTTACGTCAGCAGCTATTACATTTTCTTGACCAAAACGGGTTCTCAAAGCCAAAACGAGTTCGGTGCCAATTTGTCCACAAGCACCGATTACCAATATTTTTTTCATTCTTTTTCGATTGTTGCACAAATTTAAGCGAATCATTGAATAAAGCAATTTCGGGTAAAACTTATTTTGAGGTGCTGAGACTATTTTTTCGTTAAGGAAATTCAAATTTACTGAATGATAGTTCTGTAATTGATTGCCAGAAGTAACAGATCTTAAATCAAAGGTTTTTAAAATAAAATGAAGATTTAAGAAGATAGCCGTCCTAGTGATTGGACGGTTTTTGAAACGCACTGAAAAGTGTAAACGATTGAGATAGCGGTAGCTCATCGATAGAAGTCACTTTTTAGAAGTTTTAAAAATGCTGTAGTTTACGGAAGCAAGTTCAATCACGAAGACTTGATTTTCTTTTGTTACTTTACTTTCATCAAGGAAAGAAAAGTAAAAATCTCGGATCTAAAGACAATTTTGATGTTTAACGTAAATTTTTAGTGAGCACTTCAAAATACTCGTGGTAAAGTTTGCCGAAGTAAAATAACCACCGAAGGTAGCCACGAAGTGAATCCTCAATCCAAAGCAATCTTTTTATACTGAAAAAGAAAAAAAGGACGTTTCAACTTCAAACATTTTGCCTGTTTGAATGTTACGCTAACCTAGTTCATCCATGGAAAAACAGCGAATTAACATAGTTTGGTTTAAGCGAGATTTGCGGTTCACAGATCACGCGCCGCTTTGTGCTGCTTGGAAAGAGAATTTGCCGACTTTGCTTCTGTATTGTTTTGAGCCTTCGGTGATGGCCTGCGAAGACAGCGATGCGCGTCATTGGCGATTTGTGTATGAATCTTTGCAAGACATGCAATCCAAATTGGATGAAAGGAATGCGAAAATCTACATTTTCCACCAAGAAATTTTGCCTGTTTTCAATGCGATATCGGCGCAATTCGAAGTTGTAAACATCTTTTCTCACGAGGAAACTGGAACCAATTTCACTTTCGACAGAGACAAAAGCGTGGGTCGATTTTGCAGAGAAAAGGGCATAAATTGGCAAGAATTTCCGACCAATGCTGTGGTGCGAAGACTCAAATATTTGCGCGATTGGGGAAAAATTTGGGAAGAAAGAATGACCGCACCGCCGCAAATGATTTCTGAATCAGGTGGCAATATTTTGTCTTTGGATGAAGTATTTTACCAAACATATTGCGGTGAAAAAATGTCAGAAAAAATCACGCGACACGACCCTCATTTTCAGCAAGGTGGCGAAACTTGGGCGTGGAAATATTTGAACAGTTTTCTGAAATCTCGGGTGCAGAATTACAGCCAGCACATTTCAAAACCAGAATTGAGTCGCAAAGGTTGCAGTCGATTGTCGCCGTATTTGACCTACGGAAATATCAGCATGCGCATGGTTTATCAATACACGCAGCAACACTACAAATCGTCCAAAAACCAGCGTGATATTGCCAATTTTGTTTCCAGATTGCATTGGCATTGCCATTTTATTCAAAAGTTAGAATTGAACGTGAATATCGAATTTCACTCTATTTTGAAAAAATACGACGCGGTAGAAAGACCTAGAAATGAAGCGTATATTTTGGCTTGGCAGTCGGGCAAAACGGGTGTTCCCATTGTGGATGCTTCGATTCGCAGTTTGGTAGCAACCGGTTTTTTGAATTTCAGAATGCGCGCCATGGTCGTTTCGTTTTTCGTTTTCAATTTGTGGCAAGATTGGCGCGATTTGCATTTTTTGGCGCGACAATTTTTGGATTACGAACCGGGAATTCACTATCCGCAATTGCAAATGCAAGCTGGCGCTACGGGAACAAATATTATTCGCATTTACAATCCGATTCGAAATTCTGAAAAGCACGATGCTGAAGGCGTTTTCATCAAAAAGTGGGTTCCAGAACTGGCAGATGTTCCCGCGAATTTGATTCACGAACCTTGGAAATTGAGCGCAATGGAACAGGAATTATTCAATTGTGAAATTGGCAAAGATTATCCCGCGCCGATTGTTGATCTTGAAAAAACCAGAAAATACGCTGGCGAAGTAGTTTGGGGACTGCGTGCAAAGACGAAAGTGAAAGAAGGATAAAATAGCGCATCTTCCAAAACTCTCTCCAAAAAAATCCAAAGTCAACCCATTTTTTCCCAGATTTTCTTTTTATTTCCTATTCCTATTCCTATTCCCATTCCTTTGCCTTAACTTTGCGCCGTGGTAAAAATCAGAGATATTGAATTGGGAGAATTTCCCTTGTTGCTTGCACCGATGGAAGATGTGAGCGATCCGCCTTTTCGTGTGTTGTGTAAAAAGCACGGCGCCGATTTGATGTACACTGAATTTATCTCCTCCGAAGGTTTGATTCGCGATGCGGCAAAAAGTGTTCAGAAATTAGATATTTACGAATATGAACGTCCTGTCGGTATTCAAATTTTTGGCTACGACATTGATAGCATGCGCCAAGCAGCTGAAATTATCGAAAAAACAAATCCGGATATCATCGACATCAATTTCGGTTGTCCGGTGAAAAAAGTCACTTGCAAAGGTGCCGGCGCTGGAATGTTACAAGACATTCCCAAATTGGTGCGCATGACAGAAGAAATTGTGAAATCAACCAATTTGCCAGTCACCGTGAAAACGCGTTTGGGCTGGGATGAAGACTCTAAATTTGTGGTTAGCACCGCCGAGAAACTGCAAGACGTTGGCATTGAAGCAATTTCGATCCACGGCCGTACACGCAAGCAATTGTATAAAGGCGAAGCTGATTGGACTTTGATTGGCGATGTGAAAAATAATCCACGCATGCGCATTCCGGTTTTTGGAAATGGCGACATCGATTCTCCTGAAAAAGCGTTGGAATACAAAAATCGTTACGGCATTGACGGCATCATGATTGGCCGCGCGTCAATCGGTTATCCGTGGGTTTTCAACGAAATCAAACATTTTTTGAAGACTGGAACACATTTGGCATCGCCTGGTATTGCAGAACGCGTGCAAGCGGCAAAAGATCATTTGCAAATGTCTGTCGATTGGAAAGGCGAAGCACTTGGAATTGCTGAAATGAAGCGCCATTATTCAAATTATTTCAAAGGGATTTCGCACATCAAGGAACACCGAATGAAATTGGTTACGTCGTTTAACTTGCAAGAAATCATGGATACATTGACCTACATTCAGGAAAATGAAGCCAATTTTGAATTTGCTTAAAACTTGATTAATCTTTGCATTCCATCATCAATAAATCGCCTTTTTGGTGACTGATTTTGATCATTCCATCTTCCGCAACTTCATTGCTGCTTCCAATTCTGTAGCCCAAAGTCAAACTTTCGTTTTGCAGGTTGTATTTCAAGTTTTCGGTGACAATTCCATCCACTGTTCCGACGGGAATCAAAGAAATCGGCGTGTTTTTTGGGTACCACTTTTGAAACTTTTCAGGCAATTGATAAATGACAGAATAATCGTCGATGATGGTAATCGTGATTTGATTTTTAAATCTTACAATTCCTGTGATATTCGCTAAAGTATGGTCTGCGCGTTTGCCTGTTGCCCACAAAACATTGACCGCGCGGTGTCCTTTTTGGATCAGAAAATCAATGGCTTTTTCCAAATCGGTTTTGTTTTGGTCGGGCGTATGCACAATTTCAATTGCGTCTTGTTTGGCTTTGATGGTTTCAAGCGGAATTTCATTTCGGTCAAAATCGCCCAAGAGCACATCTACCTTGATTTCAAGTCCGAGCACCCGATGAATAGCGCCATCTAGCACCACCACATAAGGACTCCATTCGAGCAATTCGCCCAACAATTCTAGGCTGCAAGCTTCGCCATTGGCAATGATTAACGCAGGTTCTTGAAGATCTCTAACAACGTGGTGCGACGACATTTTATGTTCAAATTGAATGAAAAAAAAAGGAACTTCGACTTGAAGTTCCTTTGTAAAAATAGTGATTAATTTTTTATCCAAATATAACGCTCGACCCGTAAGGGTTTTCGATTGGATTGATAATCAATGTCGGGATTTGCGCATCATTTGTCAAAATATATTGCTCGTGATTGGCAGTAATTGCGCCTAATAAATTGTTTCTATTCAAGTTCATAATCGCAATCAAATCAGCATCTAAATGTACAGCATGTTTCACGACTTCTTTGTCGAATCCGTTTGCAGGCGCGATGGTTGTTGTGATTTCAATGTTTCTTTCAGCAAAAAATCTTTGTGCAAATTGAATATTCACTTTCACTTGCTGACGGAAAATTTCATCCGTTTCATCTGGCGTTACAATGTGTACACGCGATTTGAAATAAGTTGCCAAATTAGCCACATACGCCAATTTTTGTTTGGTTTCTTTGTTCAGATCCAAGGGCACAACAATGTCATCGTAACCAGAAGGTTTGATTCCTTTTTCTTGCACCACAACAAAAGGAACTGTTGAATGTGTAATCACTTTCAAAGCGTGACTTCCAGTGATGTGTTGCCATCCGTGTCTGCCATGTGTTCCCATGAAAATCAGGTCCGCATGGTGTTCAGAAGCAAAATCTCCAATGTCTTCAAAAATACTTCCAACTCGCACAACTGGTATTAATTCAATAGCCGAATTTCTAGCTGTAATCAATGCTTTTAAACGTGTTTCAGCTTCAGGAATTTCTTTGTCTTTAGCAACAACGTGCAATAAATAAATCTCTGCATCAACAATCGCGGCTGTTGCAATTGCATGATCTAAAGCATTATCAGCAACTGGCGTATAATCGTGGGGAACAATAAATGTTTTGTTTTTCATAGGATTGGAATTTATAGTTTTAAAATCCATTACAAAGTTAAACATTCAAAGTAAAGAATAACTGATTTTTATCACAATAAATTAGCAAATAATTAAATATTTAGTTGTTTTTTACATCTTTGATTCCCTTTGTTGTTTTGAGCTTTAGAATGTTAGATTAAAATTAAAATTTGTTAAAAAGCATCAAAAAGTAATTGCTTTCATTAAAAAATGAGATTGAAGATTGAAAATGCTTAAATTTGAAACAATCAATCCTAGTACAAAGATTTATGAAAGCTTTGTTTAAATAGAAAATTGAAGTATGCAAATAGTTGGAAGAATTATCAAAAGATCAACTCAAATTGGTCAAAAAAGGAGTTTAAAAAAAGGAATTTCATTTGATAATCAATTGAAGGCATTCAATAAATTACTTTTCAGAGCCAGGTGGACTGACTTTGGCACTAGCCATGATTTTGACGGGATTATGGAAGGTGAAAATCCTGTTTCGACATTCCAAAACAATGTGCCAATGATGGATTATGATCAGTTTTACAATACTTGGTTACATAGAACAATTGACGGCGCGCGCGACAATACTTGGCCGGGAAAAACGACCTATTTTGCACTTTCTTCTGGCACAACTGGTTCGCCAAGCAAGAGGATTCCTGTTTCTCAGCAAATGATTCGTTCTTTTCAAAAAACGAGTTTGAAACAAATGACTTCGTTGGCTGATTTAAATTTGCCTCCAAAATTTTATCAAAAATCAATTTTAATTGTGGGCGGTTCCACAGAATTGGTTCAAGTTGGCTCGCATGTGGAAGGAGATTTGAGCGGTATTTTGAAAAAGCATACGCCTTGGATTGCATCGCCATTCGCCAAACCTGAAAGTAAAACGACCAAGATTAAAGACTGGAACAAAAAGTTGGACATCATGGTTGAGGCTGCTCCAAAATGGGATATTGGCATCATGGCCGGAATTCCAAGTTGGTGTATCATGCTGATTGAAAGGATTATTGCTCGCTACAAATTGAATTCGATTCATGACATTTGGCCAAATTTCAAAGTGTATGTCCACGGTGGCGTTTTTATTGATCCTTATGTAAAAAAATTAGAGCGTTTATTGGGGGAAGAAGTATCTTTATTGGATACTTATTTGGCAAGTGAAGGATATTTTGCGTACCAAAAAACGCCGAAAAAACAAGGAATGCAATTGCTGCTTAATTCGGGAATTTTTTATGAATTTGTGCCTTTTACGCCTGAATATTTCAATGAAGACGGCAGTTTAATTAATAAGCACAAAGCTTTCACTTTAGCCAATGTGAAGCCAAATATTGATTACGCTTTGATAATCTCAACCAATGCCGGTTTATGGCGATATATCATTGGTGATTTGGTTCAATTTACCAATGTTGAGCAATGTGAAATCAAAATCACTGGGCGAATTAAGCAATATTTGAGTTTAGTGGGCGAACATTTATCACTCGATAATATCCAAGAGGCGATTCTTTCTGTGGGAAAAACATTGGATGTAGAATTTGAAGAATATTGCGTTTTTCCAGATACAGAAAATCAAAATCACAATTGGACATTGGGTGTAAACCAAGAAATTGATTTCGAAAAGTTAAATGAAATGTTGGATCAAAAATTGTCAGAAAAAAACGACGATTATGCTTCAGCTAGAAAATACAGTTTAGCAAAACCAACGATGAATTGTGTGCCAACATCCTATTTTTATGAATTCATGGAAAAATTAGGAAAACTAGGCTCGCAAAACAAGTTCCCAAGAGTGATGAGCAAGCACCAAGCCTTGCAATGGCAACAGTTTTTGAGGTCGAAGATCTGATTTGTTGAGTATGATTTCCAATCAGAATCTGGCGTTTATTTTCTTCAAATTGAGGATGATAATGGAGTTACTTCAATCATCAAGCACGTCCATTTTTCAAAATGATAAATGAGATTCCCCAAGACAAAAAAAGTCCCAAACCAATGCGGAATAGGACTCTAAATTTACTTTGTGACCGCGACAGGATTCAAACCTGTAACCCTCAGAGCCGAAATCTGATGCGCTATTCAATTGCGCCACGCAGCCTTTTTGAATTATTATTGCATCAAAGGTAACATCTCTGCCCTAAAACTACAAGCCTTTTTGATTTGTTTCTTAACTTTCCACTTTTACTGACGTTTTTCCAATATTTTTGACTTTTAAGCGTTAGTGAAACCAACTATTGATTAGTATATAAATGAAATTTATCGTTTTTTTTGGATGTTGCTTTGCGATATTGTTTTCACAAGCGCAAATTGGCACAGGGCAATGGAGATTGCATGTTTCTCCCACAAATACCATCGATGTGGCTGCTGGAAACGGCTTGGTTGTGGCAGCTTTTCCTTCTGGATTGGTGGAATATGATATCGCCGCAGGCGAAAGCACTTTGTGGACCGACGTTAATTCCCTCTCGGATGTCAATCTTTCTGCTCTGCATTTTGACCCGCTGTCAAACGCTTTTTGGATTGGCTATTCCAATGGAAACATCGATAAAATCAAAAATAATGCAGTGACCAATATTCCAGCACTGAAATTGGCTTCCGTGCAAGGAGAAAAAAATGTGTACAAATTTTTAGGCTATAATGATTTTATGTACGTTTCAACTGGCCTCGGAATTTTGAAAATCAATCCAAATAAAAACGAAGTTACGGATACATATTACCCCAATGCTTCCGCAAGTCCGATTCTTGAAATTGCGATCTTGAACGACACCATTTATGCCCTTACTTCCACCAAAGTGTACAAAGGTTTTGTCAATAATATTTCTTTGACAGATCCTACGCAATGGATAGTTGATGACAGAATTCCCGTTCCTGGAAATGACGCAAGCTACAAAAGTTTGGTCGCTTTTGACAATGACTTATTTATTACATACAACAAAAGTATTTACGGTCAAGACTCAGTTTTTAGGATAAAATCACCCAATTTGGAAATGGTCGTGGGAGCTGTTTATAACCCAGAAATCACCGGTTTGAAAGTCATAAATAATAATTTATACGTCATTCTCGATGGTGGAATTTTATATTATGACAATACTTTTAGTACTGTAAATTCAATCAATACTTATGCGTTTTCTACCCTTTTCAAATCCAATGGTGTGGCGTTTGCAAATGGTGTGCATTATATTGCAGATGAGTTGAGCGGTTTGGTTTACTATAATAATTATATCGACAATAAACCACTGAATGTCAGTGGACCGCCAAAAAACAGTTTTTTCACCTTGGGTGGCGCGAAAGACAAAATCGCTGTCGCAGGAGGCACTTTAATGCAAGCTGGATTTACATACAATAATTCAGGCGCGTATGTTTTACAAGATGAAAATTGGAGCCTTTTTGATATCTACAATCAACCTGCTTGGCAAGGTGCATCGGTTTGGGATATTAATTCTGTTTCTGTGAATCCTAAAAACACTGATGAGGTTGCCATTGGCGCATACTGTGGTGAACCTTTAGCGATAGCGACCAATGGAAAGCAAATTGATCAAGTGTATAATGCGACCAATTCACTGCTTGAAATTTCATCACTTGGAAATAATTCTACGTGCGTAACCGACGTTGAATATGATGAAGATGGAAATTTGTGGATTGCCAATGGGTTGTCCAATAAGCCTTTGAAAGTAAAAACCGCAGACGGACTTTGGTATGCCTTTGATTTGGGCGCGACCTCAAAATCAAAACTTTCTGGTAAAATGGTCATTGATTACAATAAAAACAAATGGCTGAATATTTTGAATGCGGGTTTGTATGGCTACAATGATGGAGGCACAATTTCAGACCCATCAGACGACCAGTATAAATTGATTAATAGTGGCGCAAACACAGGCGCTTTACCTTCTGATAATATCACAGCCATCGCCGTTGATTTTGACAATGAAATTTGGATTGGAACGGATAACGGCTTTGCAATTTTGTATAATTCTGAAGGCGTTTTTGATGCGCTTCCGGGCGGTTACAATGCACAAAGAATCAAGTTAGAATTTGAAGGAAATGTAGAATATTTATTGGGAAGTACTTACATTACCGACATTGAGGTTGATGGTGGGAATCGCAAATGGATAGGCACAGCGAATACAGGTATTTTCCTGCTTTCGGCTGACGGATTGGAAATTTTGCAACATTATACAGTAGAAAATAGTCCGATGATTTCAAACAATGTCATGGACATGCAAATCAATCAAGTGACGGGTGAAATGTTTATCATTACAGACAAAGGTTTGTTGTCGCTTAGAATTGATGCTTCTTATGAAGATCCTGAATATAGCGATGTACAAGTTTTCCCAAATCCTGTGATGCCTTCGTTTTTTGGACCTGTTACGATTCAAGGAATCAAATACAATTCTGACGTAAAAGTGACGGATGTTGCTGGAAATTTGGTCTATAAAACAACTTCAAATGGTGGAACAGCCACCTGGAATTGCAAAAATTTGAATGGAGAAAGAGTTCAAACTGGCGTTTATCTGATTTGGACCACTCCTAACGATGGAAAAGGAAGAAAAGTGGGTAAAGTAACCATTATCAATTAGTTTTGAAAAGTACTGATAAAGGGCTTTTAATCAGTAGAATCCCGTATTCTGAAACGAGTTTGATTGTCAAATGTTTTACTCAAAATTATGGATTAAAGGCATTTTTGTTTCCAGGCGCCAAAAAGAAAAATGCGCACGTGATGATGCCTCTAGCCCCTTTGGAATTTACTTATTACCAAAGAAATGACAGCCAGTTGGGAAAAATGACGGAAGCCCAATTGTTTTATACATTCTTGGATTTGCCTTTTCATCCAATCAAATCAGGCATTGTTTTTTTTATGGCCGAAATGTTGCAAAATGTGTTGCATGACGACGTAAAAGATACACCATTGTTTGAGTTTATAGTTGATGAATTAAAATGGTTGGATCACACCACTGAATTCACCAATTATCCCATTTATTGGTTGCTTGAATTGACACAACATTTGGGTTTTTATCCTTTGGTTGTAGACGAAAATGGGATTTATTTTGATTTAGAAGACGGGCAATTTGTTTCATCTGCTCCCAGAAATCATACTTCTCAAAAAAGCGAGACTGTTAATCTATTGAGAGAAATTATTGGCGACTCAAAAGAGCAAATTCTTGCGCTCAACGTTTCCAAAACAGACCGTAAAAAGTTAATGAATTTATGCTTTGATTATTATCGTTTTCACATTCCAAATTTCAAAGAATTGAAATCTATCGAGGTAATAGAATCACTTTGGAGTTGATTAAGGTCAAAACTAAAAATAATTTCTTTTATTGTAACTTTAACATTCATACTTAGTCTTAACTTATGAAAACAAACAAATGAACTCCAAGGAATACAATATTGCCGTTGATAAATATTCAGACAATGTGTATCGTTTTGCGCTAAAAAGTCTTAAAAATGAGATGTCTGCAAAAGACATTGTACAAGATACATTCCTGAAAGTTTGGTTGAAACATGAAGAAATTCAAGCTGAAAAAGTGAAGTCGTATTTATTCACTACGGCATATCATTGTATTATTGACTGGATTAATAAAGAGAAAAGAAACGGCGATTTTGAAAGGATTTCTAGTGATTTATCAAGTCCAAAAAGTTTGGAATTTGACGTTGCAGATATTTTAGAAGAAGCCTTAAATAGATTGCCGGCAATTCAAAAGGCGTTGGTTTTATTAAGAGATTACGAGGGTTACCATTATGCCGAAATTGCCGAAATAACTAATTTGAATGAATCGCAAGTTAAAGTTTATATTTTTAGAGCCCGTCAAGCGCTAAAAGTTTACTTAAAATCTATAGAACTAGTCGCATGAAGGCAATAATTAACAAGGAGAATTATGAGTCATATTATTTAGATTTCTTAGAAGGAAATTTGAATGAAAATGAGACGACACTTTTGCTGGTATTTCTTGATAAAAATCCCTCGTTGAAATTAGAAGATTCAGCGTTTTCAATCATTTATTCAGACGATGAGCAGCAACTAGACGGTTTTTCTAAATCGCTGCTAAAATATCAATTTGACGATCAAAAAATCGACTGTCACAATATTGAATATTTTTTAATTGCTTCGATTGAAAAACAATTATCTGAAGAAAAAACGAAAGAATTGCAACAGTTTTTAGGTAAAAATCCAGCGTTTTTATTCGATTTTCAGCAATATCAAATAGCGCATTTAGTTGCAGATAGGGCAATTATTTATCCGGAAAAACAAAAATTGAAGCGAGGAATAATAATCCCATTGTATGCTCGCTTCTTGGCGGTTGCAGCGGGAATAACTTTGCTTTTCAGTATCATAAACTTGAACCAAAAAGATTCTGCGAAAGGATTGGCGCAGGGCAGAGGCACAAATAATCTAAAAACAAAAGTGAAAACGGAAGTTGAAAAGGAAATGTCAACTGAAAATATTGCGCCCAATTTAGCAGAAGTTGCAAATAACTTCTCCCCCAGCAAAGTAGAAATTGGAAAAGAAACGCTGATTGAAAATATCGAACCGTTAGCATTCAAAACGCCTCAAAAAGTAATAAGTCAGCCAGTATCGAATTGCCTTGCACTTGCTTGCATCAAACTTATTTCAGCAGAAAAAGAGCCGGATGACGGGAACAAAAGTACTTTTGCAGCGGTAGAAATGAAAAATCCAATTCAACCGATAACCAATATAATAAGTGAAGCAATCAGTCAACAAGTGGATTATAAAACAACCAAAGCGGCAAACAAAAAGCCTGGAGGTTTTCTTTTTAGAATTGGTAAATTTGAAATTTCCAGAAAAGTTTATGACAATACTTCAGTGGCAGTGAAGTAATTAAGCCAATGGATAAAATGCGTCTTCAATGTGTTCAATATCTGATCGATAACCATTGTGAACTATTGAAACAATATCGAATCGAGTTTCTAGGTGAATGTTTTTGTCAAAAATATAAGCATTGGCGACTTTGATTATTTGTTTCTGCTTACTTCTAGTAACTGCGCGCCAAGGTTCTCCAATTTCGGCTGTTTGTCTTGTTTTAACTTCAACAACAACTAATTTTCCATTTGCTTCACAAATAATATCAGCTTCTAATTTGCCAAATCTATAGTTTCTGGCTAAAATCCTGTATTTTTTCTTTAAAAGAAAGTTCGCGGCTTTTACTTCGCCAAAAATTCCAAGTTCTTGTTGTGTCATTTAAAAGGGTTTTGTAAATAAAGATAATGATTCATTTTTGAAAATTGTGATTAGTTTGAAAAAAAACTTTAGTTTTATTTTGTTTTGTCTAAATTTTTTTAACTAATTTTCACTCAAATATTTAACTATTTATGAAAAAACTATTACTTTTTTTAAGCTTAGCTAGTGCTTTGTCCTTAAATGCTCAAACAACAATATTTCAAGATAATTTTGAAGCTGCTATAAATTCTAATTGGTCTTTAAATACCGGCGTTGGTGACAACCAGTGGGTTATGAATAATGTTTTTGCTGGAGATGCTTTCGGTGGACTTATTGTAGTTCCAACACCCAATCAACCTGCAACATTTACTGGAGGTATTAACAGTAAGTATTTGCATATTCACAATCAACCAATTTGTGGAGCGATTGCGTGTAATGCGAATTTTGACACAGGTTCTGCTTCTGATCAAGTAGCAACCATGACTAGTTCAATCAGTACTGTTGGAATGAGTAATATAAACTTCAACTTTTGGTATTTATGTGCCGGAGCTGCAACCGTCTCTTATGGATTTGTAGAATATTCAACCAACGGAAGCACCTGGACTCAAATTGGCGCTGCATTAAGTGGCGTTTCGACTTGGACTCAGCTTAATTTAACAGATGCCGCTTTGGCAAATCAGCCAACTTTAAGATTTAGATTTCATTGGATAAATGGAGCTTCAGGTTTAGATCCCGCTTTCTCAGTTGACGAATTAAAAATTACAGGAACAGTTAATAATCAAGCGGTGATCGCAACGAACAACCTAAGTCTCCAAAGTGCTTGTTTTGGCCCGGAAATTAATTTAACAATTCCATTCTCTGCAACGGGAAGTTATGGGGTCGGAAATGTTTTTACCGCAGAGCTTTCCAATGCGACTGGATCTTTTGCAGCACCAACAATTATTGGGACTTTAAACTCAGTTTCCAGCGGAAATCAAACAATCAATGGAATAATTCCTGCTGGCACTGCTGTTGGAAATGGATACAGAATTAGAGTAGTTTCTTCAACACCTGCCACAATTGGTGCAGACAATGGACTTGATTTTATTATCCGTTCTTTGCCCTTTATCGTCGTGACTGCAGTTCCTGCAGATGGGATAATAAATTTTGGTCAAACAATCAATTTATCAGCAACTGGTGCAACTGAATATCTTTGGAGTCCTGCTGCTATTTTCAACAGTAATGTTGGCGCTTCAGTGGTAGCTTCTCCAACTGTTTCTAACCTTGTGTCAGTTTTAGGAACTGATCAATATGGCTGTTCAAGTACAACAGTTTTCAATATTACTGTCAATTCAGTTTCTGGAATTATCGAAGAAAAAAACACCATGAATTTGTTGATTTATCCTAATCCAGCTTCTGAGTTTTTTGAAGTTCATAAGAGTGGAACCGATCCGATTGATCGATTAATAATTACAGACAATACAGGAAAGAAAATAAAATCTTATGACCAGCCAAAAACTGAAGTGTTTTTTACCGACGGCTTGTCTTCAGGTGCATATTTTGTTTCTGTGAAAATTGGCGCAGCGACTGATGTTTTGAAACTGATAATTCCATAAGTGTTTTAGTTTCTTTTTATTTCTGAATGTATCCTTTTTCCCCTCGTTGAATATTGTCAAATATCCACATATAGTTGTAAAGCATGTGTGAATCGATGAAATTTTTGATTGGCCAATAGTCTGGAAAAAAGACTCTTCCGCCTTTATCTGTGGGCACTTTTTCCAGACCAAAAACTTGACTTTGCGGTGCAATGCCATCTTGCTTCCAAACAGCATCTGGGTTTGGTTGGTCTAAATTTGCGCCATATTGCCAAACTTCTTCAAACATGGACCAATCTGCGCCACCAACAGATGCACTTTCTGGGGCGATGATGTACATTTTGCCAAATATCACTTTTCCTTGGAGTTCGTCAATCAATCCCAACACATAGGAATAACCCATGCTGTGACAAACAATGTCTATGGTGTCAATCGTTTCAATACAATTTAAGGCGTTACATTTTGCAATCAAAAATGCCTTTCCAGCAACTTTTCCTTCTTCTCTTCTTTCTTCGAAACCTTTGACATTAGGTTTGGAATTTAAGATTGTATAAAAATCTTTTTTACAAAATATTTTAACCGCTGCGATGCTAATTCCAAAATTAACCATCGATTTGTGACTAGAAGTGCGGATGCTCTCATGCCCATCAATGTAAAAACTTTCATCTGGCGCTAATCTTTTTTTAAATGCTTTGTCAAGTCCCAACCAATATCCAGAACGATCATTTGACGTTACAAGGTTGTCGCTGTTGTCATTGTTTCTATTTGGTCCGCGATATCCATTTGAAAAAATCAAAATTCTTTGCGGTTTGATTGTTTCTTGCACAATCAATGAATTGGTAACATCTTCTTTGTTGTAATTAAATATTTTTTGATTGACAACTTTTAAATTTTGATCCAAGTACGAGTGAATTGAAAAGTGATTTTGCGCCAAAATTTGATTGTCGAATCGAATTAATTGAATGGAATCACTGGATTTAATAAATCTCACAGTCGAATCTGAATAATGATTGAAATACATGACTGCTTTTTCAATTTTACTGTTCCAATAATTGCCTGATTTGTAAAAAATAATATTGGATAATCTTAAAGATTTAGTTGTTTTCAAGGGGAATTTATATTTTTTTACCTGGTTTGAATCGATGTTATATTCGAATTTATTTTTGCAATTCTTGTTGTTTGTGTTTTCAATAAGTTTTAGTACGGCGTATTGTGCGTCAAATAAATACAAGGGATTACTTTGTTTTTTTGCGCGCAACATAGCTTCGTGATTTCTCTTAAAGGGTTGGTTGATTTTTTGATTTGCTATTGTAGAATCAGGGTTTAACTCCCAAAAATAATAAGCAACCATTCCGCCTACTTTTCTGTTTTTTTTGTTCTGAATTTCTTGACAATTTGCCAAAAGATTGCAACAAAGAATTAATATAACGACGAACCAATATTTCATACTTAGTATTGAACGAAAATAGATTGAAATAATTATAACGACTTATTTTCCATCTGTAAAAGTAAAAATTTAGCGCTTATCTTCTTCAAACAAGATTTCATTTTCCAAAAGTCCCTTGATTGGCTTCCTTTTTAATTTTGATTATTGGATTAAATGTATTTTTCAAATAAATTTCTCTTAAATTTACGCACTTGAAATTGAAATAGAAGTACCATGGGAAGAGCGTTTGAATACCGCAGAGCATCCAAAGAAAAGCGTTGGGACAAAATGTCGAAATTGTTTCCAAAACTTGGAAAAGCAATTACAATGGCGGCCAAAGAAGGAGGTGTTGAGCCAGATATGAATGGAAAATTACGCACTGCAATTCAAAATGCCAAGGCTCAAAATATGCCTAAGGACAATATTGAAAACGCAATTAAAAGGGCGAATCAAAAAGACATGGCTAACTTTTCCGAAATCAATTATGAAGGAAAAGGTCCTCACGGTGTTTTGATTTATGTTGAATGTGCAACCGATAATCCAACGAGAACTGTGGCAAATGTTAAATCTTATTTCAATAAATCTGGCGGACAAGTTGTGCCAAATGGTCAATTGGAATTCATGTTTAATCGTAAATCTGTTTTTGAAATTGTAAAATCTGATGCGATTGATGCGGAGGAATTGGAACTTGAATTAATCGATGCTGGTTGTGAAGAAATTGAAGTAACAGACGAGCATGTAATCGTTTATGGCGATTTCACTTCCTTTGGAACACTTGCAAAAGCACTAGAAGATTTAAATATCGAAGTGCAAAAATCAAGTTTACAGCGCATTCCTACTTCACCTGTTGAATTTTCAGAAGAAGAATTAGTGGCAATTGAAAAGTTGCTAGACAAGATTGAAGATGATGACGATATTCAACAAGTTTTTACGAATATTGCTTGATTTTTAAAAACATATTTTGAAAAGAGTTACACCAATTGTGTAACTCTTTTTTTTTCAATCAATTCCACAAAATTCCGTAAAATTTCTAGGCGTAATCACGTGTGTTTCTGCCTCTGGATATAAATTCGTGAAAGCGCGAGATACTTTTTGCTGCTTTTTACTATTCCATTTAAATTCGTAGGCGCGTTCTTTGCCTCTTTCAAGTTCTACATAATCAACTTCACTTTGGTTGTAATTGCGCCAGAAATAACTAAAAATGGTGTTTTCTTTCCAATCATTTACTTTTAATCTTTCGCTAATCATGAAGTTTTCCCAGAGTAAACCGTGGTCGTTGCGTAAACTTAAATCGTCAAATTTTCCAATAACTGCATTGCGAATCCCATTGTCCCAAAAGTAAATTTTACTCATTTTCGTAACCTCCTTGCGCGCATTGGTTGAATAGGATTTTAGCCTGAAAATCACAAATGACTTTTCCAATAAATCAATGTAATTTTCAACAGTTTCTGATTTTACCTGAAGCTGATTTGCCAATTCGTGTATTGAAACTTCAGAACCAATTTGGAAGGCCAATAATTTCAGTAATTTATCCAATAATTCAGGTTTACGTATGTCTTTCCATACTAACACATCTTTGTATAAATATTGATTGCTCAAATTTTTTAAAATCTTTTCGGCGTCTAATCTATTTTTACAAACATCTGGGTAATTTCCATAAATCAAATGAAATGGCAATTGCTGCTCAATTTCAAATGGCGATTTTTTCCCATACAATTCCGAAAGTGAAAATGGGTACAAATGGAACAAGAAATGTCTGCCTGTAAGTGGCTCAAAAATACGTTCTGCAATATCTAGCGCTGATGATCCCGTTGCCACGATTTTTAAATGCTTGAAATTATCGACCAATAATTTGAGCAACAAACCAGCATTTTCAACACGCTGTATTTCATCGATTACCAGCATGTCGTATTTTCCAACAACGCCTTTTAAACTTTCAATATTTAATTCTTTTAGTCTTGTTCTTACGGATGTCTCGTCGGCATTCAGCCACAAAATATTGGATTGATTTTTGAAAATTTCATGCAATAGCGTTGTCTTTCCAACTTGTCTTGCGCCAGTCAGAATGATTGCTTTGCCTTTCATTACCCATTCTTTGATTTGATTGGCGGCCATTCTATTCATTACATCCATTCTACAAAACTATTAATTTTTCCACTATACTGGAAATAAAACTAGTAATTTTTCCACTATACCGGAAATAAAACTATTAAATTTTCCACTATACTGGAAATTTTAGTACTAATTTTTCCAGTAGTTTTTATTATTATACTGATTTATAATATAATATCGTATTTTTATTTTTTACGTTTTATTTCTCCCAAAAAATGCATCTAAAAAACTTATTTAGATTAATTCTACCTTTCAATTTGAATCCTCCGTAAATTTGCACCATGGATTATGAAATTGAATTACGTTTCCAGGTGCTCACAAAAAAAATCGAAGGAATTTTTGGAGAGGGATTGGATGTACAAACCATTTTGTTTTTGATTGGTGTTCAAGAATTAGAATTGGGATATCAAAAGTTTAAAAAGCACGAAAAGACAGATTTGATGCATGTGGCAATTTGTACTTTGCTCGAGCCACATGGATATTATACTTTCGTGGGTCGTGACGAAGAAAATTGGCCACATTTTGAGCTCAACAAAGCACTTCCTACTTTAACTGAAAGGGAACAGCAACATTTAATCAAAGAGGCGATTCTTGATTATTTTGAAAGCAATGAAATCTTTGAAACGAAAATAGAAGAATAGGATTCAAACCCTTATATTTGTAACTTATTAATTATACACATGGATTTTTGGATCAGAGCCGCACAATTAGTGCTTTCTTTATCAATACTCGTTGTCCTTCACGAATTTGGACACTACATTCCCGCTAAAATTTTTAAAACGCGCGTTGAGAAATTTTATTTATTTTTCAATCCTTGGTTTTCTTTGTTCAAGAAGAAAGTCGGCGAAACAGAGTGGGGTATTGGGTGGCTTCCCTTGGGTGGCTATGTAAAAATTGCTGGAATGGTGGATGAATCCATGGACAAAGAGCAATTGGCTTTGCCGCCTCAACCTTGGGAATTTCGTTCCAAAAAACCTTGGCAAAGATTAATAATCATGATTGGTGGAGTTACCGTAAACCTTATTTTAGGAATCTTGATCTATATTTTTGTAGTTTTCGCTTATGGAGTAGAAACAATTGATTCCAAAGATTTGAAAGCAGGATTGGCAGTTCATCCATACATGGAACAATTTGGTATCAAGTCAGGCGATGTATTGCTTGAAGTTGAGGGAAAACCTCTAAATAAAGCAACGGATGGAACAGCGGAATTGCTTTTAAGAGGCGCACACAAAGTAAAAGTGCAACATGCTGATGGTAAAATTCAAAACATCATTTTGCCTGCTGATATTGATTACAAACTTTTTGAAAATGGCGCTTTTCCTGTTTTTTCTCTTCGAATGAAAGCTGAAAAAATAGACAATGTCATTGCTGTTGAAGAATTTTCGGATCAAAAGTTAGATCTAAAATCGGGAGATATTATCTATAAAATCAACAATGTTACAACGGATAATATTGAAGATTTAAACATGTTAATCGAAAGCAAGAAGCAAACTGAAATTCTTTCCATAAGAGAAAAAGATACAATTACAGGAAAAATTTCTAGTGAAATCTTCACCAAGAAAGTCTTGCCATTAA
Organism: Chryseobacterium gleum; assembly: GCA_945897805.1. Classification (GTDB taxonomy): domain Bacteria; phylum Bacteroidota; class Bacteroidia; order Flavobacteriales_D; family Crocinitomicaceae; genus JAQVCM01. The sequence goes on from CAMDFX010000010.1 coordinate 42,453, forward strand.
TTCCAGCGTTGGTTGCCGGACTTAAAAAAGGCGATAAATTTTTGACAATCAATGATTCTGAAATCATTTACCACGATCAGATTCAAGCTGAAATGTACAAAAACAAAGGAAAAAAAGTCACTTTTACGGTTTTAAGAAATAATCAGAAAGTAGAACTTTCTTCTATGGTTTCCAAATCTGGCTTACTTGGTTTTGTGCCTAAAGAAATGAAAGCGATTGACAAATCAGCTATCAAAACTACCTACTACTCTTTTGGTGAAAGCATTCAAAGAGGGTGGAACATGGGTTTCATCACTTTGGGAGATTACACAGGACAATTGAAATTTTTATTTACCAAAAAAGGAGCTTCTTCTGTTGGAGGTTTTGGGTCGATTGGAAAAATGTTTCCTACTACTTGGAATTGGCAAATCTTTTGGATGAATACAGCTTTTATTTCAATCGTTTTGGCTTTCATGAACATTCTTCCCATTCCAGCCCTAGATGGAGGTCATGTTGTGTTTTTGATTTATGAAATTATCACTGGCAAAGAAGCGCCTCAAAAAGTATTAGAATATGCCCAATACGTAGGTTTTATCTTGCTTCTAGGGTTGTTAATATATGCCAACGGAAATGATATTTATACTGCATTTTTTAAATAGATTTTATTTAATTCACCTGCCCCTAAAATTATTTTTTAATTAAATTTTTTTCATAAAGGTTCTGAAACTTTAAATCTATGGAGAACATAATTCCAACATCAAGAAAACCTGCCCATCTAAGAATAACAGTAAAAACATTTTATAAAGGTCAAGAAATTGACGGTAAAAAAATGCAAGAAAATCTTGAATTGAAAAACAACTTACCAAGCACGATGTATTTCCAAGAAAAATACTTAAAGGCTTTGAACCGAATAGAATCGGACCAATTTGAATATCTATTAACTGTGACGGAGAAAGAAATTACGCTGAAATGTTTATACTAATTTTTGAAGCCAAAAAGTTTTATTTGCGTCATTTTTTTTCTTATTTCACTTGGTCCGCTTTTTCTCTCGCTTTAGCCATTACAACATCTGCTTTTGCATTGGCTTCATCTTCTAATTTTTGCGCTTTTGAATCCGCTTCTTTCGTGATTTTCTTTCCTGCAATTTCTGCAGCTTTTTTCTTCAATGGATTACTTCCTGCTTCGTCCATCAATTTCTGTGCACCTTTGGCTCCCTCTTCTCTGATTTGAGCTGCAGCTTTTTTACCTTCTGCTTTCAACTTATCTGCTTGTCGTTGTCCATCTTCCAAGATTTCTTGCTTTTTCTTGTTCAAATCTTCTTTGACTTCATTCACTTTGTTGGTCACAATCGCTTTTACAGTATCTTTTCCTTTGTTGATAGCGTCTTTCACCGCTTCTTTGACAGTTTCCTTCATGTTGCCTGAAAGCTTCATGATTTGCTCTTTCAAATCTGTGGTCACTTTTGGATCTTTCATTTTTCCAATCACTTTCACGTTTACAGGAATAAAAGCGGGCAATTCTTTCAATTGGATTTTTGGTGTGATTCCGTTTACTTTTTGGATTCCATTTTCAACCAACTTAAGCATGCTTGCAGGAATTTCCTCTTTTGGAAGATTCATTTTTAAAACGTAATCAATGTCTTGCTCTAAGGAAGAACTTCCGCTCACATTGGTCATAATATTTCCAAGTTTCACATTAAATGGTGTTAGAGAAACTTTTCCATCAGCAAATTTGAATTTGGTACTTAAATTTTTCAAAGTTTGCGTCGCTAATTTCTCCATTTTCAATTCTGAACTGATTTTTTTCAATGGTTCAAATCCTGAAATAATTACTGAATTAGTAAATAAATCTCCGGCGCCAGTTAATGTTGCATAAATTGGTTCAAATGATGGTTTCAAAAATGAATTCATGTTAAACGTTGAAGTGATTTTTCCTTGCGCATATTTCGCAATGGGAGCTAATTTTTCAATTGTCACAAAATTATTCACCAATTGATTAATGTCTAAATCTTTCAAATTATATCCGAAATCAATCTTTGGTTTTGAATGGTCCTTGGTGTCGTAACTTCCTTTCAGCCCAACAGTTCCGCCCATGGTGTTCATCGTTAAATTATTTAAACTTGCGACTTCCTCTTTCATTCCAATCGAACCACTTACATTTTTGATATCCATTTTGTTATAACGCAACGTGTTGATATTGGTATTCAGCGTGAAATCAACATTTTCGGGAATTAACAATGCTTCGTCGCTGCTTGTAGTGCTCGTTTCAGTTTCAGAGGTTGTCGCAGAAGACGTTCCTGCCAATTGGTCTAAATCCAGATAATTACTACTAAAATTGAAATTCCCTTTCAGTAATTCATCACTGAAAAAATAGCCCAAATAATTGTCAATTGTTCCATTTACTTTGAAATCGCTTCTGCCCATTTTGGCATCCAAGCTTTCCAACGCTAAATTTTGTGGGGAAAATCTAAAAACCATGGATTTAATACTTACAGCATCAGGCAAATCAGCCGATTTATAAAGCATTTCAACCAATTTCAAAGTTCCATTTGCATCAAAATCTTGGTATCTTTCATTTTCTAATGCGCTGATTTTTCCTTTCAACTTCACATCTGCGTCCAGTTTTCCTGTATAAGATTCTCCTTTGGCTAAAGGGATCACTTGTCCAAGTGTGGCTAAATTTACTTTGGCAAGAATTTTTGAATCGATAAATGGGTCAACCATCGGACTCAACATTTTTAAATTTGCGTCTAATTTATTTCCAGCAAATTCTGCATGAAATTTAGAAATATCGACAGTCATTTTATCCAAATTAGAACCTCCAGCAAACTTTGATCCAGCATTGATGCCAATTTTGGTGATTTTTTGAGGCAAACTTGGATATTTAATCGTAGCGTTGTCAACATTGATTTCTGCATCCCATCCTGGCATATTTTTGTCGTCCATGATACCTTTCACTTGGGCTTTCAGTGCTAAATTCCCTTGTGTTACCATACTTTCATAACCTGTTTGGTAAAACGCAGGAATTAAGGACAAGAAATCTTTGAAAGTTGCTTTAGATGCATTTAATTTCAAATCCAAGTTGTCTTTTTTGTCCAACATTTCATAAAATCCATCCACTGATAATTTTAAAGCATTCAATTCAAGCGTATTTTCTTTCAAAGTGAATTTAGAAGAATTTTCTGTGAATTCCATCAATAATTTAGCAACCAAATTGGTTTTTACTTCACTCAAATAAGTCAAACCTTCCATGTTGAATGTCATGGCATCCATGGTTGTATTTGTATTAAAATCAATTACATCTGCCGTTAAGTCGCCTTCGCCGGTATGCGTCATGTTTTTCAATTCTGCAAACAAATCTCCCGCTTGATCATCATATTTGATGTAAGCGTTATTGATGGCGTATTCTTGCAATGAAAGCTTGAAAGTTGAAGGTTCTTTGTCTTCAGGTGTTTTCAATGAATCTGGTTTCATGATGTCGTAATTCGCTTTCCCGTTGTTCAAAACACGGACATCAAATTTGGGCTCTTCCAAAGTAATTCCTTTGATTTCAACTTGATCTCCACCAACGACACTCCAGAAATCTACATGTGCATCCAATTGTTTGATATCAACCAATTTTACACCTTTGAATTCGTTTCTTCCTGTGACAGTAACTCCCTCAAATTGAGCTGTCATGTGTGGAAAAGTACTGATGAATGTCAAATCGAAATCTTTAATAGCTACATCAGCCAAAAGCATTTTGTTTACTTCTTTCAAGGCCATTTCTTTCAATTCATCTTTAAAAAAGATTGGAATTAAAATCAAAGCAATGATCAATAATAAAAATGTAATTCCCGTCCATTTCATAATTCTACGAAACAAACTTTTCTTCTTTTTTTCTCTTTTAGCCATCTTTTATTAATTTCAAGTTGATTTTTCTCGATATTTGTATCAATTGAAACGAAGGTTTCGAAATACAATTTCTAAGTAAACGCTAAATTAATGGAATTCTTTCAATCATTCAGGTTACAATTGTTAATAATCTTAATTTCTTCCTCTGTTTTTGGTCAAATTGAGACTGGTAAAACAACAGGTTCTTCGGAGAAAAAAAACAAAAAGAGGGAAAATATAGACATGCTGATTGTCCAAAAAATTCCAACATCAGAATTTTATCTCGGTGGCAGTGGAGGAATAAGTACAAGAATTTTGAGTGAAAATGAAGGTTTATTTGGCAAACCTTTAGGCGAAAGAGCGAGTGAGAAATCAATTTTTACTGGCGGTGCAACCATTGGATTCAGAAATCAAATCAAACGAAATTGGTGGATTGATTTTGGTGCTTCCTTGGCTAAAAATGGTGAATCCTATGATTTTAAAAGCACAGTGAATGATTCTAGTTATTCATACAAAACCAACTACACATATTTCGCTATTCCAATTAAATTGCAGTACATAACCGCTGGAAAAATAAAATTTATTGCTGGCCTTGGTGTTCAACCACAATTATTTGTTGGCTATAATCAAAAGATTAAATGGACAGATTCATTGAATATTGAAAGTAATTCGACCATAAAGGACAACAAACAAATTAATTTTTTCACCATTTCAGCCATTGGAAATGTTGGATTTTCTTGGCAGATTAAGCCAAAAGTAGCATTCTATTTTTTACCTGAAATCAGAATACAATTGAATAGTTCATTTCAAAAACAGTCGCCTTTTATTCACAAAGGAATATTTTACGGTGTGCAAGCTGGATTTTCTTTTGGAATCAATTAACTTCTCCTGTTTCTGAATGGTCATTATAATCTGACAATGATTGTTCAGAATCGTAATAGAAAATCATTACTTGTGCAATGTCGCGCAAAAAGTCGATTTTTCCAACATCAAAACGGTTGATTTTAAGACCCGTTCGCAATTCTAAATCTGCTTTCATCGCTTCATGATGCTCTGGTTTGATTAAATCAATCCGCTCGTAAATGATCGTTTTTCTCGTTTCGTGTTTCAATAACCACAAATATTCTAGTCCAAAAGTGATTCCAATCAATGTGAAATTCATCAAAGCCATTTCCGCAATACTGATTTTATTGGATGCCAATGAGTTGATGACACTGATTCCAATAATCATAAACAAATAAGTCATTTCCTTGATTTCGATTGCATCTGTGCGGTAACGTAAAATCCCAAAAATGGCAAAAAGACCTAATCCCATTCCTGTGTCGATGTCCAATTTTTTGAGTCCGAAACAGATTAAAAAAGTGATTGTTCCAATCAAATAATAGGTGAACAAATAATCTTTGCGCTTGGTTTTTGGATAGTATAACAAACGAATTAAAATCGTCATAGAAACCAAGTTCACTGCTAAACGAAAAATTAAGGAATAAAAATCGTTATTAAACCATTGAAATTCTAATAATTGCGCAGGTGCAACTGCGGACTTTAAATTGAAAAATATACTAAGCAACATGGGCATTGATGGATTTAAGTTTTAATAATTTTTCTTTGAAACGATTGTATTTAATATTTTTTTCTTTGTACAATTCAATCGCTCCGATACAATATTTACTCAGGCGGTATGGCCTTATGTAATTTATTTTCATCAGTTGAAAAAAGGGAGAATTTCTAGTTAATTTGCTTTGCTTCAATTCAGCAATAACCAAATTTTCAAACTTGTGATGCGCTTCCTCCCAATTAAATTGCAAATTGAAATCAAGCGTAAGTCTTTCTTCATCAATATTGTTAACCAAAGTGATTCTATTGAATGAATTCCACAATTTGGGTTTTAATTCACTATTTTTTGTCAAATATTGATTTAAAAATGCTAGTTGGTCAATATCCAAGTTTTCAGAGAAATCCTCAGTTTTAATTCTTTTTTTGTCAGTTCTTCCTTTTATTTTGTGTTTCAATTCCAAGAAAAACAAGTCTGATTCAACGTATTTTCTGATACGAACTTTGAAACGATTTGTGCGACCACTGTGATGATCTTTGAAAAAAGAAAAATCGACATCATCGAAATACAAACTCTGGTAATGTGGTGTTCTAGTGTCTTTTATTTCTAGAATTCGGTAATCATTTGACAATGATGGCAAAAGTTCAACCAATTGATTTAAACTGAAAGCGAATTTGGTATCGATTCTATTCATCAATTTGACCCGATCCATTTCTTCAATGGTAATTGGGCTGAATTTTTGTACCAAATTTGCTATTTCGCTCATCTATCGTTAAGTCAAAGTTAATAATATGTTACTAACAATATCCGTTTGAAGTTTTTTTAATCGCAATCCTTTAATTTTCCTTGATTTTTTTCGATTGAAATTTCAAATATATTAAATTAATATCAAAGCGAACAAGTTATTACAAATTACGGACTCAAAGCGGGTAAATAATCTGATAAATACATTAATTTTGTTTCATGAGAAAGAAAATCTTACTTTTAGGTTCAGGCGAATTAGGAAAAGAATTTGCCATTGCTGCGCAAAGATTAGGTCAATATGTAATTGCTGTTGATAGCTATGAAAATGCACCTGCAATGCAAGTGGCGCATGCTTTTGAAGTGATTGATATGCTTGATGGAAATGCATTGGATGCAATCGTGGCAAAGCATCAACCAGATTTAATTGTGCCGGAAATTGAAGCGATAAGAACAGAAAGATTTTTTGATTACGAAAAACAAGGAATTCAAGTCGTGCCAAGTGCAAAAGCGGCAAATTTCACCATGAATAGAAAAGCAATTCGTGATCTAGCGGCAATAGAAGTTGGGGTGAAAACCGCAAAATATAAATATGCTACTTCCTTTGAAGAATTGTCGAAAGCACTTGAATTTACCGGAATACCTTGTGTTGTGAAACCTTTAATGTCGAGTTCGGGAAAAGGACAATCAGTCATAAAAAACACTGAAGACATTCAGAAAGCTTGGAATTATGCGCTAGAAGGTTCTCGCGGCGACTTACAAGAAGTAATCGTGGAGGGTTTCATTGATTTTGATTACGAAATTACTTTGTTGACCGTCACGCAAAAAAATGGACCAACGCTTTTTTGTCCGCCGATTGGACACAGACAAGAGCGTGGCGATTACCAAGAGAGTTGGCAACCTATGCCGATGAATGCCCAACATTTAGAGGAGGCACAAAAAATGGCTGCGGATGTAACCAAAGCGCTTGGTGGCGCCGGAATATGGGGCGTTGAGTTTTTTATTACCAAAGATGGCGCAGTTTTCTCAGAACTTTCACCTCGTCCGCATGATACTGGGATGGTTACGTTGGGAGGAACACAAACATTCAATGAGTTTGAATTGCATGCAAGAGCGATTTTAGGGATTCCTATACCAGAAGTGAAATTGCTTAGAAATGGCGCCAGTGCTGTTGTTTTGGCTACAGATTCATCAGCGAGTGAACCTGTATTTTCTGGAATTGAAGAAGCCGCTTTAGAGCCAAACAGTGATTTTAGAATTTTCGGAAAACCGTTCACAAGACCTTTTCGTCGCATGGCTGTTACTTTAACTTATGGAGATCAAAAAGTGGAAGAATTGGTCGTGAATGCCCAAAGAATGGCTTCGAAAATTTCTGTGAAATAACGGAAATTGCAAATGTTTTCTCTGTTTTTTGATGTTTCAGAAGTTTGACAATTGATAATTAAAGTAAATTTACGTTCAACGAAAAATGAAAGAAACCTCCTTCATAGAACAAAATAAGGAAAAATGGAATCGCTTTGAAAAACTATCTGAAAGTGAATCAAGCGATCCAACCGAGTTAAGTGATTTATACATGGATATCACTGACGATCTCAGTTATGCCCAAACTTTTTATCAAAGAAGAACGGTTCGGGTTTATTTAAATCAATTGGCTCAACGAATTTACACAGGCGTTCATTTAAAAAAGGCAGAAACCTTCAAGAAGTTTTTAACCGTTTGGAGGGTTTCGCTTCCATTGGAGATTTATAAATCAAGAAGAAATTTATTATTTGCGCTGGTTGTCTTTTTAATTTGGGCAGCTTTGTCAGCTGTGACAACTCATTTTTACCCTAATTTTACTGGTCTTGTTCTATCAAAAGAATACGTTGAAATGACCAACGAAAACATTTCGAATGGAGATCCTTTGGCGGTTTATAAAGGCGGAACCCAATTTCAAATGTTTATTGATATCACAACCAACAACATCAGGGTTGCTTTTTTGACATTCATCTTTGGCATTTTTTTCACCGTCGGAACCCATATTTTGCTGTTCAAAAATGCGATGATGGTTGGTTCATTTCAATACTTTTTTGCTACCAAAGGTTTATTGATAACCTCATTTTTAGGGATTTGGATTCATGGTGCATTTGAAATATCATCCATCGTTTTGGCTGCTGGTGCTGGAATTACCATGGGAAATGGATGGCTTTTTCCGGGGAATTATACCCGACTTCAATCGTTGCAAATTTCTTCAAAAAGAGGACTAAAAATCATGATGAGTTTGGTCCCTTTTTTCGTTTTTGCTGGTTATTTAGAAAGTTATGTGACGCGAAACTATATGGATTTGCCCGAGTGGTCAAAATGGGTTTTAATAAGTCTTTCCTTCGGGATAATCTTGTTTTACTATATCATTTATCCAATGCTTGTTGCAAGAAAACATCCTGAACTATTGGATGAAAAAGATTTAATCAATTATTTCCCTCCAGTAAATTTTGACCTATCGAAAATCAGAAATTTTGGTCAAATTATTTCTGATACGTTCAGATTTTACAATATTCATTTCACCAAAATTTTGAAAGTCAATTTTAGAATACTTTTTCCAATTATCCTAGTTTTGGTCTATTGCCAAAATGACAATCATGCCTATTTAATGGCGACAGAACATTGGTTTGATTGGTCGAAACAACTGGAAATTATGACAGGATTTGGCTTTACAAATTTACAAGATTGGCTTGTCAATTTGGCTTGGTCTTTTGTCTTAACTGGCATGTTCTTAAGTGTTTTATTTGCCTTCAAAGTAAAAGATGAACAATTCAGTTGGCGCGCATTTTTCTCATTTGCGAGGCAAAAAATCCTGCTGATTTGGTTTGGCAATTTTATACTATTCTTTTCACTGGCATTTATTCCATGGTATTGGTATATAGGCTTAATTCTTCTATTGCCTTTTGTGCTTTTAAACGGAATTATTCCGGGAATTGCTGACTTTTCAGCCAAAATTGCCATCAGAAAAGGATGGACTTTTAGCGCACGCTCTTATGGTATTTCGTTGTTAAATATTGTCATTTTTACACTGATTTTCGCACTCTTTATGCAGCCAATTGCGCTTGTTTTTAGTATTCGTGAAAATTTTGATCCTACAAGTATCATCAGTATTACAGAACCTATGATGCCCGATTTATTAGATTTACTTGCTGATTTCACCAAAGATGTTGCGGAAGCATTGGGCGGAGATCGCATGTTTTGGGCGAATGTGGTAAGACAATTAATTTACATTTTGTTTTTGCTACTCGTTTTGCCAATTTGGATTATCAGTTTGACTTTTATTGGCTTCAATGAGTATGAAAAAGAAACGGCAAGCGGTTTGAAAAATGCATTCTTGAAATTTGGTAAACGGAACCGTTACCAAGAAAATGACACTGATTTTGAGTAAATATTTTTGGTACATATTGATTTTTTGCATCAGCAATGCTTGGTCTCAGAAAAATGAGGTCCAAAAACCGGCTTATCAAAAATTTAAGCGTGAGTTCAATTATATCAAAGATAAAAAGTACAAAGGACCAGAGAATAATTACGATGAACCTGCTTCAATGGAAAGATTTGAAGAAGATGAATTTGTTGCTGATGATTACACAGGACTAGAATATGACCCCAAGGATATTCAAAGATCTAGAGATGAAAAAAACTTGCATGGAAATGGCGGAGGCGGTTCAACGGGCGACAAAAAATATGATCCAAAAATCTCTGAGCCAGATAAATTTGAAATTGATCCACCACAGATTTCACCTCCAAATATTCCTGATGTAAATGGCCCGATGATTTCTCCTTTGGTTTGGAAAGTCATTTTAATCATCTTGGGGATTTTATTGCTCGCTTGGATTACCTACTTGATTGTCAAAAATTACAGGTATGTTCCAGCACCCAGCCAAGGCAATTTTTCACCTGCAGATTGGAACCCAGAATTGATTCCAAAAACTGAATTGGAGTTGAGACTCGAAGCAGCAATAGCCGAAAACAACTACAGAGAATGTGTTCGTATTTGGTTTACGTTTATTTTAAAAGAATCTATTCGCCTGCGAAAAATCAAATGGAAAAAAGACTTGACCAACTTTGATTATTTAATTCAAATGTCTGGTAAAGATGGTTATAGTGATTTTTGTGAAAGCGTAAGAATTTACGATTTAGTGTGGTACGGAGAATATGATATTGGGGAAAATGAATATTTATCCTTGGTTCCGCACCTTCAAAAAAACTATGAAAATTTAAAAGATAAAAATGAATAAGCAAAAAGCCACGATTGCAGGGGCGGTTTTGCTTCTGTTTATAATTTTGATAGTGTATCTTTTTTCTGGCACTGATTACAAAGAAGAAAATGCACAAAAACCCGCGTTTGTTTCAGATGATTGGAGCAATGAATTTTTATTGGAAGATAAAGATCCAATGGGGATTTATTTGTTCAAAACGATGTTTGACAATTATGGCGATTCTGCAATTGTCATGGATGATTCCTTGAATTACTATTCGAAAGATACCAACTGTACTTTTATTTTTGTTGGAGAAAAGTTCAGCGTTTATCCAGCAGAGTTTGATACCATTCTCAGTGAAGTTAAAAAAGGCTCAAATTTACTTTTGTCTTTTCATGACTTAATTGATACAATCAATCAACATTTCTTTTACGATAGTTACCATGAATGGTATTTTGATGATGAAGTTAAAGTGCACACATTGAAAAACGATTTTACGCTTCATTCCATTTTTCAAGCTGATACAATTGCACGCGTTTGGAAACTATTTCGTGAATCCAATATCAAAGACACGAATTTTATCACCGTGAGTTCATTCATGGAAACGCCGAACTTTATAAAATTGAAGTTTGGAAAAGGACATATTTTCTTGCATAGCAATCCTGAAATGTTCTACAATTACCAAATGTTGAGCAAAGATGGGTTTAATTATGCGCAAAGTGTGATTCATCAGTTTCCACCAAAACAGCAAATTATATGGCTTGAACTTGGAAGGTTGAGTGCTGATATTGGAGATTTTGAAACAGAAGAAACCGAAGGCGATCAAGGCAGGAAAGACAATAGTTTGTTGCAATTCTTATTTAAGAAAATGGAACTTTTGATAGCATTGCTACTAACCATTTTAGGCGTAATTTTGTATCTGGTTTTTAGGTCGAAAAGATATTGGCCGATTGTCAAATTCATTCCTGAAACAAAAAATAGATCGTTGGATTTCGCCAACACAATGACAGCCATTTATTTGCAGCAAGAATCTCCATACAGCATATTGATCGTTATGCGAAGAAATTTCCGTGCAAATATCAATCGACAGTTTTTTATTGATCTTTCAAAAAAAGATAAAAAGAAGGAAATTCAAGCTTTGACAGATAAAAGTGGTCTGAAGTTTCTGGATGTTGAAAATTTAGTCAACATGCTTGAAAATCAAAAAATGCACGCTGTTACCTATGAATATGTGCAAGAAGTAGCAAAAATGCAACGCGCTTTTTATATCAAAACAGGCATCATCAAGCATAAAATCACTCAAAAAGCAGAGAAAAAGAAAATTGTTTTCAAACGTCAAATAATTCTTTCAACGATTTTCATTTTCCTTGGAATCAATGCCATTTTAAGAGGTTTCTATTTGTTGGCATCTTCTAATGGAAGCGGAATATTATTTTGGCCAATTGGCTTTTTAATTCTTACTTTAGGCATTCTTTTATTCAGTAGAAACTTATTGATTATCGAGCACGGAAAAATGATTTTTTACCCCTATTTTTTGGGGAGTAAATCGTTCGAGCTAAACGATTTATTGTCAGTTCAAGTAGCAAATGGAAACACGACTTTTGAATTTACAGGAAACAGAAAATTGACCATAAATCACCTGGAAATTAGCAGGTATAGCAAAAAAGATTTCGAGCAATTTATTGCACCATTTTTAAAAATGAATTAGTTTAATAACGCAAAATAGAAAAGCATGATAAACGATGAAAATCAAGAAATAAATCCAAGCCATGAAGCTTTCATGCCCAAGGATAATAATGAATCAAATGTTTCTCCCGAAATGGCTGATTTAGCAATTGAAAATTCCGAGGAAATTAAAGCAGTTTACGGCTTTGAGCGGTCTAACGAAGACTTGATTTGGGTGGCTCAAAAAGTAAATCAAGTGCGACAAGAAATGTCCAAATTTGTGATTGGACAAGGTGAAATGGTCGAATTGCTGATGACTGGAATTTTTTCAAATGGCCATGTTTTGTTGGAAGGTGTGCCAGGAGTTGCAAAAACTTTGTCTTCTAAAGTTTTGTCTAAAGCGTTGGATATTCAGTTTTCGAGAATTCAGTTTACACCAGATTTGATGCCCTCTGACGTGCTGGGAACTTCAGTTTTCAATATGAAAGATTCAAGTTTCAACTTCCGTCGCGGACCTATTTTTAGCAACATTGTGTTGATTGATGAAATCAACCGTGCGCCTGCAAAAACGCAAGCTGCTTTGTTTGAAGTCATGGAGGAAAGGCAAATTACTTATGACGGAAATCGTTACGAGATGGAATTTCCATTTTTGGTGATTGCAACCATGAATCCAATTGAGCAAGAGGGAACTTACAATCTTCCTGAAGCGCAATTAGACCGTTTTCTGTTTAAAATTAAAATCAATTATCCAGATTTAGAGCAAGAAACAGAAATCTTGAAACGATACAAAAACAATATCAAAACGCCAGATTTGTCAGAAGTGGATGCTATTTTTTCCGTTGATGACATCCATAGAATTCATTCGTTGATTGAAAAAATAATCATTGAAGATAATTTATTGCAATATATTGCGAATTTGACATTTAAAACAAGAAATCACGGAAAAATTTATTTAGGAGGTTCTCCAAGGGCTTCCTTGTCAATGTTGAAAGCTTCCAAAGCGGTTGCAGCCATTCGCGGACGAGATTTCGTTACTCCTGAAGATATTCAGTTTGTAGCACCACATGTTTTGAATCATCGTTTAATTCTAACTCCTGAAGCTGAAATGGAAGGCGTTAGACCAGAAGAAATAATAGCTGAAATTATTCAAATGATTGAAGTTCCCAGATAAATGAGTTTCCTTAGATACATATTTCTAACACGGTTCTTTTTTGTGTTGCTGGCAATTGTTATTGGCATGTATTGCTGCGCGACCGTTTTTCCATGGATGTTTTTTGTGTCAAATGTCGCCTTGTTGGCATTGTTTTGCGCGCTTTTGATTGACGTTATTATCACTTTTTTGAACGAAAATCCAGTGGAAGTAAGTCGCAAAGTGGATAATTTACTGAATTTAGGTGATTCTAATACTGTTACAATTTCTGTGATAAATAGGAGCAATCAGCCAATTAAGTTTGCTTTAATTGAAGGTTTTCCTGTCCAATTGCAAATCCGACAAAAAGAATATACGGCTTTCTTGATGCCAAACAATACCAAAAGTTTCACTTATGAATTTACACCAAAACAACGCGGTGAATTTACTTTTGGCGATGCATTGATTTATTTGTCGTCCAGTTTATTTTTAATCAAAAGAAAAATTGACTATCCATTGGTGCAAAAAGTACAAGTTTTTCCTTCCATTTTGCAGATGAAACAATATGAATTGAAGGTTTTTCATCAACAAACACAAGCGCGCGGAATCAAGAAAGTTCGAAGAATTGGAAATAACCATGAATTTGAACAAATCAAGAATTATGTTCAAGGTGATGATTTGAGAACGGTCAATTGGAAAGCGACAAGTAAGCGCAATGAATTGATGGTCAATCAATATCAAGAAGAAAGATCTCAACATATTTATGCTTTGATTGACAAAAGTAGAAATATGCAAATGGAATTTGAAAATATGACCATGCTAGATTATGCGATTAATTCATCCTTGGTTTTTTCAAATATTGCCCTTCGAAAAGGCGACCGAGCTGGTTTGATTACTTTCTCCAACAAAATGGGAACGCAACTGGTGGCAGATCGTTCCAATGGACATTTAAGAAGGATTTTAAATCTATTGTACAATCAAAAAACACAGTTCAAGGAATCAAGCTACGAATTATTGTATGAATCAATTCGTCAGACTGTTAAGTCTCGTTCTCTTTTAATGCTTTACACCAATTTTGAAAGTGAATTTGCCATGAAAAGAGCGCTTCCAATATTGAAAAAAATCAATCAACGGCACGTTTTGGTAGTCGTATTTTTCCAAAACAATGAATTAGAAGATGTTGCTTTTCAGCGTATTGATACAGTGCAAGAGATTTATCAATCAGCAGTGGCAGAAAAATTGATTACGACCAAAATGGTTATTGCCAAAGAATTGCGGCAAAACGGAATTCAAACGATTTTAACGCGACCAGAAGATTTGTCGATCAATACAATCAATAAATACTTGGAATTGAAAGCAAGGGGTGTAATTTAGTTTTTACATTTTGAACAAAATGCTTACATTGTGAACAAATAATTAAGTTTACATGAAGTTAATATTAGCCACATCGGTATTTTTTGTTTGCACTTTCAATGCCATTTTTAGTCAATCTTTTACTGGGGGAAGCGATTCAATATTTGATTTACAAACAATTAATGTTCCAGTAAATGTTTCTGGTCTTCCGTCTAACATAAATTTTACCTCTTTTGGTTTAGAACAAGTTTGCATCAATTTGACGCATACATATTTGGCCGATATTGATGTTTCTTTGATTGCACCAGATGGAACGATAGTTACACTGATTACTAACATTGGTGGGGGTGATGATGATTTTCAAAATACTTGTGTACGCGCAGACGTAACAACCACTTTTGCCGCAGGAATTGCACCTTTTACGGGAACTTTTAAACCGATGGGTCAAATGGGATTGGTCAATAACGGACAAAATCCTAACGGAACTTGGTTTTTGCGTATTTCCGATAATTACGGAGCTGACCAAGGATTTCTGCAAGATTTCACTATTACATTTGGAAATACACCTGCAACTTATTTCCAATTAACAGAATCAGATTTACCAATTGTTGTGATTAATACCAACGGACAAACGATTGTAGATGAGCCAAAAATCATGGCAGATATGGGAATCATTTACAATGGAGAAGGAGTTAGAAATCATATTATCGATCCAAAAAATGAATACAATGGAAAAATAGGCATTGAAATTCGTGGAAATTACTCGGCAATCTTACCTCAAAAACCTTATTCGCTGGAATTGCAAGATGCCAATGGAAACGCGATTGATTCAACTATTCTTGGAATGCCTGCAGAAAATGATTGGCAACTTATTGCAAATTATAATGATAAATCATTCGCCAGAAATATCTTACCTTACCATTTATTTGACACAATGGGCCATTATGCAACAAGATGCAGGTTAGTAGATGTTGTAATTAATGGCGAATACAAAGGGATTTATTTACTAACAGAAAAAATCAAAAGAGATTCAAACCGGGTAGATATTGCGAAATTGGAAATCACCGAAACAACAGGTCAAGATGTTACCGGTGGCTATATTTTAAAAATAGATTATTGGGACAATTCAAACTCGTGGTTATTAAATTATCACCCAATTGGATTTCCAACGGTTGATGTCTACATGGTTTATTATTATCCTGATCCAGCAGTAATTGTGCCTGAACAAAAAACGTACATCCAAGGATTTATTAATGATTTTGAGACAGCTTTGTATGGACCAAATTTTGCGGACACCGCCATTGGGTATCGTAAATACATTGGCACAACATCGTTCATTGACTACTTTATTGTGAATGAATTAGCCAGAAATGTTGACGGATATAAAAAAAGCCGTTTTTTCTACAAGGATAAAGACAAAAACGATGGAACGCTTCGCAAGTTAAAAGCCGGGCCAGTTTGGGATTTTGATTGGGCTTTGAAAGACATGACGGCAGGCTCAGAAGACGGCTCTGGATTTATGTACGGAGAAGTGGATCAAGATGTTGATGCGCCTGGATGGTACATTCGATTGTTGGAAGATTCAACGTTTAGAGATGAATTGCGTTGCAGATACGATGATTTGCGCAGAACCATTTTACAAGAATCGTATTTAAATCAAAAAATTGATTCCGTTGCGGCGAAAGTCAATGAAAGTCAAGCTTGGCATTTTGAAACTTGGGCCAATCTAGGAGTAGCAACTGGCACGGGAGAAGTGCAAGCGCCTGCGCAAACCTATGCAGAAGAAGTGCAAAGATTGAAAGATTGGTTGCAGCGTCGTTTGGCTTGGTTAGATATCAATATACCGGGAACATTGAACGGTTGTAGTTTTACGGGAATTGACGAAAACAATTTTCAAGCGTTGGGAGCTCAAGCCTTTCCAAATCCATTCAAAGACCAGATTTCAGTGAAATTTACCCCCGAATTTAATCAATTAATTCAGTATAAATTGATGGATCACACGGGAAGGTTGATGGAAGAGAAATCAGTTCAAATCAATTCTCAAAATGGAAATCAACTTCAAATCAAAGGATTGGAAAACCTGGAAAATGGAGTTTATTTATTGGAAATTGAGTTTAAAGGTCAAAAATCAGTGAGCAAATTACTGAAGTAATTGGTTTTTTGCTGGATGTGACATTTCATATTAAAAAAATGTGAAGGAAAAATTTGCAATTTGAATAAAAGCGCTATCTTTGCCCTCGCTAACCGATTTTTTTCGGTTCCAAGTCCATGCCCAGGTGGCGGAATTGGTAGACGCGCTGGATTCAAAATCCAGTACTGCAAGGTGTGCGGGTTCGATTCCCGCCCTGGGTACAAAACAGAACGAGAAACAGAATGAAAATGACGTTTCTCGTTTTGTTTTTCTTCATTTTCATTCTCTATCTCACTCCTTCATCAATTTTTCTTTATACAATGATTAAGAATCTTTCAAATTAGCTTTTATTCCCTTCTCACTCATTACATTCAATTTGGTTTTACAGCTACTAGCTTAAACTTATTTTTTTACCAATTTGATTTCATTTCTAGTGTATTTACACCTATATTATAAGCATAAACGGCTGCTGGAACGTAGGTTATGTTTATATCGTCTATTGTTTTATTGTCTGATATATCAATGGTGGTTACCAATGTTGCTTTGAAATTATTTTGTTTGCAGAAATAAATTAAACTGCTCAATTCTTGTGGTTTTTCAACATAACGATTGCTCCATTTGATTTCTACGCACCATTGCGGTTTAAACAATTTGTTGTCTAACAAAACAATATCCACTTCTCCCTCGGAGCGTCCTTGTTTCCATCGTGCATATTTTAAATCGAGATTTTCACGGTGCATCCATTGCGAAAAAATAGCAGTTTCTACCATATTTCCCGTTTCTTTATCCGTGGCTACAATGGGTGAAAATAAAGCTGTACGCAAAGAAGAATTGGTCAAATAAACCTTAAAACTGGTTACTCTTTTAAACTTTTTAGCGTTGTCATCAATCTTGTGGATTACTTTAATTAAAAATGCTGCTTCGAGATACGCTAAATACTTTTTTATAATTTCTTTCGCAATACCACTGTCTTTTCCTAATCTTTCAAAAGAAAATTCGTTTCCTGTATTGTATGCCAAATAAGTAAAAAAACTATTTAATTCTTGCACGTCTTTGATGCCATATAAACTGGGTAAATCTCGAAGTAAAACTTTATCTACAATGTCATTTTTGACATATCGCCCCATATCGTTTTGTATCTTTTCTGACAAAACTACTTCAGGATAACCACCAAAATTGAGATAATGAAAAAATGCAGCATTGAATGCTTTGTTATCGTGTGTGGTGAAAAAAGGAATTTCTTTGCCGTTATAAATTATGTTTTTTGGTTGAACCAAATGGCTTAAACCTTTTAAATGAATGTATTCGTGAAAGGTGAGCGGTGGCAACATAAAATCGGTAAAACGACCTGCTCCACTCTCAGAACTTTGCAAACGCAGGGCAGCAGCAGCCGAACCAGACACGATAAATTTGGTTTTTGGATACAAGTCCACCAATACTTTCAGGTGGCGTTCCCAATCTTTGAGGTATTGAATTTCATCAAAAAACACAAAACAGCCTTCAATTGTATCTAATTGCACTGCTTCTTTTGCCAAAAGTAAGATGTCCTCTAAACTCAAATGCATATAAATAGGGTTGTCAATACCTATGAAAAAGATTTTTCGCGGTTCAATTTTTTCATGGATTAACTCCTGTATGGTGTGGTACATCATGACGGTTTTCCCAACACGGCGTGGTCCCATAAGTACAACGGCACGCTTAATGTCGGTTTCCTTTACAAAAGGATAAAACAAATCAAAATACAGCCGTTTAGACATATCTTGATAAACCTGTTGCACGTTGCCCAAGGTCCACCAAGGATTTTCAAATTGCAAACGTTCTATTCTTTTGGATGTCGGAATAACAGTATCAAAACTCATAATAATGCTTATTTTTACACAAATGTAATAATAAGTAGTTTAAAAATATCTTATTTTGACAAAAATGTAAATTTAAGCAGAAAATAGGATAAAAAAATACTTATTATTGCGGTGTTTTGTGGTGGAGGATTTTTATTTTTAGGTTTTCCAAATGGATTAATTATTAATGACCAATCACTTTTTCTTGATTTAGCATTTACGTTGAAGTTTGAAAAGGTGAGCCACCTAAATTTAAATCGTTCTAATTTTATTATGATTTTAACTATCTTCACAATTCATGAATCCTTCTAAAATCCCTCATCCCCAAATCAAATCAAACTTACACCCGCGAAGTAAACACCGCGAGCGCTATGATTTCGCCTCATTAATTTCAACTTGCGCAGCATTAAAACCTTTCGTGCAAGCCAACAAATTTGGTGAAGAGTCAATCGATTTCTCAAATCCTCTAGCGGTAAAAACTTTGAATCAAGCGTTGCTTCAGCATTTTTATGGAATTGAATATTGGGATATTCCTGCGGATTTTTTGACGCCACCGATTCCTGGAAGGGCAGATTATGTGCACTATTTGGCTCATTTAATCGACCAGAAACTTACTGCGAAGAATGGCAAAATTCGTTGTTTAGACATCGGTGTGGGCGCGAATTGCATTTATCCAATTATTGGAGTGACGGTTTATAATTGGCAATTTGTAGGCGCGGAAATTGAGTCAAAAGCATTGGAAGCTGCACAAAAGATTGTCGATTCAAATGAAGTTTTGAGGGGAAATATTGAATTGCGTTTGCAAGCCAATGTCAAGTCAATTTTCACCGGAATCATCGCGCCGCAAGATCGTTTTGATGTGACTATTTGTAATCCCCCATTTCATGTATCGAAAGAGGCAGCGGAAACGGGAACGAAGCGAAAAATCAAGAATTTAACGAGTCAAAAAAATAATAAAACTATTTTAAATTTTGGAGGTCAAAGCAACGAACTTTGGTGCGATGGCGGAGAAGCGAGTTTCATTCACCAAATGATTCACGAAAGTGTTTTATTTTCCAACAATTGCGCTTGGTTTTCTACTTTGGTTTCTAAAAAAGAAAACTTGCGCGGTTTTGTAAAATCTTTGCAAAAAATCCCTGTCACGAAATATCAAATCGTCGAGATGCAACAAGGCAACAAAACGAGTCGTTTCATTGCCTGGAGTTTTTTGTCTGATATAGAATTGAAAACATGGGGAAAATAAATCCCTGAATTTAGATGCTTCCTTTCATATAATCACTGAAACGATCGCGGTAACTAACGCCACTTTCGGCAGCAGATTTGCTTAATTTTTTGCTTTCAACCAATCCCCAAAGTACAAATTCTTTCAGAAAATGTTTGTCTTCATTTTGAATTCTTGGTTGATATTTTTGAATCAATTTTTCCAATGGTTCGATCGCATCTAATTGCGCAAAATAGGTGGCATCATCCGCCTCTTGACTTAGATGAACTTCGTCTGCCTCGAAAAACCAATCAACGATGTCTTGATATGGACCTTTCATATCTTCTTTCTCCAATTTTTCCACTTTCGGAAAATAGGATCCGAAAAGCGTTTTAATTGAATCGTTAATTAATTGCTCAGCCACAAAAAGTGAACCTTCTTGTTCGCCTTCATAAACCAATTCCATTTTGCCAGTCAATGCAGGAATGATGCCAATGAAGTCACTCAATCTGACTGTTGTTTTTGGATTTCCGCCACGCAAACTTCTCAATTCGGCCGTACTAATTAAATTTTCGAAAGCAGAAATACTCATTCTGGCACTTACGCCACTTTTTGTATCGATAAAATCACTGTCGCGAGCTTCAAAACCAATTTGTTCGATAATATCCATTGCCAAAGATGGCACGTAAATATTCTCTTTTTGCTTGCCAACTAATTTGGCTTCTTGCGCAGTAATTTTTCTTGCAATTTCAATGCTTTCGGGATAATGCGTCAAAATTTGGGAACCAATTCTGTCTTTTAAAGGTGTTACAATACTTCCACGATTGGTATAATCTTCTGGATTTGCGGTAAAAACAAACTGAATATCCAACGGAAAACGCAATTGAAAACCACGAATTTGAATGTCGCCTTCTTGCAGAATATTGAACAGCGCAACTTGAATTCGCGCTTGTAAATCTGGCAATTCGTTGATCACAAAAATGCAACGATTCGCTCGTGGAATCATACCAAAGTGAATCACACGTTCGTCTGCATAAGACAATTTCATGTTTGCCGCACGAATGGGGTCAACATCTCCGATTAAATCTGAGATTGTAACATCAGGTGTTGCCAATTTTTCTGCAAAACGATCATTTCTATGCAACCAAGAAATAGGTGTTTTATCTCCCAGTTCTGCGATTAAATCTTTCGCAAAGCGAGAAAGTGGACTCATTGGATCGTCGTTCACCTCAGAACCTTGAACAACAGGAATCCATTCGTCCAATAAATTGACCATTTGGCGCGCAATTCTTGTTTTTGCTTGTCCACGTAAACCCAATAAATTGATGTTGTGTTTAGATAAAATCGCTCTTTCCAATTCTGGAATAACCGAATTTTCGTAACCGTGGATACCTTCAAAAGTTGGTTTTTTGGCTTGAATAAGTGCGACTAAATTGTCTCTTAATTCTTCTTTGATTGATTTGGTTTGATAACCTGATTTCTTTAAATCGCCGAGTGTTTGAATATTTGTCATTTTGCTAATATTGTTGTTGTTTAACCTCTAATTCTTTTGATTCGATTGGTTTGATAATCTTCAAAAATCATTTCACCCAAACCTTGTAATCCTGTGTAAAATGCTTTTCCTTGATTGGCTTCTGTGAAACGTTGCACGAATTGTCGCAAATAAGGATCCTGAGCAATCATGAATGTGGTGATGGGAATATGCAATTTGCGCGCTTGTTGGGCTGTTGTGTAGCATTTATCCACAATGTATGAATCTAGCCCATTGCTGTTCATGTAATAATCGCCATTTGGTTCTTTGACGCAACTTGGTTTTCCGTCGGTAATCATGAAAATTTGCTTGTTGGTATTTCTTTTTCGTCGCAAAATATCCATGGCCAATTGCAAACCAGCCACTGTATTTGTGTGATAAGGACCTACTTGCAAATAAGGTAAATCTTTGGCTTCGATAACCCAAGCATCATTTCCAAAAACTAGAATGTCAATAGAATCTTTTGGATAACGCGTTTTGATCAATTCAGAAAGCGCCATCGCTACTTTTTTGGCAGGCGTAATTCTATCTTCGCCATACAAAATCATGCTGTGACTGATATCAATCATCAAAACAGTGCTCATTTGCGCTTTGAAATGGCTTTCTTCGACAATCAAATCTCTTTCTGTCAATTGAAATTCGCCGATTCCGTTGTTGATTTGCGCATTTCTTATACTTTCAGTCATGGAAATACGTTCTAGGGAATCACCAAAGTTGTAATCACGAAATTCACCAGTTTGTTCATCACCTTTGCCGCTGTATTTGGTCGAATGATTTCCAGCACCACTTTTTTTGATATTCCCAAAAATGTGATTCAGCGCTTGTTTGCGGATGGCTCTTTCTGTTTTGGCAGTAATTTCTGTGCCACCTTCGCCATCTTTTCCCTCTTTATCTTTGATGTAGCGTTTTTTTCGCAAATCTTCAATGAAATCGTCGATTGTATATTCCGCAGTCGTAAGATTATATTCTTTATCTAAGACACGCAGCCAATCAATCGCTTCATCAAAATCGCCGGAAGTGTGCGTGATTAATTCAGTGAAAATCTCAAAAAGACGATCAAATGGGGATTGTTCTGGTGCTTGATAAGGTTTAAATACAAATCCTCTTCCTTTATTTTCCATACTGCTTGTTGTATTAGGTTAACAATTAAAGTGAAGAGATGTTTAATAATACAACAGATTTATTGTCTTAAAATTCTTTAAATCCTTCTGAAAAGAAAACTTTGTCTCTGTCAACAATTTGTTCGATTGTTTCTCTGAATGAAGTTCTATTTTCTGCTGCAACCGCATCGATCGGAATGGCGATTTGTAGTTCCTTGATGTAGTCAAAAAATAAGCTTTGTTGCTGTGTACTCACTTTTCTTAAACCTGAAAAATAGATGATTTTTACATCCCGATCGGCCACAACGATGGCGTTTTTGGTAATTCCAACGCGAAATTTATTTCTACTTGTACCATAAATTTCAAAAATTAAATGGTCGATTCCAAGAATCAAATATACTGCAGAAATTGGCCATGATTGTGGGGTAATTGAATAAGTGCCAATTGCTAAAAACAAATGCATGACCGCTTCCAGATTCAAGTACATATTGGCCTGGCGAATTCTAGATTTTCCCATTGGGTAATTCCATTGAAAACGAGAGATTTGAGAAACCATGCGCATTCCTGTCCATCTTTTCATGGATCTTCTTCCGCCCACGGTCAATAAAATGGCACCAAATCCAAGAAAAATTTCTTGTTTGAAAGGGATATTGTTTCCCGTAGTTTTTAGAAATTCCACGGGGAAATCAAAACCAATATAGACAACGAATGCCAGTGCAGGAAATGAAATTAATAGCAATAAAATGTTTACGAATTTATTCATTCGTTCAGAAGCTTAATTTTGCGTTGATAATCTTCAATTTTGCGCTTTGCACCATTGATTTTCGATTCAATTTCTTTGATCATGGCATCGGCACCTTTTGATTTGGCGAAGAAACCTAAATTATTTTCGTATTGATTGACTTCTTGCTTCAAATTTTGAACCTGCAATTGCATGTCTTTGCGCTCGCGGTCAATCATTTTGTCTGCATTTGGATTGGCTTTCAAAGAATCCATTTTTGCTTGAAACATTACGGCGTTTTTTTCAGCACCTTCCAATTTTAATTTCGTATAATGTGCATCAATGGCCGTTTTATATGCATTGTACACGTTGTCTTTTTCTTTGAATGGCACTTTTCCAACGGCATTGAAAGCAGCTGAAAACTCTTTCAAATCATCCAAGGCTTTTATTTTATTGTCGCCAATTTCATAGGTTTCAATCTTCGAAATGATGTCCAATTTTGCAGCCAAATTGGTTTCATTCAATTTGTCAGATTCTTCAAAATGTTTTTGTTTTGCATTAAAAAACGCATCACAAGCACCTCTAAAATCTTTCCAAAGCTGTTGTTCATTTCGTTGACCAGCATTTCCCAGTTTTTTCCAATCTTGTTGTAATTTCACAATGGCTTCAGAAGTTGCTTTCCAATCGGTAGAATTTTTCAAAGATTGAACTTTTTCAACCAATTGTTTTTTCTGATTGCCAACTTCATCAAATTGGGAACGAATTGCTTCAAAAAACGCTTTCTTTTTAGCAAAAAACGCATCACATTCTATTCTAAAAGCAGCCCATAATTCCTCGTTTTCCTTTTTGGTTCCAAAACCGATTTTCTTCCAACCGTCCTGAAATTGCAACAATGTTTTGGTCAATTCTTCCCATTCTTTGGTTGTAGTAACTTCTTCAATGGAAGCAATAAAAGTTTTAGTTTCCTCTAAAAGGGCTTGTTTTTTCTCGATATTTAAGCGCAATTCTTCCCGCTTTACTTCATAGAATTCATGAATTTTGGCGTAAATTACTTTTACAGCCTCCCAATAAGCATTTTTGACATTTTCCCATTCTTCTTGCGGAACCGGTCCAGTTTCATCAAATTCGTTTTGCAATGCTTTGATGGACGCTTCCATTTCCTTCACTGATTCTGAAGAATGTAATGCTTTGATTTTTGCGACTAATTCCGTCTTAATTTGAAAATTCCGTTTCAAATCGTGTTCTTTCAATTCGCGGTAAATCTTCAAATTGAAAAAGAAAGACTCTAATAATTTAGAATATTCTTGCTGTATTTCTTGTCTTTTTTCGCGTATTACGTCACCGGATTGTTTCCAAGCTTCGTGGATTTCTTTGTAAGTTGAAACCGCAACACCAATATTTTCTTCCTCTTGAATCAAGGTTTTCAATCTTTCGATTAAATTCTTTTTCAAGCGCATGTTGGCTTCTTGCTCTAATTTCTTTGCTGTGGAAACCGCTGTTTTTTGATTGCGATATGCATTGTAAATCGAATAAAAATCGTCCTTCAATGGGTCCAGCATTCTTTCATAAATCGCAGTATCGCCTTCTGATTGAGATTCTAAGAATGCAACTTGTTTCAATCGCTCCTCTTCAATGCAAAAATCTTCAAATTTGCTTTTTAATTCATTCACATCGCGACTTACAGACAAAACGTCTTCTTGAGAAGTGAATGCTTTTAATTGTTCAATAAAATCTGTTTTTTCCATAGCTCAAAAGCTTAATCTACTTGGTATGTCATTTCAAAATTAGCCAAAGAAACAAACTGCTGAATGCGGTTATCCAAGTCTGATTGTGAAATATTAGTCAATTTTTCAGTTCCAAATTTTTCTACACAAAAGGAAGCCAAAGCAGAACCTGCAATGATTGCTCTTTTCATATTTTCAAACGAAATATCATTTGTGCTTGCGATGTATCCCATAAATCCTCCTGCAAAAGTATCTCCAGCACCTGTTGGATCAAAAACTTCCTCTAACGGCAATGCTGGCGCTGCGAAAATTTGTTCTCCGTGAAACAACAAAGCGCCGTGCTCTCCTTTTTTGATAATCAAATATTTTGGTCCCATTGCGCGAATAACTTTGGATGCTTTTACTAGCGAACTTTCACCTGAAAGTTGTCTCGCTTCTTCATCGTTTATGATTAACAAATCAATCACAGATAAAGTTTGTTTCAAGTCTTCCAAAGCAATGTCCATCCAAAAATTCATGGTATCCATGGCGATTAATTTTGGTCTTTCAGTCAAACGCTCAACCACCAATTTTTGAACTTGTGGGCTCAAATTTCCCAACATTAAATATTCAGTTCCTTGATATTCTGCTGGAATAATTGGGTCAAAATGTTCCAATACATTCAACTCAGTGATCAAAGTATCTCTAGTGTTCATGTCGTTGTGGTACTTTCCTGACCAGAAAAACGATTTTTCTCCTTGTTTGATTTGCAAGCCAGCTAAATCAACTCCGCGAGAAGACAAAGTGTCAATCATTGATTGTGGAAAATCATCTCCAACAACAGCAACGATGCGTTGATTTTTCTCAAAAAAGGAAGCTGCGAGCGAAATGTACGTCGCTGCACCACCGATTATTTTATCTGTTTTTCCAAATGGAGTCTCAATTGCATCAAAAGCAACACTCCCAACAGTAAGTAAACTCATGTATAAATGTCTAAATTATTTAAATGTCTAAATTATTGAAGTGCAAAGGTAGGCAAAAAAAGATTGGAAATGTTGCAGGGAATGTGGTGAAATGTTAAGGTTTTGTTGATTTCAAATTAAACACTCATTTTCATCCAGAGTAAAATGCCAATGCCAAAGATGAGCGAAATTAAAATATTTGAAAACGCCCATATCCATTGTCCTTGTTGAATTAAATCAACCGTTTCTTTGCTCCATGAAGAGAAAGTGCTGAAACCACCGCAAAAACCGGTTATTAATAAAGGTGAAATCCAAGCAGTGGATTCTAGTTTATCTTTAAATCCATAAACGGTAATTCCCAAAATTATGCACGCCAAAATATTGGAAGTAAAAGTCGCAATTGGTAAATTTCCTGCATATATTTTTTGAGCGCCGAGACTCACGCCGTAGCGAGAAATACTTCCTAAACCTCCGCCAATAAAAACCCAAATGAAATTCATGAGATAATTTTGAACGAAAATAGTTATTTTCTTAAAATTGGGGATTTATTTATTTCGGTAAACTCACAACAAGTATTTTAAAATGCTGACTAATAATTTAAGTTACACCTCCAAATTATCTTTCAATTCTAGATTTTTACTTTTCTTTCCTTGATGAAAGAAAAGTAACAAAAGAAAAATCAAGTCTCCGTGATTGAACTTGCTTCCGTAAACTACAGCATTTTTAAAACTTCTAAAAAGTGACTTCTGTCGATGAGCTATCGCTATCTCATTCGTCTACACTTTTTATTGCATTTCAAAAACCGCCCAATCACTAGGACGGAAATCTTCTTCAAAATCCATTTTATTTTAAATCCTTTGATTTAAGATTTGTTACTTCTGGCGATGAATTACAAATCTATCATTCAGTAAATTTAAATTTTCTCAACGAAAAAATAGTCTCAGCATCCTTTCAAACTGAGTTTACCGTAGTAAATTTTACTCTAAAATTGAGGCAAAAAAAAGACTGTCCAATGTTGAACAGTCTTTAAATTTATTTTGGTTTTCTCTTATTTCAAGGCACTCAAAATCGATTCAACCAACGTTTCATTGGTGTCACCGTATTTTGCTGTGTAGTCTGCTGTTGCACATTTGATGACTTCAAAAGCTTCTTCTTTGCCGTAAACATGCGTAATTTCAACATTTTTAGCACCACCGTCTAAATCTTTGTAAGTCAAGAAAAAGTGACGCACTCTGTCGATCACCATTTTTGGCATTTCAGAAATATCTTCGATGTTTCCATAAGCTTGATCGTTTTTCAAAACAGCGATAATTTTATCATCTGCTTCGCCACCGTCCAACATTCTGAAACCACCAATTACTTTGGATTCACACAATATATTGTTGTGTAAAAATGTTCTTTCACTCAAAACACAAATATCCAATGGATCTAAATCACCCGTAATTTCAGTACGACCCGTTTTTTCATTGGCGAATGCGGCTACTTGTGTGTCGCAGTAAGTTTTTGGAATAAATCCATACAAACACGGCATGTGATTCGATAACTTTTGCGGTCTATCCACCATAATATGTCCTGATGGTTTGTCGATTTCATATTTAATCGCATCAGCAGGAATGATTTCAATGTAAGCGTTTACAAAGGCTGGCGCTTTTTCGCCAACTTCAATTCCATGCCAAGGATGAGCAACGAAATTTTTGCTCATTGCTTCTACAATCTTTTTTACTTCTTCTCTCATGAATCTTTATTTACCATGAATAATGTGCTGAATCATTCATGTTTTTAATTTTTTAACTCTGCAAATATAGTATCAAACAATTAATTTTGATGTTGGTGAGTTAAAAACGACTGATTTTCTTATTCATTTGAATTGTTTTCTCGAGTTGAGCCAGTACAAAATCCAGAAGCGATGGACGCTTGAAGCAAATATCCGCCGGTAGGTGCATCCCAATCGAGCATTTCTCCGCAAAGTTTGATATTTGGGAATTTTTTCAAGCTTAAATCATTTTCCAATTCAGTCCAAGAAACACCACCAGAGGTAGAAATTGCCTCATCAATTGGGCGCAATGATTCAATTGTCAAGCTTAAATTTTTGATTTTTTGCGCCAAACTTTCTGGATTTAAAAATATCTCTTTTTCTATTTCAGATTTCAAAAGAAAAATTGCTGCCTTGGAAAGTTTCATTTTTTTGAGTCCTTCTGTGTTGTTTTTAGCGAATTTTAAACAATCTAAAACTTGCGCTAAATTCCATTGTGGTTTCAAATCTATAGAAAGTGGCAAATTGGGATTTTCACGATAAGCGCGATTCAAATGATAAATTGCAGCGCCTTCAAAACCGTATTTTGTCAAAGTTACTTCCCCAGCTTTTTGAAAATCGCCGATGGATGTAACAACATTTTTCAAGATTTCGCCTTCCATTTTTTCAAGTGGCAGCTGAAAACGGAAATTCATTCCTGCATTGCTAGATTGAAGTGGAACAATGGCGATATTTTTGGATTTTAAAAGGTCAATCCAAGCTCCATCACTGCCGGTTTTTGACCAAGAACCTCCGCCCAAAGCGAAAACGATTTTATCGAAAAAAATGGTTTTTTCTATGGAATTCGTGTGAAAAAGAAGAGAATTTGAATCAAAATCGAGCATTTTATGTTCAAAATGAAAATCTGCACCATTATTTTTCAGCCAAGTAAGCCAAGCATTTAACACATCAATTGGCTTTATCCCTTTGATTGGGAAAATCTTTCCTGTTGAACCGATATAAGTTTCAATTCCGATCAAATTCAACCAGGAAATCAATGCTTCATTGTCAAATTCTGAGACACATTTTCTGATTTCGTCACAATCATAACGCGATAAGAAATCTGATTTTGACTCTGAATGCGTCAAATTGAATCCGCCATGTCCCGCAACTAAAAATTTCCTTGCTGGAGCTTTTTTGTGTTCGTAGAATGACACTTCAAATCCTTGCAAAAGATATTGACTGCCTGCCATCAACGCCGCAGGACCGGTGCCAACGATTCCTATTTTCATTTTTTCTGAAATAGGCCTTTTTTGTCTTTCGATTTTTTGGTGTCGATGTCCCAATCGCGTTTGTTTATCAACACAAAACGCAAGGCTATAAAAAAAGTATTGGTCAATTCAACGGTGCTTGAAGGCGTTAAGAAATTATATCCTGTTTGGATGTGAAATTGCGTCAATTTAAAACCAACGACAGGCGCAAAACCAACACTTGTTTGTTTGAAATCTGTGCGCATGATGACATTTCCGCCGTAAGTGAAATTTAATCGGCCAAATTTGACCCAATAGCCGGCGTCATAGCCTAGAACATTGTGCGTAAAATTGTAGTTCACCCCAGTATGAATGGCTTGTGTGACTGGTTTTATCAATTTCACTTTTTTAAATTGCATTTCGCCTCCAACTTCTCCGACCCAAAACAAACCGCGCTGAACACCAAAATAAGGCCCTGATTTGCGCACATGAATATCCATCCACTTGTCTTTTTGCGCCAAACTACCAAGTGTAATTAATGCTTGATTTTGCGCTGAAGCTTGAAATCCAAACCAAAAAACCAAAAGTATCGCTACAATTTTATTCATCCTTTTTCTCGTATTTTTGATAGACATCATATAATTCTTTTCCATCTTGTGCATCGATTCCCAAGCTATCCGCAATTTTTTTCGCTCTCAAAATTTGTTCAACACTCAAATTTGTGCTGTCTGATTGTAACGCATTTTTGACAAAAAGGGTACTTTCTTTCAGTGCGGGAATAGTGGTGGTCGAAACTTTCAATATTGGATTGTAAAGCAAGGATTTTTCTTTCATCGAAGGAGGTAAAAAATCCCCTTTTTCATCGTATGATTCTAGCAAAACAAAGAAAACACTTACAAAATAAGTCATTTTCAACACGGCAAAAACGATTCCAAAAGCTTTATTTATTGGGGTCAAATTGGTTATTTTCACAAATTGCTCGATCATTTTTCCAGCAAAATAGACCATTGCACCAATTCCTAAAAAAGTGATTGTAAATGCAATGGCAGGCAAATATTCAGAATCCCAACCGAGCGAGTTTTTCATCCAATTGGCTGTAACATCTGAAAAGTGAATTCCTGCATAAATTCCTACCAATAAAGCCAACAACGTAAAAATTTCGATGATAATTCCATGCTGAAAACCTTTCCAAGCAGCATATCCAAGCGGAATAAGAATAAGAATGTCAACAATACTCATGCTGTAAAGGTAATGAAATTGAACAAAATGAATGTTTGAACGTTGACTCAATGAACAAAATTTGAAAGGAATGGATGTTTTTGTTCATTTGTGGCACATGAATTATTGATTGTCGCTACAAAGCTGTAATTTTGTACCAATGGAAGAAAGACCGATAACAGATTGGTTGCCAATAACGGCAAAGGAATTGGAAAAAAGAGGTTGGGACGAATTGGATGTCGTGCTGATTTCTGGCGATGCTTATGTGGATCATCCTGCTTTTG
This sequence comes from Chryseobacterium gleum, assembly GCA_945897805.1. Taxonomy (GTDB): domain Bacteria; phylum Bacteroidota; class Bacteroidia; order Flavobacteriales_D; family Crocinitomicaceae; genus JAQVCM01. The sequence goes on from CAMDFX010000010.1 coordinate 72,635, forward strand.
GAACGGCTGTAATTGGCCGCATCATTGAAAGTGAAGGATTCAAAATTGCCATTGTAGCGCAACCTAATTGGCAAGACGATTTACGTGATTTTAAAAAATTTGGTAAACCAAAATATTTTTTCGGCGTTACGGCTGGCTGCATGGATTCGATGGTGAATCATTATACTGCCAACAAACGTTTGCGTTCGACAGATGCTTACACACCGGGCGGTTCAGCTGGTCACAGGCCTGATTATGCGACCATTGTGTATTCCAATATTCTGAAAGAATTGTATCCTGATGTGCCTGTTTTAATCGGTGGAATTGAAGCTTCTTTGCGTCGCGTAACACATTATGATTATTGGAAAGACCAACTTATGCCATCTATTCTGGTAGATTCCAAGGCGGATTTATTGGTTTATGGAATGGGCGATCAACCTTTGCGTGAAATGTTGCGCTTGTTGAAAAAAGGGGTTCCATTTTCTTCCTTGAAAACTTTAAAACAAGTGGCTTTTTTGCAAGACTCGTCTGTAGAATTGCCTAAAAATAAACAATGGGAAACGGTTGAATTGGCAAGTCATGAAGTTTGTTTGCAAGACAAAATTAAATATGCAGCCAATTTTAAAATTGTAGAAGTTGAATCCAACAAATGGGAAGCGAATCGCATCATTCAGCATGTTGGGAATGAAACTTTGGTAATCAATCCGCCCTACAAAACGATGGATGAAAAGGAAATTGACGAAACATTTGATTTGCCTTACACGCGCATGCCGCATCCGAAATACAAGAAGCGTGGCGCTATTCCTGCGTATGACATGATTAAATTTTCCATCAACATGCACCGCGGATGTTTTGGTGGTTGCAGTTTTTGTACGATTTCAGCGCACCAAGGAAAATTCATCGCTTCACGCAGTGAGAACTCGATTTTGAAAGAATTGGAGCAAGTTGTTTCGCATCCAGAATTCAGAGGTTACATCTCAGATTTGGGCGGACCATCGGCGAATATGTACAAGATGAAAGGAAAAGACGAAGCGATTTGTAATCGTTGTTCAAGTCCTAGTTGTATTCATCCAGTAATTTGTTCAAATTTAGATACTTCACATAAGCCAATGACGGAATTGTATCGCAAAGTTGATCAACATCCGAAAGTCAAAAAAGCGTTTGTAGGTTCTGGAATTCGCTACGATTTATTGGTCGATGATTTCAATAAAAACAACGACGATGGAAATCACGATGAATACATTGAGCAAGTAATTACGCGTCATGTTTCAGGCAGATTGAAAGTTGCCCCAGAACATACTTCAGACGCAACGTTGCGCGTGATGCGTAAACCTTCGTTCAAATATTTCCATAAATTCAAAGAAAAATACGACCGAATTTCTGAAAAGCACGGCTTAAATCAGCAATTGATTCCATATTTTATTTCGTCTCATCCAGGTTGTGAGGAGGAAGATATGGCTAATTTGGCGGCAGAAACCAAAGACATGGGATTTGAATTGGAGCAAGTGCAAGATTTCACACCCACACCGATGACAGTTGCTGAAGTGATTTACTATTCAGGCGTTCATCCATATACTTTGAAGCCAATCAACACAGTAAAAACGAAGGAGGAAAAGTTGAATCAAAATCGTTTTTTCTTTTGGTACAAACGTGAGAACAGAGATTGGATCAAAAATCGTTTGCAAAAAGCAAACAGACCTGATTTAGCTGAAAAATTATTGGGCGATGTGAAACCGAAATCGAGTCATGTGCCTAAATGGCTGGAGGAGAAGAGGAAGAAGCAATAGACTTACCTAAAATTAAAATCAAAAAAATAGCCATTTCTTTCGAAATGGCTATTTTTTGTTGCAGCGGTGTAGATTATTTACTTTCTTTTTTTACTAAAAGGATTTATTGTTTCCTTCGGTTCGTCAACTGATGTTGGAACAACAATGTACTTATCTTTATCTTTTGTGATTGTGTACAAAGTATTATTTAAAGTGATTAAAGCTGGACTATCTTTTCTTCCGTCTGTTGTTACAAAAGATTCAAGTTTACCTCCTTTAAAAAACATAAATGCAGTTTGCTCTTTGCCATTGTATACCTCTGTGCCTGTTGTTTCTCCTCCTCTAGAGTTAATGATTTTAGGATTTACTTTCCTCTCAACAAACTTATATTTGTAAGTGTAAATTGTGTAACCGTCTATTTGAGTACTCAAAATATTGTAAGGTTTAGAACCTACCAAAGAAATTACTTCTTCAATTGTTGAACCTAATTTAATTTGGTACAAATTTTCAACAGAAGTAAATTTTGCTACCTGAACAGATTTACAAGATGAAAGTGTTAAAGCACAGAATAAAAATGCGCTCAAAATTGTCATAATTTTTGTCATAATTTTTTTCATAATTTTTGCGTTGTCGCCACTTTAATTAACATATCCGTTTTTTGACATGGGTTCTGGACTCCATTACTTTTTTTAATAATGTCGTTTGAAAATGAATAATGTCCCGAATATTTTTGAAAAATAATCAATGTGGAATTGCACACTTACGATAGTGTATACAAAATGGATGTTATTTAATTGAAAAACAATAACTTTATGGAAAAAATGGAGAAAAGGAAAAAGTGTAATTTTAAGGCTCAATTACAATTCTTGAATTGTAGTTATTATTTTTGCCTTACGATTTCTCAGGTATTGGTTTTATCAAAGATAATTGGGTTTGGTTGTATTTCTGCATCAAGGATCTTAATAAATCCAGTGTGTTTGGTTCGACAGTTTGAAGTTGTAACATCTGAATTTTGTTTTAGGAATAGAAAAATAGGCAGAACAAAAACTCAACGTTCTTTCGTCTAAATTTTTTATTTCGACGACGATTGATTTTAATTTTTCAACGCCATAATAACTTTTTATAGCCCTAAAGTCATCTATTGTGCCTCTTGCAAGCACTCGTTCTGTAATAAATAGTGAGTGAATCTGAGAATCAATCTCCTCAAAATTCACATCCCAAAAAAGCGATTTGGTTAAACTATTTTTTACATCTGTAAGCATTAATCAAAAGTATGACAAATTTTTTAATTAATGGGAAAAGATGTTTTAAAACCAATTTTCAAGAAAAAAATTATGACATATCCATAGTATTTTTAATAGAATTTAACAAATAAATCCCTCTTTTTAAAGTGACTTTTGAGGGAGTAGTTAAGGATGTATTTATTTTTCATGCAGCAATTCTTTTATAGATACAATTTATAATATTTTAACTAATATATTAGCTATTTTAGATATAATTTTGTACTTTGGCTAATATTTTAGCCCTAATGAATCCATATTCTTTAAGTAAATATCCTTCTGACGTGTTGCTTGAGCTTGCTCAAAAGGCGAAGAAATTGAGAAAAGGCAAAAAAATGTCTCAGGCTGATTTGTCGAAAAGGGCGAATCTATCTTTGGGAAGTTTAAAACGCTTTGAGCAAACGGGACAAATTTCCTTGGAATCTTTATTGAAAATTTCATTTATTTTGGGGCGTTTAGAAGAGTTTGATTTGCTTTTTAAGCGGGATGAAATGGAAGAAATCGAGAAATTATTTAAGGAAGATATTTAGAGAGCATAAATGAAAGTTGATAAGGTAAAAGTTTCATTGGATTTTGGTACTTCACAAATTGAAGTCGGAACTTTGCGTGCGCAAAATCAGCAAAATTATTTTCGCTTTTCACCCTCTTTTTTAGAATTAAATCTAGAGATTTCGCCTTTCAAATTACCCAAATCGAGCGAGATTTTACTTTGTCCAAGAGATCCTTTTGATGGATTATTTGGTGTGTTCAACGATTCCATTCCAGATGGTTGGGGGCGATTGTTGCTAGACAGAAAATTAATCGAATTGGGTGAAAATCCGAAAGAAATCAGTACGCTTGACAGGCTTTCATTTTTGGGGAAAAATGTAATGGGAGCGCTTATTTATGAGCCAATTACAAATACTTCGAATCATCAAATAGCAGCAATTGATTTGGATTTAATTGCCAAAGAATCTGCATTGATTTTGAATGAAGGAAGCGCTCATTTTTTGGATGAATTATATCATTTAGGTGGTAATTCTGTGGGCGCAAGACCAAAAATTGTAGTCAATTTAGATCCTATTTCGAAAGAATTTCACTTGAATGAAACAAAAAATAGTACTCCTTGGATTGTTAAATTTCCAGCTTTAAACGATTACCAAGATATTGCCAAAATAGAATACGCTTATTCCCTCATGGCGGCGCATTGCGGCATTGAAATGAGCGATTCTCAATTATTTATCAGTGCCAGTGGAAAGTCATTTTTTGGCACCAAACGCTTTGATTTTGATGGACTAAAACGATTGCATTTACATTCAGCTTGTGGTTTATTACATGATAATTTTCGGTTTAGCACGCTGGATTATGGTCATGTGATGGATGCGGCTAATAAACTGGAAAATAACATTTTGGCTTGCGAAAAGGTATTCCGTTTAGCGGTTTTCAATGTTTATGCTTTGAATATGGACGACCACAGCAAAAATATCGCTTTTTTGATGGATGAAAATGGTATTTGGAAATTAGCACCAGCATTTGACTTGACATTTTCGCCTTCCCCAGGCAGTTTTCAAAGTTTATCCGTTGCCAATGCATATCAAAAAGTCACTGAATCGGATTTGAAAAGACTCGGAAAACTTTTCGGAATTGAAAATTGTGAAAGAATCATTGAAGAAGTAAAATCTACTTTGGCAAATTGGAATGAATTTGCTGCTGATTTAGAAATAAATAGTAAGATTCATAAGCTTGTTTCTAAATCTATACAGGAAAAAATAAAACACTAATCTAAAGAAAATCCCTATGCAAGACAAAATAACTTTTCAATTTGTGAGCGAACCATCGGACGTTAATTTTGGTGGCAAAGTGCACGGTGGCGCGGTGATGAAATGGATTGATCAAGCAGCTTACGCGTGCGCTTCCACTTGGGCTGAAGGCTATTGCGTCACTGTTTATGTCGGTGGAATTCGCTTTTACCAGCCGATTCAAATCGGAAATTTGGTCAAGATTCAAGCGCGGGTAATTTATACTGGCTCTTCAAGTATTCATATTGCGGTAGACGTTTTTTCCAGAAAAATTTCTGAAGCGAAATTCGTGAAAACGACGCATTGTGTCATCGTTTTTGTTTCTGTGGATGAGGAAGGAAAACCGCGACCAACGAAGAAATTTATTCCTGACACAGAGCGTGAAAAACACATGGAACAATATGCGAGAAGATTGATGCAATTGCGCCAAGACATTGAAGCGGAAATGTCGCCGTTTTTGAAAGATTATATGTAATCTATACTTTGCTAGAATTCGTATTTAATTTTCCATCCGCGATTCGATAAAACATCGTGCGTCGTCACTAATTCTCTGGCATCATTTATTTTATTGGTGATTTGAGAAATCAATAGGTGATTATTTTTTTCGATTTTTGTCTGTAAATCGTAGGGAAATTTCAATGCTGCATTCTCATTTTCACTTTCCAGTTGAACCAAATAATAGCGCAACAAATTGATGGATTCATTGGTACTTAATGCTAAATCTTTGGCATGGATGGAACTGAAAAAATGAATCGATTTCTTTGCCCTTGTTAGCAAAACATTCAATCTTTTGGAGCCATTTTTTTGATTTAACGGGCCGAATCGTTTGTGAAAATCTCCTATTTCATTTTTGGCATAACCAAAACTAATAATTAAAGTGTCACATTCATCGCCTTGAACTTGTTCCAGAGCCCTGAAAAATCCTTTTCCTTGCTCCGTATTTTGATTGATTTTTTGCTGCGTTCTAGCTGAAATTTCTTTCCAAATACAGTCAAGTTGTTGTTCTGAAAAAGCAACAATCCCCAGCGCTTCTTTGCCATCAATTAATTTTTCTACGAGCGCTGCAACGGCTTTTGCTTCTTCCACATTTTGGCGGTCAATGAAACGCCCATTTTCAATGAAATGTAAATTCAAGGGGTTTTTGTTTTCTGTTGCTGACGGATACGCAATCAGTTCATTTTGATAGAAATAATGATTTGAAAATGAGATTAATGCAGGATGATTGCTTCTGTAATGATGTTTCAAAGTCGTTTTTGGATAATAATAATTGGCTTGATGCAATAAATCTATTCCAGTGATTGCACTTGCAAAGTAATTGCTTGGCGACATTTGTTGTTCATCACCTGCAATGATTGCTCTTTCAGCTCTTTGGAGAGATCCTAGCGCATTTGAAAGTGGAATTTGGCTTGCTTCGTCAAAAATTACCCAATCAAAAAGCGATTTTTCCATTGGGAAAGTGACTGCAACTTGCGTCGGGGTGCTCAACCAAATGGGTGTCAAAATTTCAATCCAAACTCTCGCTTCACTGTTCAATAATTCTCTAATTGTTTTGTGCTGTTTGGATTTAGCAAACTCTTTGACCAAGATTGATTTACCGATTTTTAACTTCGATTTCAATACTTTTTCTTCCGTTTTTAATTTTCCACTTGCGGTTCTCAAAACAGCGTTCATTTGTTGAAATTTTTCAAATTGTTTATGGTAAATTTCTTTTCCAAATGAGCACATTTCATCTTGTTCTGATTGAATGATTTTTTCTATTTTATCCAGCAAACTTTTCCCGTCAAATTTTGCCAATTCTGGCCATTTCGACTCAAAATTAACCCAATGACTTTTGAGCATTTTTTCAGCCAGAATTTGAGGTGATTTTGAGGTTGATAATAAGTTGTAAATTATTGAATTTAAATTTAGTAAGGTGCTTTTTTGTAGAATTATTTCTTCAATATTTATTTCTAAATCAATTAAATTTTTAAGTGTGATTTTTTCCAAATCATTTTTTAATAGGGATTTAATTTTTTGGTTGAAATTTTGCAATTCAATTGATGCTAAAATCGCCTCTTTTCTTTTACTTTCAGTCACGAGGAAAGCTTGATTTATTTCATTTAATTTTTCCTTTTCAAGTTGTTTTATGATGTAGCTAATACTTTCAATTTCCAAGGCAGGTCTTTCAATTCCAAAATTTAATAATGCTTCATTTATGTTTCGCATTTCCTCCGAAATCGACAAATATTTCAACCAATTTTCGATGGCAATTTGTGGAACAATTTCCTTGTTTGTGAGACAAGTTTTAATTTGTTTTTCTGCTTTTCTTTTGTTCCACCAGGAGCCACCTAAATGAATTTTCCAAGATTCAATTTGACTTAAATTGGGCTTTTCATTCCAATTATTTTCTTCTGAACTAATTTGAGCAAATTCAGCGTCTTTGGTAATCCATTTATTTTTTAATTTTTCAAATTTATTTTGGTCTTTTGTTGATGAAAAAATGGTTGCGTATTTTTTATAAGATTCATTTTCAATGATTTGAAATCTTGGTATTTGTCTAATAATTTGGATCAATTCACCTATTGTTTCAATTTCAAATTTCTCTGAAAATTTCTCAAATTGTAGTTTCAATTGACTGATTTCTTGGTCCAATTGTTGAAAGTCACGCAAGGCATTTTGACTTAAAAAATTTAGCTTATCAAAGCTGCCCCAAACTGAATAAAGTTGTTCAACCGCTGATTTTTGTTCAAGCCAAACTGTGATTTCTGGCACAGCTGAAGAATAGTTAATGTGCTCTAAATCATAATTTTGAAGCAAATTTTTAAATTCTTCAAGGCTTACACCTCCGATGAGGTTTGTAGATAGCATTTTATCAATGGTAAGTTGAAGTTGCGCCAATAATTGCTCTGAAAGCTGCAGGTTTTTGGGTTGTTTTTCGCTTTTGATTTCTAATTTATCCCAAGTATTTTTCAATTTAAGGATAAAATCATGCGATTTAACTTGTCCCTGGGAGATGAATGTAAAATCATCCAAATTAAATTGATTCAGTTTTTTAACTAAAACTTCCAGTGCTGCCTTTTTTTCGGAGACAACCAAATTCATTTTTCCTGCAAAAAGTAATTTTGCCAAGAGATTTGTCAAAACTTGTGATTTTCCTGTTCCCGGAGGACCTTGAATAACGAGATTTCCAGTTTTGATTTTTTCAAATACTTGCAATTGATCTTTGTCAATGGAAACTAAATTGCAATCTGTCAAAGTTTTGATTTTTGTTTGATTATCAAAATCTTCTCCTAGAATTTCTTTGACCAAATGATTTTGTTCTTGATTTTTTAGCGCTTCTAAATCTTTGACAATTTGGTATCTGTGGTGGTGAAAATTTCCTAGAAATTTAAATTCTTCAATCGTGAATTCAAAGCCATTTTTTTGCAAAAATTCATGAAAAAGTGCTACATTTTCCTCCAAGTTTTGCGCTTCATTTAGTTCCAATGTAAGGTTGTAACTTCTTTGAAATTCGTTGACAATAAATGGATTGAAAAGGTAATTTTCGAAATCTAAATTAAAAGCAACCGTTTGGTTTATTTTGTTGATTTTAAATGTTATTGGGATTAGAAATAGGGGTGAAGTGACATTTTTCCCTTTGTAGTCCCAAGTCAAACCATTCAGTGCGATGCACAAAGAATCTGTATCTGAATTGCGTTTATTTTGAATTGCAACTTTGATGATTTGGCTCAAGGTATTTTCTACCGGAAATTCAATTTTTTTGCTTAGTTCGTCATTTATTTTAAAAACATCTTTTTTAGAAAAATCCAGATTTACCAAGACATCAGACGAAGGAATTTCAGTCAAATCGAAGATAAATTCTTCCAATAGATATTTTTGTTCTTCTTTCAATTTATTTATTCCCAAAAAACGGCTATTTTTCCGATTGATTTGCCTGATTCTAGCAAAGCATGTGCAGCGGCGATTTCTTTTACATTAAATTTGGCCCCAACTTGTGGTTTTAAAATGCCTTGTTTTGTCAGTTCTACAACTGCTTTCAAACATTGCGTGAGCACTTCAGGTTTGTTGTCAGCAACCTTGAGCATGTTTACGCCTAAAACGTTTTTGGAGCGCATCATCAGTCCGATTGGAATAATGAGGCCCATTTTTCGTACAAAGTTGAGTGAAGATAGAATTCCCCATTTTTTGCCAGATCTTTCTGAGCCACCAAAAAGGATGACTTTTCCTCCAGAACCGATTAAACTCCAATCTTTTTTGAAAGTCGAACCAGCGACAGGGTTGAAGCTGACATCCAATCTTTCATTTTTCAAATGCGAAAGAACAGCTGTTTTGTAATCTACTTTATTGTAGTTAATGACAACATCTGCGCCCAATTCTTTGACTAAATTTTCTTTACTATCATTTCCGATTTTGGCGTAAACAAATGCTTTTTTCCATTTGCACAATTGAATCAAAGCTGTTCCAACGCCACCAGCTGCTGCATGAATCAACACTTTGTCGCCTTCGTGAACGGGAGAGAGGTAAACGGCCATATAATAGGCAGTTACAAATTGTGTTGAAAGCGCCAAAGCTTCGGCTGCGGGCATGCTGTCAATCAGCGAAATAGCAGATTCTTGCGTAACTGCTTTTTTAGAATATCCGCCAAATCTAGTGAAAGCAACCACTCTTTTTCCCAATAATTCAGGAGCAACATCTTCACCGATTTCTTGGATGATGCCGACCACTTCATAACCCAAAACTGTAGGAAGTGGAGGCGCTTCTTTGTATAAATTATTTCGCGCCATAACATCGGCATAATTTAGACCAAATGCTTCAACATCTATCAAAACCTCATGGGATTTCGGTTTATTAATGTGAATTATTTTTTCCTCGAAAGCATTTTCAGCTTTTCCATAGGCTTTTAAAACAATTCCTTTGGTCTCAATTTTTTCCATTTTTTCCTTCGATGATGATGACAATTTCTCCTTTGGGCGGATTGGCTTCGTAATATTTTTGAACTTCTTGTGCTTCGCCTCTTTTAAATTCTTCGTAAATTTTGGATATTTCGCGGACTACACAAACTTTTCTCGTTGGTTCGAAGAAAGTCGCTATTTGCCCCAAGCATTTAACCAATCTGTGTGGAGATTCATAAAGTACGATGGTTCTTTCTTCCAAAGCCAATTCTTGAAGTTTGGTTTGTCTGCCTTTTTTGTGTGGCAAAAATCCTTCGAAGCAAAATCTGTCGCATGGAAAACCGCTACCAACCAATGCAGGAATTAAAGCAGTTGGTCCGGGCAAACAAGAAACGGTTATTCCAGCATCAACGCAGGCGCGAACGAGCAAAAATCCTGGGTCAGAAATCGCAGGAGTTCCGGCGTCAGATACCAAAACAGTCATTGTATTTTCTTTGATTTTATCGATTACAAATTCCAATGTTCTGTGCTCATTGTGGGCATGAAATGGATAAACTGGTTTGTGAATTTCGAAATGATTCAATAGTTTTTTGGTCACTCGGGTATCTTCTGCATAAATGCAATCTGCTTCCTTCAGCATGCGAATTGCTCGGAGCGTTATGTCTTCTAAATTTCCAACTGGTGTTGGTACAAGTACTAAACTGGACATATTTTTTAACGTGTGAGAACAACATAATCTAACAAAACAGTTCTTAGAAACTCCATTTTTTTCTGCGGTGTTTCTGGTAAACCGATGATTTCTGCTGTTTTGTGAGCCAACTCAATGGTAAAATTTTTGGTTTCTTCGTTGGGATATTTTTCAACTCTTTGGATCGTGTTTTTAATCAACATCACATCTTCATCAGTAAATCGCAATACATTTAGATAGGTTGGTTCATGGTTTTTTTGATCCTTGATGGCTAAAATATTTCTCAAATTATATTGTTGACTGTTTTTTTTATTGATAACGATTGTATTTGCCATGGCATCGCCTAATCTTTGTCCTCTTTCTGAGGTACTTGAAAAAATAATTGCCAAAAAACCGAATCCAAACCACATGTCCACGACTCTGAAAATCCAGCGCGTAAAATATTCTCTGAAACCTGCATTTTCTCCTGATAAACTTACCACTCTGATCCCCATGGCATATTTGCCAAGACTTTGTCCATGACTCAGATATTCAACGATTGGACTGTAAAAAATGAAGGGAATTCTAATCAATAAAAGATAGACAAAACTGCCCGTTTCAGGTTCCCAAGAAATCATGGAAGCGTCAAAAAGGAAGGTGAAAATGAGGAAGTAAATGAAAAATGCAAATAAATCAATGAGTGAAGCAATGACACGAACGCCCGTGGAAGCGATTTCGTATTCAATTTTAACATGTTGACCTGTCGTAAATTCAATTGACTTCATGAAATATCATTTGCAAAAGGCTAAGGTACATTTTTTAGGTTAAAAAAAGAAAGGGAATTGACAATCGGTCAAAATTATCAATTCCCCTAAAATTATTGCACAATTATTTGTTTTGCAATTAATCCAAATTGCGTTTGAATTTTCACAATATACATGCCACCGCTCAAGGCTGCAATATCTATCTGTGTTTGGTTTTCATTCACTGATTTTTCGATCAAAAGTTGACCAGCTAAATTATAAATTGAAATTGTTTCAATTTGATTTTCATTTTTAGCTTGGATATTCAACAAGTCATTCGCTGGATTTGGCGCGATTGATACACTTTGACTTAATAAATATTCTTCAATTCCTGCAGAACTTGTGAGGCAGAATTGTGTAGTATTTGTAGAACCAAAATTGGCATTTGCAGCTGTCAATTCAGCTAAAACAGTTCCGTTGGAATTGGTAATTGTATAACTTCCAGATGGGTTATTGGTGCTTGACAAACCATCGCCATACGAGTCCATAATTTTAAAATTATAGCAAGCTGCAGACAGGCAAAAAGTTGAACTTACTGGTGTTGTTGTTCCTGCAGCACCATCAGAATAACCGGCACTAGAATATAGCACTGTATTCGATAGATCTAATACTTCCCAGCTAATTTCAGATCCCCATTGATCAAGATTTAAGTTTAAATCAATCATTTCTCCATTTACGACAGTGATAAAATTTGATGTCAATGAATTATTTGAAGAACCAATATCTGCAGCGCCATTTGAAGCGGTAATAATTGCAGAAAATGAATGGCTACCCGAAGTCAATGTTTGCGATGGCAAATTAATTACAGCATTCGCAAATTGCGCTAAATTTCCAGTCCAATTGTATGTTTGATTTGTGTTTCCATCATATCCATAGGCAATTGTTGCGCTTGTCAATGCTGCAGAACCTGCGTTGAAAATGGAGATTTGTGGAGTAACCAATCCGCCACAAATTGTGCCCGAAATCCCTATTGGATTTTGAATTCCACCATCGATTGAAAGTCCTGGTCCTGAAGGATCAACGCCATCAATAAAGGCAACGCCAGAGCTACTTGGATCTAGCCACTCTTTCAATCTTGTTGCAGGCGTTGTGCCTAAATCCCAAGCGGTACCGAAACGGCCATAAATGTCATATTGGTTGTTATCATTTGTTCCATTGCAAGCGGAAGCTCCACCAGATAAAACACCAATTGTTCTGTGGTTTTGGTCAAAAAGCGGTGAACCTGATGAACCTGGTTCAGTTACACCAAAATCCCAATCTGCAATATTCCAAACATTGGTATTTGCGTTTCCGTTGAATGCAGTAACTTGTTGTGTTGGCGCATTATTGTCTCTGCAGATTTTCTTGATGTCAGCATCTGGATGATGTATTCCAGTTGTTTCTGTGACAGTTAGAGCATCAGAATGATCCCATCCGTTGTAATAAATTCCCCAAGCTGGATCTGGCGCAGTTGTTAATTCAACTAATGTGAAATCTGAACTTGAATTGTTGGCTCTTAAAGTACAACCTGTTCTTGTTAAGTTTGTTGGGCCGTTATTCGTTGCTTGATTATTTGCTGCGCAAATCGCATTGGCTGCAGTTCTTTCCCAACGGAATCTAAAAACCCAAGCAGCAGTATTAGAGATTCCGCAATGGTTGGCTGTTAAATAGTAAGGGATAATTGTTCCAGAAGTATTGTTAACCAATGAACCTGAACAAATTCCACCACCGCTAACTACACAAGCAGCAGCGTTTCTCTGGTTTTCCCATCCGATTCCTAGTGGACAATTGACATCAATATTACAATCACCAGCGGTACCTAGTCCTTTTTCCATGAAAGTGTCTAGATTTTTATATCCGTGAATGACAGTTCCAAGATTTAAAATCGATTTTCCGACAACCGCTTTAGGTTCTACCAATTCTATGATTGCTCTTTGATCATAAACCAATTCAGTGCCTATTATTTTGTTTACATTGTTGTTCAAACTTGTGTAGGCGCCTGAAAATGAATTGCCATCATTCGCAATCAAATATAATTTTGCTCCAGTAGGAAGTTCAAATTGATTGAAAATCAAGTTGATTGAAAGGGCATTTGGACAATAAATACCATATTGGTAAACAACATCACCATTTGGCAACGTTTGTTTTGTAGCTGCTGTTAAGATGTTTGTATTGACCGCATGTTCAACTCCAAATCTGTAAATTTTATCAATGCCATTGAAACGATTTTGTTCATCTTGCGTAATTTCAGCAACAGCATCAACTGGCGGCATTTGCGCAAAAACCTTTGTCTTATTGATTTTTCCACGCATAGTTTGCGGCAAACCATAATCTACTATTTGCGCTAAACTATTGAACAAAAGACTACTAAATAATGCGGAGTAAAATATTTTTTTCATTTGTTTGATTATTTGGAGAGTGATCGTTTTTATTTTTTAATACGTTTGATACTGCAACCTACCGCAGCTGTAGTATTTACTTTGACGATTTCGTCATTGGAAACGTTGGCAATTGCATTTTGTAAATTGTTCTCTTCTGCTGTTCTTTTTGGATCCCAAGAGTTATCGATTGCTCCTTTGTAAACCAATTTCAGGTCTTTGTCTAACAAATAAACATGGGGTGTACTTTTTGCACCAAAAGCATTTGCCAATTCTGAATTTTTGTCCAGTAAATATGGCATTGTATAAGACGCTTCTTTCGCATGTTTCTGCATCGCTTCAAAACTGTCTACATCAGCGCGTTTTCCTTCGTTTGAGTTGATTAAAACCATTCCAATTTCTGCTTTTTGAGACATTGCATGAATTTCAGTATACTGCTTTTCCCAACCTGCAAAATCTGATGATCCTACTACAAATGGGCAAGTATTGCATGAAAAAACAACCAATAGGCCTTTTTTCATTTTCAACTTTTCTAGCGTATGCATAGAATTATCAATGTTGGGCATTTCCAAGGTGGTTAAAGGCGCAACTTGACCAATGGCTAATCCTTCGTCCAATGTTTTTTGCTCAGAATTGTTGGTAAAAGAGAGTAAAAATAGGCCAGAAAGCAGCACAATGGCAATCGTTTTTATCGTTTTCATAAGAGAGCTTTTAGTTTTTATTATTTAACATTGTTCATTTTCAGTCGCTGAATTTACACAATTTACAACTAAAAATAAAATTAATTTAAATTATTCGCCTTCTTCGATTTCTTCGTCCACATTTTCGGTTTCTGATTTTTCAGTTTCAAAGTCATTTAAGTTGACATCGTAAGATTCTGAATTTAAAAGTGTTCCCATTTTAAAATAGCGAATGTAAATATCTATTAATTTCTCTTGATATTTCATTTGTTCCTCTAAATCAGGTAAATTTGGATTCATACAAATATCTCCTAAATATTTAGTTTTAGTCAAATCACCGCTCAACCACCTGCCATCTCTTTTTCCGAGCACATATTGGCCTACATGGTTTAATTTCCCGAAAGGATCATAATATTTCCAAATACCTTCGGGTAAACCATTTTTCATTTTTCCTTCACTTTGGATTGTTCCGTTGTCGTAATAGTTTTTGGTATATCCATTCATGCGGTGCAAGGCTGTATCTGCTTCCCAGAGGGTAAAAAACTGTCGCACTTCATAATGATCTGTGTGAGAACAATCGTATTTTTCGAATTTTTCAATCACAAAACTTTTCGAAAGAAGGTTTCCTTTGTTGTCAAAATCGCTTAAAATTCCTTTGGATTTAAATTGAATAGAATCGTTGAGTTTGACAATGCTATCGAAATATTCAACTTCATACAATTTTTCGCCATCGTAACCATAAAATTGCCAACATCCAACTTTCTTGCCTGCACTTATTTCTCCATCTCTAGAGACGGTATCATTGGGAAAATATTTGGTCATGTGATAATCGATTCCTGTTTTTTCAATCAAACTTGGTCTTCCATAATAAGGTTGATTATATTGGTTTTGCAAAAGTCCAAATTTGTAGAGTAAATTTTGCACCGTATTTGTTTGCACAATATCGTCTGGCATGAAATAAATTGAATCTCTCCAATCGAATAAATACCTAACGCTTAATTGATTTGATTCCCATATTTTTTCTTCCACAGGATATGAATATTGGAATTTGATGTAATGGTATTTCATTCCCAAAGAATCGTATCCTTCATAGTCATCGATTGGCATGCCGTAGAGGAAAAATCCGCGTTTGGACAATTTTCCATTGGTGTGATAAGATTTCGATTCTCCTTGCAAAGCACCATCTTGAAAATTCAATTCGTACAACAAAATCGTATCATTTTTAGGAAGATGCAAATATGTTTTGACGATTCCATCTAAAGCGCCATTTTCATAATTTGAGCGTGTAGTTGCAATCCTATTTTGCTCAAAAGCGGGTCCTTCGGGAAAACCGTTTACATATTGTTTTTCTGAAGTTTTATTTCCTTGCCAATCGAAACTCGTTTCTTTCCCGTTTTGAATTCCATTTTTGAAAGAAGATTCGTTTGATAAATAATACGTTTTTTTGGAAGGAAGCGTATCGTAAGGATTTAGATTAAACGAGAAATCATAGTCAAGGTTTTTGCCTTTCTGCTTTGGATAAGCAAGTTCGTATTCTTTGCAAGTTCCTTCCAATTCTCCATTCAAAAAGTTCACTACTTTGATAATTTTTCCTGAAAAGTCATATGCTTTCCAAGTTCCGTTGGCTTTGCCAGCTTTCATGTTTCCTTCAATTTTAGCAACGGAAATAAATCTTCCACTCGTACTCAACAGGGTGGTTTGCAAGCTAGGAATGAGCAATGACAGCGATTCTTGATAATCATATCCCAAATGATTGGAAGTAGATAAAACGTCATTGTACTTTGTTTTACCTGTTTTTTTGTATTTTTTGTACTCGTTAATTAAGACTTTTTCAAATTTTTCAGACTGTGTGAAATTAAAAACGATTTTATTTTTTTGGATTTTAAAATTTGGATTTTTTGCACTGTAATTGATTTGAACTGACCCATTGAAAGGTTGATTTTGATGGTATAGAATTTCTTCGTTAGTTATTTCAAATGAATTGTCAATGACGGTAATATTCAATTGAGGAAGTGAATCATTGGAATAGAAATTTTCCATCAAGTTCCCGTTGAAAGTATTGATCAACTTCAAATCTTTAAAATACAATTCTTTTTTACCTCTGAAATTGGTGTATTCATCATTAAATTCATAATTACAAAAAGACATTTTAGAACCATTCAAAGACCAATTTTCCGTCTGCAAAGTTTTTTCATCGGCATTGAGTAATTCATAATTCCAAACTGTTGTATCGGGGTACCATTCTTTGCTTAATAGTATTTTACCTTTCAGATTTTGATTTTGCAAAGCGTCAAATCCCTCATTGTATTTGAAATAATTCCATTCCAATGCATCCATTTCATTCGAGGAATATAGAAAATCTTCGATAGACGATGTATTCATATTTTCAATCAAAATGTGCTTGTCTTTGTAAAATGGGTCAAGTGTTTGTTTGATGAATTTTCCGGTCGAGTCAAAAAGATTAATTTCAAAAGCTACACCAGAATAATCAATTGATTTAAATTCATATTCTTTGCGAATAGGGTCAAAATTAATGACATTTGCTGCAAGACCATTGTCCCAAAAAATGGTGTCTTCACGCAACAATTCACCATTTTTGAATTCCAGTCGAATTTTTAATTTGCCGTTGTCAAAAAATTCTTCATAAATGCCGTCATACTTATTGAAATAGCCAATGCTGTCTATCGCTTTTGCTTTGGGTAAAAAATTGCCATTTACTTGTATGAAGTTATCCAAAGAATGGTCGTCTCTATATTCCTCGTAATATTCTTCTTCATTATATTGATTTGGAATTTGAATATCTCCCATGTATGTTGATTCTTCCTCGTAAACTTCTCCTTCATAAGCATTGTTTTCCTCTTCAGGAAGTTCCAGATTTTTCTCCTTTTTATTGTCGAAAGTTCTCATCGAATAAAAGTCGATTTCCGGAGATTCGTAGTAGGGAGAAAAACTGTAATGTTTGTAAGGTAAATTGTTAAAAATGAAATTATTATCTCTGATGAAGATTTTGTGAGAAAGTATTTTATTTTCTACCAAAGTATAGTGTTTTTTGAGAACAACTGTATCCATATATTTATTGTTGTCATAGTAATTTACCGCATTGTAAATGAACCATTCTCCGCTTTTTTTGCCGTCTTTGTAATTCCCTTTTTCGAGTAAAATATTGCCTTTGTAATTTTCATATTTTCCATTTTCGATTCCATTCACAAAGGTTGTTTTTTCGGTGTTGTACTTGATTTTTTGATTCAAGAATATTTGCACATCTTTTTTATTTCTGTATTGAGCATGCGAGTGAGTCGAATTGGTCCAAACGCCCACTTTTAAACCATTTTGAAAAACGCCAGATTTGACGGTATCTCCAATGGCATTTATCCAAATGGCATTTCCATCTAGCAAGTTATTTTTTAAATTGAAATAGCCAGCAATTTTATTGGAGTCAGCAGTAAAATCTCCTTTGGCATTGAAAAAATAATAGTTGTCAAAATATTGAACGTATTGGCCATCAGGAAATTTTTCCATTGCTGGAACGATGTCTTTTTCGAAAATATAATTGGTTTGATAAAAGCGGTTGGAATTGGCTTTGATTAAGGTCATTTTTGCTTTTTCTTTTTTTGAAAAAACGGTTAAATTTCCTCCGAGTTTATTATATTCTTTGATGATTTTTTTGATTTCTTTCTGAGATAATTTAGGATTTGTTTGTCGAATGATTGATTTAAAATCAGAATACAACATTGTTTCCAACACATTTGCCATTCTCGCTTGTTGCGGATATGGATATATGTAATATTTCACGCCATTGATTTCTGTCGAATCTAGTTTTTGAGAAAAAACAAAGCAATTTAGAAAAATGAAAACAAATAATATAAATCTTTGCATTATTTTCGGGATATATTTATTAAAATCAAGGAGTTAATTTCATGTGATTACCCAAATTTATAAATAAAAAATTGCAAGAGGTTTAAATTAAATTTTTCGTTCGAATATTTTTCAATTCCAAGGAATATTATTTCCTCAATTCGTAGCGAAAAGTTTCGATATAGTAGTTTGGTTCGCCGGATGTATTTTCTTTTTTATGTTTTAAATATATCGGTTTTCCAGTAGCATCATATTCGAAATTATGGACTGTTCTAGTGATAAAATTATTGTCTGAAATTGTCGAGTCGATATATGAAATCCATTGATTTTTTTTATTGTATTGATAACTTCGCTTGATTTCAAAAGGATAATCTTCAATGATTCGCTCTTTCAATGGGCCCGTTGGCCAATAATTGTACAAATGCACTTCTTTTTCTCTGACTTTGTTTTCTACTTTGTAACGCTTGTAAGGTTTTCTCGGCGTTCCCCAAATCACCCAATCATTGCTTGCTGGTTTCAAAATTGAATCCACAGAAAGAGGTCCCCAATATTTTTTCTGTTTGAGAAAATAGATGCGATCTTGTGTTTCAATGTCCTCATAACAAGTGGCTTTCGATTTGTTGTACCAGTATCGGTGAAGCACATAATTGTATTCTCGTTCAGATTGAAAATCTGTAGTAAAATCATTGATTGAGTCAGCATCAGAAAGGTGTTTGAAAACGTCTGGAGTTACATTTCTAAATCCATTTCGATCCATTTTTCCCTGGTAAATGAAGCTTGAACGGGCGATTTCTCTGTCGTCGTAATAATAATAGATGACCAAGTAAAACACTTTTCCGTTGTTGTCAAAATAATATTCTCGCTTTTCTCGCGGCATCGCTTCATTTGGAGCAAGGCTGCTTGTGTCGCCGATAATTCTAGGAAAAATGCGTTTGGTGATTTTGTAAATGTTGTTGGCACGAATTAAAGAATCGCTGAACCATAGTGGAAACGATAATTCTGATTCAAAATTTTCATTGAAAAACAGTGGATTAAGCCATTGTTTTTTGTTCAAAGGCATTTTAGATCGTGCGTTTTTTTCCAATCCTGAATCGCAAGCGAAAAAGATGAAAATGAAAGCAAAAACTGAAAAAACCTTGAACATGATCTGATTTATTGGAAATAAAGATACAAAAAAAAGTTTAATCATCGATTTCGAGATTCATCGAAACTTTCAAACCCTCATAATATACTTGATTTTTGGCGTTTCTATTTTGTACTTGATATTCTTGAAAAATTTAATGTTAATTTTAGGCATTCAGATTTAAGGTTTAATTGGAAATGAATTTATATTCGAACAAACAAAAATGGAAGATTATTTTGTTGCTCATAGCGTTGTTGCTTGTAGGCGCATCATTGTTTGTTTCCAATTCCATTGTCACTAAAGTTGCAGACAGAGAGCGCGACCGCGTAAAGCAGTGGGCTGATGCTATCAAGAAAAAAGTAGAATTGGTGCAATTGACCAACCGCACTTTTTCGCAATTACGCGACAAGGAAAAATACGAAATGGAAATGTGGATTGATGCCACGAAAGAAATTTCGAAGCCCATTGCTGGAGATTTTATGCCAGACTATGAATTGCCACTCAAAATTATCAGCAAAAACAAAGATATTCCAGTGATTTTGATTGACAATAACCGCGCTGTTTCGACTTACATTAATTTAGATTTAGATACAGTTGCCATTCGTGCTGAAAATCCTGGTTTGTCGAAAGCGCAGTTGAAACAATTGTTTGAAGATTCTTTGCTGAAATTATCTGACCAATGGCGATTGAAAAATCCAGCTTTTACAATTGAAGTTTATGAAGGCTTGTTTATGACTTACATTTACAACGATTCGCGAGAAATTGTGAAATTGGAGAAAGAACGTGATTCTTTGTTGCGCTCGTTCAATCAAGAGTTGATCGAAAACAAAGGCATGGTGCCAGTTTTGTTGATTGATACCAAAACGGATTCCATTTTAGCCACCAATTTACCAGTCAAGAAAGTTTCAGATTCGATTTTGCCTTCTACTATTGCCAATTTGAAAGCGATTAATACGCCCATTGCTATTAATTTTTCGACTGAGCAAAATAGTTTGTTGCTGTATGATGACAGTCCAGAATTGAAGCAATTGCAATATTTCCCCTACATCCAGTTCGGAATTATTGGTTTGTTTATTTTGATAGGGTATTTGATTTTCAGCACTTTCCGAAAAGCGGAGCAAAATCAAGTTTGGGCTGGAATGGCGAAAGAAACCGCGCATCAATTGGGCACACCACTTTCATCGCTAATGGCTTGGGTGCAATTGTTGGAAGCACAAAATGTTGACCCGATGATTATTGAGGAAATGCAAAAAGACGTCAATCGCCTGGAAACTGTGACAGATCGCTTCTCGAAAATTGGTTCTGGTACCAAATTGAAACGAAAAAATATTGTTGAAACGACAAGAAATGTCATGGACTATTTGCGTCACCGAATTTCTAATAAAATCGAATTTGAATTTAAATCCGAAAAATCTGAAATCGAAGTGTTGCATAACGCTCCTTTGATGGAATGGGTAATCGAAAACATCGCCAAAAACGCCGTCGATTCCATGGAAACAGCTGGAAAGTTGACTGTGTATCTGCACGAAACGCCAGAATGGGTGCACATCGACATCAAAGACACCGGAAAAGGAATATCGCCTAAATTGTTCAAAACGATTTTCCAACCAGGATTCACCACCAAAAAACGCGGTTGGGGATTGGGTTTATCGCTCGTGAAACGCATCGTGCACGAAAACCACAAAGGCAAAGTTTTTGTATTGGAGTCTGAAGTAGGGAAGGGGACGACTTTTCGGATTAGTATTCCGTTGTGATACAGTTGATTTAATATCTTCTTGTTCTTTCTTTTTTCTTGATAAGAAAGAAAGAACCAAAGAAAAAATCAAAGCCTTAAAATTCAAACACTTGATTAATCAAAAATAAACTCGCATCTGCGATTTTTATAAATATTTAAGTTGTTATTTTGCTCAAACAATACTTTTGTTTGGCCTTCAAGCATTCCGAATTTTACCTAACGCTTTTATTGCTATGGCTGGAAATGGTAGTAAAAACTTTGGATTTTCTTTAAATTTTAGAAAATGTTGAATTGACGTTTACAGTAAAATATGAGATTTTTAGACAATTAGAAAGTCTAATGTCTCCTGTCTAATATCTCTTAAAGCAATCCAAATTGCGTAAAATGATGCGTCAAATGCTTTGAGTGCAGGCGATTCCATTGGTCAAAGTCTAATGGGCCGTAGTAGGGGTGTGGGTGTTTTAAACCTGGATTATCGGCATACAGAGATTCTAAATCTAACCATGTTTCCACGTATTCGTCGATGGCCAATTCAATCTCTGAATGACGCAATGGTGCCTCGTCTTGCACGAAGGAAACTTTTAAATTGGGAGCCATCGGTTTGTCAGAATCGAGAAATGCGATCATTTTTTCTAAACGGTCTTCTGGAACTTCCAAAGGGAAAGGCGTTTCGCCTGTGGCGATTTTGAGCGTGTCTGTCAAGTGCTCAATCATGCGTTGCGCGCCCATTGAACCCCATTTTGGTTTTGAATCCACATTGAGTTTATCAAAATGCGGCAAAAGT
The DNA here is from genome assembly GCA_945897805.1 of Chryseobacterium gleum. Classification (GTDB taxonomy): domain Bacteria; phylum Bacteroidota; class Bacteroidia; order Flavobacteriales_D; family Crocinitomicaceae; genus JAQVCM01. The sequence goes on from CAMDFX010000010.1 coordinate 94,313, forward strand.
GTTTCTAAATCGGTTGAAATAAACATTACTTGAAATTTTTTCCTACCAAGATATTCAAACTTTTTGGAATAACTTGCACATTCAGTTCATTTCTTACCTCAAAAGGTTCACCGTCGTAGTGCGCCATCTTGTGTGTCAAGGTGATTCTCACTTTTTCAATAGGAATGATTTCCGAAAAACGAGAGCGGTGAGAGGTACGTTTAAAAAATCTGTAAACCACTGCAGGTGCTTTCCACATGGAAAAAGGTTTCAGAATGCACAATTCAATTTTTCCATCAGAAATATTCGAATAAGGCGAAACACAAAATCCATTTCCGAACTCAGAAGAGTTTGCCAGGGTGCACAAAACAACTGGTAATTCTCTTTGGTAAGTTGGGAATTCAATTTTCACAGAAATCGGTTTGTACGAAGCATATTCTCTGAAAACTAACTTCGCATAACTCCAAAATCCACGTGTGTGATATTCGTCGAATTTTTTGGCAATCAATGCATCAAAGCCATATCCACCAACACCTAGAAACGGTTTGTCGTTTACCAATACTGTATCCATTACAGAAGTGTTTTGTTCGTTGATACTTTGTATTGCTTCGATGAGGTTTAGAGGAATTTTCAAATGGCGCGCCAATCCATTTCCAGAACCTGCCGGAAGAATGGCCAATTTAGTTTCAGTCCCAATCAAAGCGGTTCCTACTTCATGCACAGAACCGTCACCGCCAACTGCGCAAACGATGTCAAAACCATCCATGGCAGATTGCGCTGCGATTGCTTTGGCGTGTTTTCTATATTCAGTAATGGTGATTTCGTAATCGAAAATGGAATGATCGAGGTACTGTTCAATCAGCGTGGGCAATTGGTTTTTTTGACCGATTCCCGATATTGGATTGATGATGAAGCGAATTTTCTTTTTCATTGGTTGTCATTTGATTCAGAATCAAGTCACGGTTGTAGCGTTGAATTAAGGCTTTTAACCTTTTTTCAAACACTTGACTTTCTTTCTTGTAATAAGAAAGCGAGTCGGGCGTTTCTTTTCTTCTGATCAATGCACCGTACAAATTTCGTGCCTTATCGTTCGAAAACGTTAATAAATAGTTATTTCTGAAATAATGATAGGTTCCTTCTAGGTAGGTAATCGCTTCATTGTCATGTTTTTGATAGTACGAATTGCCTATCGAATAATATTTCTTTTCGATATTCAATAAATCCAATAAAGTGGGTAAAATATCGATGTGCTGGAAAAATTGCGTTTCCTTTTTGGGCTGAATTAATTTTTTTGGGTGAAAAAACAGAATTGGAATTTTGAACATTTCTGTTCGCTGACTGTAAATCGGACTTGATGTTGCGGAAGTATGATCGGCACACAAAATGAAAACAGTATTCTCGTACCAAGGTTGTTTTTTGGCCTCTTCGAAAAATTTTCTCAAGCTATAATCTCCGTAATTAATCGATTCACAAATTTGCTCTTTTCCTTTCTTCAATTTTCCTTCCATGTGCGGCGGAATGTAGTACGGATGATGCGAAGAAAGCGTGAAAAGCGTTGCGAAAAATGGCTTTTTATATTTCGACAATTGTTTGGCGGTCCAAGGATTGAAATATTCATCTAAAATCCCCCAAGTTTTGTCGAAATGCGCGTCGTTGTTGTATTCTTTTCGCCCAAAATATCCGTCAAATCCCGCTTGTGCTGCGAATCCGTCAAATTTCATGGAACCGTTTGTCGCTCCGTGATAGAATCCAGAAACATAGCCGTTTTCGTGTAAAATTTGGGGCAAAGATTCAATTTTGTTGCTACCATAAGCGGAAGAAATGTAAGGATTATCAAGCAAAGATGGAATCGATGCAATGATGGAAGGAACGGCTTCAATGGATTTTTTACCGTTGGAAATTCCGTTGGTGAAATACAAACTTTCGCCTGCCAAGGAATCCAAAAATGGCATGTAGGAAATTTCTGCACCTGCTGCGCCGCACCATTCGTTGCCAAAGCTTTCCAGCATGATAATGACCACATTGGTGTTGTTTGGCAAAATGTGTTGCGGTTGCGAAATGTGAATAGGGTTGAATAAGCGTTTTTCTTCTGCAAGGGAAAAGTATTTTTTCTGCTCTAGATTTGCTTTGTCGTAAGATTTCAGCATCGTGAAAGGCGTGTTCAAAACCAGCGCGGTATTTTCCACTCGGGTGAATTGAGATGCATCGATCGGACTAATTGGTTTCAATCCAAATCCTCCGCGTCCAAGCAAAATGAAAAAAGCCAAAATGCTCAGAAACAGAATGCTGTCTTTGATCCAAAAAGCAGCATTTCCACTAATTTTGCGATTGGTTTTGATTTTGGTTTTGTTATACAACCAATTGGTGAAGACAAAAAACAGAATCAGGAGCAAAAGCAACAACCAAAAATCGCGTAAAAATGAACCAATTTGTTGCATGAAATCATTTCCAGCACTCAACATCGTGAATAAATCTATCGTAGATCTTTTGCTGGTATAATTGAAATATTCAACATCAATTAAATTCAATAAAACGACAACGGTATTGATAAATACAAATAGGATTTTCAGCCCAAATTGATAGTATTTGTTTTCCCTGAATGGTTGCGGGAAAATCGATAAGATGATGAAAGGTAAACTTACTAAACTGATGGTAACCATATCAAACCATAGGGCAACAAAAAAATCGTTGAATCCGATATTGGTGAAACTTGGGCTGTTGAAAATGTAGAAAACGACGCGCGTTAGTTGCATGAAAAATAGCATAATTCCTAGTCTCATCAACAAAGCTTTGAGATGACTTGGAAGCATATTTTTCAGTTTATTCATGCGTTACTTTTTTCAAAAGTAGGGACAATTTCTGAAGATTGTGTTTTTTGTTACAGATTTTTTGGTGAATTTTCGCCACGGATTACACAGATTACATGGATTTTTTGATGTGAGTTTTTTGCCATTAATTATTTGCGATGTTGCTACACGGTATCTGGATTTGTGTGAAGTTTTGTTAATTTTTTAATTTAGCGTCAGCTATCAAGTGAAATTTATTCCAAAAATCAATGCGCCTCCAGCCAATTATCAGCAATTTTGACTTCAACTTCCATCGGAACGACCAATTGAATCGCCTTTTCCATGGCTTCTTTCACCAATTTTGGCATCAATTCTAACTCGGATTCATGGACGTCAAAAACCAATTCATCGTGCACTTGAAGCAATAATTTGGATTGCACTTTTTGTTCCGTCATCGCTTTGTCGACGGCTATCATGGCCAATTTGATGATATCCGCCGCTGAACCTTGGATGGGTGCATTGACGGCATTTCTTTCCGCAAAACCTCTCACAATTGCATTTCCGGAATTGATGTCGGGCAAATAGCGCCTTCTTTTCATGATGGTTTCCACAAATCCCAATTCGCGCGCATCGTTGATGGCTTTGTCCATGTAGGTTTTGATGGTGTTGAATTGCTCGAAATAACTGTCGATAATTCCTTTTGCTTCGGTTCGAGAAATTCCCAAATTTTGCGCCAATCCGAAAGCAGATTGACCATAAATGATTCCAAAATTGACCGCTTTTGCTGCACTTCTTTGGTCTCGAGAAACCTCATTGATTGGTGTGGCAAAAACATTCGAAGCCGTCGCAGCGTGTATATCATGTCCTTGTTGAAAAGCGGCAATCATATTTGGGTCTTCGCTCAAAGCAGCAATAATTCTTAATTCGATTTGCGAATAATCCGCTGCCATCATTTTGAATTCTGAACCTCTCGAAATGAACGCTTTTCGAATTTCTTTTCCTTTGTCCGTTCGAATCGGAATATTTTGCAAATTCGGATTATTGGAACTCAATCGTCCGGTAGCGGTAACCGTTTGCATAAAATGCGTGTGCACGCGATTGTCGATTGGGTCAACCAAGGTTGGAAGCGGATCGACATACGTGCTTTTTAATTTCTTATTTTGGCGATAATCCAAGATCAAATTGACAATTGGATGGTCGTTTTTGTATTGTTCGAGTGCGTCTTCAGAAGTTTGATATTGACCAGTTTTGGTTTTTTTCGCTTTTGCCGAAATTTTCATGTGGTCAAAAAGCACTTCACCTAATTGTTTTGGTGAATCAAGATTGAAATCAATCCCCGCCAATGCTTTGATTTCCTTTTCTTTTTCAATCGATTCTATTTCCAATTGTTTGGAGAAAAGTCCCAAACTGTCAACATCAATCGCAATACCTTCTTTTTCCATTTTGCGCAAAACACGCATCAAAGGCATTTCCATGTCGTAGAAAAGTGCTTTCAAATGGTCTTTTTCAATTTCAGGCGCAAAAATTTGTTTCAGTTGCAAAGTGATATCTGCATCTTCGCAAGCATAATCTGAAACTTCAGAAGGCTCCAAATCCCTCATATTTCCTTGCGTTTTTCCTTTTTTGCCAATCAAAGTTTCGATGGAAACAGGTTTGTAACGCAAGTAATATTCTGAAAGAAAATCCATTCCATGTTTCGCTTCTGGTTGAATCAAATAGTGCGCAATCATGGTGTCAAATAAATCTCCTTTGACTTCAATTTTATAATTGTCAAGCACTTGAATATCGTATTTCAAGTTGTGACCAATTTTCAAAATCGATTCAGATTCAAAAAACGGGTTGAATTCAGCTAAAATGGTCAACGCATCTGCGCGGTTTTCGGGGATTACGACGTAAAATCCTTCTCTTTCTCTGAAAGAAAAAGACATTCCTACCAATTCAGCGTGCAAAGATTCAACACTTGTGGTTTCAGTATCGAAGCAAACTTCTTTTTGTTGAAGCAATAAATCGATCAATTCTTTGCGTTCTTCTGGCGTTGTGATTAAGTGATAACTTGGTTTTTCAGTCGCAATGGTTTTCAAATCTACCGTTTCAATTGGTTCTTGATTTTCGACCAAACTTTGCGTTCTGAAAAGATCTAATTGTGCTTCAGAATTGGCGCTTTCATTGGTATTTGTGATTACAATTTCCTCACCAATCACTCTCTTCGCTAGGTTTCTAAATTCCAGTTCTGTGAAAATTTCTTTCACTTTTTCAACGTCTGGTTCACACATGATGAGCGCATCAGGATTGAACTCAACATCTACATCTAAGATGATTGTAGCCAACATTTTAGAAAGAATTCCTTGTTCAGCAAATTCAATTACATTTTCTTTTTGCTTGCCTTTCAATTTATCGGCATTGGCAATTAGATTTTCAACTGAGCCAAATTCTTGAATCAATTTTTTGGAAGTTTTTTCGCCAATCCCAGGAATTCCGGGAATATTATCCGCTGCATCGCCCCAAAGGCCTAAAATATCGATAACTTTGATTGGATCGTCCACTTCAAATTTTTCACAAACTTCAGGCACGCCTAAAATCGTCGCAGGATCTCCGCCACGACCGGGTTTGTACATGAAAATTTTATCTGAAACCAACTGACCAAAATCTTTGTCTGGCGTCATCATGTAGGTGTAATATCCTTCTTTTTCAGCAATTTTCGCCAAAGTTCCAATCACATCATCTGCTTCAAAACCTTCTTTCAGCAAGATTGGAATTTGAAAAGCTTCCACGATTTTTTTGATTGGATCAATCATCGAACGAATATCTTCAGGCATTTCTTGGCGGTGTGCTTTGTAAGCCGCAAAATCCGCTTGTCGATTTGTGGCACCTCCAGGAGCATCAAAAACCACCGCCATGTGCGTCGGTTGCTCCTTTTTGATAACGTCAATCAACGCGTTTGTAAAACCAAAAGCCGCGGAAGTATTTTGTCCTTTCGAATTGATTCTGGGGTTTTTAGCAAATGCAAAATACGCCCTGTAAATCAAAGCGAACGCATCAACCAAGAATATTTTTTTATCGTGAACAGCTGAAATCATATTTTTAAATTTATTGAGTCTTTTACAATCTTCCCCCTTTGGAGGGGGACCGAGGGGGAGGACTTATTATAATTGAAAAAGAAAAGATTAACTCCAAGTCGTCCCTTCTTTTCCGTCTTTCACAACAATTCCTGCTGAGGCAAGTCCGTCGCGAATTTGGTCTGAAGTGGGCCAATCTTTATTTTCTCTCGCTTGTTGGCGCAATTGCAAAACCAAGTCCATCACCGGAGCCAATTTTGTATTTGACTGCGCTGAAATCGTTTGTAAACCAAGCACATCAAAAACAAATGCGTTCATTTCGGTGGTCAATTCTTTCAAATCTTGTTTTGATATTGTGGCGTTTCCAATTTTGATGGAATTGATAAATTTTACTGTATCAAACAAGTTTGCAACCAAAATCGGCGCGTTGAAATCGTCGTTCATTGCAGTGTAAAAACTGGCAATCATTTCTGACACATTGAGAGAAGATTGTTCGTTTGTTGGCAATTTTTCAAGATTTGACATCGCTTCCATCAAGCGCTCAAAACCTTTTTCGGCGGCTGTCAAAGCATCACTTGTGAAATCTAAGGTGCTTCTGTAGTGCGCTTGCATGGTGAAAAAACGAACAACCGTTGGATCATACGCTTTTTGCAATTGGTCATTTTCTCCTGAAAACATTTCGTTTGGCAACAAGGTATTTCCAGTTGATTTAGACATTTTTTTGCCGTTCAAAGTCAACATATTTCCATGCATCCAATAATTTACAGGCGATTTACCAGTTGAAGCGCAACCTTGGGCGATTTCACATTCGTGGTGCGGAAATTTTAAATCCATTCCACCGCCGTGAATATCAAAATGATCGCCTAAATACTTGGTGCTCATAGCAGAACATTCTAAGTGCCAGCCTGGAAAACCAATTCCCCACGGTGAAGGCCATTTCATAATGTGTTCTGAGGAAGCATTTTTCCAAAGTGCAAAATCAAGCGGATTTCGTTTTTCGTCTTGTCCGTCCAAATCTCTTGTGCCGGCGATTAAATCTTCAATTTTTCGTCCAGAAAGTTCTCCGTAAGGATACGTTTCATTGTATTTCAGCACATCAAAATAAACAGAGCCATTGATTTCATAAGCGAAACCGTTTTGAATGATTTGTTTGATCATTTCAATTTGCTCAATGATGTGCGCCGTTGCCGTTGGTTCGATACTTGGCGGTAAATTGTTGAATTTCTGAAGCACATCGTGAAAATCCAAGGTATATTGTTGCACAATTTCCATGGGTTCTAATTGCTCCAAACGCGCTTTTTTGGCAATTTTATCTTCGCCAGTGTCGGCATCACTTTCCAGGTGACCAACATCGGTAATATTTCGCACATATCGCACTTTGTAGCCCAAATGCAAGAGATAGCGGTAAACCAAATCAAATGAAATAAATTGCCGACAATTTCCGAGGTGAACGAAATTATAAACTGTTGGTCCACAAACGTATAGTCCAACGAAGTTTTTATTAATGGGAACAAATTTTTCTTTTTGTCCGCTTAAACTGTTGTAAATAAAAAGTTCACCTTGTTTTGCGTGCATTTTACAAAAATAAATAGTTGAAGAACAAAGATAAGGATTTTTGTAGAATGTCTCTCGAGATTCCCTTTGCTTTCTCATTTCAATCCGTGCATCCGTGGCAAATCTTTTTTTTTTTAGCCACAGATGCACGGATTTTTATTAATATCTATTTTACAATAGGTGGGGGCGCAATGCATTGCGTCCCCACTAAAAACCTATCTCCACTAAAACCTATCTCCACTAAAAAAACCTATCTCCACTAAAAACCTGTCCGCATAACAATTGATGCCGTTAGGCATCAAATACGGGTAGCTCAGATCTCCCATCTCAAACCCTGATGCCGTTAGGTATCAAATTCCCTAAATTCCCATTCAATCCGTGCATCCGTGGCAAACCTTTTTTTAAAACTTATCGTCAATTATTATGTAAATTCTTTTTTTAATCTAAATTTGACACATTTTAAATATAAATATTCATTGGGAATACCTATTTGTTCAATAAAAGTATATTTTTGTTCATTCATTGTCATGTTAAATAATGATTAAATTAATTTAGTAGACTGTATTATGGGTAGCTTTCAAAATGAATTAAATGAGATGTTTTTAAAATAAGCATATTTTTTTAAACCATTTACTGTTAATAATCGTTTTTTAATGATAGTGATTTGAAAATAGTGATTTATAATTAGATTAATTTAACACAGGACCTTATATACAACAACTTTTGTTAATGCATTTACGCATTACATTTGAAATAAGAAAAACAAACTCGCATGAAGTTACTTGTTTAACTGATTGAAGGTTTTAGATAATAAATAACAAAACGATTTTTAAGCTTAGCAGCAAAAAAACAAAAACTATGAAAACAAACTATTATAACGTGGGTGGATCTGCAAAAAGTACTGATGGTATCGGTGCTACTGCAATTATTTCTGAAACTGGCAAAAGCTATTCCTCGGATCTTCATTCGAAGAATAACTCGATTTTATTTTCTCCACAAAACTTTACAACTATGGAAAAAAGTTACAAATCAACAAGGGGATCATTCTCCTTGCAAATCGGCTCTTCGAGCAAGTCTACTTCGTTTTTAAAATCGATCTCGCTCGCTCTGGTGATGCTTTTGGTAGGGATTGGTGATGTTTGGGGGCAGGTTTCAACGTATTCATTTACCAATACATCAGGGTTTTACACTAATGTTGCTGGAACTACCTATTTGGCAAATTCAGATGATGCCTCGAGTGCAGTGCAGAACATTGGATTTACCTTTAATTTTAACAGTACGAATTTTACACAGTTTAGGGCCAATTCAAATGGAAGCATTAGGTTCGGTACTAATACGCCTTCAAGTCAGTACACTCCGCTAAGTACCACTTCCAATACAAATGCAATCGCTGCCTGTGCACGAGATGGTCGTTCTAGTGGGGGTGTAATTACAGCTATTCAAGGTGTTGCTCCCAACAGAGTGTGCGTTATTCAGTATACGAATTTTGATTTAACCTACGCCTCAACAGCAAATAGAGTTAGTTTTCAAATTAGACTTTATGAAACCACCAATGTTGTTGAAATTATTTATGGTGGTTCAACTAGAACGCTAACTTACACGCCTCAAATTGGTTTAAGAGGATCCACATTGGCTGGTGATTTTAAGAATGTTATGGGCTCCAGTGCAAACTGGGCAGGAAACTCGGCAGGAACCGCAAATACAAGCACAGTTACATGGTCAACCACAAGTTTTCCATCTTCAGGTAGAATTTTTAGATGGACACCACCAGTAATAGTTTCTCCTACAATCACTTCAATATCTCCAACAAGCGGATGCCCTGGAGCTACAATTACAATTAACGGTACAAACCTAACAGGTGCTACCGTAGCAAATGTTCGTATTGGAGGTACCGCTGTGGCTGCTATTTTAACAAATACAGGAACACAAATTACTGCTACTGTTGGAGCTGGTACGACTGGTGTGGTTAGTGTAATCACAGGTGGTGGAACAGCAAATAGTGCTGCAACATTTACTGTTAGTGCGGCACCTCCGGCACCTGTTGCAAGTGCAGCAACACTTACAACATCTACTACTGCTTCAGCGAATTGGGCAGCATCAGCTGGTGCTACTCAATATTTTTTAGATGTTTCAACAAGTAACGTTTTTGCGTCTTATGTTGGCACATACAATAATTTGAATGTTGGTAATGTCACTACACGCGCTCTCACTGGACTTACCGCTAATACAACATATTATTACAGGGTACGAGCTTCAAGCGGCACTTGCCCGAGTTTAAGTAGTGGTGTAATTTCATTTTTCACTGGCTATTGTGTGCCAACGAATACCACTGCTGGAGATTATATTTCTGCCTTTTCAACCACTGGAGGTATATCAAATGTCAATGCAAGTGGTACTGGAACTGCAGCATTAGAGGATTATACTGTGCAAACAGTTTCTGCGCTTCCTAACGGCGTTGTTAATTTCACAGGAGCATATACAGGTGGCTTTGCTGGTTTTAGTATTTGGGTAGATTGGAATAACGACTTGGTGTTTGATGTTGGCGAAAGAATGTATAATGCTCTTGCAACCGCAGCTACTTGGACTGGTTCTATTACCGTGCCGTCTGGTCAGGCTATAGGTAATTACAGGATGAGAATTCGTGCTCAATGGAATACTCTTTCACCACCAGCATGTGGTGCGATAGGATATGGTCAGGCGGAAGATTATACTTTTACTGTGACTTGTACACCTAATCAACCAGCTGCGATAGTTGGAATTTTGAACCCTGAAGTAGGTGCAACACAAACCTACTCAGTAACCAATGTGGCAGGCGTAAGTTATGCTTGGTCTTTTCCAACTGGTTGGGTAATTAATTCTGGTCAAGGTACTAACTCTGTTACAGTAACTGTAGGAGCCAACAACGGAACAATATCTGTAACTCCTTCTCTTGGTGCTTGTAATGGTACTGCCAGAACAGCTACCACAACCATCCCAAATTACCGTTGGAAATATATTTCATCTAACTTAGGTTCTGCAACATGGACGGGTGGTGAAGCCAGAAATATTAGTATCACCATTCAAAATACAGGGGTCGCTACTTGGAATTCAACTTATTCAAACAAGATCGGAGTGCGTTGGAATTCTACCACGGGATCACTAAGCGGCACACCATGGAGTGATTACCATGTAATAACTACTGTGGGTTCTGTAATTCCCGGAGGTCAAGGAACATTTACCTTAGCCATGGAAGCAAAAAATGCTGCAGCAGGGCCTGTTTACAGCACTAACCTTGCAGATGGAAGCTATTACTTGGCATTTGATGTGGTGAGTGAAACACAATGTTGGTTTAGTATGAACACAGGAACATGTGGTCCTGGCAATACAGTATTTTACTCGCCAGTTCAAACAATTTCAACTGTTCCTACACTTTCTTGTACAGCATTAACTGCATTTGGAAATGTGTGTGCGGATGCAACTGCCACTAATTCATTCACCGTTTCGGGAGTTAATTTAACGAACAACGTTTCAATTGCAGCATTATCAGGATATACTTACTCTACAAGCTTGGGCGGTACTTACACATCAACTTTAACATTAACGCCAGTATCAGGTGCAATTAGTCAAACGGTTTATGTGAAATTTACTCCAGGTGCAACAGGTGTGATTTCAGGTAACATTGTTGTTAGTTGCACAGGGGCAACATCTCAAAACGTGGCCGCTACGGGTACAGGAATTCAAGCAACTACAGTAAATGCCGGAGCAGACTTTAATTTGTGTTCAGGGCAAAATATCGCATTGAACGGAAGCACGAATGCTACAGCTCTTGCAGGGTCTGCAAGTTCGGGTGCGGTGACCGCTTCAGGATACGATAATACGAATTTCTTCGCAACCCATACATTCTCAGGTATTCCCGCTGGTGCAACAATAACTGGAATTACAGTAAATATTACTTCTGCAGGAGGAGGTTTTTGTCCTGCTTGGTATAGTGTTAGAACGTTTATTAACAATGCGCAGCAAGGAGTAGCTGGATGTGCAGGAACAACTTCTTATTCCAACTTTAATGGGCAAGCTGCAAATGGTTTAGTTGTGAGGGTGCAAATTCAAGACAACGATGTTGCAGATTTTGCAACTGTAACTTTTACTGCTACAGTCAACTATGCTATCAATCCAACATATGCTTGGTCTGCTGCAGCAGGTTTATCAGCAACCAATATTTTAAATCCAATTTGTTCAGTAAGTTCTAACACCACATATACATTGACCGTAACAGGAACAAATGGTTGTGTTGGTTCAGACCAAGTGGCAGTAACTGTCGCTGGAGGTTCTGTGCCACCAAATCCAACTGCAGCAGTTTCTGGTGCAACGACCATAAATGTGGGGGGTACTACAACATTAACTTCAACAGCAACTGATCCAGTTTGGTATACTGCAGCAACGGGAGGTACTGCTATCGGTACAGGAACTCCGTTCACAACCCCAACTCAATGTGCTTCTGGAACTGCTACCTATTACGTAGAAGACAACAATGGAACTTGTGCAAGTAATGGAAGAGGCGCGGTTTCTTTTACTGTTCGTCCAATTTTAGTATCTAATCCAGCAAATGCATTGATTTGTCAAGTCGGTGGTTCTGTCACTCTAAGTTCGCAATTGACAGGCGTATCTCCGACTGCGATTACTTGGTCTCCAAACACAGCTTTATCAGCAACTTCAGGTGCTTCAACGGTGGCTAGTCCAACCACAACAACTGTTTATACTATGAATGCTACAGTAGCTGGTTGTCCATCGGCTGTTTCTGAAACTAAAACAGTTGGTGTGATTGATGCGGTTGCATTTACGCCAACATCAACACCAACAGCAGTTTGTGCGGGAGGTACAGCTACATTGGCTTCTAATTTGGCGAGTTCAGGTTTTACATATACAACTACACCGATTTCAATGTCTACAGCGGTATCTCCTGTTGTACTTTGTAATGCTTGTGGGTTAGATGATGGTGGTTGGAATAATGTTCCAATTCCATTTACCTATAATTTCTTTGGAAATAACTACACAACTGTTAATGTTGGTTCAAATGGTGTACTTCAATTTGGAACATCAACCGGTTTAGGTCAATTTACATATAATTCAGGAAATTTCCCGAATGTTGCATATCCGCCTAACGTTATTGCGGCGGCTGCAGTAGATTTATGGATTACAGCGGGAAGTGTGAGATATTTCACTGATGGTATTGCTCCTACACGTAAATTTGTTATTGAGTATTTAGGTGCTGCTGGTTATTCAGGTGGATCAAACACAGTTCAAATTAAATTGTGTGAAACAACAGGTATCGTAGAAATTCACATACCAAATGCAAGTGCATTTGGTGGTTCTGCGAATAAGGTTGTGGGCCTTCAAAATTTGACACAAACAGTTGGAGCAACAGCGTATTCTAGCGCAACAACAATTACAAACCAAGCTTGGAAATTTATTCCAGGAGCTAACTATACGTTCCAATGGGCAACTGCTGGTGCAAATATTAGTGGTGCTACAGCAACAACTTATCCAACTCCTGCATTAGCAACTCCAGGTACGGTTGCGTATAGTGTTGGAGCAACAAATCCTAATACACAGTGTACAACAACACAATCGGTTAATATTACAGTTAATTCTTTACCAGCAGCTCCAAATTCATCAGGAAATGTAACTGCTTGTAGTGCTTTAGGCAATCAATCCTTAGCAGTAACAGCAGGTGTTGGAGAAACAGCAGATTGGTATGCAGCATCTACAGGAGGTACAGTATTGGCTTCAGGTGATAATGTTTTATCTTATTCAACAGCCACTGCTGGACCATACTATGCGCAAGCTCAGAATACAACTACAAGTTGTGTGAGTGCAACAAGAACACTTGTTAACTTAACTGTGAATCCTTCACCGGCAGCACCAACGGTTACAACGCCAGTTTCTTATTGTCAAGGAGCAACTCCTGCCACATTATCTGCTACAGCATTGGGAGCAAATACCTTAAACTGGTATTCTGCAGCACCAAGTTATCCTGCGTTTACAGGAGCAACGGCTTTAGGTAGTGCACCAACGCCTACTACATCCACTGCTGGAACAACGAACTATTATGTTTCTCAAGTGGATCCAAATAACAGCTGTGAGAGTCCATTGGCATTGCTTGCGGTAACGGTAAATGCTACACCAGCTGCACCGGTAGTTAGTAATCCAGCTGCATATTGTCAAGGAGCATCAGCTTCTGCATTATCAGCGCCATTTATTGGAGGCAATACATCCTACTGGTACACGGTTCCAACTGGAGGTACAGGTGATGCAGTTGCGCCAATTCCATCTACAACGACAGCGGGTACAACCGACTATTATGTAGCTAGTAGAAATAATGCTTCAACTTGTGAGGGTTCAAGATCAACGATTACAGTGACTGTGAATCCAACAATTACAGCATCCGTATCAAACTCGGCCTCTTCAACATCTGCTTGTGGTGGAGGTGCGATAACATTCACTGCCACACCAACAAATGGAGGAACACCGGCATACCAATGGACCTTAAATGGTAATCCAGTAGGGACTAATTCAGCAACTTATACATCCAATCCAGCCACAGATAATGCTGTTAATTATTCAGGTACTTGGAACAATGGAAGTAATCAAGGTACTGGTATGGGAGCTTGGTCTTTTACTACTGATGCTAATTCAGGTCAGTTTATTGGAAATCCATCAAATGACGGTAATGGAACTGCTGGTATAGGAACAACAGCCCACGGTATATATGCTACGGGTAGTGCATATATCAATACAACAAGAGGTTTAACAACACCGATGCAAATTGGAGATGTACTAAGATTCTATTGGATTTTTAACTGGGATGCAAGCGGAGGTAATAAAGGTTTTGATTTACGTTCAGGAGGCTCTACTCTTTTCAATGTTAATAATGGAGGAAGTGCTGCTATAACAGTTACAGGTGGTGCTACTGCGGATGCAAATTACGGTACTACGCCGATGTATGTCGAAATTACAAGAACTTCTGGATCACAATATACTTTTAGTATGACCAGAAGAAGCAATGGTACCTCATACAGTACAACGTTTAACAGCGCAACCGCTATAGATGCGATTAGTTTTTATATTGGTGCTCAAAATGATGGAAGCGGTCAAAGAAATCTTTATTTCAATGGTTTGGAAATACGTCCACTGCAAGCAAACGATAATTTAGTTGTGTCAATGACTCCTTCTGCTCAGTCTTGTTTGGCAAGCGTTGCAGCCGTGACAAGCAACACAATAACTTTGACAAGTACAGCTTCAACACCAACAGTTGCAATTCAAAGCACAGCTTCCTCAGCAATTTGTCCAGGTACTTCTGTTACGTTTAGTGTCAATTCCTCAGCGAATATGGGCGCAAGTCCAACTTATCAGTGGAACTTGAACGGAACACCAATTACTGGTGCAACAAATGCCTCTTTGATAACAACCACTTTGGCAAACAATGATCAAGTTACATTAACCATGACATCAAGTTTGAGCGCTGTATGTTTAACACAACCAAGTGCAACAAGTGCTGCAGTCACTGCGACTGTAAATAATCCAACAGCAATTACAACGCAACCTGTTGCTGCTGCGGCTTGCTTGGGAGCTTCTCAAAACTTTACGGTGGCTGCAACAGGAACAGGAACATTGACTTACCAATGGAAGAAAAACGGTTCAAATGTCACAGGAAACGGTACTGCAAATACGGCAACGTTAACAGTTTCAGGTATAGCCGCAGGCGATGCTGCAGACTATACGGTTGATGTAATAGGAACATGCGGAACAGTAACTTCAAGCGTAGCTGCATTAACTTTAAATTCAGTTACAGCGATTTCTGCTCAACCAAGTCTTGTTACTCAATGTGCTGGAACAACTGCAAATTTCTCAGTAACTGCAGGGGGACAAGGAACATTGTCTTACCAATGGAGAAAAGATGGTACAACATTGGTTGGTGAAACAAATGCAGCTTTAGCCGTTGCGAATATCGCCACTTTAAATGCGGGCCAATATTCAGTAGTTGTTTCAGGTGGTTGTGGAAACGTAACTTCATCGAACGCATTACTCACGGTGAATCCATTAACTGCAATTTCTGCACAGCCAACAGCTTCTACTTTGTGTGCAGGAAATACAGTGAACTTCTCTGTTACCGCATCTGGTACAGGAGCACTTACTTACCAGTGGATGAAAGATGGAATAAATGTTGGAACTAACAGTGCGTCATTGTCAATTGTAAATTCACAGGCAGCAAGTGCAGGAACTTATACAGTTGATGTAACAGGCACATGTGGAACAGTAACATCGAATAGTGCATTGTTAACAGTAAATCCATTAACAAGTATTACAACACAACCAGTTGCAACTTCAGGTTGTGAGGGGCTAAATACTACATTCTCTGTGGTAGCGGCAGGTACAGGTGCATTGACTTACCAATGGAAATTTGGAGGAGTAAATATCACTGGTGCAACAGATGCAACGTATACGATTTCAAACACAACTGCAGCTAATAATGATGGAAGTTATTTAGTAGCAGTTACAGGTGGCTGTGGAGTTGTGAATTCAAATACAGTAGCATTGAGTGTTTTTGCACAACCAACGATTTCAGTGCCTACATCTACAGCGTATTTGTGTTTAAATAATACCCCTGTAAATATTACGCACACAACAACAAATGTTACTGATATTGCATCTATTACTGGATTGCCTGTTGGCGTTACAGCTACTTATGCATCCAATACGATTACAATCAGTGGGCCAGCACAAGCGGGCTTAGGAACTTGGAATTATGTTATCACTCCAACAGGTTGTGCTACTTCAGCTTCGGGCCCTGTTTCTGCATCAGGAACAATTTCTGCAATAGCAACAGCCGCGCCAGCCGCGGTAGCGTCAACTGTATCGGTTCCATTAGCAAATGGTGATTTATTATGGACAGGACTAACATCTCCTTTGTGGGGAGTGAACTCAAATTGGTATGAATATAATTCTACTCTTGATGATTTTGTGGCTATGATAGATAATCAACCAGCTTCCTCGGATAGGGTATTTATTTTACCTAGTACTACTTCAGGAATTTGTATTAGTTCAACAAACAATACATTAATTAATGCTGCTGGTACAGCGAGCGATGTATATATTGGTGCTGGTGCAACGATGGTGATAGATGCTGGTCAAAGCTTGGAAGTGAGAGGCAATTGGACCAACAATGGTACTTTTACGCCAAACGCAACGTCAACTGTTATTATCAACGGCTCAGGAGCTCAAGCAATAGGCGGTGCAAATTCGACAACTTTCACCAATCTTACAGTAAATAAAACATCAGGATTGTTGACATTGAACAAAGCTACAAATGTCTCAGGTACATTGACGATGACTTCAGGAAATATAGCCTCTACAAATGTTAATTTGCTAAAAATTGGAACATCTGCAGCTGCACCAGGTTCATTGGTTTGGTCTGGAGGATCTGTTTTAGGACCAATCAAAAGATGGTTCTCAGGAACTGCAGATGCAACGCAAGCTTCGGGAATCTTCCCAGTAGGGTTGTCTGGTGTTAACCGTTATGCGCAAGTGAATTACACCAGTGGTTTAACAACAGGCGGTACAATTACAGCAGAATATATAGCAGGAGTTTGTCCAATTTTGTATTCAGGTTTACCAACGTCTGTCAATGGCCACATGATTCAGAATTATGAAAATGAAGGTTATTGGTCAATTACTCCAGGAACTGGCGCAGAAGCGGGTGACTTGAATACGGCTCAATATTCATTGAAATTGAGAGGGAATGCGTTGAGTGCGGTAACTTCTGTAGCGGCGATGTCTCAATTGAGAATGATTAAATCCGCAAGTCATACAACTTGGGATATGTCTGGAATTGGAACTAACACAGGAGCAACTGGTGGCGTATCTGATTTCACCATTACTAACAATGCCATGACAGGTTTCAGTTGGTTTAATATCGGTTCAGGTCAAATTAGTTGGTTGCCTGTAGAACTTACAAATTTCGCTGCCAATTGCAATGAAAAATCTCAAGTAGACATAAAATGGTCAACAGCCAGTGAGCAAAATTCTGAAAATTTCATCATCGAAAGAAGCAGAGATTTAACTCAATGGGAATATGTTTCAACAGTAAATGCTGCAGGAAATTCAAACTACAACATTGATTATTCAACTGTAGACACAGACCCATTAAGCGGAATATCTTACTACCGATTGGTGCAAGTGGATCACAATGGTACAGAAAAAATCTACGGACCAATCAGTGTATCTTGTGCAGGCGATGAAAATGGCATGGTTGTTTTCCCAAATCCAACGCAAGGCAAATTCACGGTTGAGATTTCAAGTACTGAAATTTTCACTAATGCGCAACTTCAAATCACTGATATGACAGGTAAAGTTATCGATGAGAGATCAACAAATATCTTAGAAGGTAAAAATCAATTTACATTCGAAGGTTTAAATCTTCAATTAGGAACTTATATCATCAATTTAAATTCGGTTAATGGTAAGATTAACCCGGTAAGAGTTATTGTGAACTAAAATAAGATTTCCTAGATAAATCCCATTCATTTTTTGAATGGGATTTTTTTTGCTTTTTTTTTTAAGACGTTAGACTCGAGACATTAGACCGAAGACTTTTCAATTTTCTTGAGATTTTAAATTTATCGTAAAGTTGCGAAGCAACCATAACAATCCAGTCTAATAGTTGCGAAGCAACAGGTCTATCATCTACTGTCTAATAGCGAAGCGGGTCTTTTTTGCCACGGATGCACGGATTTTTCCTCCGCCAGAATGCCGTTAGGTACCAAATCAATTCTCCAATCACTCCCAAAATCCCCATCCTTTTCAATCCCCCTTCCGTGACAAAAAACACCCTCCCTCCACCGACGAAGTGAGCGCGAAGCCCGACGCAGTCAATCTGCCAATCTGCTATTCAATAATCTGCTAATCTCCAAATCCACTCTAATAGTTGCGAAGCAACGGGTCTAACATCTATTGTCTAATAGCGAAGCGGGTCTTTTTCCACAATTTCAAATCCCATTCGCATACAAAGTTCACTTTTATCAATTAACTTTACATCCTATATAAAATTCTATCAACAAATGATAAAACATACAAAATCATACCTTGCTGATAGTCACGTCGCTTTTGTACTAGGGAAAGAATTTCCCAAAGTTGAAGGCGTTTCTAAAATGGTGACTGATTTAGCAAAGAAATTCATCGATTCAAAAGATGATTCAGATTATTTAAAATTAGGAGAGCAGTTTATTTTCTTTATCCGAGAAAATGAAAACCTAGAAAAAATGCGCGTCGCAGGACATGACATTAGAACCAAATTATCCAAATCCGCCAAAGAAATTTATTTGGTAGGTCAAGGAAAAACAGTGTTGGCTTTGGCAGAGGGATTAGCTTTGTCTAATTATCAATTTTTGAAATATTTCAAAGACGCTGAAAAAAAGAAGTTTGAATTAAGTCAAATTTACCTTTTGGGCGATGCAAAAGACAAGAAAATTGCCAATCTGAACAATACCTTAAAAGCGGTTTTTTGGGCAAGAGACATGGTCAATGAACCAGTTTCATTCTTAACAGCAACCCAACTTTCGAAAGAAATTGAAGCTTTAGGCAAAGCGGCAAATTTTGATGTCAAAGTATTAGAAAAAGCCAAAATTGAAGCATTGAAAATGGGCGGTCTTTTGGCAGTGAATAAAGGTTCAATCGATCCGCCAACTTTCACAATTATTGAATACAAACCGAAGAAACCAATCAATCAAAAACCAATTGTTTTGGTCGGAAAAGGAGTTGTTTACGATACTGGCGGTTTGAGTTTGAAACCAACTGCAAGCTCCATGGATTTGATGAAGAGCGACATGGCTGGTGCTGCTTGCATGGCAGGCACAATCTATGCTGCGGCGCTGAATCAATTGGATGTGCATTTAATTGGATTAATTCCAGCAACAGATAATCGCCCGGGTGGAAATGCTTACACGCCTGGTGATGTCATTACCATGTATGACGGCACAACGGTAGAAGTTTTAAACACGGACGCTGAAGGAAGAATGATTTTGGCGGATGCCTTGGCTTATTCCAATAAATTGAATCCAGAATTGGTGATTGATGCAGCAACTTTAACTGGTGCAGCAGTTGTTGCTATCGGCACAAAAGCTTCTTGCCTGATGGGAAATGCGGATCAAAAAGTGATGAACGCCTTGATTGAATCAGGACTTGATGTGCACGAAAGATTGGTGCAATTGCCTTTTTGGGATGAATATTATGACGAAATGAAATCGTCTATAGCAGATTTGAAAAATATCGGTGGAAGATACGCCGGAATGATTACCGCTGGAAAATTCCTGGAACATTTCGTTAAATCACCTTACGTTCACTTGGACATCGCAGGACCTTCATTTTTAGAAGCCGCGCAAGATTACAAAGGCAAAGGTGGAACCGGTGTTGGAATTAGATTGTTGATGAATTACCTTCAAAACTATAAATAATGGAAAGAGAAGGCGCACCAATTAAAGTCGGTATTACCATTGGAGACATCAATGGAGTCGGCCCAGAAGTAATAATTAAAGCTTTAAGAGACAATAGGATTTTAGTAGATTGCACGCCCATAATTTATGGAGCAACCAAAACCATGTCATACCACAAAAAAGCAATCGGAGACGAGGAATTTCAATATCAATCTTGTAGAACAGCGGAAGAAGCAATTCCTAAAAAGATAAATATTGTCAATGTTTGGAATGACGAAATCAAATTTGATTTAGGCTCAGTAACTGAGACCGGCGGAAAATATGCATTTTTATCACTGGAAAAAGCCACCGAAGATTTGGCAGCAAATAAAATTGATATTTTGGTTACAGCACCAATTTCCAAAGAAGCAATTATCAAAGCAGGTTTTCAATTTCCTGGTCATACCGAGTATTTGGCACATTTATCAGGCGTTGATGAAGCATTGATGGTGATGGTGGGACCAAACTTAAAAGTGGCGTTGGTTACCAGTCACATTGCTTTGAAAGAGGTTGCAACGAATTTGACCAAAGAGAAAGTCTTTGCAAAAATCAAAGCATTGGAAAATTGCTTGAAAAAAGATTTCGGCATCATTCGACCAAGAATCGCAGTTTTAGGAGTCAATCCGCACGCTGGCGAAAATGGCAAAATGGGTACGGAAGAAAGTGAAGTCATCAATCCGGCAATCAATCAAGCAAAAGGCGAAGATATTTTGGCTTTTGGCCCTTATCCTGCCGATGGATTTTTTGGATCAACGCAATTGGGAAAATTTGACGCAATTCTCGCCATGTATCACGATCAAGGTTTGACTGCTTTCAAAGCATTGGCTTTTGAAGAGGGCGTAAATTATACCGCCGGTTTGCCAATTGTGAGAACCTCGCCCGACCATGGAACGGCATTCGATATTGTTGGTCAAGACAAAGCCTCAGGTCAATCAATGCGCAGCGCGATTTATTTGGCAATGGATATCTATCGAAAAAGACAATTTGTAAAAGAAATTTCAGTAAATCCATTGCAAGAACAAAAAAGAGTGGAGGATAAACGAAAAGGAAGAAGAGAAGAATAACCCAATTTTTGGTTTGAAAAACAACAACGCATCATAGACAATGGGATAAATGCCATCAATTAATAATATGCTTATACGTTTCTTTCCCCAATAACTCCGTAGGAGTGAAATATTTGTAACGACGGATGTAAATCCGTCGTAAAATGAATGGATAAATTCTGTTTTGGCGTGTGTCCGTCAGCTGACGGACACATGACAAA
>CAMDFX010000011.1 GCA_945897805.1 Chryseobacterium gleum
CCACCTCTTCCCATTCCGAACAGAGAAGTTAAGCCTGATTGCGCTGATGGTACTGCTCTTTTGAGGGTGGGAGAGTAAGTCGACGCCACTTTTATAAATCCCGTACTGTAATTTGTACGGGATTTTTTTTTTGCCATTTTTTTTAAAAAAATCGACTGTGTAGTCCAAGTTTGATTCTTTTGAGGGGCTAGACTTCTTAAATTAAGATTATAATTTAGTAGATTTATCCTCAAATAGGTTTTTATAATTATGAAACATTTTCAAGTGATTAAGGCATTTATTAATTTGAATATCTGGTTGATATTTTTATCTTGCGTAGTATCAAGTAATATTTTTTCTCAAACGGTTGTTTGGTCAGAAGGGTTTGAAGGTTTAACAACTTCTTGTGGAAGCGCCGCTGGATCAACTTTAATTACAACTACCTGTACACCTGCAAATTGGTTAACAAGTAAAAATTATCCTTGGATTGCGTCTTCAACTGCTTTTAGAACAGGAAGTAGATGTATCAGAATGACAAATAATTGGACAGGTTGGTTAATTACGGCCGGGGCAAATTTGAATGCAAATACTACATACAATTTGACGTTTTACTACAAAGGTGTTTGTTCAAGCACTTGCTCAGCGGGAATGACGGTGAAAGTTGGTGTAACGACTACACAAACGACTGCACCTGCAACCACAACCACAACAACTGTTATAAATAATGGAACACAAACAAGTTATACTCAATTTACATATTCTTACACTCCAACTGTCTCTGGTACATACTATTTTGGTTTACAGATGTCGTCTACAATTGCAGGATTTGACAATGGATATATTGATGATATACAACTTTCCTACAATTGTTCTACTCCAACTACTCCAGTATTTACATCTGGTGCGACTACTATTTGTGCAGGTGCTTCTTCAACCTATATTGCAACATCGACAGGAACAATTTCGTATTCAATTCTTTCTGGTGGAGCAACAATAAATTCAGCTTCAGGTCTTGTTAGTGATGTCGTAAGTGATTATATTGTAAGAGCAACGGCAATTACTGGTTGCGGAACTACCATAACGGATAGATCTGTAATAGTAAACCCTAATCCAGTTAATCCGATTGTAACGAACATTGGAAATTTGACTTTGTGCGAAGGACAAAATGTTCAACTTACATCCAATTATAGTTCTGGTAATCTTTGGTCATCAAGTCAAGTCAGTGAATCAATAAGTTTAAACACAAGTGGAGATTATTCGGTAATTTATACTGATCCAAACGGCTGTTCAGCTACTTCAAATGTAGTTTCTGTGCAAGTTAATCCTTTGCCGATGGTTCAAATTACTGCTCAAGGGCCAACTTCATTTTGCGCTGGTGAAAGTGTTGTATTAAATTCCTCTTCTTCGACTGGTAATTTATGGTCGACTGGTGAATCAACAAATGCGATTATTGTAAACCAATCGGGTAATATTTCATTAGTTGTTACTGATGCTAACGGATGTTATGCTTCTTCTAATTCTGTAATGGTTGAAGTTTATCCAGTAATAATGGAACCAATTGTATCTGCTTCAGGTAGTCTTTCTTTTTGCGAGGGAGAACAAGTAGGCTTGTATGCCTCTGCAAATGAAGGAATTGTTTGGTCAACATCAGAAATTACAAATAGTATTATTGTTAATTCTACAGGCAGTTATTATTACACCTATACTGATAATAATGGTTGTTCAAGAATATCTTTACCTATAGAGGTTGAAGTTATTTCGAGTCCATCGATTCCAATTATCAACTTGCAAGGAAGTAATTCAATTTGCGAAGGATCCTCAGTTATTTTGAGTTCTTCAGAAAATAATGGAAATACTTGGTCAACAAATGAAACAACCAACAGTATTGAAGTAACTCAAGCTGGGAATTTTATTCTCACCGTCACAAATTCCAATGGTTGCTCCTCATCTTCTGAAGCTGTTAGTATTTTTGTAAATGGTCTGCCAACACCAATAATTTCAGCATTAGGTTCAACCTCGTTTTGTGAAGGAGGAAATGTACAACTTTCTTCCTCAGAAGTGATAGGTAATTTATGGTCAAATAACAATCAGAATCAATCTATTACAGTCTCTAATTCTGGCGATTATTATGTTTCTGTAACAGATAACAACGGTTGTAATGGAACTTCTAATACCATCTCAGTAAATGTAAATCCTTCACCGCCTGTTCCTACCATTTCTGCAAATGGACCAATTTCTTTTTGTCAAGGAGATAATGTTGTATTAACAGCTTCATCAGTTGGAGGAAATATTTGGTCAAATCAAGCGAGTTCAAATAGTATTACCATTAATACAGCTGGAACATTTACAGTTATAAATACAAATTCTGATGGCTGTTCTGCAAGTTCTTTACCAATTGTTGTAAATGTGAATTCCAATCCAATCGCTTTAGCTAGCCTAACAAATGATAATGTGGTTACAGCAACACCAGCAGGAATGAATTATCAATGGCTTAATTGTTTTACAAATCAACAAATACCTGGAGCAAATGACGTTAGTTTTACTGCAGCATCAAACGGCAGTTATTCAGTAATAATTATAGATAATTCAGGATGTAAAGATACCTCAAGTTGCGTAACTGTGAGCAAAGTAGAAATTGATGAGATGGGTTATTTGAGCAATGTATACTTATTCCCAAATCCTGCAGGAAATGAAGTAAAGGTTCAATCATCGGTGGTATTTTCTTATTATGATTTAAAATTTTACGATACCCAGGGAAAATTAATAAAGAATGAAAGAAGGATGAATGGGGATTCAATTAATTTATCAGAATTAAATCCAGGGGTTTATATTGTAGAAATTCAGAGCGAACAAGGAAATTCAATTCTTAGATTCATTAAAGAATAGTAAACGTAAAATTGTTTTATTTACTAAATTAGCAATCCTTTGTGGATGACAAATATTGTTTTTGACAAGGGTTTTTGATTTAAGTATTTTTGAAATGGAAAGTATTAAGAAATTAATAGGTGAGGGTGAACATCAACAACAGGATTTCAAATTTCGAATTGATGACCAACGAAAAATAGCCAGAACCTTAGTCGCATTTGCCAATTCTGATGGAGGAAGATTATTGATTGGAGTGAAGGACAATGGGAAAATTACAGGAATAAACCCCGAGGAAGAATTTCATATGATTCAAGGTGCTGCAGAGTTATATTGTAGTCCAGTTTTAAATTTTGAGTCGAGAATTTGGCAAGAAGAAATGAAATTGGTTTTAGAAATATATATTGAACCAAATGCGAATCATATTTTTCGTGCTTTAGATGAAGAAGATAAATGGAAATTTTACATCAGAAGAAAAGATCAGACACTTATTGCAAATAAAATTGTCCAGAAAGTTTGGAAATTAGAGCAAAATGCCACTAAGAAACCCTCAATTTTTGGTGACAGGGAATTAAAAGTATTGAAACTAGTCAGAGAATTTAATCAAATAACCTTGAGTAAGCTTTATCGAAATTCAGAATTAAATAAATCCTTAGTCGACGACAGTGTTTCACTTTTAGTTTATTGGCAAATGATAAATATGAATTATAGCGAAGACGCTGTTTACTATGAAATAAATGAGCTTGATTAAGAAAACATTTAAATAAAAGCAGGAACAAATTTTTCGTAGCTATCTAAAACGCGCACTTGAATCATTGCCAGAATTCTTTTGTTGATGTCTTTCTGTTTGCTCGAATAAAAATCCCATTCTTGTTTGTCGAAAAAAGAAATAATCATTCCAATTAAGTGATTTCTTAAAGCTTGATTTCCCGAAAGTAAATCATTCAGCATTTTACGTTTTTTCGTGCCAGATAAGGTCCCGAAACTTGGATTCATTTGAAAACAGTACATTATCGTAAGTCGACAAAGCCCTGGTCCTTGAAATTTTAATATTGGTCTTAGTGTTTGATTTTGAAATAATTCTGACTCTGTCATGGATTCAGTTAAATCAAACTTGATAATTGGGAGCAATGATTTGATATTAATTTCAGACATTTATTTGGAGTGTATTTTTGATTTTTTTTCTCATCGCTAAATTACTGATTTAAAATTCAATTCTACTTTTTTAATATTTTTTGCAGTTAAAAAAGGTTAACATTGAACTTTTTCCAAATTAAATTGCTATATTTAGAATCATTCTAGAGTTTTAGAATAAATAACAAATATAAAAAATACAATCAAGTATGGGACGTCCGCCAACAAAACCAGCAAGACTGCGTGATGGATTTTACATAGAAGTTAAAAATTCCGGTTCTGGAGGAATTCGCATTAGACGCGATACCAAAGAACAAATGCTTATTGCAGCGGAAGACTATGGAAAAAGCAAACAAGTAACAATTTTAGGTGAAATGAGAAACGACAAGTGGATTCACGATTGATACAAGTTTAACACTTTAAAAAGCCAATGATTTGAAGAAAGTCATTGGCTTTTTAGTTTGGGTCAAATTGGTTATTTAAATATTACTTTAGATTTTCAAAATCAAGTATAAAGTATCGAAATATTCCCTAAGTAAAATCGTAAAGTTCAATTTTCCCTTTCATTCCCAATATCGGTATATCGCTATATTCCGATCTTCCCTCAGATTTTCAATATCAGGTGCATTTATCGATACATGCCGAATTAAAATCCTAAACTTCAATTTCTCCCTTCGTCGCAATATCGGTATTTCGTCATATTCCGATTTCCTTTACATCTCGCTTTCCAAAATCAAACAATCAAAATTCACAGCAAAACGATTCAAAGACAACTTTCTCCCAAGCTAATACCTTCCCCTTAAATCATTTTCAAAAAAAATAGCACAAAAAAATCCCGATAACTTTCGATACCGGGATTTAAAAATCTATTAAAATCTCTTAGTTCATTGCACCAATGAAAGTTGGATTCTCTAAATATTTCAAGAATTCCATATCCTTCGCCGCTTTCGCTTTGAAGTTTTTATCTTTTGAAATCGCTTTTTTCAAGTTTGAAACAGTCAAATCTAATTTGTCTTGACGTGCTGCAGCAATTGCTTTCAAATAAGATCCTTGCGCAGATTCTTTGTCCGCGGTTGAAGCATCTATTGTTTTAACAGCTCCAGCAACATCTCCATTTAACAATTGAGCCAAAGCTTTATTGAAGTTGTTGTCACCCAAATTTGATACAGCCGTAGCATAAACGCCATCTTGAATAGCAATGATTCCTAAATTGTATTTAGCTTCTGGAGAACCACCTCCTTTTGCCAACAATTCTTTCGCTTTCAATCTGTCGCCTTTTACACCAGCAACCGCTCCCAAATTGTTTTGAGAAATTGCATTTTCTTCTAAAGAATTTGCAGCTTCAAATTTAGCTTTCGCTTCATCCATTTTTCCCTGCATAAATAATACAGCGCCTGCATTATTGAAAGATCTATTGTCAGTTGGAAACAAACGACTTGCTTCATTGTAAAGTCTCAACTTTTCGTTTAAGTCACTTGTCAATGTCGCTGTAAAAAGAATTTCTTCCAAATCCAATGAATCAATCATTTTTTGAGACATATTTGTCAATTCTTCATCAGAAAAACCAGTCAAATCGTAGATTACACGAATTTCTGAACGACGCAATCTTGGTAAAATATTTTGCTCTAAGAAAGTAAACGTTTTTGCCATGTTGCGAATTTCTTGCTCTCTTTGAACAGGATCTTTGTACATTTCTAAAACCCTAACAACCAAGTCTTTTTCATCTTGTTTCATGTTTGATTTTGACAATTCAGTTTTGAATCCTTCCCAGTCTTCACCACTTCCTACTGTAGAATAGATTTCCTCTTGTCCTTTCGTGTTTTTTGCTTTTTTAGCAATTCCTTTTGCAGCTTCTTTTGCTGTATTCGAACGCTCTAAAGACAGAGATTCATTTGTTCCTTGCTCACCTTCTGGAGATGCAAAACCTGTAATACTTACATTTTTAATTGCAATTTTTACATTTGATTGAGCATTTACCAACCATGATTCCAATGCTTTGATGTCAGCATCTTTCAATTCGTTTGGTTTAACGATTGATTTGCTTTTATCATAATTTATTTGTGCTGTATATGATTGCTCTGTAGTTCTTTTAAAAGCATCCTCTGCCATCACCACTTTGAAATCCTTATTAACCAATAATGGAGTGATAATTGTTCCTTTAGCAATTTCAATTGGATCTATTTCGTCTTTCACTTTTCCTCCTTTTGAAATTTTACCTGTAACCATCAATGTGGTGCTTTCAAAAGATGGTTGGTAGGCAATTAAATCGGTATAAACCATTTTACCTCCAGATTTGTAGGCAATTGTATTTCCATTTCCAACTGCTTTTTCACCTAGCACAGTGACAGGTTTTAAAGCAATTCCACCTAACATAGGAATGATTTCAGCCGAAGCTTTTTTCTTGATTCCTTTTTCTGGGAAAGTAACGTCAACTTTAACGCGTACACTGTCTCCGTGCATTTCTAATGGACTTGGAGTTACCGTGTACTTCAAATCTTTCATCAGGTCACAACTGGTCAATAATGAACCAGCAACAGCGAAAGCCGCTAAACCTTTGATACTCTGCTTTCTCATAGCTAAAATTTATGTTCGTATTTTAATTTACTCTACAATATTAAGCATTTATTTATTTAATTTCTATATTGTTAGAATTTTTAAGGACATTTTGTGTTTTTTTTAATGATCATTGAACTTTAATTTGGAAGATTTTTTGATAACAGAATTGTCCTTGGTTTCCTCTAATAGTTGTTTCAATGACTTTTTATGTCTTGCGTCAATCCATTCAGCATCAATTTCAACCATTGGTTTTAAAACAAAAAGGCGCTCTGAAATTCTAGGATGTGGAATCTCTAAATTTGAATTTTCAGAGATCAAGTAGTCATAGTACAATAAATCTAAATCCAATGTTCTATCACTATAATTTTTAGATTCATTTCTTTTTCTACCAGCCTTTGTTTCCAAATATTGCAGTATATTCAAAATTTCTGCTGGTGTGTGATTGGTCTCAAATTTCAAAACCGCATTTAAAAATCCATTTTTAGATTCAAATCCCCAAGGTGCTGATTCATAAATAGAAGAACTTTCAATCAAATATCCAACATTTCTTTTCAAATCTAAGTAGGCATCACGTAAAATTTGTATACTGTTTCCTTCATTGCTTCCTAAACCGATAAATATTATTGCCATGATTTTTGAATTCTGTTTCAAAGATAAGTTTGATAACTTGAAATTTAATGGTTCACCAAAATTTTAGATGTTTTTTCTTCTTTATTCACCACTAAATATCCTAAATGTAATATTAAATAATCAATAAAATCCTTAAGTTTAATTGTTTAGATCTGTTGATAAATTTTGAAGCACACATTTTTGATTTCCAATCAATAGTTAATTAACTTTGCATTTATGGAGAATCAAGCAGGAAATTCAAAAAAACCAATTAGTCGCATCAAAAGCGCCTCCAATATTATTGCAACCGAAATTGGAAAAATTCCACCACAAGCTGTCGAATTAGAACAGGCAGTCCTAGGGGCAATGATGTTGGAAAAAAATGCAGTCAATGATACCATTGATATTTTGACCCCTGCGAGTTTTTATGATCCTAAACATTTTTACATCTATAAAGCAATTCGCGAACTTTTTGGAAATTCAAATCCAATCGATTTATTGACCGTTTCAAATAAATTGAGACAAGAAGGCGAACTCGAATTGGCCGGTGGTGCAGTTTATATTTCTCAATTGACAAACCGTGTCGCTTCCGCTGCGCACGCCGAGTTTCACGCTCGAATTATTTCTCAAAAATTTATTCAACGTGAAATCATTCGTATGTGTTCTGAGGTTTTGAGAGATGCATACGATGAAACAACCGATGTGTTCGAATTGCTTGGTAAAGCAGAATCAGACTTATATTCTATTGCTGAAAACAATATGAAAAAGAATGTGGACGAAATGCAAAATGTAGTACGCGAAGCCATCATGGAAATTGAAAAAGCTTCTAAAAATACAGACGGAATTTCTGGTGTTCCAACAGGATTTAGAGAATTAGATAAATTGACTTCTGGCTGGCAACGTTCGGATATGATCGTAATCGCCGCGCGCCCTGCAATGGGAAAAACGGCTTTCATTCTATCCATGGCCAGAAATACGGCAGTTGATTACGGAATGGGTGTGGCGATTTTCTCCTTGGAGATGTCATCTGTTCAGCTGGTAAAACGTTTGATTTCAAGTGAATCAAGAATTCCTGCTGAAAAATTAAGAAAGGGAAATTTAGCGGAACATGAATTTCAACAATTGCACTCACGGATTGCAAAATTAGCAACTGCCCCTATTTATATTGATGACACTGCTGGAATCAGTATTTTTGATTTACGTGCTAAATGCAGAAGATTGAAAGTGCAATATGACATTAAAATGGTCGTAATTGACTATTTGCAATTGATGACTGTGGGTGGGACAAAAGGACAAGGAAATCGGGAACAAGAAATTTCTTCTATCTCCCGATCTATCAAAGAAATCGCCAAAGAATTGAATATTCCTGTAATCGCACTTTCTCAGCTCAGCCGCTCGGTGGAAACACGTGGTGGCGATAAACGACCAATTTTGTCAGATTTACGTGAATCGGGCGCGATTGAGCAAGATGCCGATATCGTTTCATTCATTTACCGTCCAGAATATTATGATTTGCATCAAAATGAAGACGGTGAATCCAACAAAGGGGTAGGAGAGATTATCATCGCGAAGCACAGAAATGGCGCTACAGACAGCGTGCGACTTCGTTTTATCGGTGAATTTGCACGATTCGAAAACCTTGATTCTTTTGGCGCAGAATTTGAACCAGTAATCAGTTCGGCAATGAATGCAAATCAAAATTTTGACGAAGCAAGTTCTATTTCTAGTTATACAATTCCTAGTAAAATGAATGCTGCGGAGGATAATATTAATTTTGATCAACCTGAAGAAACACCATTTTAATGCAATTTTAATGTATTTATAAATACAACCTTTTTTAACTATGAAATCTATTTTTTTAGTATTCATTTTCACTTTGATTGCCAATTTCGGAAGAAGTTCTCAAATTCTTGTTCCGATGGATGAGACGCAAACCAATCACCTAAAATCTTATGGTGTTGCTTTTTGGATGCTTGAAAATGATTTGGTTATTGAATGGTTACTCAACTACCGAGGTGGTTCTTTTCTTTTTCCACATTTAAAAGCAGTTGAAGAAGAATTGATTATTCGTGGTGTGAAATATGAAATCATTTCTGACGGTCAAGCCAATTCAATCAAAAATCAAATTGCGAATCCTGAAGTGAATCAGGAAGTTGTTCAACTGGAAAAAGCGCCAAAAATTGCAGTTTATACGCCCGAAGGAACAATGCCTTGGGACGATGCGGTAACAATGGTGTTGGAATATGCCGAAATTCCCTACGACAAAATTTACGATTCCGCTGTGGTAATGGGCGTTTTGCCAAAATACGATTGGTTGCATTTGCATCATGAAGATTTCACCGGCCAATACGGAAAGTTTTTTGCGAGATACCGCGGGGAAGCATGGTACAAAAAACAAGTGGAAGACGCTGAGGGCGATGCCAAAATGTTGGGATTCAAAAAAGTTTCTGAGTTGAAATTGCAAGTTGCTAATAATATCAAAAACTTTGTCGCTGGAGGCGGATTTTTATTTACTATGTGCAGTGGAACTGATAGTTACGACATCGCTTTAGCAGCGCACAATACAGATATTTGCGAATACATGTACGACGGCGATGGAATAGATCCAAATTGTCAGCAAGAATTAGATTTTGGGAATACATTCGCTTTCAAAGATTTTTTGTTAGTGAAAGATCCTTTGATGTACGAATATTCAAACATTGACGGCACCGAATTACACCGTTTGCCTGAAAATCAAGATAAATTTTCTTTGTTTGAATTTTCCGCCAAATGGGACATTGTTCCCACGATGTTAACCCAATGTCACACCGACGTGATTGATGGATTTATGGGACAAACAACCGACTTCAAAAAAGATTTGATCAAACCAAATGTCTTGATTTTAGGTGAAAATAAATCACTTGGAACTGCGCGATATTTGCACGGAGAAATGGGACAAGGAACTTGGACTTTCTACGGAGGACACGATCCAGAAGATTTTCAACACATGGTCGGAGATCCACCAACAGATTTGAATTTACACCCAAATTCTCCAGGCTATCGATTGATTTTGAATAACATTCTTTTCCCAGCAGCGAAAAAGAAAAAACGAAAAACTTAGTTTAAATCAATTACTTTTGCATCACTTACTTTTGCATCACTCTCACTTGCTGAAATAACCAATCATACATTTCATCAGTCCTAAAAACGCGCTCTAAAGCACCATGATCTGCACCTGGGTGAATCGTGTAAATCAACTTCGATTCGTCCACCGCTTTGATGGCATTCACCATTTTTTCTGATTCCGAAATTGGAACTGCAGAATCTTTGTCTCCATGCTGAATCCACAATGGAATGGTCGCCAAGCAAGCTGCATCTTTAGGATTTCCTCCGCCGCACAAAGCAACTGCTGCAGTAATTTTATCAGCATATTTTCCCGCAAAGTGTAAGGTTCCATAACCTCCCAAACTCATTCCAACGACATAAATTTTGCTGCTATCTGTATTGTACGTTTTTTGAACATATTCCAACACCGCCAGCACTTTATCAGGATCCCAAGAACCTGTCGCCACTTGCGGAGCAACCACAATCGCAGGGATTTTGCGTCCTTTGTCAATTTCATGTATCACTCCATATCGCCGCACGCGCTCCAAATCTGTTCCCGACAAACTTTTCCCATGCAAGAAAACCAATACAGGCGGTTTTGAATTCAAAATGCTATCCGCAGGTAAATTTATCCAAAAAGGATAAGGCGCTTTGCCTTTCACAGCCGACATTTGACAAAATGAAAAGACCGGCAAAAATGAAACTAAAATGATCGAAACAAATGTTTTCATATTGGAAAAATGGATTACAAAGATAGGGGAAATAGACGGAAGACAAAAGACCATGGACGAAAGACTTTTTGATTTTCGTGAATTAATGCCACGGATTCACTTATTTTTTTGATTAATCGTGCACAAGACTTCAGCTGCTAGACAATTGAATTTTAAAATAATCTTGGAAATATTTCTGCTAAGCAAATCAAATTTAGAATCCATTTTTCCGTATAATCAGTGAAATCCGTGGCTAAAAATAAAATACCATTAACCACAATAATCTAGTCTTAAAGCTTCGAAGAGGCGTGTCCTAAAATCTTAATATCGTAGAGCGAAGCGAATCTTTCATTCTGGTCGATAAATATGCAATTCTCCTTTGTAAATATTTTTCAAATCAATATCCGTTATTTCAACACGGTTGTTTCTTGTTCGAATATTTTGATGCGCTAATTTGTATTTTCCAGTTCCTAAAACTTGGTAAATTATCGCTGTGTGGTGCAACATCATTTCGTGGTAAGTTACTTCGTCTTTTATATATTTCAATTTCACATCTTCAAATTGAATGATGTCGCCAGCAAAGATGCAATCGGTGTTGGGATCCATTTCTTGACCAAAAATGTATTCTTTGTTCCATTTTGCATCCACAGATTCTAGCGCCTCGGCCGCCAAATCCCAGCATTCGCCACGACCAACTTTTTTGTTTATTTTGCTTTTTACAAATTTCAAAACACCCAGATTCAATGTTGGAATTTCACCGCAATCTGCAAGGCTGTTACTTTGTGAAAATCCAAATGTGGCAAGTAAAATGAAAATCAAAAATGAAAATTGCTTTTTCATCGCTTTTATTTAAAAACGTTTATCCAAAGCTAAGTTACAAATCATTTTTTTTCAAATTCATAAATATTGTAAACTTTTTCAAAATGATGCGTCTTCTTTAAATTATATTGCTGATTCAAAGTGTTTAAAATATTATTCCCCGGATTGGAAAAATCTGCTGCTGCATCAAAGTAAATCACTTTGGATTTTAGTTTTACTTCAAAAGGCATTGAATAAACCGGATAAATCGACTTCTGATTCAATTTAGAAATCATTCTATCGTAAACTTTGATTTGATCTACATCTTTGAACAGCGAAATATCATAATAGTAGGCGAAAGTAAGTACAAAATCATGTCCGCAAACGATTACTAAAGTTTCGTCGGTTTTCAGTTTTTTGAGCGCTTGAATAGCCTCACGCACATGACGTTTGTTGTCTAGGTTGGGTTTGAATGTTGCTGTAAATAACACAATCAAAGCGCTAGAAAAAATCCATTTCAAAGTCGGTTTTTCGAACAAATAGTCCAACGAACAAAGGATTATAAAGTAGTAGCCGAATGAAACGAAAATCAGATACCTTTCAATGAAAATCGGAATCCAAAATGAAATTCCAAACATAAACAAGAAGGGAAAAAGAAACCAGATTAGAATGATTTTTGTATTCGTTTTGATTGATTTAAAATCTCTTTTAATAATCCATTTGACAAGTGCAGAGACGAGAATCAACAAGCACAAAACGGTATTGACGGGTTGGTTTGAGAAAATCCATAGCATATTGTACAAACTTTCGATTCCTGTAGGTTTTTCAATCCAAGTTCCATTGGATACTGAATGACCAAAACGACCAATCAAAATCCACAAATTGGGAGCGAAAAGCAGTAAAACACCAAAGCCAGCTGCGACGAACTTCCAGAAAAATCTTTTTCTCAAATCTGAAATTATTATAATTGAGATTCCTTGAATGGCGAAGACGAAAAATCCAAAATAATGGGTGTAAAAAAGCAACGAGTTGAGAAGAATAAGAAACCAAAAATATTTTCGATTTTCTCTATTTTCAATAAATTGGATAAACACATAAATTGTGCAAACAGTTAATAAACCAAACAAGCTGTAAACGCGCGCTTCGTGTGCAAAAAACAGGTGGAAATTGGTAAATGTAAAAAGCAATGCCGTTAATAATCCGACTTTAAAATGAAACATTTTATTTCCAAGTAAGAAAATCATTACTGCAGTCAAACTGCTAAAAATCATCGGTAAAAATCTTACTGAAAAGGGAGAAATACCGAAAAATTTGATCCAAAAATGTAAAACGATTTCAAAAAATGGCGGATTATTTCCCAAGTATAGCTGATGTATAATATTTTTAACCGACATCTGAGCATGGTATATACTGAACGGCTCATCCCAAGAAATCGATGCAGTTGAAATGAAAATTATTTTCAATAAAATATTGAGCAAAAGCAAAGAAATCGCCGTAATCCAAAGTTGTTTCTTCAATTCTCTGTAATTTTTTGTTGCTCAAAGCTAATTACTTTTCATCAAATGACAATTTTTCTCAAATTAGAATTCACTGATTAAAATAATTAGTCAATTATTTGTAAATCAAGGCTGTTTTTTCCATTTTTTATTGTTGAAATCTTTCCTTTATCTCTTTGTGAGAGAAAAGATTAATATCTAATTTCGTTTCATAGCAAAACTCTGTTTTATGCCACAAATTAAAAATGCGATTATTCGATTTAGAATCATTGACCGCTGTTTACGAAACAAATACAAGCCTTTCCCAACAAAAAGTGATTTAAGAACTGCTTGTGAGGAAGCGCTTTATGGAAGTGAAGATGGAGCAAATATCTGTGATTCGACCATAGAAAAAGACATGTTCGCGATGAAAATGGAGCATGATGCACCTATCAAATATAGCAAAAGAGATGGCGGATATTACTATGCTGACGAGGACTTTTCAATCAATGATATTCCTTTGAGCGAAGACGAAATTGATGCGATTAAATTTGCAACAAACACTTTGATTCATTTCAGAGATTCGGCGATGTTTAAACAATTTGGATTTGCCATCGACAAGATTTTTGATCGAGTTAACATTTCTCAGGACCCAAACGCTTCAGATATTGGCAGTTTTGTGCAATTTGAAGTAGGCGTTTCTGCAAGAGGAAATGATTTTTTAGCTCCTATTTTAAACGCAATCCGTGGCAAAAATATCATTCATTTTGACTATGAAAGTTTTGTAAATGGAAAGAAAAAATCTCGAAGAGTTGTTCCATTGCTATTGAAAGAATACAGAAATCGTTGGTATTTAATATCTTACGACAATGACAAAGAAGCGATTATTACCTATGCACTTGAACGCATGGAAGATGTTGTGTTGAGTGATGACGTATTTAGCGAACCCATTGCTTTCAACGCGGAAGAGTTCTTCAAAAATGCAGTTGGAATCACAGCAAGTGATAGCGCGACACCTGAAAAAGTTATTTTCAAAGCTGAAAATGTTGCTGCCAAGTACATTGAATCTCAACCTTTTCACCACAGTCAAAAAGTGGAGAAAAAAGGCAAGAATAAGACTGTTTTTTCAATGGGAGTTTTGATTTCGGAAGAACTAATCAGATCTCTTCTGAGTTACGCCGGGGAAGTTGAAGTGCTCGAACCTCTAATTCTGAGGGAAATGATTGTGAAAAGATTGGTAGAAATGTGCGATAAATACTATATCTAAAAAAACTTAATTCAGCTTTGAAAGTGTAATCAAATCAAAACGAGGAATCAACACTGGAAATTCAACATTAGTTTGTTTGTTCACGAAAGTGTAATGTCCCGTCATGAATCCAATTTCACTTCTTAAATCGCAACCACTTGAATAAGTGTATGTTTCTCCAGCTTCAAGAACAGGCTGCTGACCGACAACTCCTTCGCCACTCACATATTTTGGAGAATTTAATGAATCGTAAATAAACCAATCTCTGCGTAACAATTGAACACTGAAAGAATTGAAATTTTCTATACTGATTTGATAATCAAAATAAAAAGCATCTACTTCTAAACCAGATAATTCAGGTCTAAACTGGCTGACAACAGTAATTTTGATTCCTTCAGTAATGGCTGTTATTGTCATAACAATTGATTTAAATTATTAATCTCGCTTGTGAAAATAACGATTAAATTTTATTTAAAGTTTTCCTAAATGTTAAAACAACTAAAATTTAACAATTGAGATGTTATTTTAAACTACTTTTTTGTTCAAGAATTGATCGGTAGTTTATCGTTTTTTATTTTAAAAAACTAATAATTAAATGATTGTGAAAACAAAATGTAATTTTTCTGTTTATCTAAAAAACTGAATATTTTCTTTTTCTTCAATTGATTTGCAGCCTTGTAAGCCGCCTGTATGTATGAAAACGACTTTTTTATTCTCGAATCCAGGAGATTTTAGCGTTTCAGAAAGTGCATAAAAAGCTTTTGCTGTGTAAATAGGGTCTAGTGGAAGCTGGTGTTTCTGGTAAGTTTCTTTAATGAAATTCAATAGTTCAGGCGTATATTTTCCATAACCACCAAAATGAAATTCGCTGTAAATTTGCACTTTTTCGACTAATTCTGTCGCAAGATCTTCATCAAATAGAAACCAATTTAAATTATTTTTCATCGATGTTTTAACATCAAATCCTTTCAAAACTGGAACGACATGAAGTTTTGTCTTTTCTGGTAATCCGAGCAATAATCCGCAGCTGGTAGTTGTTGTTCCTTGCGCTACAAAAATATGGTCAATCTCTTGTGGAAGTTCTTCCCAAATCGCTTGACATCCAATCATTCCAAAGTAGTTTGCGCCACCTTCCGGAATAGAATAAAAACCAGGGTTTTCAAGTTTCAATTCGTCAATAAATTGTTTATCGTTGTGCAAAACATACATTTCACGGGATAAAAATTGCAATTCCATTCCTAATTCACTGCATCTTTGCAATGTGTGATTTGAGTTTTTGTTCAATTCATCACCACGCACAAATCCGATTGATTTTAGGTCACAAGCTGCTGCTGAAAAAGCTGTTGCGAGTAAATGATTCGAGAAAGCGCCTCCAAAAGTGAAAATTCCGTCACATTTATATTGTTTCGCTTGTTCAATGTTGTAGTATAATTTTCGCCACTTATTTCCAGAAACTTCTGGGTGCAATAAATCATCTCTTTTCACCCAAACTTCGATGTTGCGTTCATCCCAATCGCTGCAATGCAATCGCTGTAAAATAGATTTTTCGTGCTGAATAAAATGAACTAGATTTTCTGACATATAAAACGAATCGAACGATGATTTCAAAGATAAAAACTAATTTTGCATCATGAGCGATGATTTTTCAGGTTTTTCGAAAAGAAGTAATATGGATTCAGAAGATTATTATTTGAGTCCTGACGGTTACATCGTTTTTACTGAAAAATACCATTTAAAGCGCGGTTATTGCTGCAAAAGTGGTTGCAAACATTGTCCTTATGGATTCAATAAAAAGACTAGTACCATCGAAAAAAAATAATTATTTGGATTTCAATTTCAACGCTCTCTTTTTATCCTCTTCTACAGTAAAAATACCGTTTTCAGGAAATTTCCCTTCGTATTGGCTCAAAATTTCTTTGATAGTCGCAATATCTGCGTCAGAATTTCCTGTCGGTTGAAAAAGTGTCGGGCAAAATCCTCCAATCTTCTTTTTGTAATCCATATAGCCAATGTAAATCGGAACATTTGCTTTTTGTGCGATATAATAAAAACCTTTTTTCCAATTTGGGCTGTATGAACGTGTTCCTTCAGGCGTAAAAACCATGAACATTGTTTCGCTATTATTGAAGTATTCAACAGCCTGGTCCGTAAAATTATTGTTCGATTTTCGATCCACAGGAATTCCGCCAATTGACTTCAAAAACCAACCCAATGGCCAGAAAAACAGTTCTTTTTTAATCAAATAGGTACCTTTAATATTGTATTGCATGAAGGCAATTTTTCCAATAATAAAATCCCAATTAGAAGTGTGCGGTCCCATCACAATGACAGCCTTTTTAACACCCTCAGGCGAATGCGGATCAATCCTCCAACCAAACATTTTTACAAAAAACATCAAAAACTTTCCCATACTACAAAGATAACGCTATTCGCAATATGAAACCAAAATCCTGGTGCCAATTGCCTAAATCCTAATTCCCAATCCCTAAACCCGATTGCCTAAAATTCCCTACCTTTATCCCATGCAATTAGAATTTAAATTAAAAAGAATTTTTCCGGTACTTTTTGGATTGATTTTTTTGTGGGGAACCCTTATTTTATCGGAGTTTTTCTTTGCGAAAAAGCCCAATGAAAATGCACTTTATATTCCTGCTGATGCTGACTTAGTTTTGAAAATAGATGCAAAATCTTTTTTTCAATCAGCGGTTTACGATATTTTTTTGGATGATAAAGACAAAGAAGTTTTGGCACAACTAGAAAAAATGTCACAAGGTGATTTCGATAATTCGCTATTTAAAGATACAGGAATTGATTTACTTTCTGATGTAATCTATTTTGAAAAATCAATTTCAAAGGGCAAAATCACTGGGTTTTTATTCAATTTGACTGACACAAAAAATTTCAAAGCAAACATTTCAGATGTCGGTTCTAAAAATCAATATTTCAATGCGAACGAAAATGTCGGAATTTTGATTTCAACAACTTCAGGAATTGCTGACAAACAAGGGAAAGAATTTGTATTGAAAGCTCTATCTAAGAAAAATAGCAGTCCAAAAAGATTTAGTTCAGAAGCCAAAGAAGGACAAATTTTGTCAGTTTCAACTTCACTGAAATCTCTTTTCGGAAAAGGACAAATGAGTGTGCAATTGTTGTCAAATGAATTGATTTTAGATGGGGAATTTGCAGCTCAGAAAACTATTTCACAATCTAATTGGACCTTGAAAAAGGATGGTTTTCATTTGCTTTGCGGAATTTTTCCAGAAAATTACGCTGACACCTTGCAATCATTTATGAACGCAAAAGGGTTCAATTTACCGAAAATTAGTCGCTTTTCAGTTAATTATAGGGGAACAAATATTGGTGAAAACAACATTTTGCCTGATGGAGATTTATTACTTTCTTTTGAATCAAAATTAGACAAAAAAGCATTTGTAGAAAATCAAAAACCTTGGCAGAAATTGGGATTTGTGGTCGAAGCGTCAACAGCAAATGGTTTACTTTTAATCAGAGAAGATAAAGCCTATACTTTGCGCATTTTGGATGAATTCACTTTGTTTTTCGGTTCAAATACTGCGAATTTATTGCAGGAGAAAAATTCTGATTTATTTCTATTAGAAGGAGACTTAACGAATTTGACTGAAATCAACGGGGGAGGATTGATGGCTGTTGGATTGAATTTTTACCCACCTTATAAAGCTAGTAAAACGCTTTTTCAATCGCTTTCTGTGGCTGAAATTAAGTTTAAATCTGTGAATGGGAAAAATAATTTGACAGGTAAATTTGCATTCAAAAATGAAAAAACTGTGGTGACTGAAATGTTGCGTTTTTTGTTGACTTTGAATAACTGATTTAGTCGAAAAGTGTTTTAAAATAAGCCACACTTAATTTCAATCTTGAACCATACCAAGAAAATAATTCTCCATCAACCAACAAGATTATTGCTTTTGGAAATTGATTTTGCAGTTCAGCAAGGTCTTTTTGTTTGAATGGAAAAGGTTCTGAACTCAATAAAATATAATCAGGTATTTCGCTTACTTGCGGATTCCACTCAGGATAGCGATTGATTTGCGTCAAATTTTCAAGTCCGCATTTTTGAAGTAAATCATCAATAAAGGTATTTTTGCCAGCGATTAAATACGGATTTTTCCAAATCAAATAAATCACTTTTGGAATGGATTTACTTGATCTAAACGGATTTTTAAAAGTTTCGAATTGGCTTTGGATTGATTGAACAATTTCATCGGCTTTTTGCGATTTTCCGCAGATTTCGCCAATTTGGTGAATCATTTCAAAAGCATCATTTAAGGTGTAAATATCGCTAATCCAAACAGGGGCAATTTTTTCCAATGCTTCGATGTCTGCCTCGGTATTTTCCTCTTTGTTCGCGATAATCAAGTCTGGTTTCAAAGCTTTGACTTTCTCGATATTCACGGTTTTTGTTCCGCCAATCCTAGTCTTCGAGCGAAACCATGCCTCTGGATGAATGCAAAATTTAGTGATTCCAACCACTTCATTTTCTAATCCCAAATCAAATAAAAACTCTGTTTGCGATGGCACCAAAGAAACAATCCGCTTGGGAATTGCTTCCAAGCGGATTGTCCGATTCATTTGATCTTTGAAAATCATATTTTTATGACAACGAAGAAATAATATCTTGTCTTGAAACAATGTGAAATTTACCTGACATTAATTCAACTAAAAC
Source organism: Chryseobacterium gleum (assembly GCA_945897805.1). GTDB lineage: Bacteria > Bacteroidota > Bacteroidia > Flavobacteriales_D > Crocinitomicaceae > JAQVCM01. The sequence continues at coordinate 19,156 of CAMDFX010000011.1, forward strand.
AGCGGCTGTTTCTTTGTTGATCAATTTGGAAACTTCTTCAATCGTTGTGTTTTCCTTCACAATAGGAAATGCTTTTTGCATGATTCCGGAAATTGGAGTGTCAATCAAACTTGGATTGTCTACCAAACTTTGATAAGTGTGGACATCATCCAAGGAGCCAACAAAAGCATTGTCTTTCATCACAGGGATTTGAGAAATGTTGAATTTACGCATTTTGGCAACAGCGTGAGAAACCAATTCTTCCGCGTAAACAAAAACCAACGGATGATCTGCATGCTTTGAAACTAAATCGCCTGCAGTTTTGTTTCCTTCGTCCAAGAATCCGCGCTCACGCATCCAATCGTCGTTGAAAATTTTACCGAGATAACGACTTCCGTGGTCATGGAATAAAACTACAACTACATCGTCTTCGGTCAATTCAGCTTGCATTTGCAACAAACCTTTGATGGCAGATCCAGCTGAGTTTCCAACGAAAATTCCTTCTTCTTTCGCCAAACGACGCGTGTAAACTGCCGCGTCTTTATCAGTTACTTTTTCAAAATGATCGATTACTGAAAAATCAACGTTTGCGGGCAAAATATCTTCACCAATTCCTTCTGTGATGTATGGATAAATTTCATTTTCATCAAAAATTCCAGTTTCGTGGTATTTTTTGAAAACTGATCCATACGTATCAATTCCCCAAATTTTGATGTTTGGATTTTTCTCTTTCAAATATTTTCCGATTCCAGAAATGGTTCCACCTGTACCAACACCAACCACAAAATGCGTGATTTTTCCATCCGTTTGGTCCCAAATTTCAGGTGCAGTTGATTCATAATGTGCCGTACGATTTGATAAATTATCGTACTGATTTACATACCAAGAATTTGGAATTTCAGTTGCCAATCTTCGCGATACGGAATAATAGGAGCGAGGGTCTGTTGGTTCAACTGCGGTAGGACAGACAACCACTTCAGCGCCAACTGCACGCAAAATATCCATTTTTTCTTTGGATTGTTTGTCGTTCAACACACAAATCAATTTGTAACCTTTGATGATTGCACCCAAGGCCAAGCCCATTCCAGTATTACCAGAAGTTCCTTCGATGATTGTACCACCTGGTTTTAAAAGTCCAGATTTTTCAGCATCTTCAATCATTTTTACGGCCATTCTGTCTTTCACAGAGTTTCCAGGATTGGTCGTTTCAATTTTAGCTAAAACGGTTGCTTTGACGTCTTTTGTCAAGACATTTAATCGAACCATTGGCGTATTACCAATCGTTTCTAGTATGTTGTTGTGAATTTTCATCGTTTTAATTTATGAATACAAAGGTAAGCAAAGGATTGAAATTATTTGTTTTCGGATTGAAATGAGTTTTGCATCTTCCCCCTTTGGAGGGGGACCAAGGGGGAGGACTGATTTTCTAATAAAACGTCTTCCCTTCACGCACCATTCTGCGCAACAATACGCTTGGTCTGTAACGGTCTTCTCCGTATTCTTGGAACAGATTTTCTAATGAATTCAAGACAAATTCCAATCCCAATTCATCTGCCCATTTGAGTAATCCTTTGGGGTAATTGACTCCGTTCGTCATTGCTAAATCAATGTCTTCTCTTGATGCAATGTTTAAAAACAAAGCGTCAGTTGCTTCGTTGATCAACATCACGATGATGCGTTCAAAGATGGATTTTGCCAATATCAAATCTTCTGTTGGAGCAGAATTAGTTGCATCTACACTATAATCAAAAAATCCTTTTCCAGATTTTCTACCAAAATATCCTGCTTCTTTGTGTCGTTTTTGTGTGAAAGAAGGTTTGAACCTTGGATCGAAATAAAATGCTTCAAAAACGGTTTCAGTAACCGTATAATTCACATCATTTCCAATGTAATCCATCAACGTAAATGGTCCCATTCTAAATCCGCCGACTGTGTTCATCGCCCAATCAATCGTTGCGAAATCTGCAATTCCTTCTTCGTAAATGCGCAACGCTTCGCCGTAAAATGGGCGCGCAACACGATTCACAATAAATCCTGGAGTGTCTTTCGTCACTACAGAAATCTTTTTCCAACTGTCTATGATTGATTTCGCTAAAGTCAATGTTTCGTTCGAAGTTTGCACAGCAGGAATAATTTCTACCAATGGCATCAAAGACGCAGGATTGAAAAAATGAATTCCGATGCAACGTGTTGGATTTTTCAACACTGAACCAATCGAAGCAATGGATAGGGAAGAAGTGTTGGACGCAATGATGCAATTTTCCGAAACAACTGCCTCAATTGCTGCGAAAACTTGGTGTTTTACTTCTAGTTTTTCGATAATCGCTTCGATAATCAATCCACTTTCTTTGAAATCTGAAAGTTGCGTCGAAAATTGAATGCGCGCAATAATTTCATCTGCTTTTTCTCGCGTGATTTTTTCTTTTTCAATCAGTTTGTCGTAAACTTTACGTAAACCGTTTTCCGCTTTTGTCAAAGCTTCTGTATTGGCATCTAACAAAACTACTTGATGACCACTTTGAGCAGCAACTTGTGCAATTCCAGCGCCCATTGTTCCGGCGCCAACTACTCCAATATGAATTGAATTCATGAATTTTAATGTATTAATATCGTTGAATGAGTTTACTATTTTCCTTTAAACTCAGGTTTTCTTTTTTCTAAAAACGCAGCGACTCCCTCGTTGAAATCATGCGTTTGTCCAGCCTCAGTTTGCAATTTTTCTTCCAAAGCCAATTGAGTCGACAAGTCATTGGTGAAACTTGCGTTCACTGCTTTCTTGGTCAATCCCAATCCACGTGTTGGCATTTTAGCTAAATTTTCAGCGAAAGTGGTTACGGTTTCTTGGAAAGTTTCATCTGCAACTGCTTTGTAAATCATGTTCATGCGATCCGCTTCTTCAGCCGTGATTTTATCTCCAGTCATCATCAAGGCCAACGCTTTTTGCGAACCGATAATTCGGGGCAAAAAGAAGGTACCGCCAGAATCTGGAATCAAACCAATTTTTGAAAAAGCTTGAATGAAACTCGCTGAATTTTTGGCAATCGTAATGTCACAAGTCAATGCGATATTTGCTCCAGCGCCTGCTGCAACACCATTTACCGCAGCGATGATTGGTTTTTCAATCGTGCGAATCAATTCAATGATTGGATTGTAATGATCTTTAACTATCGATTGCAATGCTGGTCCGTTTGGATCAGTCGCTTCCGCTAAATCTTGACCTGCGCAAAATGCTTTTCCTTCGCCAGTGATGACGATTGCGCGCACTTCTTCATTTGTAGCAGCATTTTTCAACGCATCTTGCAAAGCAAAAGCCATTTTTTGGTTGAAAGAATTGAACACTTCTGGACGATTCAATGTAATCGTACAAACGTTATTGAGGGTATTTTGAATAATTTCCATTTTCCGATTTATTAGCGCTCAAAGTTAAGGAAGAATCTCCAATTTGGATTTCCTATCTCAACCAATAATTGCGCAATTTCAAAGTTTTTTCGTTGTTGTCGAACGTCATTTTGTACGTTGGTCGTTCGTAACTTCCCATGATTGCTTTTACCTCCAACAAAACATCGTCGCGAGAAATCAAAAGATTGATTGATTCTCCTAGAGTTAATCCTGCGAAAATTCCATCCAAATCTCCTGCTTCAACACGGTAACCATTGAAACCAATCACTTCATCATTGACGCTCAAACCAGCATTTTCAGCAGCAGAATTAACGCGAATTCCTTTCACCATTGCTTTTCCATTCGATTGAGAAAAACTTGCGCCAAAAGATGGTTTTGCATTACCAATGTATTCAACTTTCAATCCAACAGGTGCAAAAATTGATTTGTAATCAGGCACTTTGGTATCGTTGACATAATCTCTGAAAAATGCCGACATGTCTTCTTCCATGAAGTCGCTCAGTGCTTTTTGAAATTCAGCTTCAGAAAAACCACGATTGAGTTTTTTGTAGAAATCTTGATACAATTTTTGCATGAAATCATCCAAGGATTTTTTGCCATTGAATTTGGTGACAATTTTAGCATCCAAAACCGCTGCAAGCAAGCCTCCGCGGGAATAATAAGTCATTGTTGTATTGGCAGAATTTTCATTTGGTCGGTAGCTTTTGATCCAAGCGTCAAAACTTGCATGTGCCACAGGTTGAACGCGTGAACCTTCAGAACCTTCCACATAATTCAAACCGCTCAACACTTTTTGAATGTATTGTTCCTGCGTGTAATAGCCTGCGCGAAGCAATAACAATTCATCGTAATAAGAAGTAAAACCTTCCATCACCCATAGCATTGATGTGTAATTTTCTTCATCGTAATTGAAAGGTCCTAATTCTACTGGTCGAATGCGTTTTACATTCCATAAATGGAAATATTCATGCGCAACCAATGATAAAAAACCGATATATTCGCTTCCTTGATACGTCCAACGATTGACGCTCAATGTAGTGGAATTGATATGTTCCAATCCTCCTTGACCATCAACGACATTGTGAATGATGAACAAATATTCCTTATTCGGATTTTCACCAATGACTTGCGTTGCAGTGGCAGTAATTTTTGCCATGTCTTTTTTGAGTTGTTCCACGTCAAAATTCCCATCGCCATACATCGCCACGCGGTGATTTACACCTGCCGATTGGAATGAAAATTCAATGTGATTTCCGATTTCGATTGGGCAATCTACCAATTGGTCATAATTTGCAAACTCGAAAGTTTCAGCGCCATCACCGGCCATTCCTTCTTTCGCTTTTGGAAGCGCAGTAGAAATCTTTTTGAAACCTGAATAAGGATAAACAATCAGTTTTCCTTTGTTTTCTTGCTGATTTTCCACGTACATAAAAACGCCAGTTCCACTCACATATCCGTGTGTTAAATCTAAAAAACTGGTTCTAACACTCAGTTCAAAGGAATAAACTTCATATTTTACTTTGACACTTTTGGCATTTCCCTTTTGGATTTTCCAAGTGTTTTTATTCGTTTTTTGAACGGTTAAAGCATTTCCTTTTTCGTCAAAAGCCTTTACCAAGTTTACATTTTTAGCAAACTCTCTTACCAAATAGGAGCCAGGTGCCCAAACGGGCATTTTTACTTCTAATTCAGCTGCTTTGTAATCTTCAATCAGCATTTCTACCTCGAAATAATGATTTTGCGGCTTGGGCATTTTCAGCGAATACTGAATGTTCATTGCGTTAACGGAGGAAAATCCAGATAAAACAAGCAGGATAAAAAGGGCGAAAATATTTTTGCGCATAATCAAATTTTAGTTTTCAAAGATAATAAAAGGGATGAAGAACGAATGAAGTTTTGCCAATTGTTGATGCAATCATTTTAAAAATTCTAATCCTCAATAACCAAGTGAAGCCAATGAAATCACATTGATTCCGTCATTTCGTTTGTAACTAATACCAGTACCTGTGATTACATTCAATGAAATCAATTTTGATCTGCTTGAATCACTTAAAACAGCTGTAAATTTGAGCAGGTTTTTAGCCGCGTCTTCAATTTGACCAGTACCTAGTTTAATTTCAAAAGCACAGCATTCTCCTGTGTATTTTTGAACGATTGCATCAACCTCTAATCCACTGGAATCATAATAATGATAAACCTTTGCGTCATTCGCCTGTGCATATACTCTGAGGTCATGCACGACCATCGATTCAAATAGAAAACCTGTAAATTTTAAATCATTCAACAATGCCTCTTTGCCAAGTCCAAGGGCTGCAACAGCGAGCGAAACATCTGAAAAGTGACGTTTTGAAGATTTCCGTAAAGTTGCGGAAGAACGAATGTGTGTGTTCCATACAGGTTGATCTTCAACAATCATCAAACGAGCCAAAACTTCTAAGTAATCGTATATGGTAGGACGTGAAATATCACTGTTTTCGTTTAATTTCATGTCTTTTTCCAAGACTGTAATGTCAGCTGTAGTTGCAGTATTTCTAGCAAGCGTGCGTAAAAGACTTCGAACTTTTGCTGGATTTCGTTTTATTTCAGATACACGGCTCATATCCACTTCTGTCAGTAAATCAATATATGCGCGATTTATTTCGAGTGCTTGCGAAATATTTTTCTTCAGCAATGCTGGAAAACCGCCTTTCATGATGCGCAGTATAATCGTTTCGATATCTGTGGGAGCATCATTCGTTGTTTGATCTTTGCCCTCAAGTAAACGACCTAAACTTATTTCTCCAGAAGAATATCCCAACTCCTGCCAGCTCATGGTGCGCATATCTAAAACCGTAAATCTGCCAGCACCCGAGTGAATTTTTGCATCTTCAGCGGGATTAGCAGAACCCGTTAAAATAAATTGAGCGACGTCATTGCGCTCATCCACTTCATGGCGGACATAATTCCATATTTTAGGAAATTCTTGCCACTCGTCAATCAACCGCGGAACAGCACCGATTAGTATGCGTTGAGGTGCGGTTTCCATCAACAATTTTATTTGTTCATCTTGATCAAAAGAGACCACACTTGATGCAACTTGTTTTGCCGATTTCGTTTTACCACAAGCTTTCATTCCCCTTATCAATAATGCTCCAGAGGCGTCTAGTTTTTTGCGCATTTCAATATCTGAAATACGTTCTGTGTAGTCTGCTGCTTTTGCCATTTTGAATCAGTTTTTTTTGATGCAAATATAAGCTTATTTTACATATTAAAGCTAGTTTATTTTACATATTATATGGTTTTCATTTTACATATTGTAAATCAATTACTTTACATATTGTAAACTATTTATTTTACATATTAAATTGGTTTTATTTTACATATTATAAGTGTTTTACTTTACATATTATAAGTGTTTTACTTTACATATTATAAGTATTTTACTTTACATATTGTAAGCTTTTTACTTTACATATTGTAAGTGTTTTACTTTACATATTGTGAGGTTGCTCTGCATGTTTTGGTATTAAATCGAGCAAACTAGTTCTCAGGCTCAGTTCAAAAAAGTGATGGAGTTTTAAGAATTAAAAGTTGGATTGATATTCATTTATCAGGGCTAAAAAATCGTCTCTGTTTCGCATTATAATCCGCCAAAACTCAATAAAAAACATAGTTTTGGCGGATTATAATTGATTTTTTTAATGTTGAATTGAATATTTTTTTGAGTTAATAGTAATTTTCAAAAACTACTTTGAATTAATTTAGCTTATTCTAAAATGTTAAGTTTAAAATTGATTCTATCACGCCACAGAATATCAAAATAAATGGGGTGATCGATTTTACTTTCATTAGCAATACTTGCCAAATGGTTTTGAATACTATCATAGTGCTCCTTTTTCTTGATACTTAAAAAACCAGCATTTGCTTTTAATTCAAATTTTTTGCGCTCATTATAAGTGAATAAACAGGAAGAATTTAAAATAAATGAATCTAGAGGAACGCGCAATAAATGAATTAATTGCTGACGGTAATTACTCAATTCATTTGAAACAAGAACTACATGCTCAAGTATCAAATCAATTATTTTTCTTACTGCATTGTAATTGGAGAGTATTTCTGGTCTTACGTTTTTGGAAAGTTCTTTTTTTAGCGTTTGCTCCAATTCATTGCTCAACAAATCAAAATCTTTAGCACATGTACATTTTGAAAGCCCCTTGGTAATTGAATCTTTCGAATTGATTAAAAAATAATTAATAATCTCTTTCGGGCCACTTTTGTTGACATCAATTCTGTGAAATGCCCGAAGCGTATTTCCCGAAATGATGCTTTTGGCTAACGTATCATAATCTATGGGTTTACTAGCGTTTAGCATGATGCACTCGCCAATTTCTTGAACTTCTTGGAAGGTGCATTTTCTACCTTTTACAATACCTATTGTATTCATTTTGTTGAAGCTTACTTATTCAAAAATCATTTTTTCAGTGTTGTAAAAAACCTCTTTACCTTGAATGTTATAAAAGCGTTTAATACTGCAGAAAACACAATTTTCTTCAAATTTTGAAAACACTATTCTATGAACTACACCTGTGAAATCAGTTGTCTTACCATTCTCATCGAAATATGAAATTTCAGTAAGAATATTATTTTTATCATACTTTCTTTTTTCAGAACTAACGATCTTGTCTTCATTGTAATAATCGTATATATTCTTTTCAATAAAGTTGTCTTTATTGTCATATTTTATGATTATTCTTTTTGTAGAAGCATCAACACGACCAAGCCCCCAAGGATAAGTAATATGACCCTTAAGTTGTTTTTCTTCTTTAGGATTATCTATCGTTCTCTCAACCAATAACCCTTTGTGGTATGTATACTTTACGGTACTCTGTAGTTCATTTTTATCATTGTATCTTTTATATTCAATTTCTAAAGTCTCATTTAAAGTGTCATATTTTTGTTTTTCAGCATATTTTTCAATATATTCATCATCATAGTCTAAGCCAGGTTCATATTTACTTACATAATAATGCTGAATTAATTTTTTATTTACATCAAAGTAATATTTATCCCAAGTTATATGAGAAGCTCCTGAACTGTATCTGTTTAAATAGTTTGAGGTATCAAAATCAACCATATAAGTGTCCAAGGAATCTCTGTTCAGCAAAAGAGAATCATAATCTAGAGGTAGATAATTTCTTCTATTATTATCTAAACGCATTTCAACAGAAGAAATTTCCAGTTTCTGATTATTCATAGGACCTACTGTATTTATGGAAGTCAAACGATTTTTTTCATCCAGTTCTATATTACCATATTCGACAAGTTCATTATTCTTACCTCTACTTTCTTTTTCAATACAAATGCCAAAATTATTGTATTTATATGTGTTCTTATAGATTAGTTTGCCAACTAAATCATAATTATTATCTTCAATTAATTGTCCACTATTGTTATACAAATAACTATATAAATAACCATATAAATATCCTGACAAATTCGTTTTTTGAACTAATTTTCCTTCATCATTGTAAATATATTTTGTCCATCCTGCAAATTCTTTTGTGTCCAGGGAAAACGAAGAATCAACAATTAATTTACCATTTTGGTAAAAGTACTTAGTTGAATTCCAATCATCTATAATGCTTTCAACACATAGATTTTGCGCATTATATTTCCATTCTTTTGAATGATAAAAGCTGTTCTGACCTTTCTTTACTGGTCGATTATTTTTGTCAAAACATGCTATTTTAATTTTATTGTTTTTTTCATCATATTTGAATTCAATTATGTTTGCTTGAAGATTATAAAAGTCATAATTATTAAATTCTATTTTAGTGATATTGCCTTTTTTATCATAAGTTGTGCTTGTTTGTAGGATATCGTTTTCAAATTTATCTATTGATCGTGATTTCAAAATTCTACCTTTATTATCACATAAATAATTAACAACTATATCATTATTAATACATCTTTGTAGAAATCCTTTTTTGTCATAAGAAAGTTTTAAATTATAACGATAATTATCATTGGTAATTGAGCTGATTTTACCATTTCTATATTCTACTTTATAATAATTAAAAGCAATAGAGTCTCTTTCAAAAGGCCCTATATGATACATATATTCAAATAAATAACTATTAGGGTTTAAATCATTTGCTACTTGATTTTTAAAAAAATAGCTGTTGGGATAAAGAAAAAGTTCATGGTTAAAAATATTACCAACACCATATGTTGCTTTTGTTAATTCTAATTCGCTGTTTAGATAATAAAGATCTTTAAAATACTTAATTTCAATTTTATTTTGAGCAAACGAAATAGAGGTAAGTAGAATAAATAATAGTGTTGTTTTCATGGTTTTAAGTTTAAAATTTTATTACTGAAAATAATTAAAGCTATTTTATAAGTTCTCCGGAACGAAAAGCACAATTTTTTCGTAAAAATAAGTTCCTAAATTTCCCAAATCGAAAGCAAAGCAGTGTATAAGACCATCTTTCTCATCAATTGATATTGCTTTGTAGTATATTACTTCTGGCACATCTACATTTTTTGAGGTATTAATTGCCACATTTGAAACAGTTTCAACTTTTAACGAGTAACAATCATCGAAACCCCTATCTTCCCTATAAAATGAACAGAATGCACCATCAATATGGTAATATTCGTTGTTATACTTCTTCAATTTGGCTTTGTAATCTATAATAACCTGAGCTTTTTCAGGAATAAAAGCCATAACTATTCCCAAAACTAGTGCTACAACAAGTCCACCAAGTCCACTTAGAAAAAGAAAAAAAAGAGAGTCTGAAATATCGTCTAAATCTATTTTTCTATTTTGTGCTTTTTCCCTTAAAGCTACTATCAAAAGTATTATTAGACACCCCCCAACTGCAATGTAAATTGACCACATAATTTTAAGTGTATATTTTTTGCTGTTAATTTATCTAGTCCTCAATTTTAAAATCTTTTGGTAAAATTCCTTCTAGATTGCATCGAGGTTTTAGCTTATCTTTAAGTTTTTTACATTTTGAAGCTAAGTTTTCGTCGCTTGGAAACCAATAGATTTTAAAGCGATTTAACATTGAGTTGTCTAAAATAGAAAAGTCATTCCAGTGGTTTTCTGCAAATAAGATTCGTTTTTCCGAAGTCATAAAACCAGTACTTTTTTCAAGACTTGAGGAGCTAAAATGTGAATTTAAGATCTTTGATTGCTCAATAGTCTGTTTACTTAATTCATTAAAGCCAACATGATTCCCTCTTAAAGTAATGGTTTCTAATTGTCTTTTAATTCTTTCAATAGCATCTTGCTTGTCAGCGTGACCAATGTAAATCAGTTCATCTCTATAAGTAAGAAAAAAGATGCCTGGTGTTTCAAATGTTTCTTTAGAAAAATTTGGTGTTTCAAATTCCAAATTAAGCGGAAACGCTTGATTATCTGTTGTTTTTATCTCAAATAAATCGTTAGCAGGGAAGAAGTTCATAAATTTTGTAGTTTTGACAAACAAAAGTAACGCAACAGTTTCAAAAAAACTTTGCTCAAAATTTCCGATATTGAACTTTTAATTCTACATTTGAACTATTAATTCTTAAAATACACAAAATGATTCAGCAAGCAGAATTGAAATTGAAACAAATTCGGGAATTAAAAAACCTTACACAAGAGCACATTGCCACGCAATTGGGGCTGTCGACGCGCGCTTATTCGAAGATTGAGAGTGGAGAAACGCAGCTGACGATAAGCAGATTGAATGAAATATCCAAAATTTTAGAAATAGACCCGATTGAAGTGTTGGGTTTTGATCACCAACAAATTTTTAATAATTGCTCGCAAGAAGGAAATATTGGTATCAACCACATAAATATTCCTGAAAAACTTATTGAGCAATATGAAAAGCGCATTCAACAATTGGAAAGTGAAGTGGTATTTTTGCGTACGTTGGTGAAATAGTTGGTTTTTCCTTGATGAAATCCTTTTGTCGAAAAAAACGAAATACAAATCGAGAAAATTAGCGTTAGTTCTTTTCAGCGTCAAATAAATCTTTCACAAACTAAAATTTGTCTTACTAGTCCGAAATTTCTTTTAAAGAATAATTCATCAAAAAGCGCCGTTTTTTCGTCTGCAGACGAAAAAAAGATAAGAAGTATCAATTTTTTCGTCCACAGACGAAAAAACCATCAAGAAAATCAATTTTTTCGTCTACAAAAGAAAAAATTCCCTATTCGAATATTCAATTTTGATTCAATTCAATCTATCAAAACTGATCGCTTCGCTCGCTGAATGATCCAATAAATCAGAATATTTAAAACAAAAACTAGCAAAGTGATTTTGTCAAAAGTGGTAGTATCTTCCATGAAATATCTCCAACGAAGAAAAAATACGATCATTCCTGCATAAACAAGCAATGGAATGAAAATGAAATAATTGAAAATTTTGTTTTTTCGCCAAATCAAAATTAAGCCGATGAAAATTGTTCCCCAACAAATAGCGCTGATTGAATGATATTTCAGCAACAAGTTTAAAAATTCATATGGTTGAAAACCAAGCAATTTTCCGCGTTCAAATATCAAAGCTTCCACGTCGATTTTCTTTTCTGTAAAAATCACTTCACGCATGGAAATACTAGCAAACCCGATTAGGTGCCAAGCTAAAAAGATGAACCAAATGAGGGTATTGCAATAAACGGTAACGCGCGTATAAATGTCAGGTTTTTTGCTGCCGAAAATTAAATCACGCAGCTTCAATATCAGCGGTAAAGCGCTATTGAATTTCGTATGTTGCTCTAATTCTTCGTTCGTTTCCATAATTCTACAAAGTTACAAAACCGAAAACAATAACGATTAATTCTCAATCTTAAACCAAATAAACTTTATCACACTGAGCCTGTCGAAGTGCTCTTTTTTCCTTAAATTCGTCAAACATTTCAAAAGCAAAAAAGCTGTGATCAAAAAATATAAATTTCCAATTTCTCACAAGTTGATTAGTCTTTTGCGCGACATCGATATCCGTGGGATTCGAAAATTGTCTGTTGTTTTGCCTCGCGTTTTATTGCCAGATTCAACTAAAATTGGTGCACACATTTTACAAACCAATCATGGCTTTTTGATGAAAATTGATCCATCAAAAGATGCTGGCGTTGAATTGAGTTTATTTCAAACGGGAACGTATGAAAAAGGAACGCTTTATTTTATTGCATCTTGTCTAAATCGAGGTGATTGTTTTATCGATATCGGCGCAAACATTGGTTTGATGTCCATTTTTGCTTCGCAATGCGTTGGAAATTCAGGGAAAATTTTAGCATTTGAAGCGCATCCAGAAACGCATCAATTATTGCAGGAAAATATTGCTTTGAATCACATTGAAAACATCGACACTTTCAATTTTGCGTTGGGAAATGAAACCGGAAAAGCGACGATTTATGACAATTGGAATGTCAATCGGGGAGGAGCATCTTTGGTAATTCATTCTGAAAATTCGACAGGTTTTGTAGTGGACGTGAAAACTTTAGACGAAGTGATTCAAAATGATTTTCAACCCAAAATGATTAAAATTGATGTCGAAGGATTTGAATTTCAAGTGTTAAAAGGTGCTACAAATACTATCAAAAATTGCAAACCAATTTTAATTATTGAATTTTCCGTTTCGCGCGAAAATCAGTACGATCCTTTCGAAATGATTGATTTTATTGAAAGTTTTGGATTTTATGAAATCTTTAAATTATCAGGAACCAAGGAACGAAAATCAAAATTGATTCAAATTAATTCTAGGGAAGAATTTCCGAATCACGATAATATTTTTTGTATTCCAAAATTTTGATTATGAAAAGTCTATTGCTTTTGATCCTAACCATTTCTGCGTCTTGCAATTTAATATCAGAAGCGATTGGTGTTGTTACAAACAAAACCTATAACGTTTACATTATTGAAACATGTTTAACAATTCCAATTGAAATTCAACATTTGACAAAAGAGAAGCGGTGATCTCAAAAAACAAAAATTGAAAATCAAAGGCATGAAGAGAGGAACTAATCAGATTGATTATTATTTACCTGCAAATCAAGATGAACCGATTTTCACTTCTGTGCAGTCTGGCAAAAAATTAAGCATAGTTTTGCCTTCAATTGCGGCAACAAAAGAAGGATATATTGTGCTTTTTAGAGTTAGCCAGCGCGCAAAAAATAAGATTTTTTAAATTTTTACGGTGTCATTCCAACTCACAATCATTTCCCTGGTTCTAATTTCGCTTTTATCTTGCGTGTTGAGTAAGTAATGTTTGAACTCAAGTGTTGAATCAAGAGAATCTAAGTAGTGCAATGATTTAATAAATTCACTTTTAACAGTTTGAGAAGATTTCATTTCAATGCATTGAATTTTCAATCCTCTTTCGATGATTAAATCAATTTCGTTCCCATTGCTGTCTCGCCAGAAATAATAATTTTTGATTTCTCCCTTGTTTTTGTGGTTTTTGATGATATCCACAAGTGCATAATTTTCAAAAAGCGGACCTTTGTAATTGGAAGTAATCAGTTCTTCTTTGCTATCAATTCCAAGAAGATAGCAAACCAATCCCGAATCGTAAAAATACAGTTTGGGTGATTTTACAATTCGTTTAGAAAAGTTTTTATGCCAAGGTTTCAGCGTGAAAGCGATGTAGCTCGTTTCCAAAATAGATAACCAACGTTGCACTGTTTTGAGGTCGATGCCTAAATCTTTGGAGATAGTATTCGCATTGAAAATTTGTCCAACGTGATGTGCGCAAATATTTAGAAATTTCCGAAAAGTGGATAAATCATGCACGTTAACCATGCTGCGAACATCTCTTTCAATGTAAGTTTGAATATAGGAAGGGTAGAAATCAGCAGGTGAAATTTCTTTGTCAAATATCCGTGGATATCCACCTTGAATGATTGATTCAAAAATATTTAGGTTTCTAACTTCTCTTAATTCTGCATGGCTCAACGGCAACAATTCAAGGATATAAACCCTTCCTGCTAAGCTTTGAGTTACTTTTTCTAACATCAAAAAATTCTGAGAACCACTTAAGATGTATTGGCCAGTTTTGCCTGATTCATCAACGATTTGCTGAATGTATGAAAATAATTCAGGTGCATTTTGGGCTTCGTCTATAATTACTTTATCATCATAAGTATCCAAAAATCCTCTTGGATCTGTTTTTGCAAAGTAAAGCATATCAGGATTTTCCATAGAAACATATCGATAGTCTGAAAATACCAATTTACTCAAGGTCGTTTTCCCAGATTGCCTCGGTCCTGTGAAGACCAAAACTGGAAATTTTTGAGCCATTTTTAATATTTTCTGATATGCAAATCTATGAATCATAAGACAAAAATAATACTTTTTATGTAATTGTGGAATTTTATTTATGTAAATGTGGAATAAGTTTCATGTAATTATGGAATATATTCTATGCAAATATGGGAAATAATTTATGTAATTATGGAATTTAATCTATGTAGTTATGGAATAAGTTCTATGTAATTATGGAATTTTACTTATGTAAATATGGAATAATCCTTATGTAATTATGGAATATTTTAACAAAATGACAATTTATTACTTTTCAAAGTCAAATTAAATATCAAATTACGCCATTTTGTCATTATCAATCCCTTGGCATAGTGATTGACTATATAATAAAGTCCGCAAATGGATCAAATTGTACTAAATTTAAAATTATGAAAACAGGTCAAATTAATGTTCAAACGGAAAATATTTTTCCAATCATTAAAAAGTTCTTGTATTCAGACCACGAGATATTTTTAAGAGAGTTGGTTTCGAATGCAGTAGATGCTTCTCAAAAAGTTAAAGTGTTGGCTTCAACAGGCGAATTCAAAGGTGAAGTTGGCGATTTGAAAGTCGAAGTCGTTTTAGACAAGGAAGCAAAAACCTTGACAATTTCAGATCATGGAATTGGAATGACGAGTGATGAAATTGATAAATATATCAATCAAATCGCATTTTCTGGCGCTGAAGAATTTGTAAAACAATACGAAGGAAAAGAAGGTGCAGAAAGTATCATTGGTCACTTTGGATTGGGTTTCTATTCTGCTTTCATGGTTTCTGAAAGAGTACAAATCAGAACTTTGTCTCGCCATGATGGTTCGCAAGCGGTGCAGTGGGAAAGCAATGGTTCGCCAGAATATACTATCACAGATATTGAAAAAGCGGAAAGAGGAACAGAGATTATTTTGTATATCAATGAGGAATCAATTGAGTTTCTGGAAAAAGCGCGCATTCAAGGAATTTTAGATAAATACTGTAAATTTTTGCCAATTCCCGTCATTTTTGGAACTAAAACGGAATATATCGATTCTCCAGAAGGTGAAAAAGACGACAAAGGAAATGTAAAACGTGTTGCGATTGATGTTGCAAATCAAGTGAACAATCCTTCACCAGCATGGACAAAAGCACCAATTGACTTGACAAAAGATGATTACAATGCTTTCTACAGAGAATTGTATCCAATGACTTTCGAAGATCCATTGTTTCACATTCATTTAAATGTAGATTATCCATTCAATTTGACAGGAATTTTATATTTCCCAAAAATCAAGGAAAATGTGGAGGTTCAGCGCAATAAAATCAATTTGTATAGCAACCAAGTATTTATTACTGATAGCGTTGCAGAAATTGTTCCTGAGTTCTTGACTTTGCTTCACGGAGTTATTGATTCGCCAGATATTCCTTTGAATGTTTCACGTTCTTACTTGCAAAGTGATAGCAACGTTAAAAAGATTTCAAGCCATATTACCAAAAAAGTAGCCGATAAATTGGCTGAAATGTTTAAAAAAGACCGACCAGATTTTGAATCTAAATGGGAAGATTTGAAGATTTTTGTTGAATATGGAACACTTTCAGACGATAAGTTTGCGGAGAAATCTAAAGGATTTTCTTTGGTGAAAAACACGGAAGGAAAATACTTTACGATAGAAGAATACAAAGAGAAAATCACAGCATTACAAACCGACCAAGACGGAAAGATTATTGTACTTTACACCAATGATGCAGAAGCTCAATTTGGTTTTGTGAAAGCAGCAAAAGACCGTGGATACGATGTGCTGTCTTTAGATGGACCTTTGGTGCCACACTGGATTTCCAAAATGGAGCAAGAAGGTCTAAACTTAACTTTTGCAAGAGTCGATGCGGATACTTTGGATAAATTGATTAAAAAATCTGAGGAGATTCCATCTAAACTTTCAAAGGATGAAGAAGCGCAATTGCAAACTGTTTTTGAAGGTTCTGTAAACAAAGAGAAATTCAAAGTTGAATTTTCAAGCATGAACGAAACAGAAGCGCCAATTATTGTGACGCAGCCTGAATTTATCCGCAGAATGATGGAACAACAAAAAATGGGAGGCGGTGGCTTTTTCGGTGCTTTTCCTGAAACATATCAGCTGGTTGTCAATAGCAATCATCCGAAAGTGGCAGAATTGTTGAATTCTGACGACGCTCAGCGCGCTGACAAAGCAAAACAATTGACAGATTTGGCTTTGCTTTCCCAAGGCATGTTGAAAGGGGAGGCTTTGAATCAATTTATTGAAAGAAGCATAGAATTGGTATAAAAAAGTATAAATTTGCCATGTATAAATAATGCATGGCATTTTTTTGTCCAAAAGTTAGATTTTATAATCGGCGGTTTGAAAAGATTGCCTAAAAATTACAGATTTGTTTAAATTGGTAGGAGCTATCGGAGGATTTTTACTCTTAGGTAGAAATTTTTTTGGAGGATTTGTGGGATTCATTGTTGGTGGATTTATTGATAATTTGCTATCCTCCAATGTTTCTCAAAAACAAGGCGCATCCGGCGGAAATAGAAGCGGTTTTTCAGCAGATGATTTATTTTCATATTATCAGCAAAGAACCACAAGTACTGACTTTGCGACGATGTTAATTGCCCTGTCAGCGGCTGTGATGCGTGCCGACGGAAAAGTATTGAAAGCAGAATTAGATTTTGTAAAATCTTTTTTCCGTCAGCAATTTGGGCCGCAGTTTTCAACAACTCATTTACAGACGTTAAAGAAATTTTTAGATTCTGATGATATTCCATTGGAACAAATTTGTCAGGATATCAAAATGCGAACGCAGGAGGAAGTGCGTGTTCAGTTGTTGCATTACCTTTTTGGAATTGCGAAATCTGACGGTCATGTGCAGGAATCAGAAATGATTATTTTGAAAAGAATTGCACAGTTGATGGGCGTGCCAAATATGGACTTTGAAAGTGTCAAAAACATGTTTTACCGAGATGTGAATTCGGATTTCAAAGTGTTGGGATTGGAAGCTACCGCAACGGATGAAGAAATCAAAAAAGCATACCGTCAAATGGCGATTCGTTATCACCCTGATAAAGTAGCGCAGATGGGGGAAGAATACCAAAAAGGAGCCAAAGAGAAGTTTCAAAAAATTCAAGAAGCTTACGAAAACATAAAGAAAACAAGAGGTTTAAAATAAAAAAAACTCGATGAGCAATCATCGAGTTTTTCATTTGATATTGTTTTTTAAAATTAATCAATAATGGTAATTGATTCAATTTTATCACCTTCACGAATTGCGTCAATTACTTCCAAACCTTCGTAAACTTTAGCAAAACAAGTATGGTTTCTATCTAGATGAGAAGTTTGTCTTCTACTGTGGCAAACAAAAAATTGTGAACCGCCGGTATTTCTTCCTGCGTGAGCCATGGATAAAACGCCGCGGTCATGGTGTTGATTGTCACCAGTCAATTCGCAATCGATTTTGTATCCTGGTCCTCCAGCGCCAGTTCCTTTTGGACAGCCGCCTTGAATAACGAAATCAGGAATCACACGGTGCCATGTCAAACCGTTGTAGAAACCATCTTTTGATAATTTCACGAAATTCGCCACTGTATTTGGTGCATCATTTTCATAAAATGCAACCTTCATTTCGCCTTTATTTGTCTTAATAATTGCTTCCATTGATATAATTTTTCAGCAAAAATAATCAATTGAATCTAATTTTAACCTGACTTTGAATAATCGAACTCAGGTTTTTAAACTTAATCCATTTATTCTGTCTTTATTTCCAAAGATTTTGGTTAATTTCGGAACTGAAAACAAAAGTTCGAATTGATTTTTTGATAGTTTGACTCTTTTTGAATCAGAGATAAAAGTTGTTTCAAAACCATAATTTATGAGTTATTTGTTGATTAAAGTTGGCAGGGGAGAAGACAATGATGTTGTTTTAAACGACCCTACAATTTCTAAATATCACCTGGAAATATTTGTAGACGTTGAAGGGAATGTTTTTTTGACAGATTTAGAGTCCAAATTCGGTACCAAAGTGAACGGTAAATTAATCAATGACTCTATTGAATTAAATCCTTTTGATGAGGTCACTATTGGAGACCAGATTTCTTTCAACTGGAAAAAATACGTTGAAAAAGATCAAAAAAACACAATAACGGTTGGTCGTTCGCAAAGAAATGATGTGATCTTGAATCTGCCTTATGTTTCAGAACATCATTTACAACTATTCAGAGACAAGGACGGAAATATTTTTATTACCGATTTAGACTCAGTTGAAGGCACCTTTATCAATGGAGTTAGATTGAATGGAATTGCTCTTTTGAATCCAAAAGACAAAGTTAAAGTTGGAACTGAAATATTTCAATGGACTACATTATATCCAGATTTACAAGTAATTGAGTCAATCACTGAAATCAAAAAACCAATAAAACCTGAAATCAAATTACCAAAACAAGAACAAAAAATAAAACAACCTTGGTACATTGAGCACAAGGATTTGATTATCATTTACGGCATCGATTTGTTGTTGATTTTATTTATTTCTTGGAGCATGAAATAAAAAAACTGCTTCCTTTTGAGAAACAGTTTTCGAATATCTTAAAATCCTTTGATTAATAATCGAACTCGGGTTAATATTGAAACAAAGGATATTCTTTCATCTTTGCATTGATTTCCGCTTTGACCGTATTTATAACATTTTCATCATTGACATTGGATAAAACATTGTCTATCCATTTCACAATCTGAACGATGTCATTTTCTTTCAAGCCACGTGTTGTTATTGCAGCAGTTCCAACTCTAATTCCAGAAGTCACAAATGGTGATTCAGTATCAAAAGGAACCATGTTTTTATTGACTGTAATATCTGCTTTTACCAAAATGATTTCAGCATCTTTTCCTGTTACATTTTTAGAACGTAAGTCGATTAGCATGCTATGATTTTCTGTTCCTCCAGAGATTACTTTGTATCCCAATTGCACAAATTCTTTCGCCATGACAGCTGCATTTTTCTGCACTTGTTGCATGTAAGTTTTGTATTCTGGAGATAAAGCTTCTTGAAAAGCAACAGCTTTAGCCGCAATCACATGTTCTAAAGGTCCGCCTTGAATGCCAGGAAAAACAGCTGCATCTAACAAAGCAGCCATCGATTTCAAATTTCCATTGTTCCATTTCAAGCCAAAAGGATTGTCGAAATTATTGCGCATCATAATGATACCGCCTCTTGGTCCGCGCAAAGTTTTGTGCGTTGTTGAAGTGATAATGTGACAATGATCCATTGGATCTGCCAATAAACCAGCAGCAATCAAACCAGCTGGATGAGAAATGTCAGCTAAAATAATTGCGCCAATTTCATCTGCAACTTTTCTGATTCTTGCGTAATCCCAATCACGACTGTAGGCAGAAGCACCGCAAATAATCATTTTTGGTTTTTCTTTTCTAGCAACTTCTTCCAACGCATTGTAATCAACTAAACCGGTTTCTTGATCAACGCCATAGAAAAATGGTTGGTATAATTTCCCTGAAAAATTGACAGGTGATCCGTGCGTTAAATGTCCACCGTGAGATAAATTAAATCCTAAAATTTTATCGCCAGGATTCAAACAAGCAAGAAAAACAGCTGCATTTGCTTGAGCTCCAGAGTGAGGCTGAACATTTGCCCAAGTTGCACCAAAAAGCTTACACAAGCGGTCAATAGCCAATTGTTCAACTTGATCAACAACTTCACAACCACCATAATATCTTTTTCCAGGTAGACCTTCAGCATATTTGTTTGTCAAAACTGAACCCATGGCTTCCATGACCTCATTGCTCACAAAATTTTCTGAAGCAATTAGCTCAATACCATGTAATTGACGGGATTTCTCAAGATTGATTAAATCAAAAATTTGTTGGTCTCTTTTCATATTCTAGAAAAAATCGATTGTAAAAAGTTATTTTTTATAGTTGATTTGTTGAATCAATTTCAATCCTCCATCAAGAGTAGTCAAAGGTTTATAGCCTGTCAATTTTTGCAATTTATCAGAACTTCCAACCCTTCTTTCCACTTCATAATCGTAGCGTTTCTTGGGTGCATCTATAAAAATGATTTCAGATTCAGAGTTTGTAATTTCTTTGATTTTTACAGCCAAATCACCGATACACCATTCTTCTTCATTGGCAATGTTCACGATATGACAACCTTCTAATTCCATTGCTCTTACGCAGGATTCAACAGTATCGTCGATATAAGTAAAATCTCTGGTTTGTTTTCCTGTACCAAAAACAGTGATTGGTTCATTTTTTAGCGCTTGTTCAAAAAACAAGGGAACAACCATTCTATTGTCTTGGTTATGACCATAAACATTGAAGAATCGGAGTGAAATAACATTTAATCCTTTTTCTTCGTGATGAGAAGCCAAGTAAATTTCGTTGTATCTTTTTGCCATTGCATAAGAAGTTGTTGGGTCAACCAAAACCTCTTCTGTTAAAGTATTTTCAAATGCTGAGTGGCCATAAATTCCGCTAGTCGAAGCGTACATGATTTTCTTGATGTTATTGATTTCAGCTGCCATAATCGCATTTCTGGTTCCAATAACTTCAACATCCATTGTTTCTACTGGATTATCCGCCACAATGTCAACGCCTAAAACTGCCGCAAAATGAATGATTAAATCGCAACCTATGGAAGCATCAATCATCAATTGTGCATCTCTGACATCTCCTTTGATAAAAGTTATTTTTGAATAGGTATCCTTATCTAATTTGTTCCCACGAAGTAATGAATCTAAAACTGTGATTTCATGTCCTTCATTTACAAGTCTTTTTGTTAAATTGCTACCTATAAATCCTGCTCCTCCGGTGATTAAAATACGCATAGTCTAAATTTTGACACAAATATACTAGTTTATACTCTTTTAATGGCAAAAAGGGTATGAGTAATTTCTTTTTTTAATTCATTCAAAATTCCAGATTCAAGCAATGTATCTATTCGAATTTGACCGGAAGCATGAATAATTTGATTATTTTCCAAAATAATGCCGACATGTATCACCTTACCAATATTATTTGTGAAAAAGGCTAAATCTCCAGGTGATTTTTCTGAAAATTTAATATTCAAACCTAATTCAGCTTGCTGGTAAGCGTCTCTTGGCAGATTGACATCAAAAAATCGATAAACAATTTGCGTAAAACCCGAGCAATCAATCCCAAAAGGACTTTTCCCTCCCCAAAGATAAGGCGTGTTTAAATATGCAATTGCTAATTCTGGAATTGTATTAAAAACAACATTTGGAAGATTATCAATAAATGAAAAAAGATGATTTCCTATTTTGAATTCTTGATTGCTGGCTCCAACAAATGCTCCTCTAGAAATCCATTGTGGTCCCCAAGGTGTTTGCAATTGACGCAATAAATTGGCTTCCAAAGATTGAGAATCTAACCAACGATTGGATTCTTTCGGTGTAAGCAATTCTAGGTGTTTTACATCAATCCAACCTTCATAATTATCTTTGTAAATCAGTATTTTACACCAAGATTTTTCGAATTCTAACACTTCAAAAATTTCACCAAATAGCAATTGCGTCACCATTTCAGCTGTGTCGCTGTTGGTTGAACGAACAGGCGAAATATTGACTTTACAAAATGCCAACTGCGCTTTCATTATTTTTTTGGGAAATTTTGATGAGACAAAACGTTCAATGCTTGTTGCAGGTGTCGCTCATTGTGATAAACAACAAAGAGCAATGCATCGCCCAATCTTAGTTTAATGATATTACTCATTGAAATCTGTACTTTAACCTTCCGAATATTGACAGCTTTTGCACTTTCGATAATTTCCAACAAATCTTTTTGGCCATTTTCAAAAAGTAGAATATCATTTTCATGAACCAAAGACGGATCAAATGTTGGATTATAATTTCTAGCGGATTTAAATTTTCGTTTCACATTTTTGGCATTTCCTAATTTCATAGATTTCCATGCAGAACGGCCTAAAGGAGAGGATTGATAAAGTTCTTTGGGTTCTTTAAATCTCGTTTTATGGATTCGATTTAGGAAAGCGTAGTGATAAAAGTTTGCGTATTGATTCAAATGAGCAAAAATTTCTTGCACATTCCAAGCATTTTCAGCAGGCTGCCATTTTTTTTGTTCGGTCGAAAGATGCATGAATTTTTTTTTCAAAACTTCTAAATTGCTTTGAGTAATTATTCGTACTTCATTCAATAATTCTATAGATGTCATTTTAATTTTTTTCGCATTTCAAAGGTAATTCGAATAGTTTACAGAAACAAGACTTAACAATTCATAAATAAAATAAAGCGTCATTTTATGAATCTAAATTGGGGAATTCAAAAACATATTTCGTCACAGGTTCATTTGAGAAAGACATTTTACCTTCTAATTGTTCAGTAAGTGCATCGATTAATTCCATCCCAAATGAGTCTTGTCTGGCTGGAATTTTCCAAGTTCCATTGTCTTGATAAGTTAAAACGAAATTATTCTGATCCATTTTTTGAAGTTTGATATCGATTTTAGCTTCTTGATTTTTAGAAAATGCATATTTCAAAGAATTTGAAAGTAGTTCATTGAAAATCAAAGCTAGAGGAACGATTGGGGTCATGCCTAAAGTTTGTATGCTGCAATAAATTTTGATTTCAATAGGAAATTCAACTTGGTAGGAGTTTAATAAATCTTTTGATAAACTATTGAAATAGTCCTCGATATTAATTTTCGAAAGCTCTGCAGATTGGTACATTTTTTCATGAATCATTGACATGGCGATAACTCTGTTGGTCGTTTCTTGAAATTTAGATATGGCCTCTTCATTTTCTAACTCTCTAGATTGAAGTCGCAAAAGACTGGTGATTACTTGCAAATTGTTTTTTACACGGTGGTGAATTTCTTTCAACATCATGGTTTTTTCTTCGTTTTGTTTATTGATTGTATCGAATTGAAGTTGAAGTTTTTCTCTCGCTTCCTTCAGGTTGTTTTGCGCAAATTGATTTGTTTTGATGTTTTGATAACTCAAAAAGAAAATAATCATAAAACAGAAGAAAACATTAATGGAAAGGCCAAAAAGTTGATCACTTGTTAAGCTATGAATCAATGGAATTTGTGAATTGAAGTAAAAAAAGTAAAACATTGACAGTGAAATTCCATGAACCAAAGCAATGAAAATACCCCATTTTTTTCCAACCGACATGAAAGTAAAAAGAATATTGATGATCATCCAAAAACCGTCAATTAAATGTGGTTGTCCTTCGATAGCGAATAATGTGATCAAACACATGATTGCTCCAAATAGGTTGAAGTATAGTGTAAATGGCTTGTGCTTTCCTGTTTTTCGAATATAAATCAGTGAAAGGAGAACTACAGTAAAACCAATAAAACTGAAGATACTGAACTTTAATCCGTAATCTATACTTAAAATAACGCCTAAAATTCCCAAGACTGCAGTTAAAAAAAGCGCCATTCTATATGCTAAAATGTAACCTGCTTCGTCGTAGAAATCATCAAAATTGCGCTTTGGCGCTTGCAGGACATTGAGCAGTGAGGAATATTTTTTGGCGTTCATCTGAGAATAGCATTTAAATCCAATGCTAAATTTAAGTTTTTAATTTGGATTGTGGAATAATTTATAAACAGCACAACTTATAGACAGCTCATTTACAAAAAAAATCATGTGTTTCTCTGCAATAATAGTTACTTTCGAAAAATAGTTTCGTCTAATATTAAAATTACTCCTGTTGAAGCACTTTATTTTAGCACCATTTCTTTTTTTTGTTTTTGTTGGCTATGGTCAGGCAGGATCAAAAAATAATTCAGAGCTCGAGTTTTTGAAAAAGCGAATCAGGCAGAGTACCTATTATGATTCAGTTGCAGTTTTTCAAAATGGAGCAAAAGCAATCAAATTAGCCAGAAAATTAAACTCTTTAAGTGAAGAAGGTATAATTTTTCAATACTATGGGAACTTCTATTATTTCTCTCGTAATATTTCTAAAGCCAAAGAATATTACCACAAAACAATTGAAATTGCAAAAAAAGCCAATGACAAGAAATTACAAAATTCTACTGATCTTAGATTGGCGTTTATGCTCAGTGATGTTGATAAATTGGCCGCTGAAAAGAAATTTAAATATCTTTTAAATCAAGCGATAAAGTATAATTTCCCTGAAAATATAGTGGAGGCATATAATGGATTAGGACTCATTTACGATGCAAGGAGAATTGGAGATGAAGCTTTGAAATATTATTTGAAAGCACTCAAGATTGCCGAAAAAAATAATCTACTATACAAACAAGCGATTATTTTGAATAACATCGGATTAGTGAAAGTAGATAATAATCAAATAAAAGAAGCAAAAATCGATTTTGATCGTGCATTGGTTTTGGCAGTTAAGACAGAAGAGTCAAGATTGGCAATCAGTTTGCACAGTAATTTAGGTTTTGTAAATGACGATTTGAAAAATTTTAAAGAGTCAATCAAACATTATAAAGAAACACTGAAAAGCGCAATAAAATTAGGGTTTCCTACTGCAAAAGCCATAGCAAAGATTAACCTTGGCAATAGTTATTTTCGAGATAGACAAATTGATTTAGCCATGGAAAATTGTGATTCAGCGCTTATCATCTTTAAAAAGTACAATGAAAAAGAATTTATTGGTCAATCCTTATTACTGCGGGCTGCAATCAATATTGAAAAGGGCAATTTATCAGCGGCTAGGGCGGATGTTGATTCAGTCCTAATCTTCTGTAAGAATTATCCAAATCCAAGGGATTATATAGCCGCTCTTAAGGTATTGTCTGCCATTTATGAGAAAGAAGGGAATTTTAAAAAATCACTTGAGTATACCAAAAAGTTTAATGAATTAGATGACAGTTTATCTGAGATTTCTAACAAAGATAAGATGGTTCAAATGCAAGTTGCATATGGAAAAGAAAGAATTGAATCTGAATTGGAAAATGAAAAAAGTAAAAATGCACTTTCGAAAAAAGAAAACGAGTTGAAGCTAATTCGCTTGAGATTTGTCTTGATTTTAGGATTTTCAATGTTGGGATTTGTGATAGGTTTCATTTTTATCAGAGCTGTAATTATCACCAAGCGACAACAAATCTTGTTTTCACAAAAATTAATCGAGAATATTGATGATGAAAGAAGTCGTATTTCCAAAGATTTACATGACAATATCGGACAGTCATTGTCAGTGATTAAGTCAAAAATAAATATGTTTAATAAGGGAAGAATTCAAGCTATTGATGGATTAGATGTTGATTTGGGAGAAGTTATTAATCAAACCAGAAGTATTTCTCATCATTTACATCCTGCATTTTTAGAGAAAATTGGTTTAGCAAGATCTTTGGCTTCTTTGCTCGAAAAAGTTCAGGAAAGCACCAATATTGAATGCAGTTTGGAGCTTATCGATAACATTAAATCGTTGCCAAAAGAGACTAATACACAAATCTATAGAATCATTCAAGAATGTGTTAACAATACAATCAAACATGCAGAAGCATCAGCTTTGAAAATTTCAATTTTTAAAAAGGAGGAACAATTTGTACTCGAATATAAAGACAATGGTATTGGATTGAAAGACTCGCCAAATGCAGATGTTGGAATTGGAATTTTAACCATCAAAGAAAGAGTAAATAAATTAAATGGGAAAGTGAGTTTTGTCTCAAATGCAAATGGATTTAGATTAATTTTGAAATTTTAAGTAATTAACTGTTGAAAAATCATGGAAACGATGCACGTAGCAATTGCAGACGATCATCCAATTTTTAGAAGCGGACTTAAGTTCTTGCTTGAGTCTTCATTCAAAAATATTTTTGTCAATCAATTTGAAAATGGCGAGGAAATTCTTGAATTTGTAAAAATAAGAATGCCAGATATCATGATCGTCGATATTGACATGCCCTTTAAAAATGGTTTAGAGGTTTGTAAGTTGATAACTCAAATGGAAATCGATTCGAAAGTAATAATTCTAACCATGTATAAAGACATTGAAATGCTAAAGGTGGCATTTCGCAATGGCGCGAAAGGATATTTGGTAAAAGACAATACTTCTGAAGAACTTGTTGATTGTATTCAAACTGTCATGGAAGGCAAAAAATACGTGGCTAAAGATTTGCGCGAGTTAGGAGCTAATTTGTTTAATAATGACACATTAAAAGTTCAAATTCCTGAATTGATAGGAAGTCTTACCCAAACAGAATTGAAAACGCTTAAGTTGGTGAGAAATAAATTATCAAGTAAAGAAATTGCTAATTTGCTTTTTGTTTCTGTAAAATCTGTCGAAAATTATCGTTCTAGAATCTGCAAGAAATTGAATCTAGATGCCAGAAATAACAGCTTGTTAATCTGGATAATGGACAACAAAAATATTTTGGATAACATCAAAGAATTTGATTAATTGACTTTTGGATTACTATTTGAGGGGGCAGCCCCAAGAGCGATTCTTGTAATATTTTATACATTTACTTTTTTAGTTTGAATAGGAAGTAAATTTTAAACTGCAATTTACTATTTTTACGTTTAAATTAAAGTTAAGCTTATTTTGTTAATTAACACTAAAAGTATGTCAAAAATAAATGTATTATTTCTATTTTTTTTCATAAATATGGGAATAATGAATGCTCAAAATTTGGTCATAAACCCAAGCTTTGAGAATACGGTAAATGGTTGCGCTGGCTTTCCTTTTCCTGTCGAAGGTTTCTCAGACTTGAATGATTGGGACAATGCCAATTCAAATACACCAGGTGATTCTTGTTCTTCCCCAGATTTATTTTCAACTTGCAATACAGGAATTACAAATATTTTAGGTGTGCCAGGAAATGCACTGGGTTATCAGAATGCCAGAACCGGGGACAAATATGCTGGAATAATTAGTTATTCTGCTCCCTTTGGCTTCAATGATCAATACAGAGAATATATTCAGGGTCGCACCAATTCAGCTTTGGTCGCTGGACAAACTTATTGCGTTTCAATGTATGTCAGTTTAGCCGATGATTCTCCTTGGGCATGCAATAATATGGGGATTTATTTTTCAAATTCCCAGTACTTGCGAGATGCTTGCGCGGGCACAAGTCCGAGAATTAACGTCACGCCACAACTAAATTATTCATGCGCAGTAATTAATGATACAACTCCACAATGGTATAGAATTCAATGGGATTATGTTGCTGCTGGCGGTGAACAATATTTTGTAATTGGAAATTTTTTCAATGATGCAGGAACAAATTCCGTTGGCACTGGGGCGACAAGTTTGCAAAATCAATATGCCTACTATTATATTGATGATGTTAGCATTGTACCAAATACTTGCTGTTTTGCAGATATTTCCCCCGTTGGAACTGTTTGTGTATCAGATTCACCAATTATTTTGACTGCTGAAGCACCCAATTCAGCTATTAGCTGCTCTCCTGCAGCTATCACCGGTACTTGGAGTGGTCCAGGTATGGCAACAAACGGAACCTTTACTCCAGTAACTGCCGGGCCAGGCACACATACAATCACTTTTACTCTAAGTTGTGGTACAGCCGTAACAACAGAGATAATAGTTAGTCCATGCGTTGCGCTTTCTGTTTGTGTTGAAACAAATGGAAATTTAACAGCGTCTAATGGTGTTTCTCCCTATTCGTGGCAAAATCAAATAACGACGCAAGATTGCAGCGCTTGCTTTTTTGGATGTGCTTTTCCTCCAGGATGTGCTGTAAATGTAACTTCTTGGGCCACTTTTGCCACAAGCAATTCAATTCCTGCGCCAACAGGTTTTCCTGTTCAAGTAATTGATAATGCTGGTACAATTTTTCTTATTACAAGCTTGGCTTCCCTGCCAGCATGTTCTTCAAATCCTTGTCCTACAATAAATGTTGCAATCTCAGGCCAAACTGATGTTGGTTGTGGGTCTACAAACAATGGCTCTGCAACCGTTTCTGCTTCAGGAGGAACAGCGCCTTATCAATATTTATGGACGCCAGGAAATTTGACTGGCCCAATTCAAAGTAGTTTAAGTGTGGGAACTTATACGGTTTCTGTTATTGATGCAGCTAGTTGCACTGGTTCAACAACTGTGACTATTGGTCAAGCATCTACCTTAAATTTGACAATGAGTTCAACTCCTTCAACTTGTGGTTTGGATAATGGAACAGCTTCGGTTGCTGTTTCTGGGGGCTCTGGAACTTATTCATACACTTGGTCTCCTGCGGGTGGAACTTCTTCTACAACTGCAGCTGTTGCCGGTGGCGTAACTTATACTGTAAACGTGACGAATGGTTCTTGTTCAGGTTCAAATTCAATTTTAGTTGGTGCGTCAAATGCTATCACTGCTGCTTCTAGCACTGTTGGGGCAAATTGTGGTGCGACAGACGGGAGTGCAACAGTCACACCTTCAGGTGGAACGCTTCCTTATTCTTATCTTTGGTCACCAATTGGTGGCAATGCAGCAACTGCAAATGGTTTAGGGAGTGGTCCATATTCTGTATTGATTTCTGATGCTACAGGTTGTTCACTGACTTTTCCAATAAATATTCCAGCAATTGGTGGTCCTACTGTCACAATCTCAAGTATTGTAGGTTCCACTTGTGGACAAAATGACGGCTCAGCAACAGCGACTGTAACTGGTGGAACCGCTCCTTATTTATATTCTTGGTCACCAACTGGTGGAAATTCAGCAATTGCTAATGGAATCTCAGCAGGAACATATACTGTATCTGTGACAGATGGTGCTGGTTGTTTAGTTTCAGAAACAGCAATAGTTCCAGGTGGTGCACCAATCGTTATTTCAAATACAGTTACAGATGAAGATTGCGGACAAAACAATGGTCAAATTGCACTGACTGTATCTGGTGGAGTTGCACCTTTTTCATTTTCATGGACCCCAACAAATCAAAATGCTGCAGTTATTTCTAATTTATCTGGAGGTCAATATTCCGTAATTGTCACCGATGCAGACGGCTGCATTGTCAACGGATCTTACACAGTTGATATTATTGGGACTTTACCAGTGAGTGTTAATCCATTATCAGCAACAATTAACGAAGGCGAATCAGTCCAATTGACAGCATCAGGAGGTACAACTTATCTTTGGACGCCATCAGACGGTATTAATTGCCAGTCATTTGCTTGTGATACTGTAATTGCAACCCCAACAATTACGACCACCTACGAAGTGTTAATTACAGGTGCCTCAGGTTGTCAAGGAACAGAAAACGTGACAGTTTTCGTAAATCCAATTTGCAGCAAAGAGGTTTTTGTACCAACGATTTTTTCACCAAATGGCGATGGAAAAAATGATCAACAATGTGTTTTAGGAAATTGTATTGCTTCAATGGAATTTTCGATATACAACAGGTGGGGAGAAATAGTATTTTCAACAACTGACCAAAACCAATGCTGGGATGGAATGTATAAGAGCAAAAAAGTGAACGCAGGGGTTTTTGTTTACAAACTTAAAGCCAGTTTGACAAATGGAGGTGAGGTGAATCAATCTGGTAATATTACTGTAACTCAATAATAAAATAGTATGAAATCAAGAATCATTAGCCTTTTTATAGTGTCATTATTGATGAATAATTCTGAGGAATTATTTGCGCAAGATATTCATTTTTCTCAAGCCTCAAATTCTCCACTTACATTGAATCCTGCGCTAACAGGAGCAAGCGGTGTTGCGCAAGTTATTGTAAATTACAGAACCCAATGGAGAAGTGTTGCAACACCATATAATACGATGGCAGCTTCTTTTGAAATGCGCTTAAATGAAGGTTCAAGACGAAAAAAAGGGATTTTTGCAATGGGAGTGAATTTTTACAACGATCAAGCAGGTGATTTAAAATTAACTACTACAAATGCAAATTTAAATATGGCTTACCATTTAATTTTAGATAAAAAAAGTTCGATAGGATGTGGAATTTATGCAGGATTTGGGGAAAGATCAATAGCTACTTCAACCGGGAAATGGGCGAGTCAATTTAATGGTGATTACTATGATGCAAATCTTCAAAGTGGTGA
This sequence comes from Chryseobacterium gleum, assembly GCA_945897805.1. Classification (GTDB taxonomy): domain Bacteria; phylum Bacteroidota; class Bacteroidia; order Flavobacteriales_D; family Crocinitomicaceae; genus JAQVCM01. Next base: position 49,771 of record CAMDFX010000011.1, read on the forward strand.
ATCAGTATTTGCAGATAAAATAAATTATTTTGATGTTGGAACTGGATTTGTTTATACTTACAAGGGTTCTGAAAATTATATGACCAGTAATAATCAAAAAGACTTTAACATAGGATTTGCTGTTTATCATCTAAATCGGCCTGATTATTCATTCATGTCAGCCAATAATGAACAGCTTTATATGAGATTTTCAGGGTTTGCAAATGCAATTATCGGAATTAGCAACACTAGAAATTCGCTGATGCCGGCAATTTATTTTCAAAGGCAGCGAACAGCAACAGAATTTCTATTTGGAACTTATTGGCGATACCGCATTCAAGAAGCTTCAAAAGTCACAGGATTTAATAAAGGCAGCTATCTTTCATTGGGCGCATTTTACAGAACGAATGATGCTTTTGTTGCTAAAGCAATGTTTGAAATGATGGATTATTCTGTCGGCTTTGCTTATGATATTAATGTTTCAAGTTTGGCAAACGTATCAAAAACAAAAGGTGGATTTGAAATCTTTCTGAAATACAGTTTGGCAAAAAAATCAGGTGTAAATCGTTCTAGAATCTAAATATTGAAAAGCAAATAGGGTTATTTTCAAGTACCAAGTAAATTTCAAAATTGCTAAATAAAGTAAATGTTTTAAGATTCAATATTAGGGGTTTAAATTGTCGTAAAAAAGGTCGGGAATTTACCAACACCAACCTTCATTGCTTTATTTAGATTATTAAGCACCTCTTTTTAATTGCATTAAAACTTTAAAGGCTTTGTCTACATCGTCCTGATTAAAAATTACCGTAAATTCATTGGCTGTTGAAACGATTTCAACGATGTTAAGTCCTTCCCAAGCTAAGTGCTTTAAAATGTAGTAATAAACACCATAAATCTCAGTATTAATACTAGGTAATTTAACAGTTATGGAGGCCAAGCTTTTCGTGTGAGATTTAAGTTTTTCAGATTTTAAAAGTGTTAAAAGTCGCTCAGTGTAAATGGAATTTGTTACAATTGACGTTTCAGTAACTCCTCTGCTAATGGTATAAAAACTGTCATTTTCAACTTCTAAAAGTTGAATTAAATCAGCTTGTCTGCGTTTTAGTGAATCTGAATTTTCGAAGGTGAAATCTTCTAGGTTACTTCTGACCAAAAAGTCACCTAATTCGCTCATGATGTTTACGATTTTTAAATTTAATCGGTGGTACAAGCCTGGAGTCATTCTTTTTATAGACATCACAATTGCACCTTCTTTTACCTCAGAACCGTAGATCTGTTCAATTTCAGGTTTGATTTTACGCGCAAGTGCTGAGATGTTTACAAGGTTTTCGGTCATTGCTTCCCTAAGAAACGGACTTTTATTAATAATATCTTCGGTTATTTTTCCTATTGATAGCATGTAGTTTGAAATAAGGGTTGATATAATGTATTGTAGTTTGAAATAGTGTGCAAATTTAAATAATTTTCAACAAAAACAACGTTTTATTAATTGACTATAAAACTGAATTTTGTAACTTGGAGATTACTTAAGTGTAATGCAAAAATAAAAATAAATATTTAAAATTGTGTTATTTCTTTAGCTTTTTGTAAACGTGTTTTAATGCTAATTTAAATTGTTCGTCTATAGTGATTAAACTATTGTCAATTAAAATAGAATCAGTTGTTTGGAGTAGGGGGCTTTCTTCTCTTGTGCTATCCAGAAAATCTCTTTCAAGTAGATTTTTTTCTATTTCCTGTAATGTAATATTGGAATTTGCAGTATAAAGCTCTTTATATCTTCTTTCAGCCCTAATTTTTGGATCTGCAGTAATAAAAAATTTAACTTCTGCATTAGGAAAAACGACCGAGCCGATATCTCTTCCGTCCATTACAATTCCTCCATTTAAACCCATTTTTCTCTGCTCAAAAACAAGTTTTAACCTCACTTCTTTTATAGATGCAATTTTACTTACGAGGTTGCTAATTTCTAAACCTCTTATTTTTGACTCAACATTTTCTTTGTTGAGGTAGATTTCAGGTTTTCCATTCTCTTTGTTTATCTCAAAATGAAGTTCAATATTTGGTAAATTTTCAACGATTGATTTTACTTCAAAAGTATCTTCACTAATCCAATTGTTTTGAAATGCATACAATGCCACAGCGCGATACATTGCCCCTGTATCAATAAAAATGTACTTCAATTTCTTTGCCAACGCCTTTGCCAAAGTACTTTTACCGCATGAAGAATATCCATCTATGGCAATGGTGATTTTTTTTTGATCAGACATATATTTTTTATTTGGAAAAAAAAGGCACAAAAAAAGCCGTTCGAAAAGAACGACTTTTTTTGTGCCTTTTTTTTAATTAGAATCTGAAACCTAAACGAACAGAAGCAATTAAATCGCTTGCTGTACCACTTTTTACTTCATTTGACAATGAATTAGTTGTAGTTCCACCCATTACTGTTGTGGTTTTACCTTCACCGATTGTGTAGTTTGAAATTTGAACCCCGATTTCACCTCCTAGGTAGAAAATGCTAGAGAAATTATAATCCAAACCACCCATTAGTGCAACACCCATTCTTGTAGCTGGAGTTTCAGAATCTCTTGTATAATTTGCCATGTAACCAGCAGTTGTTGCGTTTTTTGCATCAATGATTGTTTTTTGGCTTCCGTATACGAAATCTACTGCTGCATAAGGAGAAATTTTATCAGTTCCTGCAACATGGTATTCAGCACCAATTGCTAAGTTCCAGATTGAAGATTTATCCATGTAAGAACCTTTCTCACCAGTATTGTCAACTTCATTGCTGAAGTAATTATTTGTAACTGTATTGTTTGCCAATGCAAAAGTACCTCTAAGAGCTAACTTTTCAGTTGCGAAATAACGAACTCTCACTCCTGGAGCAAATTTCTTTCCGATCACTGTCCCTGAAGTTGTTGTTTGTCCTTCAAAAGAAATTCTTCCTTTTTGCTCTCCTGTTTGAGCCATCATAAGACCACTAAAAAGTAATCCTGTTAATAATAAACTTAATTTTTTCATAAAATCATTAATTTGTTGGTTGTACAAATGTACATATAATATCTAACTGACAAAACAATTGAACAGAAATTACTAAAAAAAAATTTTTTTCAGGATGTTTTCAAACAATTTAAACTAAAAGTTTTTATTTATGAGTTATTTATGGTGATTATTTCACCTTTATTTTCTCCATTTATCGAGGTTGGTCGTCAAAGTTAACAGGTTATTGTAGCCCGCACTAGAATATATTACAAAGCCATAATCTAAACTGAATCTTTTGAAATACAATCCAATTCCCGCTGAGAATCCTGCCAAACCTTGCTTGGAGGTTACGCTCATTTCTTGGCGTCTGTGATAATCGAAAGCAGTTCTGAAATGAATATTTTTAGATATTAGTATTTCAATTTGATAAGTAAAATGATGCGCTAATTTTTTTCCAAATCCAGCAATCTTGACCGGTATAGTATCACCTGTCAATTGGTCTACAGTTGGTTTCAGCGATGGGTCATTGTAGGTGAGATCCCAGATATTTAAATGATGTGCGAGTATCGAAAACCTAAATGGTGCATGTTTCAATTTATGCGAAATTCCTAATTGAAACTCTGTAGGTAAATTTGTTCTATTGTCTTTTGTGTAACTTTTGAATTGGTATCCAGCATTTTTGACCAGCGCAGTAATTAATAAATTTGCTTTCTCTAATTCATAGGTTCCTGCCAAATCGATTGAGCCACCAAGAGAATTGTATCCAGCCAACTGAGAATAAATCAAATTTACATTTGCACCTACTGAAATTTGTGGATTCAATTGTTTTGCCATTCCAGCTCCCAAAATAAATTCACCTGGAGTAAATGTGCCTAGTGATGTGCCTGCTTCATCGCGCATTTCTTGCTTTCCATAATTAACATAGCGTAAAGATGCTCCTCCTGTAATTGAATTCTTAAAAGATCTGGCGTAATTAACCATCCCATAATTGATTCCTCCTGCCAATAATGCCTGGTTAAATCCAACATGGTTATGCATCTTTGAGTTATAAAGCGAAGGATTAGCAACAGTTAAATTTAAATCTTCGTCTTTAGCCGTAATAAAATCTCCACCAAGCGCTGCTGAGCGAGCGCTATATGTTAAATCCAATAATGCAAACGCAGTATTGCCGCCAATTTGAGTTAATGACAAAAAGGGAAGAATTAAAATTACAAGGAAACAGATTTTTTTCATGCTGTGATTCTTAACGCAAATTAAAGTATAATATTTCAGTCGATTATTATTTTTCGATATAACCTTGGTTGAATATTCAAACTCTTTTCCCTAATTCAATTGCCTCCAGATTTTGAATTTTATCTCCTTCAATCTGAAATCTCAAAATTGTTTTAACTTGATGAAATCCTTTGAAACCACATGCGCCAGGATTCATCCACAACATGTCAAATTTGGGATCCATCTTTACCAATAAAATGTGTGAATGTCCACAAATAAATAATTTAGGACTCTTTTCTAACAACGCATCGTGAGCAGGTTTGGAATATTTTCCTGGTTTTCCTGCAATGTGTGTGATCAAAACATCTACTTTTTCACAAGTAAAACGATTGAATTCTGGTAATTCTTTTCTGATTTCATAATCGTCAATGTTGCCGTAAACGCCTCTCAATGGTTTAAAAGCTCGCAATTTATCTATCACATCTATCGACCCAACATCTCCAGCATGCCAAATCTCATCCACATCTTTGAAATATTCGTAAATTTTCGGATCAAGAAAACCATGTGTGTCTGAAAGTAAACCGATTTTTGTCATTTTTAAATGAAGGGTTTTTAATGCAAAGTAACTTCAAATTACTTTTGATTACTATTTCTTTACCGTTTTTCTGCTTTAACTTGTTCTAAAACCTTTACTTTTGTTTAAAGAAGGTTGCTTTATGGATAAGAAACACGTTGATTCTTGGTTGGAAAGTCGCAAAAATCGCAAGAAATCGGTTTTGCCTGAAATATTATTTGAAGGAATTAGAACTGGTGAGATTACTGCGCTTTCTGCTGCAATCACTTTGTTAGAAAGTACTAAGCCAGAAGATAAAAAAGCATCTAATCTCTTAATCCAAATGTGTTTGCCTTTTGCCGGAAATTCAATTCGTGTTGGAATTACTGGTGTTCCTGGAGTGGGGAAAAGTACTTTTATTGAGGCTTTTGGAATGAATTTAATCCAACAAGGCAAAAAGTTGGCTGTTTTGGCAATCGATCCTTCAAGTGGAAAAAGTGGTGGCTCTATTTTGGGCGATAAAACCAGAATGAACGAACTTTCCATGGCAAAAAATGCTTTTATCAGACCTTCGCCTGCTGGAAATTCTTTGGGCGGCGTTGCCAGAAAAACAAGGGAAAGTATTTTGCTTTGCGAAGCAGCAGGTTTTGATTACATTTTGGTTGAAACAGTCGGCGTTGGTCAATCTGAAACTGCTGTGCATTCAATGGTTGATTTTTTCTTGCTTCTAATGCTGGCCGGCGCAGGAGATGAATTGCAAGGCATCAAGCGTGGAATTATGGAAATGGCTGATGCACTTGTGATTACAAAAGCTGATGGAGACAATGTCAAAAGGTCAAATTTGGCTCGCCAAGAATACCAAAATGCCATGCATCTTTTTCCTCCAAATAAAAATGGTTGGACGCCAAAATCTTTGACTTGCAGTTCTTTAGAAGGTAAAAGTATAGGGAAAATCGGTGATTTGATCTTTGAATTTATTGGTAAAACAAAGAACAATCAATTTTTTGACCACAGAAGACACGAGCAAGATCAGTTTTGGATGCATGAAACTTTGAAAGAATTGATATTAGCCGATTTCTTTGAGGATGATTCGCATCAAGAAGCAATTGCAATATTAGAAAAGCAAGTTGTAAAAGGTGAAATATCTTCTTTTGCTGCAGCAGAAGAATTATACAGACAATTTAAACAAAAATCATAGTGGAAATAACCAAATTCAAAATCATAGGGGAATACATCGAGTTAATTCAATTGCTCAAAGCTATAGGAATTGCTTCCACTGGTGGCCATGCTAAAATGATTGTGGATGAAGAAATGATTAGGAGAAATGGAGAGCTTGAAACTAGAAAACGCGCCAAATTAATTGCGGGTGATGTGATCGAAATTGAAGTCGAACAAATCAGAATTGAGTTAGAATAAACAATTTACCTCTTCTTTTTAGGTTTTTGTCCGCGCGTTTTGGGTTTACCATATTTGGCATGCATTTTTTCTTTCAAGCGAATTTTGTTGTTCACTTTTTTGTTTTTGTCCTTTTTCTCGTGAAACGCAGCGCCAACATTTTCTCTTTTTGGATTTTTGATTTGCACATTTGGCATCGTGATTTTAGGCATTTCATCATCCGTCAAGATTTCTGAAATTTCTAAATCAGCAGGCAAGGCTTCCATCGGAATTTTTTGCTGCATCAATTCCTCAATACTTTCTTGAAATTTCTCTTCAAATGGACTAATCAATGTAATTGAAATTCCTTTTTGGTCATATCTTCCTGTTCGTCCGATTCTGTGAATGTAATTTTCAGGAACATCTGGCGTATCAAAATTAATCACATGCGTTACTTCAGAAATGTCCAATCCACGAGAAATGATATCTGTAGCAATGAGAATTCGATAAGTTCCGTCTTGAAAAAGTTTGACCGTATTGAATCGATTATTTTGTGCTTTGTTTGAGTGAATTACGCCGACTTCTCCTGGAAATACCACCTCTAATTCCTCAAACATTTTATCTGCTAATTTCTTGCTTCCTGTAAAAATCAACACTTTATTAAGACCTTCTTCGGTTCCTAAAATGTAGTTTAATAAATTGATTTTTGTGTTGAAATTGGGAACGTGATACCCTTTTTGAATGATATTTTCAAGTGGTGTTCCTGTTGGTGCGGCTTCAATTTTTATCGGTGAAATGAAATATTCATCAATCAAAATTTCAATTTCTTCTGTGATTGTTGCAGAAAAAAGTAAACTTTGTTTTTTTTGCGGCAAAATATCTAAAATAGTGGTCAATTGTTTTCTAAATCCTAGATTTAAAGTTTCATCTACTTCATCAATGACCAATCTTTTGATATGCTTTAAAGCTAAATCTCCTTTCAGCGCTAAATCCATCAATCGTCCGGGTGTTGCAACCAACACATCCAAACCTTCAGCAATCTGAATTGCTTGTGTTTTGATATTTGCACCTCCATAAACGCCAACCGTTGTCACATTCATGTAACGCGTCAGTTTTTCAACCTCTTCCACAATTTGTGCAACTAATTCTCTCGTTGGAACAATGATTAATATTTGAGGAAATCTTTCTTTTGAGAAATTCCATTGTCGCAAGCATGGCAGCAAATAAGCCAACGTTTTTCCAGTGCCGGTTTGCGCGATTCCTAGTACATCTTTTCCAGACATCATGATAGGGAAACCTTTGTGCTGGATTGTTGTAGGCTTTTCATATCCTAAGTCTTTCAGCGCGTTAAGTAAAGGTTTGGTGAGATTTAAATCCTCGAATGTCATGATTTTTTTGCTTAAATTGAGTGCAAAGGTAAGCTTATTCTATGAAAGTTTAAATTTTCCTTTTTTGAAAGATATTAAGTTGCTAAATTTCGCTGCAAACCAAATTATTTATGCAACTTTGTTATACTAATACAAGAACATGGAAATAATGTTAGTTTCTGCATATATTAGTGCAGTTATAATAGGAATCACTCTAGGCTTGATTGGTGGCGGTGGTTCAATATTGACAGTTCCAGTTTTTGTTTACCTTTTGAAATTAGATCCGCAGTTAGCGACTTCATATTCTTTGTTTGTAGTTGGAATCTCTTCTTTATTTGCTTCATTTCAGAACGCCAAAAGAAAGTTGATCAATTATAAAATTGGGTTAATTTTTGCTGCTCCAGCTTTAACAGTTGTCTATTTGATTCGAAAAGTATTGTTGCCACTGGTTCCAGAAAAAATGTTTCAAATTGGTGATTATATGGTTTTGAAATCTGTGCTAACCATGTACTTTTTTGCTTTCGTGATGCTTCTCGCCAGTTATTCAATGATCAAAGGGAGAAAAGAAGAAGTTGAAAAAAAAGACGAGAAATTCAATTATCCATTGCTTATTTTACAAGGATTGTTGGTTGGAATTGTTACTGGTTTAGTTGGAGCAGGAGGCGGATTTTTGATTATTCCAGCCTTGGTTTTTTTCGCTAAATTGCCAATGAAAGAAGCTGTTGCTACTTCCTTAATGGTTATTTCTATTAATTCCTTGATAGGATTTACAGGCGATTTACAGCATTTAACAATCGATTGGAAATTCTTGCTGGCTTTCTCTAGTTTGTCTATTTTGGGCATCTTTATCGGAATATTCCTGAATTCCAAAATCAATGGTGTCAATCTTCGAAAAGGTTTCGGATGGTTTGTTTTGGCAATGGGGATTTTCATCATTCTGCAAGAAATTTTTAAATAAATTAGATCAGGACATAAAAAAAGCCAGTCACTATAACTGGCCTTTTTTGCAATTTATTTTACCTCAATTTTTTACTTTGAAGCAATTTCTATGAATTCATCGTATGAAACATATTTATCAGTCAGTTTTACAGTGCTTTTAAAGTATTCAGTCAATCTTGATTCAGCCAGCATATCATAAACTCTTGCTGATTCTTCTTTGTTTGTCAAAACTTGCACTGCAGATTGAGTCAATTCTTTGTCCTCTGGTGCAGGAATTCCATATTGAGCATATTGATTGACCAATAAATTTTTAGTAAATTCTAATGCTTCTGCTTGGTCAACTTTCAAGTTGTTTGCTTTGAAAATATGCCCTTGAATCAATTGCCATTTCATGCTTTTTTCGTAATTCTCAAATTGAGATTCGATTTCTTCCATGGTGATTGGCTTTTCATTTGACAATAAAATCCATCTTTTTAAAAATTCTGTTGGCAAATCTACTTTGGTGTTTGCAATCAAACTGTCGTAAATTGAACGGGTCAATAAACGATCAGAGTCATTTGCAAACATGGCTTCTAAATCTTTCGAAATGCGTTCTTTCAGCTCTTTGTCTGATGTAATTGTGCCTTCACCAAATAACTTATCAAACAATTCTTGGTTCAATTCAGCCAATTCCATTTGACGAATTTCATTGATTGTCATTTGAAATTTATCTGAAATGTTTTCTAATTCGACTTCAGTGATTCCAAGCATTGCAGCAGTGTCTTTTCCACCTCTTGAAACGTGGGTAGGATTTACAATTACCTTGTCTCCAATTTTTGCATCTGTCAAGGCATTTTTAGCATCTTTATTTTCAACAAATTCCATTGAAATCGTTGAAGAATGCATAATTCCTCCTTCTTTGATAGAATCGTCAGCGTTTAATTCTACAAACTGAGCTAAAATCATGTCTTTGTCAGCTACTTTTTCAGAAGCAACCAACTTTCCGTATCGACGACGCAAATCGTCAATTTGTTTATTTATCAATTCATCATCGATTTTCACTTTCGTGTAATCAAATTTGTCTTTCGAACTTAAGGTAACTCTAACTTCTGGTGCCAAGCCAATTTCGTACGTAAATTCAAAATCTCCAGGATTATTGAAATCACCTTTTACTTCAATGTTATCTTTTGGAATTGGATTCCCTAAAATTTCAATTTTATTGTCATTTACATAGCCAAAAAGTGAATCGCTGACCATCTTATTTAATTCTTCAGCCAATAGTGCTTTGCCATATTGCTTTTGAATCATTCCCATTGGAACTTTTCCAGGACGAAATCCGGGAATTTTTGCTTGTTTTCTATGTTTTTCTAAAGCAGAATTGACTTTAGACTGGTAATCAGCAGGTGCTATTTGAACTTTCAACAAAGCACTCATCGCGTTTACGTCTTCACGAATTACGTTCATTTCAATTTGTTTTAATTACTGTAAACAAAAAATGGCATAAGTTGTCTTACACCATTTAATCAAGTACAGATGGAGAGACTCGAACTCTCACACCTCGCGGCACTAGATCCTAAGTCTAGCGTGTCTACCAATTCCACCACATCTGCAAGTTAAATTTAAGTTCTAAAAGTACGATAACTTTTTTTAAATTTATTTCAAAACCACCCTAAAATGGTGCGCAAAGATAATGAATATTTTATTGATACCAAGAATTTCAGGGTTTTTTTAGATTCTCAAATTTTTTAGTTCAAAACTTTTTTAACAATTTAATACATATAGTGAAAATAGTTATTCATTAAATCAGATATTTAGCAAGGTAAATATTACTTTTTAGGGACAATCCAATTGATTTTCATTTTGTGGAAAAAAAACGATTTTTTAAACTGAAAGACATTTAAAATCGCTGTAACTTTGTATAAATTAAAATAACATGATTCATTTAGATCCAAAAGAATTGCCAATTCCTCGCTTGCACCAGCTTTTACTTGGTGCTATTGGTCCAAGGCCAATTGCTTTTGCTTCTACTGTTGATGCTGAAGGGAATCATAATCTTTCTCCGTTTAGCTTTTTCAACGTTTTCAGCGCGAATCCACCAATTTTGATTTTTTCGCCAGCTAGAAATGGGAGAACAAATACAACCAAAGACACTTACAATAATGTAAAAGTTGTTCCTGAAGTTGTAATTAATGTAGTGAATTACGATATCGTTCAGCAAATGAGCTTGAGCAGTTCTCCATATGCACCCAACGAAGATGAATTTATTAAAGCAGGTTTTACTGCACTAGACTCAGATTTGATCAAACCCAAAAGAGTGGGGGAGTCGCCTGTTCAATTTGAATGTAAAGTGATAGAAGTGAAAGAATTGGGGACTGAAGGCGGTGCAGGAAATTTAGTGATTTGCGAGGTGGTAAAAATTCACATCGCTGAAGAGATCATGGATGAAAAAGGATTGATAGATCAGCATAAAATCAATCTGGTTGCCAGAATGGGAGGCAATTGGTACTGTCATGCAAATGAAGATTCCATGTTTGAAATTGCGAAACCTATTACAACAATCGGAATTGGGTTTGATAATTTACCGCATGATGTTAAATCATCAGCAGTACTTTCCGGAAATGATTTGGGATTGCTTGCAGGAGTGGAGGCCTTACCAGACGAAACAAAAGTAAATGAATTTAAATTGTTGGAGTTAAGTGAAATATTCTTATCTTTAGATGGCAAAGGGGAAGATTTAGAACTTGCTCTTCACCAACATGCGAAGGCGTTATTGGCTGAAAATAAAATAGATGAAGCGTGGTTAACCTTGCTTTCATTCAATGATTAAATAGAATAACAAACAACAAGTAATAACTTTAAAAATATAAATTATGTTTAAACTGACAGGAACTTTAAAAGTGTTAAATCCAACCGTACAAGTATCTGAAAAATTCTCAAAGCGTGAATTTGTAATAACTGAATCTTCTAGTATGTACCCGCAAGATATTCAATTTCAACTAACACAAGATAAATGTTCTATGTTAGATGGATATAATATCAACGATCAAATTGATGTTTCTTTCAATTTACGTGGTCGCGAATGGACAAGTCCTCAAGGTGAAGTAAAATATTTCAATTCATTAGATGCATGGAGAATTGACAGAGCAGGTGCAAATGCCGGTTCTGGAATGCCAGCTTCTGGTCCTTCGGCAATGAATTTAGCACCAGTTACTGCTGCCACAGCTGAAATGACAATGGAAAAAGCGGACGACGATTTGCCTTTCTGATTAGCAGATAAATTCTTTCAAAGCCACGTTTTTCGTGGCTTTTTTTGTTTTAAATAATTTAGGTTTTAAACCAAAACGGTCAACTCTATTTAGGAATCAAAAGTCTAATAAATATCCATCGAACTTTGGTTTTTTAATATTTTAAGAGCCAAGCTTCGTAAATGTAAGACTTGAATGTTCTTTGTAGCTTCTGAATGTTGCATAGAATATGATAACTTTAGGAAATCAGAAGTCTTAAAATCTTAATATCCTAAAATCTTAATATCTAATAAGTTTATTGTCTCAAGTCTAATATCTCAAGTCTAATATCTCAAGTCTAATGTCTAAAGTCTAAAGTCTAATGTCTAAAGTCTAATATCCTAGGTCTAAAGACTAATAGCTCCTAAGACTTCATCTGCAAATCTACCAAATTGGCATAAATTCCACCAGGAATATTCAATAATTCGTCGTGTTTTCCTTCCTCTGCCACTTGACCGTTTTCTATCACATAGATTTTATCAGCATTGCGAATGGTGGATAAACGGTGAGCAATAACAAAAGATGTTCGCCCTTTCATCAATGTTTCAAGCGCTTCTTGTACCAATTTTTCTGATTCAGAATCTAGGGCCGAAGTCGCTTCATCCAAAATCAAAATGGTTGGATTTTTTAGCAATGCGCGTGCAATAGCGATTCTTTGTTTTTGTCCACCAGACAATTGAATTCCTCGGTCTCCAACTTGCGTGTTGAAACCTTCTGGAAATGAATTAATGAATTCCAAAGCATTTGCTTGTTGCGCCGCTTTTTTGACTTCTTCCTCTGAAGCCTCTGGCTTTCCGTAGGCTATATTGTCGTAAATCGTACCAGCAAACAATATTACTTCTTGAGGTACCAAAGCCATTTTTGAGCGAAGGTGATCAATATCAATGTTTTTATTGTCGACTTCATCAAAGCAAAGTTGGCCTTCTGAAGTTTCAAAAAATCTTAAAAGCAAGGAAGCGATTGTCGATTTTCCAGCGCCTGACGTACCAACTAAAGCAATTGTTTCGTTTGGTTCTGCGGTCAAATTAATAGATTTCAAGACTTCTACATCAGGTCTTTGCGGATAATAAAACCTGACATTTTTAAATTCAACTTTCCCAGTAATTGTAGGTTTTTCTTTGCCGGTAAGCAGTTCTTTTTCTCCTGGAGTTCGAATGATACTAATTAGTCTTTCAGTTGAGCCAATTGATTTTTGAATGTTTGCATAAAGTTCTGGTAATGATCCGATAGATGCGCCCATCATAACTGTTAACATGATGAATGAGTAGAAATTTTGATGACTCAATGATGGATTTGGGCCTTGTGTCATCAATAAACCTTGCCAAATAATAAATACGATAGCGCCAAATAAACAGAACACTATGAACGAAACAAAAAGTCCACGCCAAAGTCCACTTTTGACATTTAACTTTCTAATTTCATCAATACTTACCTTGTATTTGAAAAGTGCCAAGGCTTCATTTGTAAATGATTTTACATTTGAAATTCCAGTTAAATTTTCTTCGATAACTACATTTGAAGTGGCAGTTTCGTCTTGCGCTTTCACAGAAAGTTTTTTGATAAATCTCCCAAAGAAAACGGCGATTATTGCCATCACAGGCACAGTTGCAAGCATTATCAATGCTAGTTTCATCGAAATAATTCCAAGGAATATGATTCCTCCGACAACGATCACAATTTGCCTGAAAAACTCAGCGATTGTTGTTCTTAATGTTTCTTGTAATTGCGCAATATCGGATGAAATTCTAGAGGTTAATTCTCCAACTTTATTTTGGTTGAAGAAATCCATGGGCATATAAATCAATCTTGAAAAAGCGTCATAACGCACATCTCGAAGTGTATTTTCAGTGACATTTGTAAAAATAACTACCCTAAAATAAGAAGCCAAAGATTGAATTCCGAATAAAATGAACAATGCCATTGCAACGGTATTTATATTGCTTAAATCAATCAACATGATTGCATCGGACGTATTTGTTGGAGCATTTTGCCCAGCGCCTCCTAACAATTGTCCTAGTAATAATGGGAAAATTAATCCTGTTGTAGTCGAAATCACTAAAAAGAACCAACCTATTGAGAATGAAAGTCGATAAGGTTTTAGATATTTAAAAATACCTTTTGCCTTTTGAATATCCTCCTTTGTTAACTTGATTTTCTCTTTTTTTTCTTTCTTTGGTCGAAGCATTTTCTATCTTTGTAATATGTACGCAAAAGTAACGTATGATTGGCAATATTGTGCGTTTTTTAATCTTTTTAATAAATTAACTTGTATAAAAAGAATTATTGTGTATCTTTGCAATCCGAAATTTAGAGAAATAAAGATATAAATAAATATTTGTCATGAAAAGAACGTTTCAACCGTCAGTTAGAAAAAGAAGAAATAAGCACGGATTCCGCAGTCGTATGGCGACTAAAAATGGTCGTAAGGTTTTAGCTGCACGTCGTGCTAAAGGTAGAAAGAAAATAAGTGTTTCTAGCGAATCTAGTCACAAACGTTAAGATTCTGACATACAGATTTTGAAAGCCGTTTCTCTTGAAACGGCTTTTTTTATTCGAATTATTTGAAATTTGTGTCCAGCTTTTTATCTGTTATTCATTGTAGCAAAAAAAGTTTATCCTTAGTTTTTTGGTTTTCAATATTCGATGTTACAAGTAAGTGAATTTATTTTCTTAAATAAATCCTACTGAATTCTGCAAAGTGATTAAATTTACTCTCAAATTGGCAATAAAAATGCAGGCACAAATATTTTACAAGGAGCAACTTCAAATCGCCGAAAATCTGATTCAAATAGGCGTCAAAAAAGTAAGATTTTTTGCCTTTTTGCGTTTGTTGGTTTTTGCCTTTTTTGGAAGTGCTCTCTATTTCCTGTGGGGAAATTCACTTGTTTTTGTCGTCATCATGCTTGCTGGAATTACCACTTTTTTAGCTATGGTTTCCAAATCTGTCGATGCTAAATTGGTACTTGAAAAAGCAAGAGAATTGAAGCGAATTAATGAAACTGAAATTCTTGCCTTAAATGGTGATTGGAGCAGCTTTGATAGTGGTCAAGAGTTTTTAAATGGAAATCATCCTTTTGCGAATGATTTGGACTTATTTGCTTCAAAAGGTGTTTTTGGATTTTTAAATAGAACTGTTTCAGCACAAGCAAAAAGTGCGTTAGCAGAATTGCTTTTAAACGGCTCTGAAAATCCAAAACAAAACAACGAAATCATAGAAGCCTTATCTCATGAAATTGGATGGACGCAGAAATTTCGAGTTTCAGGTTCTATTAATAGCCGAGAAAAAGGGGTGAATCAAAGTTTTAAAAATTGGTTTGACCAAAAGATAGTCAATCCGAAATGGACGAAATGGATGATTTATTTTATTCCTTCAATTTCGATTCCTGCGCTTATTTTATTCAATTTAGATTTGATTTCTTCATCGTTTTTTGGAATTGTGATTGTGTTGTCAAGCTCGATTACTGGACGATTGCTAAAATCAACCAATTTAATTGCTGAATCGGTTAGTAAATATGCAGCTAAAGCAGCCATTATGCTAGATCAAATTCAAGCTTTGAATGAATTGAAAGTTGATAATAAATCTCTACAAGAGATTAAAAATACATTTGATAAATCTGAGTTAAATGCGGTTTTAGCTTTAAAGAAGTTCTTAAACATCAACAAGCAATTAGATTTAAGAATGAATATTTTGATTTCAATCCCACTAAATATTTTTTTTGCATGGGATTTGCTTCAAAGAAATGAAGTCGAAAAATGGAAAATGAAGTATGAAAATGCTTTTTTAGAATGGGAAGAAACTTTGGTTAAATTGGAGGTGTATATTTCTGGTGCAACAGTGAAATTCAATTCTCCAAGTTCAATTTTTGCTGATTTTTCAGAGGACATGTCGCTTCAAATTGGTGGTTTGACTCATCCTTTGTTGAATAGTTCTAAAGCAATTTCCAATGAAGTTGAAATGAATCAAAATAATCAATTCATCATTTTAACTGGACCAAATATGGCGGGTAAAAGCACTTTTTTACGTTCTTTAGGTCTTGTTTTTGTGCTATCAAATGCCGGTTTTCCAGTTTTCGCTAATTTGGCCAAAATCCCCAAAGTGAAATTGTATTCAAGTATGAGGACTTCTGATGATTTGTCGAACGAAAGTTCTTATTTTCATGCAGAATTAACCAGATTGAGGTTTATAATGGATGCTTTAAACCAAAATCAAGCAATTTTTATTTTGTTAGATGAAATACTAAAAGGTACCAACAGCAAAGACAAAGAAGAAGGATCTAAAAAGTTTTTGAAAAAATTACAATCGAAAGGCGCTAAAGGAATTATTGCCACACACGATTTATCATTGTGTGAATTATCAGTTGATAATAAAGTATTTACTAATGCGTGTTTCGATTCGACCATTGAAGGAGAAGATTTATTTTTCGATTATACATTGAAATCAGGTATCTGTAAAAATATGAATGCGTCATTTTTATTGAAGAAAATGAAATTGGTCGATTAAGTTAGGTGAGAATGAAAAATTAAGCATAATTGCGAATAAATCTTTTGAAAAACGCGTTTTATAAATTGAAATAAATTTAAAGTCATGAAAAATAATTGGTTCTTAGTTACTTGTTTGGTTTTGTCGATGAATGCTTTTGCTCAAGAAGATGATTACGATATCGACGAAAATATTTATGGTGATATCGTTCCAAAACATTCATTTACGATTGAACTTGGTTTGCCAGTTGGAACAAGAAACAAAGCATTTAAATCCATCATGCAGGGATTGGTGAGATTTTCTCCTTATTATCAATTTACGTTGAAAAATCATTTGGCGTTTGGTGTTGGTTTGAATTATAATTACCTTAAAGTCAATCAATTCAGGGTGCCAGAGAAAGTTACTGGCGGTTTGCATTCGGCTGGTGGTTTTGTAAAAGTTGGATATGAAAAGTTTCATTCCATGCGGTTTGGGACAGATTATGGATTGAAGATTGGCTATAATTCTAATCAGTTTGTGACAGATTCAAATTCAACTAATCTGGGTGGGCCTTTTGTTGTAAATTCCTATTTTATCGAGCCAACAATTGGCCTAGTTTTAACTGCTGGAGAGTTTACTTCTTATCGTTTTGTTGTTGGTTATACTTACCAAGGAAATGACTTTAACACAACCAATCTAGGCATTAATTCATCAGGTGGATATACAGCAACTGATTTGAGTAAAAACACGCAGTTTATGACCTTTGGTTTTGGGTTTACTTATTATTTCAAACAGTATTGATTTTGCTCTAAATTGTCGTAGAGAATTGGATTGCAACTTTTTTATATTAATTTCGTCTTCAATAAGCTAGTACTATTTTTTAAATCGGTTTGTTTCTGTTGCATACTAACTATTTGAAAATGCACTTAAAATTTAATTAATTAAATCAATTTTAATAATGATAAAGTCGATATCAATATTTTGTGTGATGCTATTGCCAATTTGCACATTTAGTCAAAATTCACCGGCCAACCAAGAAGCTAGAGTAGAAAGAAAGCATCAATCTTCTGAAGTTTTTGAAAAGTATTGTCTTAAAAATGCAACCAGTCTAATTGAAAACGCAGGCGATAAGTCCATCAAAATTTCAGGGACTTTGCCAAAATTGAAAAGCAATAATACTCCAAACTACAAAGAATGCGGAATCGTCTTGAAAGAAAATGAAACACAATACTTCAAAATTGAAGGTTCGGAAAAGATTTTAGCTGCAAAATCGCTGTTCGTTTTGAGATTAAACTACAAAAATTCTAAAAAATAAATCGATGAAAAAACTAAAACTATTTTTCGGAGCTTTCATTGCACTTATTTCAATCAATGTAAATGCACAATTAGTTATTACAAACCCGGATAACGATCAAGCAAACCCGCTTGATTGTGGAACGATCAATCCTATTACATTAAATTTTATTGATGGAGCAGGTAATTACGCGCCCAACATGAATGAAACTTATGTGCTTTGTCCTGATTTAACGCAAGGCTCAAAGGTTTCAATTGCTTTTGCTGTAAATATTGGTTACACTTTTAATATTGACCCAAGTGATACTTTGTATATTTATGATGGACCTAATACCTCTTCACCATTGATAGGCGCTTTCAATTCAGCTACTAATCCTACTGGAGTTTTTGTTCAAGCATCTTTTGAGAATAATCCTACTGGTTGCTTGACCTTGGTTTTTGTTTCAGATGGAGCAAATGAAGGCACTGGTTGGGATGCGCACGTAGCTTGTGACAATCCACCACAACCATTTTTTCCGCATATTGAAGCATACAGAAACGGATTAGGCGCCAATGTTTTGAATCCACTAGACACAGGATATGTAGATATTTGTTTGGGAGATTCGATTTTATTCATTGCCAAACCACTTTTTCCTTACTCATTAGAATCTGTGGGCTTTGGTTATTCTCAAAACGTTGAAAATTGTGATTATGAATGGACAATTAGTGGTGGAGTAGGTCAATTTCCAAATGATTCAGTTTGGTTTACTCCAACAATAAGATCTGGATTTTTTGTAGATTTAAGGATGACAGATATTTTCCCTCAAATTAAAAGAATTACCTGTAAAGTAAGGGTTTCACAGCAACCTAATTTTAATGGTACAGGGCCATTAGATGGTGTTATTTGTGTCAATGAATTAGGCTATTTGGTTGGTGGAGTTACCCCTACAGACACTGTAGGAATTCAAATTCCAGATGGAAATTTTCTTTTCGGTGGTGTCTTTGCAGGATTAACTTTTTTGCCAGATGGCTCTGGTTCTCAGTATTCAACATCAATTTCAATCACGGATTTTGATGCGGCGACTACGTTTACGGACCCTGCTGACTTGCAACAAATCTGTTTGGATATTGAGCATTCTTACATTGGAGATATAGAAATTGTTTTAACGTGTCCAAATGGTCAAACTGTTTCATTAATGAACGCATACAATCAAACGCCAGTTGGATGGACTCAATTGGTACCAGGAGGATGTGGAAATGCTATCGGAACTTCCCTTGGCAACGATACAGATATTGACGGAGGAGCCCCTGGCAGTCCAGTATGGACCTATTGTTTTTCGGAAACGAATGCGACTTTAGGAACAATCTGTGCCGAAAATGCTGCCGGAAATACTATCATTAATGATTATGGATTCACTTCTATGAATCCAAATGGTGTTTATTTGCCAGATGGTGCATTGAGCGGTTTCATCGGGTGTCCTTTAAATGGAAACTGGACAGTCACTGTTCAGGACAATCAAGGGATTGATGACGGATATATCTTCCAATGGGGAATTTACTTTAATTCTGATTTATATCCAACGAATGAAACATATTCAAATGTTGTGGTCGACGAATATTGGATGAGTGATCCAACAATTATTTCTGGAATGAACGATACTTTAATTACCGTTCAACTGCCAGGACCAGGTATATATAATTACACTTATGTGGTTGAAGATGATTACGGTTGTTTTTATGATACAACAGTTGCAATTACGGTGAAACAGCCAATAGACTTGAATATTCCGTCGGCGATTTGTCAATATAGTTACACTTCAACGTTAAGCACTGGAACCAATGATGGTGTATGGTCATTTTACTCAAGTGCCGGAACTCCAACATTTCTGGCAAATAACGTAAATACTACTTTTACATTTCCCACCACAGGAGTTTACCATTTAGTTTACTCCGATACTTCCTGCACAGATAAAGATACTGCAATTATTACGATTGTTGAATTGCCGCCATTTGATTTTGATTCCGACTTTTTCAATTGTCCTTTTGAAACAGAATATATGGTGTTCAAGGACTCAGCGCTAGTTTCTGAATATCACTGGGGTTTGGTTTTTCCAAATTTAGACACCTTGTTTACTGCAAATATGTTTCAAGGAACATATACCGCTAGTTATACGACTTTGTTAGGTTGTACTAATGACACAACATTTACGATTGCAACGCAACCTGAAACAAATTTATTTAATTATCCAGATGTCTGTGGTGACTCAATCGGCTTGGTTCTAAATGTTGGTTTTCCTGATGGTAATTGGGCTGTAATTGACGGTCCTTCAGGCTTAAATCCTCCAGTTTTTTCTGATCAAGATTCATTGCAAACAAGTGTTACTGTAACTAATTATGGAACTTATACTTTTATTTTTACTGAGTCAGGTTGTGATGATACAGATACAGTGGATATTAAATTCACACCTTACCCGTGGTTTAGTGTTCAGGACATTGTTACCTGTGTTGGTGAGCCAGCGACCATGAATACTTATGATTTAGGTTTTATAGATAGTTATGTGTGGAGCACTGGTGCAACTGGTCCGTTGGCGATTGTGGAAGATCAAGGATATTATTCAGTTATTGGTACAAATGAATGTGGAACCTACATTGACAGTGCTTTTTTAACGGCTGATGTCTGTGTAATCGAATTTCCGAATGTGTTTACACCAGATGGAAATGCTGAAAATCCAGTTTGGACCTCACTTGACCAGCCAGATGGTTTTAAAACTTTCAAATGTCAAATTTTTAATAGATGGGGAGATTTGATGTATGAATACAATACTGTTTTTGGAGCTTGGGATGGAAAAATCAACGGGAATGATGCAAGTGAAGGAGTTTATTTTTACTCCGTAGTTGCAGAAACTAAAAATGGAAGAGAAATTACCAAACAAGGCTTTTTTCATCTGATAAGGAAGTAAAAAATTAAATATTTTTTGAAAGTCTGTTCGTTTGAGCAGACTTTTTTTTGTCTAAAAAAATAAAATTTGAAATTTGCAACGAATTGTTAATTAATTTCGTCTAGTAAAAAAAATAATATTCTATGAAAAAACTTCTCTTAGCCCTTTCATTAGTTCTTGTGATTGGGACAAATTTAGAAGCACAAGAAATTGACTCTAGATTGCAGGTTAAATATAAAAAGTCTGAAATCAAAAAAATGATGACAGAAAATCCTACTGCATATCAATTTGAGCTAAATGCATTAAATCGAGGAATGTTTATCTCTGAAATACCAACAGAAAAAGGAAAAGACATTGTTTTTGATGGCGAAATTAAGTTGAATTTAGATAAAGAACATACTTATTTATCTCTCGGTAAGGAAATCATCGACAGATATCAGTATTTTAAGATCAAAGGAACGAATAAAATGGTTGTAATTCAGCCTCGAATTTTTCTTGATCCAACCATCCTAAACAAGGCTAAATAGGATTATTTTAAAAGAATTCCAATCAATATTTCTTAATGATATGAAAAAAATAATATTATCGATATTTGCAGCATTGTCTATTGGCAGTTCAGCTTTTGGCCAAATAAATATAACTGATCCAGATTTTGGACCAACAAATCCAATTGATTGTGCAAGTTATCAAGATGGTGGAGCAATCAACTTTTTTGATAATGGAGCCAACGGAAACTATGCACCAAACTCCGCAGATACGATTACAATTTGTCCGGACATTGCAAACCAAACTACATGGCCAAAAGTTTCTGTGACATTTGCAACTAACATTGGTTTCACTTTTGATATTAACCCAACAGATACGCTATACATTTTTGACGGGCCAAACACCTCTGCGCCTTTATTGACCGCATTAAATGCAGGTGTTAATCTGACAGGAGGTTCTTACAGTGCATCTTTTGAAAATAATCCTTCTGGATGTTTAACTTTCGTTTTTCATTCTGATGGAGCAAGCGAAGGTACAGGCTGGGGGGCAGGAATTACTTGTGGAAATCCAGCTCAACCGTTTTATCCGCAGATGGAAGCATTTGTGAATGGAGGTTCAATTAATGTTATGAATCCAATTGATACTGGATATGTAGACGTTTGTCTTTACGATACAATCATGCTTGTAGCAAAACCATTATTCCCATATTCATCTAATGTAACAGGAATTGGTTATTCTCAAACTTTGACAAACATTAATTATGATTGGAACGTTACAGGTACTGGGCCACTAAATGTTAATAATGATACTGTCTATTTTATTCCTCAAACTAGAAATGGCTTCTATGTTTCTTTGCAGATGACAGATGTTTTTCCGCAATTGATTCAAACATTTTGTAAAATACGTGTCAGCCAATTGCCTTCTTTTGCAGGCACAGGACCCGTTGACCCCATAATTTGCATCAATGAATCAACCCAATTAGTTGGTGGGACAACAGCAACAGATACTGTAGGTGTTGATTTTCCAGATGGTTCTTTTATTTTAGGAGGAGTTGTTGCAGGTTTAACATACTTGCCTGACGGAAATGGGCAGCAGTATACTACAACAATTACTATGACTGATTTTCCTTCTGGTTCCACATTTTCGAATGCAGGAGATTTGCAGGAAATTTGTCTAACAATGGAACATTCTTTTATAGGTGATTTAGAAATATGGTTAACTTGTCCAAATGGAACACAGGTTTGGTTAGCAAATGCATACACAGGAGCTGGTCCTCTTGCTGGAGGTTTTGGAGGTGGAGGAATCTATTTAGGTTCGGCAAATGACAATGGGAATGGAACTCCTGGTGTTGGCTGGGAATATTGTTTTTCAACTGTCAATTATACTTGGGGAGATATGGCAGCTGAATTAGCTGCAGGAAATACAATTCCAACAACTGTAACACCAACAACTACTGCGGGAAATTCTATGAATCCAAATGGAGTTTATTCACCTACTACTAGTTTTGCAGATTTTACAGGTTGTCCTTTAAATGGCGATTGGACTGTTCATGTACAAGATAATCAAGGGATTGATGATGGGTATATTTTTGAATGGGGATTGAATTTTAATTCTAATTTATTCCCAAACAATGAATCTTATCAAAATACGATAGTAGATGAATATTGGATGAATGATCCATCAATTATTTCTGGGATGAATGATACTTTGATTGTAGTTCAACCTTCTGGTCCGGGAACATATAATTATACCTATGTTGTAGAGGATAATTTTGGGTGTTTTTATGATACCACAGTTGCAATAACCGTTAAGCAACCAATTGTGCTAAATTTACCAAGTGAAATTTGTCAGTATTTTTACACTTCAACTTTGAGTACTGGGACAAATGATGGTCAATGGAGTTTTTACAATAGTCCAGGAACACCAACCTTTCAAGCTGATAACGTCAATACAACATTTAATTTCCCCGTGGCTGGATTATATCATTTGGTTTATTCAGATACATCATGTACCAATAAAGATACGGCAATAATTAACATTGTTGATGCGCCCAATTTTAATTTCGCATCAGACTTTTTCAATTGTCCAAATGAAACAGAGTATCTGTTTTTTGCAGACTCGTCTCTTGTAGCTGAATTTAACTGGGGATTGTCTAATCCAGCTTTGGATACTTTATTTGAAGCTAATTTAGCACAAGGAACATATACAGCAAGCTACACGATGCTTCTGGGTTGTGTGAGAGATACCACTTTTACAATCATAACACAACCAGAAACAAATCTTTTTAATTACGCTGATGTATGTGGAGATTCAATAGGAATGGTATTGAATACTGGATATCCAAATGGAGTCTGGTCAGTGCTTTCTGCTCCAGGAAATAATCCAGTAGTTTTTTCAAATCCAGGCGGTTTGCAAACAAGTGCGAATATTGCGGATTATGGTACTTATGTTTTCACTTACACAGAATTAGGATGTAATGATACGGATACAGTAGATATTGTGTTTACTCCCCAACCTTGGTTTAGTATTACAGATGCTTCAACATGTTTTGATGTGCCGCATACATTCACTGCCTTGGATACAGGTTTTGTTACTACTTACTCATGGAATACTGGACAAGCAGGAAACTCCTTAACAGCATCTGCACAAGGTCAATACACATTGACAGGTTCAAATGTTTGTGGAACATTGTCGGTGACGGCTAATTTAACAATCATTCCTGGCGTGACGCTTTTTGATTATCCAGATGTTTGCGGCGATTCAATTGGTTTGGTTATTAACACTGGATTTCCAACTGGAACTTGGTCAACTATTGCTGGCCCAGGTATTCTCTCACCACCTGTATTTTCAAACATTGATTCATTGCAAACGAGCGTAACCATCACCAATTATGGAACTTATACTTTCATTTTTGACCAAGATGTTTGTTCAGATGTTGATACAGTTCAAATCAAATTTACACCATATCCTTGGTTGAGTGTTGCAGATGGAGAAACATGTATCGGAGATCCGATTGTTTTGTCGTCATTTGATTTTGGGTTCATTGATAGTTATGTGTGGAATACAGGCCAAACAGGTTCGCAAATTTCGACGTCAGTTCAAGGTTATTACTATCTTACTGGAACAAATGAATGTGGTTCATATACAGATTCTGCTTTCGTTTTAACTGACGTTTGTGTCATTGATTTTCCAAATGTTTTCACACCAGATGGAAATGGAGAAAACCCAGTATTTACATCACTTCAACAACCTGATGGATTTAAAACATTTAAATGTCAAATTTTTAACCGTTGGGGTGATTTGATGTATGAATATGACAACGTTTTTGGTTCTTGGGATGGGAAAGTTAATGGAAATGAAGCTTCAGAAGGAGTTTATTTTTATAAGGTTACTGCTGTGACAGTAAATAATAAAGATTTAACTAGACAAGGATTCTTTCATTTAATTAGAAAATAAATAAATAATACTTTAATTTATCAAAGCCGATTCACTTGAATCGGCTTTTTTTATGGACTTTTGCATTAAAATAGAAAACATGTTTGTGCAATCCAATACAATCAAGGCTATAAAATCATATTTTAGAGAAAAACTGCAAAACATGTTTTCAGTTTCTGAAATAAAATTAATAGTCAATCAGGCCATTTGTTCAAGATTAAATCTAACCAAAGCGGATTTGATTATAGCAGACGAGGTGAGATTGTCTGAGTCAGATTTACTATATTTTAGAAGTATTGTAAAACGATTGCAAGAGCATGAACCCATGCAATATGTATTTGGCGATACAGTTTTCTATGATTTAGAAATTAAATGTGATCAGCGCGCTTTAATACCAAGGCCTGAAACGGAAGAATTAGTTGATTGGATTGTCCAAGATTTTAGTTCAATAAAAGTAGATAAAATCTTGGATTTATGCACGGGTTCAGGCTGCATTGCGTTGGCGCTGAAAAATCAATTTAGTGAAACAAAAATTCAAGCATTGGAATTTAGTTCCGAAGCAATAGCGCTTGTAAAGGAAAATGCCGATGCACTTAATTTAGAAATTGAGTTGATTGAGATGGATGTTTTCGAAGAATTTACAGATTTCAATTTTGAACCAAATTCGTATGATATTTGGGTTTCAAATCCACCGTATATTCCTTTAGCTGAAAAGGCATTGATGCATCCTAATGTACTTTATTTTGAGCCAGAAATGGCATTGTTTGTAGAAAACGATCAAGCATTGATATTTTACAAGGAAATTGCTTTGAAAGCTTTAAAATATTTAAAATCGGGTGGAAGTTTGTATTTTGAGTTAAATGAAAATTTTGCTGACGGAACTTCGAAATTAATTTCTGATTTAGGTTTTATAGCAATTGAAATAAAATTAGATTTGCAAGGTAAAAAGAGAATGTTGAAAGCAATCAAAAAAAAGGATTAAAATGGATATAATTGCAGAAATTCAACGATTAACAGACGAGTTAAATCGTCATAATCATTTATATTATGTAGAAAGTAATCCGGAGATTTCAGATTATGATTTTGATCAATTACTAGTAAAACTTCAACAATTAGAAAAAGAATTCCCTGAATTTGCATCAGATTTAAGTCCTACCAAAAGAGTAGGCGGTGACATAACGAAGAAGTTCGAGACATTTAAGCATCGATTTCCCATGCTGTCATTGAGTAATTCATATTCTGAAGAAGAGATTGTTGAATGGGGAAATCGAATCAAGAAGTCCATTGAAACTCCTGTAGAATACGTTTGCGAATTAAAATATGATGGAGTTGCAATTGGAATTTCTTATTTAAATGGAAAATTAGTCCGTGCGGTTACGAGAGGAGATGGTGTTCAAGGCGAGGATGTTACAAATAATGTAAAAACGATTAAAACGATTCCACTTCAGTTAAATGGCGATTACCCGCAGGATTTTGAAATTCGAGGAGAAATTTTCTTTCCAATCAAAGCTTTTGAAAAAACGAACGCTGAACGCAGGTTAAGTGGTGAACAGGAATTTGCCAATCCAAGAAATTCTGCGTCTGGAACCTTGAAATCACAAGATTCTAAAGTTGTTGCATCAAGAGGTTTAGATTGTATGTTGTATGGAATATATGGTGATGATTTACCTTTTGATAATCATTTAGAGAGTGTTCAAAAAGCCAAAGATTGGGGATTTAAAGTGCCAACAATTCAAGACAGATACATTTTCAAGACAGATTCAATTGAAGGAATAATGGATTTTATTCATCATTGGGATAAAAAGCGGAGTGATTTACCCTTTGAAATAGATGGAATTGTGATTAAGTTAAATAGTTATGAAATTCAGTCTGAACTTGGCTTTACAGCAAAATCTCCTCGTTGGGCAATCTCATATAAATTCAAAGCTGAAAGGGTAGAAACAATTCTGGAAGAAGTTACTTTTCAGGTGGGTAGAACTGGCGCAGTTACACCTGTTGCCAATTTAAAATCTGTTCATCTAGGAGGAACAACCGTCAGAAGAGCAACACTGCACAATGCAGATCAAATTGCAAAATTAGACTTGCATATCGGAGATTCAGTATATGTAGAAAAAGGAGGCGAAATTATCCCAAAAATTATTGGAGTGAACGAAAAATTACGAAATTCAACTGCTTCAAAAATAGCCTTTATTGAATTTTGTCCTGAATGTCAAACAGCATTAATTCGGCGAGAAGGAGAAGTGCAGCATTTTTGTCCAAATGAAAAAACATGTCCACCGCAAGTGAAAGGTAAAATAGAACATTTTATCTCTCGAAAGGCCATGAATATTCATGGTTTGGGTGCAGAAACTGTAGAATTGCTTTTTTCCAAAGGTTTAATAAAAAATATTGCTGATTTATATGATTTAAGTTTTAATCAACTGATTGATTTGGATCGAATGGCTGAGAAATCAGTTAATAATTTATTGAAAGGTTTGGAGGATTCACAGCTAGTTTCTTTTGAACGTGTGCTATTTTCAATTGGAATCAGATTTGTGGGCGAAACTGTTGCAAAGCAATTAGCAAAATCATTTAAAAATATCGAAGCTTTGGCCTTGGCGAAGTATGATGAGCTAATTGCTGTAGATGAGATTGGTGAAAAAATAGCGATTTCTGTGCAAAACTATTTCTTGGAGGAAGAAAATGTGCATATGATTGAAAAGCTCCAAAAAGCCGGGCTTCAATTTAAATTAGAGGAAAAAGTTCTTTCCTCGGATAGTTTAAAAGGTAAAAACTTTGTTGTTTCAGGTGTTTTTTCTTTGTTTTCAAGAGATCAGCTCAAAGAATTAATAGAACAGCATGGGGGTAAAAATGTAAGTTCTATTTCAGCTAAAACAGATTATGTAGTTGCAGGTGAAAATATGGGGCCGGCGAAACTTGAGAAGGCTACTCAGTTGGGAGTTTTGATTATTTCTGAGATTGATTTTGTTGGGATGATTGGTAGTTAAGTGTTTGTTTTTCAAAATTAAGAAGGTGACTCGAGATCTTTTGAGTAATATCGTAATATCGTAATATTCCGATATTACGAATAATCGCCAAGATACATTTTTAGTCAACTTTTCAGTATTTTCTCGAATTGAAAATTTCTTTAAAACAAATTGGATTTAAGACTTCAATTTTAATTAATTTTGCTCAACATAAATATTAAGTCATGAATATTTTTAAAGGCACTGGAGTAGCTTTGGTTACTCCATTTAATTCTGATTTTTCAATTGATTTTGAAGGGTTAAAAAAATTGGTTCAATTGCAGATTGATGGAGGAACAGATTTTTTGGTAGTTCAAGGAACAACCGGTGAGTCACCAACTTTGAGTGCAGAGGAAAAGCGTCAAATTCTTGACATTGTTTTAGAGGTAAATAATGGGAAATTAAGAGTAGTTTTTGGAGCAGGGGGAAATGACACGGTAAAAGTAGCTGAGACGATTTCAAAGATTCCTGCAGGAGTTGATGGAATATTGTCAGTATCACCCTATTATAATAAGCCTACGCAAGAAGGAATATTTCAACATTATAAGTTCTTAGCAGAATCGACTGATTTACCAATTATTTTGTACAATGTTCCTGGCAGAACTGGTTCTAATGTTTTACCTGAAACTACATTGCGTTTGGCTGAAATTTCGAATATAGTTGCCGTGAAGGAAGCATCAGGTAATTTTGACCAAATAATGGAAATAATAAGATGTCGTCCAGATGGTTTTGGTGTTTTATCTGGCGATGATGCAATCACAATGCCTTTAATTGCAGCAGGAGCAGACGGTGTAATTTCTGTAGTAGCAAATGCATTTCCTGAAAAGTTTTCTGCAATGGTTAGTGCATCTTTGAGAGGTGATTTAGCTTTTGCAAGAGAATATCATTATGAATTAATTCCAATTACCAGAATGTTTTTTGAAGAAGGGAATCCAGGAGGAGTCAAGGTAGCTTTGGAGTATAGAAAATTAATGTCTCAAGTGATGCGTCGACCGTTAATACCTGTTTCCAATGGTTTGGCTAATAGAATTGTCAGTGAATCTAAAATTCTTTTAGGATAGTTCATAAAGGGTTTTTGATATTTAAAGCTACTTCAATAATCTTGGAGTAGCTTTTTTGTTTTAAGGGCGCATTATTTTGATATTTCGTAATGTTTGAATGAACTTTAATGTTTGCATTTAATAAAGAGCGTGATCAAAATTTTTAGATTTGAAAATACTGCAAGTCTTTTCGTCATATCGGAATATTCCGATATGACGAAATAAATAAAAAAATGATTTTTATTTGATATTACTACAATTTATTCATATCTTAGTTTTCATTCTTAACACCTTTTAAACCATGGGCACAACAAAAAAACACATTCACTCAGCACAACAGCTTGAAATGGCAAGGATTTTCAAAGCATTAAGCCATCCTGCTAGAATCGCAATTGTAGATCACTTATTGATAAATGACAGCCTGAACAGCAAGGATTTATGTTCGAAGATTGATCTTGCACAATCAACAATTTCTGAACATCTTAAAATTTTGTTTGAGGCTGGAATAATAGGTGGTATTGATGTTGGAAATAGTTCATATTTTCAAATATTAAATCAGGCATTAGATAAAATGTCAGTTTATATCAAAAAAGTGTATCCAGATTTTTCTTTTAATGAAAGGTTAAAAGTTTTTCCATTTGCAAAAGCGCAACCAAGTATTTTTTATCAAAACTTATACAATAACTCTTGATAATTAGAATTATTTTCATTGATTATTGTGATTATCGCAAAAAAAAAGCTGAATTTTTTATTCAGCTTCATTCAAAATACACAAATAATCAATACATCTTGGCCATTTTCGCATTGTTTTTCCAGCCAGCATCATATTTACTGTCGGAAAAGAAGATAATGATGTCCGCATCATATTTGCTATCTACAAAGAATATTTTCTTTTTTGCATCATATTTACTTTCTGTAAAAAACCACAATCCTTTGTTCTCTACTGCATCATATTTTGAGTTGCATTTAAACACAACTAAATCAGCATCATACTTTGAGCTTGCAACAAATACTTTTACATCCGCATCGTATTTGGAACTACAAGAGAATACTTGTTGAGCAACTGGGGACAATGAAAATCCAATAGTTAAAAGTCCCAATAAAAATATTTTTTTCATTTTTATAAATTTTTGATAGGTGGTAAAATTACAATTTTAGAATATCAATGACAAAACCTTCGTAACTTTGTTTACCTTTTTAGTTATTTACAGAGAAAAAATAGAGAGACATCATTCAATGAATATTTACAAAGAAATAGTTAATGAAATTCAAATAGCGAATTACATTGTAATAACATCACATAAATCGCCCGATGGAGATTCTGTTGGAAGCAGTATTGCAATGCTCGAATTTTGCAAATCACTTGGGAAAAAAGCAATTATTTGTCACCCTGATCCAGCACCAGATTTTTTAATGTGGTTGAATGGGACAAATGAAATTTTAAGCTTCGAGAAAAATGAAAAGTTAGTTCAAGAAAAAATTCAAACTGCAGATTTAATTTTTTGTCTTGATTACAATGAAGCGGGTAGGGTAGGAAAAGAGATGCAACCATTTTTGGAGGCAGCTTCAGCTAAAAAAATAATGATTGATCACCATTTAAATCCATCGGGATTTGCGGATATAACCTTATCTGATCCAACTATTTGTTCCACTTGCCAAATCATTTATGATGTAATTGAATTTTCTGAAAATATCAATTTATTAAACGCTTCAATTGGAACTGCGCTTTATTTGGGAATAATGACAGACACAGGTTCATTTCGTTTTCCTTCAGTGCAAGTTAGAACACATCAAATTTTAGCCTCTCTTATAGATAATGGGGTCAAACATTTTGAAATTCATGAAAATGTTTTTGATACAAACACGCTGGATAGACTGCGCTTGAGAGGTTATGCTTGCTCAGAGAAACTCGAAATTTTGTCTCGTAATCAAGTGGCAATTATTTCTCTGACCAAGGAAGAATTAAAGAGATTTAATCATCAAAAAGGCGATACAGAAGGATTGGTAAACGTGGCATTATCCATCCAAGGAATAAAAGTAGCAGTTTTATTTACCGAGGCAGATGAATATGTGAAGATAAGTTTTAGGTCGAAAGGCAAAGAGAATCCAATCAATCAGTTGGCGTCCATTTATTTTTCAGGCGGAGGACACGCAAACGCTTCAGGCGGTAGATTTGATGGTCCTATAGAAGATGCAATAAAACTTTTCAAAGAAATTGTTTCTAATTACATAAAAGCTATTTAAGATGGAATTAAAATTTTTGTTTTTCACTGTGTCGGTTTCGCTTTTTATGTCTTGTCAAGAGGAACCGAAAAAGGAGATAGAAGTAAACTGGACAACACAAAAATCTTCAGATTTCAGTAAGAATTTAGCTATAGAAGAAGACATTGATATCAAAATATTTCTTCAAAGAAAAAAGGAGTGGAAAATAACTGACACTGGCTCCGGATTGAGGTTTTTTATTTACAAAAATGGAAATGGTCCTATTGCCGAAAGTGGAATGACTGCCGAAGTAAAATTTGAGATTTCTAAATTGGACGGCACAATCTGCTACAAAACAACAGGTTCTGCTACTGAGAGGTTTAGAATAGATAAAAGTGAAATCGAAACAGGGGTGCAAGAAGGAATCAAATATATGCATGTTGGTGATAAAATAAAAATGATTATTCCAAGTCATTTAGGCCATGGTTTAGTTGGTGATTTTGATAAAATTCCACCATTGACGACTTTGGTGGTAGATTTAGAACTAGTGTCATTGAGAAAAAGTTAGTTATGATTAAAGATATTACAGCCATTTTAGGTATAAGTTTACTGGTCTTTTCTTGCAATACAGAAGGGATTAAGAAAGATTCAATAAATAAAAGTGAAATTTCTAAAAAGGAAACATCAGATAAAGTTCAAATTGTTTCTGATGCAAAGGAAAATTTAAAGCCAAAGAAAATTATCATTGCAGATGAAGATAAAAAAACTGGAATTCAAATCAACTGGTTTGTACAAGGCAAAGGCACCTATTTGGCAGATGGAGAAGTTGTTAAAATCAACTACGACGTTAGATTAACTGATGGGACTTTAGTAGATGGAAATGAATTATTGAAACGAGATTGGTTACCATTTTTAGTGGGTTATGGTATGCAAACAAAAGGGTGGGATATTGCTTTTAAAAAATTAAGAGTAGGTGATTTTGTTGAAATTAGATTACCTGGAAATATGGCTAGAGGTAAAGCAGGAGTCAAAGGATTGATTCCACCAAATTCGGTAAATATTATTCATTTAAGAGTTCTTGGCAAAATTTCACCAACAAGAATTATTGACGGGACAAAAGTTTGGTTACTTGAGGAAAATCAATCGAATAAATTGAGAGCGACAGTAGAAAACACAGTTGAATTTCATTACATGGTTGGAACTAAATCTAATCCCAAATATGACATAAGTTATCGAAGAAACCAACCGTATGAATTGAAATTTTCTGATTTTGGGATTGTTAAAGGTCTAAAAAAAGCGTTAATTTCTGCTAAAAGAGCTGACAAAATTTGGATACTTGTTCCTCCTTCTGAAGCCTATGGAGACAGAGGTTTAGTTGACATCGTGAAGCCAGGAGAAAGTCTTTTTTATGATATTTTTGTTACCGATGTTCGATGAAAAGTTCGAAATTTTCGTTACATTCGCACAATTAAATAATTTCGGGATGTAGCTTAGTCCGGTTAAAGTGCGCGTCTGGGGGGCGCGAGATCAGAGGTTCGAATCCTCTTATCCCGACTTGAATTAGTTAAATAACACAAAAAATAAACACAATAACATATGAGAAAAATAGCGTTATTTTTATTTATAGGTTTAAGTTTTTCAGTGATTAGTCAACAAGCAATTGACACAGTTGAAACAGCCAGAGGTCAAATGGTAATTTATGCCAATCGTACTTGGAAAATGCTTGAAGACACGAAGTTTGATGGCGTATTAAATCAAGATATTCACGATTATATTACTACCGAAACTGCATTAAATTTTGTTCAAACTTGGGACAATGATGTTTGTTTTACTTCAGATAGAAAAAATGATTTATCTAAACTACAAGATACTTTATGGTTATGTTTGTCCGATAGTATTTCAAATGCTTTTGTGGTTCCAAACCCCGGTTACATAACTTCTAGATATGGTTATAGAAAAGGGCGCTATCACAATGGGATAGATATTGGATTAAATGTTGGTGACACAGTTCGTGCTGCATGGTCAGGGAAAATAAGATACGCAAAATTTAACGATGGAGGTTTCGGCAATTTAGTAATTATTCGCCATGAAAACGGTTTAGAAACCTTCTATGCGCACTTGAGTCAGCACCTAGTATTTCCAAATGATGAAATTAAAGCGGGAGATCCTATTGGACTAGGCGGAAATACTGGACGATCTTTTGGTCCGCATTTGCACTTTGAAGTCCGTTTCTACGACGCTCCAATAAATCCAGAAGAAATGATTGATTTTGCATCTAAAGGAGTGAAAGATGAGAATTTATTCGTGCACAAAGGGTTGTTCAGACCAGGTGCAAAACCAACAGATTACTATGAAGAGCATGATCACGTCACTGAAAGAGTTGCATCAGTTGTGAAGCCAGTTGCAACAAAAAAATACTACAAAGTAAGACCGGGTGATACATTATCTGAAATTGCAACAAAAAATAAAACAACCATTTCTTCTATTTGTAAATTAAATGGAATGAGAGAATCTACGACACTCCAAATAGGAAAATCTTTAAGAGTTAAATAAGATTGTATAAGATTGATGGAAAGGATTTGTAAGCAAATTACGAGTCTTTTTTTGCCTAATATTTTTAATTCAGTCCTAATATCGCAATATCGGAATATCGGAATATTGCGATATCATTAATTTTTCACTAAAATTAAAATTTTAGCTATTTTTCACCAGTTAATTAAGAGTTTCAAACACCAACAGCCTAAATAGTTCGGATTTATCTTACCAATATCCTGGCATTTTATCAGAATCAATTAAAAATGAGAAAAAAAGCGATTTTCTTGTCAATGCAAAATTAATTTCCTAACTTACAGCATGGTCTGTAAATATCGGGTTGTTTTATCAGTGGATGGCGGAGGAATTCGAGGATTGATTCCTTTGCGAATTATTGCGCATTTGGATAGCATTTTTAAAAGTATTGATCCTGAATTAGACATTCCAACTTGGGTGGATGTTTTTTCGAGTACTAGCGCAAGCACAATTTTTACTGGTGCAATGATGCTGAAAAACAACAAGGGTAAATCAATTCATAAACCACAAGAAATACTTGATTTATACATTAAAAGAGGCAAACAAATATTTTCAAAAAACACGGGAATTGATTCTGCAAATTCAATCTATCCATTATCATTTGTTTTGGATCACTATTTTGGCGGAATCACGATGGAAAGCTTGAAAAATCATTTCCTATTTTTTAGCTATAACAACACTTCTGAGATTCCTTTTGCGTTTTCAGATATAATGGATCGTTACCGGAATTTAGCATTATCAAAGGTAATGACAGCTTGCTCTGCGTATCCTGGGGTTTTCCCCCCAGTTCAGTTGGCGAAAATGGAATTGGTTGATGGAATGTTAACCACACAGAATCCAGCGCAAATGGCTTTTGATTATGCAAGAATGTTTTATCCAACAGATCCAATCGTATTGATTAGCATCGGAACAGGAACCCGTGAAGACAAGTTAAAAGATCACTTTGAGATTGAAGCAGAGAGAATTCACCAAGAAATGAAAGAGCTAAGTTCAACGGATAATAAATTGTTATACTTCAGATTTCAACCGCAGTTAAAATTACTAACCAATTATTCATTCGAGGATGAATCGCATAGCATTAAAGATTTACTAAGCGAAACAAATAAATACATTGAAAGCAATAAAAGTGATTTTGATCGTTTAATACATCTAATGGAAATCAGAGCGAATTCATAATAATCTATAATTATTTGCCCAAGAATTTGATTTTGAAAACCACTTTACCATCCATAAAAGGATTTATATTAACTTTGCCTCAATGAAACAAATATTTTTCTTTATTTTAATGGCTTCAGGTTTGCTTCAAAGTTGCTCAAATTATAACAGTGTAGTTAGGTCTGACGATTTTGATAGAAAATTTGAATTGGCTAATGAGTTGTATGATCGCCAGCAATACGCTAGATGTATTTCACTTTACGAACAAGTTTATCAGCGAATGCCTAAAACTGGTCAAGGCGAAATTGCTTATTACAGAATTGGTAAATCTTATTTTGCCTTAGAGGATTTCCTTATGGGTGGATATTATTTTAGTTCTATGCCTGAAAAGTTCCCTTTGAGTAATAAAAATGAGGAAACCATGTTCTTGGGAGCGCTTTGTGCGGTAAAAAACTCACCTGATTACACTTTAGACCAAAACGATACTGATTTGGCTTTGAATGATTTGCAGATGTTCATAAATCGTTATCCCGGTTCGGTTTTAATCGATACTTGTAATGTGATTATGGATCAATTGAGGTTTAAATTGGAAAAAAAAGAGTTTGAAAGCCTGAAATTGTATGCAAAAATGGAAAATTTTAAATCCGCTGCTACAACCGCAGAAACTTTTTTATCTAAGTTTCCAAAATCGACCTTTAGGGAGGAAGCTTATTTTATCTTAGTAAAAAATTCTTATTTGCTAACGGTAAATAGTATTGAGACTAAAAAATTAGAAAGAATTGAAAAATCTATCGAAAGATATCTTACCTTTGTAACCGAATTTCCAAATACTTCTTTTCGAAAAGAAATTGATTCCTATCATGAGAAGCTAAATGAAGATTTATTTTTAATAACAAATACACAAAAATAGAATTCGATGAGTATTAATTTTAAAAGCAGCAATTCTGAGCGATCTACAATTACGCGTGATACGATCAATTTTGAAGAAAAAACGGGGAATATCTACGAATCAATTGTGGCTATGTCAAAACGTTCAAATCAGATTTCTACTGAATTGAAAGAAGAATTGACAGGTAAATTGCAAGAATTCGCTTCTTCGACAGATAATTTAGAAGAGATTTTTGAAAATCGTGAGCAAATCGAAATTTCAAAATTCTATGAGAAATTGCCTAAGCCGGTTGCAATGGCAATGACAGAAATGTTAGAAGACAAACTTTACTTGAGAAGAGTAGAAGAAGATAATAAATAATGATGAAAGGGAAACGCATTCTTCTTGGTATTACAGGAGGTATTGCAGCATACAAAATTGCTTTCCTCATTCGATTATTAAAGAAAAAAGAGGCAGATGTCAGATGTATAATGACACCTGCCTCTTGTGATTTTATCAGCCCGCTTACAATTGCTACCCTTTCAGAAAACCCAGTTTACGTTGATTTTTGGAATCAAAAAGATGGTACTTGGACAAATCATGTCGATCTTGGAATGTGGCCTGATGTTTTTCTAATTGCTCCTTTAACAGCAAATACTTTAGCTAAACTCATTCATGGCCAAAGTGATAATTTATTGACAGCTACATTTTTATCCGCTAAATCTCCTGTAATTGTCGCTCCTGCGATGGATCTAGATATGTACACTCATCCTGCAACGCAAAGAAACTTGGCGCAACTTGAATTAGATGGAGTGCAAATTATACCTGCTGAATCTGGTGAATTGGCCAGTGGTTTGGTAGGACAAGGTCGATTGGCTGAACCAGAAAATATTGTGGCTATTTTAGACCATTTCTTTGCAAAATCAACGGCGTTTCAGGGACAAAAAGTATTGATTACTGCAGGACCAACCTATGAAAAAATAGATCCTGTGCGTTTTATAGGAAATCATTCCTCGGGAAAAATGGGTTTTGAAATTGCAAAAGTGTTTTTGAATCAAGGCGCTGAAGTCACTTTAGTTTCTGGTCCAACGAAAGAAAAATTGACGCACAAGCTTTTGACTTTACATTCAATTCAAACTGCTGAGGAAATGCTGGTTCAAGTAAAATCTTGCTGGGAATCAATGAATTTGGGAGTATTTGCGGCTGCTGTTGCCGATTATCGACCAGAAAGTCCCAAGGATCAAAAAATCAAGAAAAACGAGAATACCATGACCATTGATTTGATCAAGAATCCTGATATTTTGGCTTGGGCAGGAGCCAATAAAGCTAAAAATCAAAAGTTAGTTGGTTTTGCTTTGGAAACCAATGATGCTGAAAAACATGGTTTCGATAAATTGAAGCGTAAAAACCTAGACTTTGTCGTCGTCAACTCCCTTGAAGACAAAGGTGCTGGTTTTGCTGTAGATACAAATCGCATTAAAATCATTGATAAAAGCAATAAATTGATTAGTTTTGAGTTAAAACCCAAGCATCAAGTTGCGTTAGATATTGTTAATTATTTGAATGAGAATTTAAAATCATGAAGTTATTTTGTACATTTTTAGTTTGCTTTTTTTGGACTTTTTCTCAAGCCCAAGAATTGAATTGCCAAGTAACATTGATTACTGATGCAAAGCTGGAAGTTACCACTGTGGATAAAGAAGTTTTAGAGCAATTGAAACAAGTGGTCAATGATTTCATGAACAATACGCAATGGACGAAAGATAAATTCAAGGCAGAAGAGAGAATCAACTGTAATATCCAATTGCAAATTTCAAAAATTCCTTCTCAAGGTGTATATGAAGGTGCGTTGCAAATTCAATCTTCGCGCACGGCTTTCAATAGCTCCTACAACACAACTGTTTTCAATTTTCAGGACGAAAATATAAGTTTTGCCTATTCAAGGAATTCAATTATTTCATACGCTCCGAATCAATACAGAGATAATTTAACATCCGTTTTGGCATTTTACGCTTATTTTATAATTGGAATGGACTATGATTCCTTTGGTTTGAAAGGCGGTACAACTTATTTCAATGAAGCACAACAAATTGTCTCTTTAGCCCAAAGTTCTGGCGCCTCAGGTTGGAAATCTAATGAAGCAGGAAAAAGAAATCGTTATTGGCTGGTTGATAATGTTTTGCATCAATTATTTGAGCCTTTAAGAGAATGTAATTACGAATATCACCGCAAAGGTTTGGATAAATTGTATGAAAACAAAGACGCGGCAAGAAAAGCCATGTTTGATGGTTTGAACAAGTTGACTAAAGTAATTACAACCAGACCAAATTCAACTAATGTACTCAACTTTGTGCAAGCAAAATTGATAGAATTGAAAAATTTATATGCTGATGCCGAAGTCAAAGATAAAAACGAAATTGTTAATTTGCTGAAGAAAATTGACCCAGCAAATGCATCCAAATATATGGAAATTCTAAACTGATGTTAGCAAACCTGCATATTCAAAACTTTGCATTGATTGAAGAAGCCCAATTGAATTTTCAGTCGGGTTTTACTGTTATTACAGGGGAAACTGGCTCAGGAAAGTCTATTTTATTAGGCGCTTTAAATTTGATTTTGGGTGAAAGGGCAGATTATGGAGTTATTCGTGACAAAGCGTCTAAAACTTTTGTGGAAGCAACATTTTTAGTTAAAGGTTTTGAATTGGAAGATTTTTTTAATCAAAATGATTTAGATTTTGCGCACGAAACGGTGATTCGCAGAGAAATTACTGCGCAAGGAAAATCAAGGGCTTTTGTAAATGATACGCCTGTGCAGTTGAATGTTTTGAAAGAACTTTCGGAGAAATTAGTGCACATTCATTCGCAACACCATACTTTAGAACTCAAAAATCCGCAGTTTCAATTGGATTTATTAGATGTTTTGTCGGACAATACTTTGCGTAGACAAACTTTCAAAAAGACATTTTTAGATTGGAAAAAAATCAATCAAGTATTGGTTCAAAAGCGTGCCATTTTTGCAAAATTATTGCAAGATGCTGACTACAATCGTTTTCAATGGGAAGAATTAAATCAATTGAATCTCGATGCGGAAGATTATTTAATGATCGAAAGAGAATTGTCCTCCTTTGAAAAAATGGAAGATTTGAAAGCAACTTTTGCATCTACAAGTTTCTTGATTTCTGAGGAAAACGGCATTTCGGATAGATTGTCTTTGCTGAAATCAAATTTGGAAAAGGTAAGAGATTTGAATCCTGCAATGAATAGCTTATCTGAACGCGTTGTTGCTTCTTTAATAGAGTTAAA
Organism: Chryseobacterium gleum; assembly: GCA_945897805.1. GTDB lineage: Bacteria > Bacteroidota > Bacteroidia > Flavobacteriales_D > Crocinitomicaceae > JAQVCM01. The sequence goes on from CAMDFX010000011.1 coordinate 88,174, forward strand.
GGACATTGCGGAGGAAGCAGAAGTACAATTAGAGAATTTAGAATCTAATCCTCAACGGCAAGCTGAATTGACAGAGAAAATTGATGTTTACAATCGCTCTTTGAGAAAACATCAAGTTAATAATCAAGCGGAATTGTTGGAAATTTTCAAAACACTTTCTGAAGCGCAATCGAGCACAGTTGAACTTGAAAATGAGATAGAAAAATTGGTAAAGCAGGTTGAATGTTTAGATGCTGAAGTGCAAAAATTGGCAGCAGAATTGCATAAAAATAGAGTTGAAAATGCGCCCAAAGTTTCTAAACAATTGATCTCTGTCTTGGACGAATTGAAATTGGTTAATACCAAAATTATTTTTGATCTTTCAGGTGCAAATAAGATGGATGAAAATGGAAATTCAAATTTGACTTTATTATTTTCGCCCAATCCAGGAATTGATCCAAAACCAATCGAAAAAGCTGCAAGTGGAGGAGAATTATCTCGCTTTATGTTGGCACTTCAATTATTGCTTTCTGCTAAAAAACAACTTCCGACCTTACTTTTTGATGAAATTGATACCGGCGTTTCTGGTGAGGTTGCACAAAAAATCGGGGTGGTCCTGCAAAAAATGGGAGCAAAAATGCAAGTAATGGCAATAACACACTTGCCGCAAGTTGCGGGAAAAGGAATGAATCATTGGAAAGTTCAAAAAGTGAATGCCAAAGGTTCTACTTTAACAGAAGTGATTGAATTGAATCAAAATCAAAGAATAGAAGAAATCGCCCGGTTGATGAGTGGCGAAAATATAAATGAAGCAGCTTTACAAAATGCAAAAGCGTTGATGAATTAATTTTTGGCACGTTTTTTAAATTAAAGCGATAAAAACAAATTACTATGAGAAAATTTTTTACTTTTTTAGCACTAATGTTTTCATTGAGTGCATTTTCACAAAATTCTAATTTGATTATTTTCAACAACAGCGGACAGCAATTTTTCGTTGTTTTGAATGGTATCAAGCAAAATTCAATGCCGAAAACCAACGTGAAAGTCGAAGGTTTGTCTCCGACAGCGTACAAAGTGAAAATCATTTTTGCCGATGGAAAGACGGGTGATATTGACAAGAATTTGTACCTAGAGTCAAACATGGAATATTCGGCTCAAGTGTTGATTAAAAGCCCTAAAAAGAGAAGTTTACGCTTGTTTAATATGGTTGAATTGAATACCTCACCGTATGGAAATGGAGCAGAAACTGTAATTTATAGACCAAATGAAAATGCGGTTTACACAGATCAAAGTACTTTTCAATCTGGAAACACTCAAAATAATCAAGGTTCTATGAACACCAATGTTTCTGGACAAACTTCTGGAAATATGAATTCAACGAATCAAAATGGAACGATTCAAACAACTGTAAATGGCGTCCCACAAGGAAATGTAAATATCACTGGAACGACAACCACAAATCATTCAGGAAATGTGAACGCAGATGGAACTTACCAAGTTGGTTCTGTGCAAACAACTGTAAACGGTGTTCCACAGGGCAATGTAAATATCACTGGAACAACAACGACGAACACAAATCAAACGGGAAATGTGAATGCTGATGGAACTTATCAATTTGGTTCTGTGCAAACTACTGTGAATGGTGTTCCGCAAGGAAATGTAAATGTGACAACGAACGGAACTCAAACAAGTACGCAAGATGGAAATATTCAGATGAATGTCGGAATTAACGGTAATATCGGTTTTAATACAAATGTAAATGTTTCTGAAAATGGTCAAAATGTGTCGATTGATATGAACGGAACGGGAATTCCTACCAACGTAAATCAGACTTCCACAACAACGATCTCATCTGGAACGCAGACAACTACCACAACTGTGAACGGACAAACAACGCAAGTTACAACCAATGTTTCCAATAATAATAATCAAACACAAACCTACGGAACGAACGGTCAAATTCAAGTAACTGGCAACGGAATGAATGGCCAGGCGCAGAGTAATGGAACAGTTGTTAATGGTCAAACGCAAACTAACAGCACAAATGGTCAGACACAAGTAACGACGCATACACACGCTGATGGCTCAATTCATGATCAAAATCACCAAGTTGTGCATTCGCCAAACACGTCTAATTCACAAGTAAATAGCACAAACGGACAAATGGTGCAAAATCCTGATGGAACAATGGGCTGTTTTGGTGCTATTTCGGACGTGGATTACATCATTGCAGGGGTGGAGGAAGCAAGTTTTTCTGAAGATCAAATGAATTTTGTGAAAGGAGAATTGAAAACAAAATGCGTCAATTCAGACCAAGCATATAGAATTGTAAATGCTTTCACTTTCGATGGTGACAAAATCAGCATGGCAAAACTTTGCTATGATCACATGGTTGACAAGCAAAACGCCAAGAAATTGTTGGATTTATTCTCATTTTCTTCATCTAAAGAAGAGTTGAAAAAATACTTCAATATCAAATAAGTAGAACTTAAAATTTTGAAGGACGGCTAGTAGATTTCTATTAGCCGTTTTTTTTGTAGCAGATTTGATATAAATGAATTACTTTTGAAATGCTGATAAATCTTATAAATTGACAACCTTGGAAAAGCAAACAAAAAACACGCTCATCATCGCATTAATTCTGCTCATTGCAGGAATTGTTTTAGGCGCATTTGGCGCGCATGGACTCAAAGATTTGGTTAGTGCAGAAAAAATAAATTCATTTGAAGTTGGCGTAAGATATCAAATTTTGAATGCGCTAGGATTAATGACTTTGGCTGCCTTGAAACCACAATTGAACTTTTCAATCAAAAATGCGGTGATTTTTATTTTACTTGGAGTCATTTGTTTCTCTTGTTCAATTTATGGCTTGACTTTTCTGCTAAAAGGCGATTCTTTAGGCAAAATTTTGGGACCAATCACCCCAATTGGGGGCCTTTTACTAATTATTGGTTGGTGTTTGATTTTGATCAAGGTGTTGAAAATTCGAGTAAAAAATTAATTCAACGAAAGTGAAAATTACAATTCTCGGTTCAGGCACTTCTCAAGGCGTTCCAGTCATTACCTGTGATTGTCGTGTCTGTAAATCAGCAGATATTCGAGACAATAGACTGCGATGCTCAATACTGATTGAAGTGGGAGGAGAGAATTTTGTAATTGACGCTGGACCAGATTTCAGACAACAAATGTTGCGTGCGCAAGTAAAATCTCTCCGCGCAGTTATTTTCACCCATGAGCACAAAGACCACATTTCAGGTTTAGACGATGTGCGCGCTTTCAATTACAGAGAATCTCGCGACATGGAAATTTTCTGCAGCAGCGCGGTCGAAATTGCACTAAAACGAGAATTTCACTACGTGTTTTCAGGCGATAAATATCCAGGGATTCCGAGCTTAAATCTGAATATCATCCAAAATAAGGAATTTCAATTAAACAATGGCGTTGCAGTTTTGCCCATTCAAGTAATGCACTACAAAATGCCCGTTTTCGGATTTAGAATAGGTGATTTTACCTATATCACAGATGCCAAAACTATTTCTAAAGAAGAACGCGATAAAGTTCGAGGTTCAAAAATTTTAATAGTCAACGCCTTGCATCAGTCACCACATATTTCACACTTCAACCTCCAAGAAGCATTGGAATTCATTACCGACGTGCAACCAGAAAAAGCCTATTTGACGCACATTTCTCATCTTTTCGGTACGCATGAGGAGATTGAAAAAATGTTGCCGCCTAACGTTTTTCCGGCATTTGATGGATTAACTTTCACTTTAGATTGATTAGTTCAAAGCTTTTTACAAGTTAAAATCATATAATTTCCTTTTTTATTTACCTTTGTCGAAAGCTAAAGATTATGGCAAACGATTTATTAAAAGGAAAAAGAGGAATTATTACTGGTGCGTTGGATGCAAATTCAATTGCTTGGAAAGTAGCTGAAAAAGCACACGAACAAGGTGCAATATTTGTTTTGACGAACGCTCCAATCGCAATGCGTATGGGAGAAATCAATGCGTTGGCTGAAAAAACAAATTCAAAAATCATTCCTGCAGATGCAACAAGTATCGAAGATTTGACAAAACTTTTTACTGAAGCGCAAGAAGTTTTGGGCGGTAAAATTGATTTTGTTTTGCATTCTATCGGAATGAGTGTCAATATTAGAAAAAACATCCCGTATACTGAATCTAACTACGATTATTTCTCAAAAGGAATCGATGTTTCTGCAATGTCTTTGCACAAAATGTTGGCAGTTGCCAAAAAAATGGACGCAATAAGCGAGTGGGGAAGTGTTGTTGCTTTGACATACATGGCAGCGCAAAGAACATATCCATTTTACACCGATATGGCTGACATCAAAGCAATGTTGGAATCGATTGCAAGAAGTTTTGGTTACCATTACGGTGTAGAGAAAAAAGTGCGTATCAACACCGTTTCTCAATCTCCAACTAAAACAACTGCTGGAACAGGTATCAAAGGGTTCGGAGATTTCTACGATTTCGCAGATTCAATCGCGCCACTTGGAAACGCTTCGGCGGAAGATTGTGCAAACTATTGTGTAACTCTTTTTTCTGATTTGACGAGAATGGTGACCATGCAAAATCTTTTCCACGACGGAGGTTATTCCTCTACTGGTGTTAGCAGTGAAATTTTAGCCAAGTTGGGCGAAGAATAAGCACTTTAAAATATTTTTTAAGAGGATGGACTTTGTTTTGAGTTCATCCTTTTTTTGTGCGTTGATTTTTGTGGATTGTAGGATTTTTAGTGCAAAATCGTCTTATCGGAATATTCCGATATACCGAAGTGAAAGAGGAATTGAAATATAGGCATGTTTGAATTTATCAGAAATTTCTTTTCAGAAGCTATTTCCCGCTATCCGCTATATTCCCGCCTCGTCCTGTTAACTATCGGATCGGGACGGGAGATGCCGCTTCTATCGGGGCTAGGGATTGAATGCAAATGATTTCATTCATTTTGGTTTTCAACTTCATAATTATCCTTTCCAATCGTTTTTCAACAAATTTTGTTATTAAAAAAATCCGAAATCAAAAAATCATTTCGCAGAATCCGTTTATCTTTGCAAGATGCAAGAAATGATATTGATACTGGATTTTGGATCGCAATACACACAGCTGATTGCGAGACGAGTAAGAGAACTAAATGTGTATTGTGAAATTCATCCTTGGAACAAAATTCCAGCCTTGAATCAAAACATCAAAGGAGTAATCCTTTCAGGAAGTCCTTTTTCAACCAGAGATCCGCAGGCGCCAACATCAGATTTATCTGAAATCAAAGGCAAATTGCCGCTGTTGGGCGTTTGTTTCGGTGCCCAATATTTGGCGAATAATTACGGTGGCGAAGTCTTGCCTTCAACCATCAGAGAATACGGAAGAGCCAATCTTTCCAGTGTCGATTCTACGCATGAATTGACCAAAGGAATGACCGTTGGTTCTCAAGTTTGGATGTCGCATGGTGACACTATTAAAAAAATCCCAGCAAACTATGAAATCATTGCAAGTACAAGTGATGTTGCTATTGCGGGTTACCACATTCAAGGCGAACAAACGTATGGAATTCAATTTCATCCGGAAGTTTATCACTCGCTCGAAGGCGGAATTTTATTGAAAAATTTCATTGTAGATATTTGTAATTGCAACCAAAGTTGGACGCCAGATTCATTTGTTGATTCAACAGTGGCTGACTTGAAAGCGCAAATCGGAAACGACAAAGTGATTTTAGGCTTGTCTGGCGGCGTTGATTCTTCCGTTGCGGCAGTTTTGGTGCACAAAGCGATTGGTGCCAATTTGCATTGCATTTTTGTGGACAATGGATTGCTTCGCAAAGACGAATTCGCATCGGTTTTGGCTTCCTACCAAGGAATGGGCTTGAATGTGAAAGGGGTAAATGCTTCTGAAAAGTTCTACGCTGCCTTGGAAGGTTTGACTGATCCAGAATTGAAAAGAAAAGCCATAGGAAAAGTGTTTATCGATGTTTTTGACGAAGAATCTAAATTGGTGGAAGATGCCAAATGGTTGGGACAGGGAACGATTTATCCTGATGTGATTGAATCCGTTTCTGTCAATGGTGGTCCTTCGCAAACCATCAAATCTCACCACAATGTAGGCGGTTTGCCAGATTATATGAAGCTGAAAGTAGTTGAACCTTTGCGTTTGTTGTTCAAAGATGAGGTGCGCCGCGTGGGTAAATCGTTGCATATTTCATCGAATATTTTAGAAAGACATCCTTTCCCAGGTCCGGGATTGGGAATCAGAATTTTGGGCGAAGTGACGGCTGAAAAAGTGCGCATTTTGCAAGAAGTGGACAATATTTTTATCAGTGGATTGAAAGAAGATGGTTTGTACAATGATGTTTGGCAAGCGGGCGCAATTTTCCTTCCTGTGCAATCGGTTGGTGTGATGGGTGATGAGCGCACGTATGAAAATGCTGTGGCGTTGAGAGCGGTTTCTTCTACTGATGGCATGACGGCTGATTGGTGTCATTTGCCTTATGAATTCTTGGCGAAAATTTCAAATAAAATCATCAATCAGGTAAAAGGAATCAATCGTGTCACTTACGATATAAGCTCCAAACCACCTGCAACAATTGAGTGGGAATAATAATTTGCAACATTTTTAAAAGCGTAAAATTCAAGTTTTTCAATATTGTTGCGTTATTCATTAAATTATTGCTTAATTTCAAGTTATGAAAAATATTTTAGGGTTATTGTTTGTATTGTTTGCATTTCAATTGTTTGCTCAGCCAGAAGGCGCAGAAGTGGAGTGGAAGGATGGAAAAAAATATTACATTCACTTTGTGCAAGCAGGAAATACTTTGTACGGCCTGACTAAATTATACAAAATTACCGCTGAAGAAATTGTAGCGAACAATCCAGAACTTGCTGCAGGATTAAAAGAAGGACAAAAATTATTGATTCCTGCAGTTGCCTCGATTGAAAATCAAGTAAATATAAAGCCTGCCGCATCCAACGATAAAACACACGTCGTCGAAAAGTCGGAAACTTTGTACGGAATTTCGAGAAAATACAATGTTTCGATGGAAGAAATGGTCGAAGCAAACCCAGGAATTGAAAATGGAATTTCTATCGGGCAAACATTGATTATTCCTGAAGGTAAAGCAGGAAACAAACCTCCGAAAGCGCCAAAAGCAGAAGCGAAAATTGTTTTTTACGATACAACAATTATCCATACAGTTTTAGATCACGAAACAATGTCCAGCATTTCAAAACGTTTCATGGTTTCGATTGAAGAAATTCAAAAGGTGAATGGATTGAAAAGCACCAAAATTAAGGCGGGAGAAACGTTGAAAATCCCGATTAAAAAAGAGAAAATCTCTAAAGTTGAAATTCGCCAAGTTGAAAAAGTAATCGACAAAAAAGTGGACGAAGAATTGATTTTCAAGACCAAAAATGAATACAACATCTTGATTCTATTGCCATTTAGTTTAGATAAAAACCCAGATGGAATTACAAGTATTTCAACGGAATTTTTGATGGGCGCGCAAATTGCATTAGATTCCTTGGAAAGATTAGGGCTGAATGCTAATGTGCAAATCTTGGATGTTGGCGTAGATTCTGCAAAAATGAAATCGATGTTGAATCAAAAAGAGTTCAAAGATGTAGATTTAATCATCGGTCCTTTGATGGGTAAAAATTTGGATATCGTCGCAAGATGGTGCAATATCAATAAAGTGCGCATGATTTCACCTGTCACTGCCCAAACGGAGATTTTGAAAAACAATCAGTATGCAATTGACGCAGTGACTTCAGATATAACTTTGATGCAAGGTGTTGCAAAATATATTGTGGAGAATAATGCAAGAGATCAAATTGTTTTGGTAAAAACGGGAACAAAAGACAGTGAGTTATACCAAGCTTTCAGAAAGAAATTCATGACTTTGAGTGCAGCAAGTTCAAAACAGAAGTTGATTGAAATTGACATGCTGGATTTGGGAACGCACATTAGAAAAGGTGGAAATACCATTTTTATTGTTCCATCCAGAGATAAAATTGTTGCCACCAAATTTATCAATGCGTTGAATAAAGTTGAGTCTAAAGCGGGTTCGGGAACAATTGCTTTTTATGGTATGAAAGAATGGGTCAATTTTGATGATATCAAGGGTTTTTATAAAAATAAATACCAATTTCACTTCGCTTCTTCGAATGATTTCAATTACACCTATGATGAAACAAAAAATCTAATGAAATCATTTAGAAGAGAATATAATTCTGATTTATCAAAATGGGGAGCACAAGGATTTGACATCACTTTCTATTTCATCCAATCTTTGTTGATGGAGGGAAAACCTAAAGCTGGTGTGATGAATGACATAAAATTGACATCAACTGGTTTAGGGAATGGACAAGAAAATAAAGCTTGTTTTATTTTGAAACAAGTGGATTATGAGATCATCAAATTGGCAAGTTTCAATGACTAAAGAAGAAATTGCCTCACAATTTAAAGCATTGCAAGAAACAATTTGCAGCGCATTAGAAGATTTGGATGGAAAAGCCAAATTTATCGAAGATTTGTGGGATAGAGCTGAAGGTGGAGGAGGAAGAACGCGAATCATTACCCAAGGCGATTTACTCGAAAAAGGGGGCGTTGCTTTTTCAGCAGTGCATGGAGATGTTACGCCCGAAATGAGCAAGCAATTGGGCTTAGAGGGAAAAACTTTTTTCGCAACTGGCGTTTCCATTGTGTTGCATCCAAACAATCCGCATGTTCCCATTATTCACATGAATGTGCGCTATTTCCAGATGGATGAAGGCGTTTACTGGTTTGGTGGTGGAATCGATTTGACGCCCCATTACGTAATTGAAAGTCAAGCTGAAATCTTTCACAGCGATTTAAAGCAAATTTGCGATCAATTTGACGCCAATTTTTATGCTAAATTTACTAAATGGGCAGATGAATATTTCTTTATTCCTCACAGAAACGAAACACGCGGAATAGGCGGGGTTTTTTATGACCATTTATCAGAAAACAACAGTAATTTATCAAAAGAACAATTGTTGGCTTTTGCCATTGAATTAGGGACAAATTTCCCGAAAATCTATGCAAAACAAGCCGCTTTGGGACGAGATTTATCTTTCACGGAAGAAGAAATTCGTTGGAGAAATTTGCGCCGAGGAAGGTATGTTGAATTCAATTTGGTAAACGATCGCGGAACTAAATTCGGATTACATTCCGGCGGAAGAACTGAATCGATTTTAATGAGTTTGCCAGCAAATGCCAATTGGGAATACAATTTTCAGCCAGAAAAAGGTTCACGAGAAGAAGAAACTTTGCAATATTTGCAAAGAAAGAAATGATTTAAATTTGGGAATATGAATCAGCCTTCAAAAATGAAAATTTGGATTTTAGGAACAGTTATTTTTCCAATTATTTCAGGACTTTTAATGGCTTTTGGTTGGCCAAATTATGGTATAGCTCCTTTTCTCTTTGTCGGATTGATTCCGCTCTTTTTGGCTTTTGAGGAAATTGATAAAATTTCAGGTAAATCTAAATATTTCGCACTTTTTTTCGCCAACTTTAATGCACATTTTACTTGGTTGGTTATCAGTTTGAAATGGTTAGGAACAACTTCACCTCAATCTTTCTTAACGGCTATTTCTATCGAATCTCTTTCTCTTTCGTTGGCTGTGCTTCCTGCCATTTGGGTGGGGCTGAAGTATGGAAAAATCTGGAGATTTATATTTTTCGTCGTTGCTTGGATGAGCGTCGAATTTTTGAATCAAAATTGGTTGTTGGGAACACCCTATTTCTCTTTGGGAAGTGGTTTTGGCATGTATCCAAAGATAATTCAACACTATGAATTCATTGGAATCGAAGGAGGAACCGTATGGCTTTTAGTGTGCAATTTTATGATTTACAATTTGATTGATAAAATCAGGCAGAAAACCAAAATCATCAAGCCTCTTGTAATTTCTACGTCTGTGATTTTTATCCCAATATTGATTTCTTTGTCGCTTTATCAAAAACAAGGAACAGAAGATTTGCGAAAGATTTCAGTATTGCATACCTTTTTGAATTCAAACACCAAAGAATATTCCTTTCATCCTGAACGAATAACAGATTCTTTAATGCATCTTTCTCAAAATGGATTGAATCAAAAAAGCGAATTAATTGTCTGGCCAGAAGTGGTGATTCCCAATTTAGGCTGGTTGCTGAGCATCAATCAGGAAAAGGCTTTTAGATCAATTTATCAGCATTTAAAAGAGTATCCCCAAACAACCATTTGCACCGGCGGGTATGGTTTTACACTCACCAAATCGACTGCTGAGGAAGATCCTTATGCGACCTACGATCCAGTAAATAAATATTTCTACTTAACGCATAATATCGCATTGTCTGTCACTTTTGGAGATCGTTCACCGATTAGAAGTAAAAAGTTTTTCGTACCTTTTCAAGAAAGAATTCCATTTTTGAAAGAGTTTCCATTCATGGCCAATTTTGCCGATTTGGTTGGCGGAAACGCGAAAATTTCATATTATCCAAATGGCGTGGAAGTGCACCACACAAAAACGAATATTGCTTACGCTCCGATGCTCTGCTACGAAAGTGTTTTCCCGCTAATGATGGTCGAAAAAGCAAAAGAATCCGACTTAATTGTGATCGCAGCAAATGAAAACTGGAACAAAGATTTATCAGGTTCTAAGCAGTATTTGTACAACAATGTTGGAATGGCCATTCAAAGCAGAATTCCAATTGCTAAAAGTTCCAATAGCGGTGTTTCAGCAATTATTGACAAATATGGAAATATACTAGAAGAAAGAACAGGTCGAAACAGTGGATTGATTACGCAAAAAATTTCATTGGCTGATCGCTCAACTTTTTATTCGGCTATTTCCAGTTTATTATATTGGTTTTCAGTAGTTATATTTCTTCCAATTTATACACTTTTTTTATTTTCAGTTCTGAAGACTTTTTTTGTGAAGAAAAGTTAAAAATTGTCTTGTATTTGAAGCAACGTCGTTTATCTTTGTTCGTCTTAAGTAAAAAGATAATTTAGTTGTAGTTTAAAATTCTTCACAATATGAAACGTTATAAATACATGTTTTTTCTACTATTTTCAATGGTTTGCGTAAATCTTAACGCCCAATCTGAGAATGCAATCACCTTTCCTGTTTCTGGTAATTTCAATTTTGATCCAGAAGTCGGCCAAATTAAAGATTTTAATAAAGTTGTGATTGAATCAAATGTTTTTCACTTGAAAATGAATGATGTAGTAATCAGGTCTTACCAAGCTGTGGCAGAAATTAAGGGTGGTTTTGCAGTTGAACAATTTTATTTGGATAATCAATCAGCTAATCAACCGATTGAAATTTTTAATATTCACATAACTGACATTGCTGAAAATGAGTGTTTTTTCACCATCAGCTATCCTCAAGGAAGTGAAAAAATCCATTTGATTAGAGAAAATTAGTTTTAAGATTTAAATCTGAAATATGAAAAAGATATTATTGTACCTGATATTTATTTTTAGTTCAACTGCAGCAATTGCGGGTGGAGGTGGAACAGGCCCTACAACAGCACCAGCTGCTTGTAATACAGGAACTCAATTCTGTAATGACAACTCTACAACTTTTCCAAGTTTGACTGGTGTTCCAAGTCTAGGTGGAGGTGGTATTTATGGCTGCTTAGGGTCAACACCTAATCCTTCTTGGTATTATGTAACTGTTCAAACTCCTGGAAGTTTAGCTGTTACGATTACTCAAACCAATTCGGCAGGCAACGCAATTGATGGGGATGCAATTATGTGGGGGCCTTTCGCTTCACTTGCCGCTGGTTGTGCAAGTCTGTCAACAACGAATGATGTAGATTGTAGTTATTCAACTTCAAATACAGAAACCATGAATGCATCCAATGTGCTTCCTGGTCAAGTGTACATTATTTTGGCAACAAACTTTAATGGAAGTGCAGGAAGTATAACCCTTTCGTCTAATGGTTCTGCGGGAATAAGTTGTGGATGCACAGTCATGACCGGTAATAACGGCCCAATTTGTCCAGGTGCCACCGCTAATTTAACTGCTTCAACTGTTGCAGGGGCTTCAAGTTATACTTGGACTGGTCCGAATGGTTTTACTTCTAATCAGCAGAACCCGACAAATGTTCCAATTCCTTCCGCACCTGGTAGCTACAGTTATGAGGTTACTGTGGTAGGTGGTAGTGGTGCACCATGTACATCTATTACCACTGTAGTTGTGATTGATCCACAAGTTGATGCTGGTTTAGACCAAACAGTTTGTGCAGGCGACCCGGTAACCTTGTCAGGAGCCTTGGCTACAACTTATGCTTGGGACAATGGTGTAACGGATGCAGTCGCTTTTGTACCAGTTTCAAGTGGCGTTTATACTGTAACAGGATCCACAAACGGATGCACTGCAACCGATCAAGTTTTGGTGACGGTTACTCCGCTTCCAATTGTCAATGCAGGAACTGATGTTCAGCTTTGTACAGGTTTCTCAGTTGTGTTGACAGGCACTGGTTCAGGGTTGTCTTGGGACAATGGAATAACAGATGGAGTTTCATTTGTGCCTGTTGCAACCGCTACTTATACACTTACTTCAACCGTGAATGGTTGTTCCTCTACTGATGATGTTGAAGTAACTGTAAATGCACTTCCTATTGCAAATGCTGGACCTGATCAAGCAGTTTGTCTTGGGTTTTCTGTCAATTTAAATAGTACCGGTCCAAATCCAACTTGGACTGGCGGAATAACAAACGGTCTTGCATTTACTCCAAATGTTACGGCAACCTACACACTCACTGTTGTAGATGCAAATCTTTGCACAAGTTCCGATGATGTTTTGGTTACAGTAAATCTTTACCCAGTGATAGATGCAGGGCCAGATTTGACTGTCTGCAGTGGGACTTCTGTTTCACTTTCAGGTTCTGGAGGAACTTCATACACCTGGAATAATGGTGTGTTCAATGGCATTTCATTTGTTCCAGCAGTGGGAACAATTACCTATACAGCTACAGATAATAATCCAACAGGATGTTCTGGGTCGGATCAAGTTACTGTAACAGTGAATCCTTTACCAATTGTGGATGCTGGAAATGACACGCTTATTTGTTCGGGTTTTTCAGTGAATCTATCAGGAGAAGGAGCAGTTTCCTATGTTTGGGATAACAGTGTAATAAATGGAATTTTCTTTACTCCAATATCCACAGCCACCTACAACGTGGTAGGAACTGATGCAAATGGATGCGTCAACACAGATCAAGTAATAGTGGCCGTTACGCCAACACCAATTGTTAGCTTTGTTCCAAGTGTTACTTCAGGTTGTGTTCCTGTTGTTGTTACCTATACTAACACAAATCCAACTTTGAATACATATTCATGGAATTTAGGAAATGGAGTAACTTCAACAAATCCGAATACGGTTACAACAACTTATACTGGTGTCAGTTGTTATGATGTAACTTTGGTTTCAACGACTCCAAATGGCTGTGTTGGTCAAACGACAATCAGCTCAATTGTTTGTGCAAATGATAATCCGGTAGCTGCTTTTACTGCAGATCCAAATGTTTTATCGTTGATTGATACTTATGCACAATTAATGAATGAAACAACAGGTGCTGAAACCTATGTATGGAATTTTGGAGATGGAACAGGTACTTCGACAGAAATTAATCCTGTACATTCTTTTCCATCTGTCGAGCCTGGAAGTTATCAAATTAGTTTAATTGCTTATTCAGTTTTTGGATGCACAGATACAGCTCTTGTAAACATTGAAGTGCAAGATGCAGTAATTTATTATGTTCCAAATAGTTTTACTCCAGGTGATGATGAATACAATCCAATGTTTAAACCTGTTTTTACATCAGGCTTTGACCCGTATGATTACAAAATGATTATTTTTAATCGTTGGGGTGAAATTATTTTTGAAACAAGGGACGCTTCATATGGCTGGGATGGAACATACTTGGGTTCAGCAGGCTTGTGTAAAGAAGGAGATTATATTTGGCAAATTGAATTTAAAACAACACTTTCAGACGAAAGAAAAAAGATAACTGGAAGTGTAACGTTGCTTAAATAAGCGAGTTAATTAAATTTTAAAAGGGTTCTTTTGGACCCTTTTTTTTTGCCTTTTTGCCTTGTGAAAAATCTATTTCAGTCAATTTGTCAGTAAACACATTCTTGGAACAATTTCTGCCAAGTGAAAAATGTAATTTTTATTAATAAGCTTAGGGATTTTTAAACTATTTTTGAGCTTCTGAATTTTAAAGAATCATGATTGCAGGACTATTAAAAAAAATATTTGGAGATAAAACATCTCAAGACAGAAAGGAATACCAACCTATTATTGATCAAACCAATCAATTTTCTGAGCAACTTATAAATATTTCTGATGACGAATTAAGAGCCAAAACTTTTGGTTTTCAATCAAAAATAAAGGAGGCGACCAAAGATTTAGACAATCAGATTATTGCGCTGAAAGAAAAAGCAAATGGCGCCGAAATTTCCGTCCTAGACAAAGAAGATCTTTTTGATGAAATTGATAAATTGACCAAAGATATTGATGTTGCAATTGAAGAGGTATTGAAGGAAATCTTACCTGATGCTTTTGCAGTAGTAAAGGAAACATCTCGCCGTTGGGCCGAAAATGGACAATTAACGGTTTCTGCACTGCCTTTTGATAAAGAATTAGCTTCCCAAAAGGACGGTATCACCATTGATGGCGATAAAGCAATTTGGCACAATGAATGGACTGCGGCTGGAACTCCTGTAAAGTGGTCGATGGTTCATTATGATGTGCAATTAATGGGGGGAGCTGTGCTTCATCGTGGAAATATTGCTGAAATGCAAACTGGAGAAGGTAAAACGTTGGTTGCAACTTTGCCAGTTTATTTAAATGCACTTTCTGGAAAAGGAGTGCACCTTGTCACTGTAAATGATTACTTATCAAAGCGTGACTCTGAATGGATGGGACCATTATATCAATTTCATGGATTATCGGTTTCCTGTCTTGACAAAACCAGACCAAATTCGCCAGAAAGAAAACAAGCATATTTAGCTGATATTACTTTTGGTACAAACAATGAATTTGGATTCGATTATCTGCGTGACAATATGTCAAGTAGTACGGAAGATTTGGTGCAGCAAAAACACCATTTTGCCATTGTAGATGAGGTCGATTCAGTTTTGATTGATGATGCAAGAACGCCTTTGATTATTTCCGGTCCTACTCCGAAGGGTGACGAACATGAATTTCATGAATTGAAACCACGTATTGAAAAAGTTGTGGCGGCCCAAAAAACTTTTGTAACTCAATGTTTGGTTGAGGCAAAAAAACTATTGGCAGTAATAAATTCTCCGTCTGATGATAAAAAAGATGTAAAGTCCGCTTTGGAAGATGGAGGAATTGCTCTTTTGAGAGCCCACAGAGGCTTGCCAAAAAATAAAGCCCTTATTAAATTTTTGTCTGAGCCAGGAATAAAAGCTCATTTGCAAAAAACAGAAAATACTTACATGGCAGAACAAGGCAAGCACATGAAAAAGATTGATGCTGAATTGTTCTTTGTAATTGATGAAAAAAATAATACCATCGAACTGACAGAAAAAGGAATAGACCTTGTTTCTGGAAGTGAAGACAGAGATTTTTACATAATTCCAGATATTGGAGGTGAAATTGCTAAATTAACTAAATCAAATATTGTTGGTGAAGAATTGGCCATCAGAAAGGACACATTAATTAGAGATTTTAGCATCAAATCAGAGCGGATTCATTCAATTAATCAATTATTGAAAGCATACACACTTTTTGAAAAAGAAGTTGAATATGTAATCATGGATGGAAAAATCAAAATTGTTGATGAGCAAACGGGTCGTATCATGGAGGGACGCCGATATTCTGATGGATTGCATCAAGCGATTGAAGCAAAAGAAGATGTAACCGTGGAAGCTGCAACTCAAACTTATGCCACAATTACACTTCAGAATTACTTCAGAATGTATCACAAATTATGCGGTATGACTGGTACTGCTGAAACTGAAGCAAAAGAATTTTGGGATATTTATAAACTCGACGTAGTTGTGATTCCTACAAATCGTGCTATTTCAAGAAATGATGACAATGACATGGTTTTCCGCTCAGCACGTGAAAAATTTGCAGCTGTAATTGACGAAACTGAGAAATTAGTGCAAGCAGGAAGACCAGTTTTAGTTGGAACAACAACGGTTGAAATCTCTGAATTTTTGAGTCGCATGTTGAAAATGCGTGGAATTAATCACCAAGTATTGAATGCAAAATATCACCAGAAAGAAGCTGAAATTGTTGCCGAAGCTGGTAAAGCTGGTTCTGTAACCATTGCAACGAACATGGCAGGACGTGGAACAGATATTAAATTGGGTGAAGGCGTCAAAGAAGCTGGCGGTTTGGCTATTATTGGTACTGAAAGACATGACTCACGTCGTGTTGACCGTCAGTTAAGAGGTCGCTCAGGTCGCCAAGGAGATCCCGGTTCTTCTCAGTTTTTTGTTTCATTGGAAGATGATTTGATGCGTAAATTTGGTTCAGAAAGAATCGCGAAAATCATGGACCGTTTGGGGTTGAAGGAAGGAGAGGTGATTACGCACAGTATGGTTTCAAAATCAATCGAAAGAGCGCAGAAAAAAGTAGAAGAAAACAACTTCGGAATGCGTAAGAGACTATTGGAATATGATGATGTAATGAACGCCCAACGAAAAGCGATTTACAAAAAACGCCACAATGCTTTATTCGGCGATAGACTTGGATTAGATATTGCAAATATGTTTTATGATGTTTCTGAATCTATCGTTTTTGGATTTCCGAATGCAAGCCAATTTGAAGATTTTACACTTGAATTGTACCGCGTTTTAGGAATTGAATCTCCTGTTTCTGAGTCTGAATTCGCAACGACAGACAAAGCCGTAATTGCTGAAAAAGTGTACGAAGCAGTGCAAGCACATTATACGCACAAAAATTCAAGAATATCTGAAAAGGCTTTTCCTCAGGTTAAAATGGTGTATGAAACTCCTGGAAATCAATTTAGAAATATCGTTTTCCCGCTTACAGATGGGAAGAAAGAAATGGAAATGGTTGTAAGTTTGGAAGAAGCGTATAGTTCGAATGGTAGTGCGCTTCCGAAGTCTTACGAGCGAAACATTACTTTAGCCATGATTGACGATGAATGGAAAGAGCATTTGCGTGAAATGGATGATTTGAGAACTTCCGTTCAACAAGCTGTCTACGAGCAAAAAGACCCACTTTTGATTTATAAATTAGAGTCTTTTGAATTGTTTAAATCCATGTTGGGAAGATTAAATCTTCAAACGGTTGAAACTTTGGTAAAGATGGATATTCCAATTTTACAAGAGGAAATCAAAAGTACCAATAAGCAAGTAACGACTCAAAATAGCTATGAAAAGGCACAATTGGGTTCAGTGAGTACATCCACACAAAAACCAAATTTTCAAGGGGCCGAGGGATATCAAGAAGCTATTCAAAATTCAATTCGTGAACCTGAGAAAAAACAACCCGTTATCGCAGATCCAAAAATAAATCGAAACGATCCTTGTCCTTGCGGTAGTGGAAAGAAATACAAACAATGTCACGTTAAATAATTAAAAAATGTCTGCTTTTATTAAAGGCAGACATTTTTTTTTGAAACTATAAAATGTTTTAAATTGGAGTAAATCTAAAACGACTTTAAGTACATTTGTGTATGGATATTTTATTTGATTCAGTTTCATTTGTAGGTGCAGGAAATGTAGCCACACATTTAGCCCAAAACCTAAAAAAACATGGCGTTTCAATTTATTCTATTACCAGTAAAGAGAATCACACAGCAAAAGTTTTAGCTTCACTTGTTGATGCTAAAGTACTTGAAGATTTGAGTTTCTTACCCTCAAAGTGTTTGGTTATCATCTGTGTAAACGATGAAGGGATTGAATCCGTTATTCAAAAACTTCCTATGACCAATTCAATTGTTTATACCTCCGGAAATATTGAGTTAAAGTCATTGCCGAAACGTGCTAATTTGGGTGTATTTTATCCCCTGCAATCATTTACTAAAGACAGAGATTTAAACTTGGCAAATGTTCCCTTTTTGATTGAAGCAAACAACGAATTATTTGGAAAACAGATTTTTAATTTGGCTTTAAAGTTAAGTGATCATGTGCTTTATGCAAATTCAGAGGAACGAAAAAAGATACATTTAGGTGCTGTTTTTGTCAATAATTTCACCAATCATTTGCTTTATTTATCGAAAGAATATGTTGATTCAAAGCAATTGAATTGGGATATTTTAAAACCTTTATTGCAAGAGACCATTGACAAACTAAATTCAGTTGAACCTTTTGATGCGCAAACAGGACCTGCGCGAAGAAATGACACGAAAATAATTCAGAATCATCTTCAAGAATTGGAAGGTCGAACCAAAGAGATATACGAATTGATTTCCAAAAGTATTACCGAAACATACCAATCAATATAAAATGAAAAGTTATAAAGAAAAATTGCCAGGAATAAAGACATTTATTTTTGATGTGGATGGTGTATTGACTTCAGGAGAAGTTATTTTGAACGATGGAAAAGTAATTCGCACGATGCACTCAAAAGATGGATATGCCATTCAATATGCAGTAAAAATGGGTTATAGAATATTGATTATCACCGGCGGAAATTCTTTAGATGTCAAAGAAAGATTACTTGGTTTGGGAATAGAAGAAGTTTTTTTATCATCTCATGATAAAGTTGCGGTTTATAATCATTGTAAGTCAAAATATAATTTTGAAGACCATGAAGTTTTGTATATGGGCGATGATATCCCAGACTATAAGGTGATGCAAATGGTCGGAGTAGCAGCTTGTCCGCAAGATTCTGCAGTTGAAATAAAATCAATTTCGCATTATCAATCTCCCATAAATGGAGGCAAAGGTTGTGTTCGAGATGTGATTGAACAAACGCTTAGAAGTCAAGATAATTGGTTTACAGAAAAGGCATTTTCATGGTAGTTTAATTTCTTAAATCGGTTATATTTCCTAAGCCGTTTTTTACAATTTTTATTTTAGATATTTGAACCTTATTTTTGGTTGGAAGGATTAAATAAGTGAACTAAATTCAAAAGAAGTCGTTGTGATTGACTTTAATCTATTATTTTTGTCAAAAAAAAAGAGTGAGAGTAATTGCTGAAATACCACACGAAAGATACAAGATTCAAATCTTCAATTACAATAGTAAATACCTTGTAAAAGTTGAATTGGGTCAGTTTGAACAGATCTTCAAAATTGGAGAATTGGATGTAAATGGAATTGAGGATATCAAATCAATGGTTACAGATGAATTACTTGAAAATTGCCTTCAAAGATTTGTTGGAATGCGGACAGATTGGGAAAAATCTTTCTCAGTGAAAAATAATAATATTTAAATTTATAGTATGAAATTGTTTCAATCATTTGTAATTTTTACTTCATTAAGCGCTGTTGTTTTTGCTTGTGGAGAAGATAAAAAAAAGGAAGAAAACACAACACCAAATGTCCCTACGATTAGAACAAATGGATTGAAAATTGCATTTTATAATCAAGATAGTTTAACCAAACATTTCAATTATTATGTTGAAATGGATTCATTGATGAAATCCAAACAATTGCGTTTTCAAAATGAGTTGCAAAGGAGAGAGAAAACATTGCAAAATTATGTTTTGACAAATGAAGAAAAGGCAAAATCAGGCGCGCTATCAGGTTTTGAAATCCAATCTATTCAAGAAGAGGCGCAAAGAAGACAACAAGCTTTGATGCAATATCAGGAAACTGAAGGAATGAAATTAGAAAAAGAAACGGGTGAATTATTAAGCGTCATCAGTAAAAAAATTGAATTGGCTGGAAAAAAATATTCTGAAAAACATGGGATTGACATTTTGATGATGCACGGAGCTGCAGGTCAATTTATTTATGTTAGCCCAACAATGGATGTTACCAATGAGTTTATTGCTTATTTGAATCAGAATCAAAAGGAAATAGAATCTGACATGGGGAAAACTAAAAAATAAGATGTTTATAGCCCAACAAAAGTTAAGTGAAAATGTCGCTGAGTACATTTTATATATGTATCAGATAGAAGATGTGATTCGCGCTTATAATTTTGATTTAGATAAGATTGCGAATGAATATGTAATTCCTCAACTGCCTGATCAATCTTTTTTGCTTCAATATAAATCATGGTACCAACAACTTATTACTCAAATGCAGTCACAAAAGATTGAAAAATCTGGACATTTATATTTGATTCAAGAGGTTTTGATAGAATTGTCATACCTTCACAATACGCTGTTAAATATGTCTGATGATATCAGATACAAAGAATTGTACGAATCGGCAGTGCCATTCATAGAAGAGTTTAAGCAAAAGTCAAATCTGAAGGATAAAAATCACATTGAAATTGTTTTTCACGCACTTTATATGAAATTGCTTCTGAAGCTTCAAAAAAAAGAAATAAGCGCTGAAACAGAGGATGCGTTTGATTCAATGCGAATTTTAGCTGCCTATTTAAGTAGAGCCTACCACCAAATGAAAAACGGAACGTTGAATTTTGGAAATAATTGATTTCACTTCATTGATCGAGATTACCAATAAAAAATATTTTTTGTAATCTATTTTTTTTTCAAATTACACCAAACCTCCCATTCTCTCTGAATAACGATAGTAGAATAAATTATTACCTAAAATAATTTGTCTAATTATTGAAAAAGCAAAATATTATTCTTATTTTGGTAATCAAATTATAGAAAAATACTACTTTTTTTTTAATTTGAGACCCAGATTTAACTAAAATATTAGTTATGATTGAAGAGTTTATTTTATTGGTATTTTCATTGTGTTTTTTCTGGGATTTTACTTCTTTAGATAAGGAAACTTTGAAACAAAAAAAACAGGAAATCCTTGGTTTGTTGGAATCAAAAATTAATCTTAATTCTTTTGGTATTGACATTTTGATTGGTTATATTTCAAATCAATTGTATTTTAATGACCAAAAAAAGATTGTCTTTTTTGAAAGAAATTCGGTTTTTGTTGAATTATTTCCGTTCAGAGAATTACAAAGAATTACAAAGAATTTCAGTAGATAAACTTCATTTAATAATAGTATGAACAAATTTTAAATGACAATACCATTTATTTTTCTTTTAAAGGAGGTTTGCGGTATTTATTAAATTTATTAAGAAAAAAAATGGTATAAAATTATTTCTATGAAAAATATATTTACACTTTTTATTGCTATTGTTGGGTTTTCAAAAGTTTCGTTTTCTCAAACTTATACAATGTCAACAACTACTATTACAGCTTGTAGTGGTACTTTTTATGATCCAGGAGGAACAAGTAATTATGGAAATAATCAAAATTACACAATGACTTTTTGTTCTGGGAGTACAAATGCAATTTCCTTGCAATTCTCCCAATTTGTGTTGGAAAGTGGTTTCGACAATGTTTATATCTACAATGGACCAACTACAGCCTCCCCATTAATTGGCACTTATACTGGTTCAACTAGTCCAGGAACAGTAGTTGGGACCAATGGTTGTATTACAGTTCGTTTTACTTCTGATGGTTCTGTTGTTTATGCCGGTTTTACTGCGACAATAAGTTGCGTAACACCGCCGCCGCCGCCAGTAACAGGAACTTCAGTCACATTTAATTATACGGGAAGTATTCAAAATTGGACTGTTCCTCCTTGCGTAACAAGTATTTCTGTTGTTGCAGCTGGTGCTGATGGCGGAGGTGCAAGTGGTGGAAATGGAGCAATTGTTTCCGCTACAATTGCCGTAACACCAGGTCAAGTTCTTCAATTAACCGTCGGTGGTTCTGGAAATTGTCCAGGAGCCGGTTATAATGGTGGTGGTCCCGGAGCAAACGCTAATTCTGTTGCAAATAATTCTTGCGGTGGTGGTGGTGCTTCTGATATTCGTTTTTCACCTTTTGCAACAGCAAATAGAGTTGTGGTTGCCTCAGGAGGTGGTGGAATGGGAGGCGGAACAACCGATGCTATGGGTAGTGCTGGTGGTTGTGCAACAGGTGCTGCCGGTGTTTCTCCTTTTGGTGTTGGTGGTGGCGGAGCAACTCAAACTGGCGCTGGAGCAGGAGGTCCTCCTTGGATATCCAGTGGAACTGCAGGAACATCTGGTTCAGCAGCTCAAGGAGGAAATGGTGCTGCAGATCCTTGCTATAACGTTGCTCCAGGCGGCGGCGGCGGCGGTGGTTTTTTCGGCGGCGGCGGCGGCGGCTCAGACTGCTGGAATAGCGGATCGGTTGGCGGTGGAAGTGGCGGCGGAGGCTCAAGCTTAACTCCAGCTGGCGGAGGATGTACGTCAGGAACAAACAACGGCCCAGGATATATTACCATTACTTATAATGCATCTACAGGTGTTGCCACAGCTACAAATACAGGTCCTTATTGTGCTGGTTCAACAATTCAATTAAATGGCACTGGTGGCGGAACATATTCTTGGACAGGTCCTAATGGATTTGTGTCAAATTTACAAAATCCTACGATTTCGAATGCCACAGCTGCCAATGTAGGAGTTTATACCTTGGTAACAACTTCTGGAACATGCACTGCAACTGCAACAACAACTGTGGACATAAATTCAACTCCTACTATGCTGGCAACTCCTTCGTCTCAATCCATTTGTAGTGGTTTAAGTACAGGGATTGCTTTAAGTTCTACTCCTGTGGGTGCAACTTTCGCTTGGACAGTTTCTCAGAATAATGCAAGTGGCGCAAGTGCAGGAAATGGATCAAGTATTGCGCAAGTACTGACTGCTACTGGAGTTTCTTCGGGTACAGTAACTTATTTAATTACACCAAGTATTGGCAGCTGTGTTGGTTCGCCAGTCTCTGTAGTTATTACAGTGAATCCAGCGCCAATTGTCATCGCTACTCCAGCATCAGAAACTATTTGTTCAGGTCAAACTACTGGAATCAATTTAACTTCAAATCCTGCAGGCTCCACTTTTAGTTGGACTGTGGCACAAAATAATGTTAGCGGTGCAAGTACTGGAAATGGTTCTTCTATTAATCAAGCTTTAACCTCAAATCCGTCTACCTCTGGTACTGCAACTTATACGATAACACCAAGTTTAGGGACTTGTCCGGGTATTCCTTTGAATGTAGTTATCACAGTGAATCCAATTCCAACTGTCTATGCAACGCCTCCATCACAATCGATTTGCAGCGGTTTAAGCACTGGTATTGCATTAAGTTCTACTCCAGTAGGAGCAACTTTCAGTTGGACAGTCTCTCAAAATAACGCGAGTGGCGCGACTGCAGGCAGTGGATCAAGTATTGCGCAAGTATTGACTACTACTGGAGCTTCTTCGGGTGCGGTAACTTATGCAATTACTCCTAGTATTGGTACTTGTGTTGGTTCGCCAATTTCAGTATTGATAACGGTTGATCCAGCGCCAATTGTTATAGCTACTCCAACATCACAATCTATTTGTTCAGATCAAACTACTGGAATCAATTTTACTTCAAATCCTGCAGGTTCCACTTTTAGCTGGACTGTGGCACAAAATAATGTTAGCGGTGCAATTGCTGGAAGCGGTTCTTCTATTGATCAAACTTTAACCTCAAATCCGGGTACTTCTGGTACTGCAATTTACACGATAACACCAAGTTCAGGAACTTGTCCTGGTATTCCTTTGGATGTAGTTATCGCAGTGAATCCAATCCCAACAGTCACTGCAACGCCTTCATCACAATCGATTTGCAGCGGTGTAACTACAGGTATTACTTTAAGTTCTACCCCCGTTGGCGCAACTTTCGCTTGGACAGTTTCTCAAAATAACGCGAGTGGTGCGAGTGCAGGCAGTGGATCAAGTATTTCGCAAACGTTGATTAATTCGAGTACGAGCGTTGGGAGTGTAACTTATGCTGTTACTCCAAGTATTGGCGCTTG
>CAMDFX010000012.1 GCA_945897805.1 Chryseobacterium gleum
ACAGGTCCTTTCTGGGGTTGGGATCCAAATGCAGGTCCAATCGCAACGAACAATGGGAATGGAACATTTACATTTACATTTGCTCCAGCTCCAACAGCGAACATGGAATATTTGTTGATTGTTGACGGTGTTCAAGAAAATTTGATTTCTGCGATGGTAAATGGCGGAACTTGTGCACCAATTACAGATTATACAAATTACGCAAATCGTATTTGGACTACAACAGATGCTTTAACTGTTTCTAATACTTACGGTCAATGTGGCGCTTGTTCAACTGTAAACCCTAATCAAATGGATTTACCTGTTACTTTCGAAGGTTCAGTTATTGAATACGGAGTAATTGGATTTGAAGGTGCTGAGGCTTCAACGATTGAAGTTGATCCAACAAATGCCGCAAATACTGTTGTAAAAGTGATTAAAGTAAACACAGCACAGCCATGGGCAGGAACAACAGTTACAGCTCCTGAAGAATTAGGTTTTGCTTCTCCGATTCCTTTCACTTCTGCTCAAACTCAAATGTCTGTGCGTGTTTGGTCTCCAGATGCAGGAATTGTTGTCAGACTTAAAGTTGAAAAACACAACAATCCAACGATTTCAGTTGAAACAGATGCAATTTCAACAGTTGCAAATGGCTGGGAAACATTGGTGTTTGATTTTGCAAACGAAGGAACGGGAACAGCGGCTTTGAACTTGGCAAATACGTATGACAAAGCTTCAATCTTCTTTAATTATGGGGTGAACGGCGCAACAGCTGGTGAAAAAACATACTATTTTGATGACATTCAAATGTACAATCCAACAAGTGGAAATGACTTGTTAATCACAGTTGATGTTTGTTCTACAACAGCAAACGAAGTTAGAATGACAGGGCCTTTCTGGAATTGGGATCCAACAGCAGGACCATTCGCTGTGGACAATGGCAACGGAACATGGACTTTCACTTTTTCTCCAGCACCAACGGCTGATATGGAATATTTAGTGATTGTTGATAGTGTTCAAGAAAACTTAATTGCTGACATGCAAAACGGTGGAACTTGTGCGCCAGTAACTGACTATTTTGCTTATGCAAACAGAAAATGGATAGTAGGTTCTGGAGATGTGAATATCGCTTACGACCGTTGTGTTTCTTGTTCTTATCCTGATTTAATTATCACTACAGAAATCTGTGATAGTGCAAACAGTGTGAATCTGACAGGTCCAATTTGGGGATGGAATCCAGCTTTTGGTCCTCAAGCGGTTAATAATGGAAATGGAACTTGGACATTTACAATTTCTCCAGCACCAAACGATACCTTGGAATATTTGTTAGTTAAAAATGGCGTTGTAGAGAACTTGATTCAAGAAATGGTAAACGGTGGCGGATGTGCTCCAATTACTGATTATGCAACTTACGCAAATCGTAGATGGTTGCTTGGTCAAGGTGATGTAGCCAACACTTATGGAAAATGTGGTTCTTGTATCGTTGGAATCGATGAAACTTCTTTTGAAAACTTGATGGTTTATCCAAATCCTTCTGCTGCAATCTTTACAGTTTCAAACAATACACAAATTGAAAAACTTACTTTGTATTCAATCATCGGAGAAAAAGTACTTGAAAAATCAATCCAATCAACAACATCAACGTTGGATTTATCTGCAATGGCTGCTGGAATCTACCACTTGAATATTCAAGTTGGTGGCGAAACGAAAACCATTCAGTTGATTAAAGAATAATTTATTTAATTAAATTTACAAAGAAAGGGAGGTATTTATATCTCCCTTTTTAATACAACAAACAATGAAAAAAATTATCTTATTTGCAGCATTTCTAATTCTTCATTCATTTTCTCATGCGCAATGGGTGATGGTGTGGTCAGACGAATTTGAATCAACAACCTTAGACAATTCCAAATGGAATTTTGATATTGGAGGCAATGGTTGGGGAAACAACGAAGCGCAATATTACACCAATAGTGCAACGAATTTGAGTATCGCTGGAGGAGAAGTAACAATCACTGCGCGAGAAGAACAATTTGGAACGAATGACTACACCTCTTCAAAAATTTTATCGAAAGGATTATTTGATGTAAAATTTGGAAAAATTGAAGCAAGAATCAAATGTCCGATGGGAAAAGGTATTTGGCCGGCTTTCTGGATGCTTGGTACAAATATCTCTGAAGTTTCCTGGCCTGCTTGTGGCGAAATTGATGTAATGGAGCACATCAACAACGACACAAAAATCAATGGAACTGCGCATTGGGACAATGTTGGACACATTTATATGGGTGGAATTTCAACTTTAGATGCGGCACAATATCACATTTATGCTATTGAATGGACAGCAACCAACATCAAATGGTTTGCGGATGGCAATTTGTATTATCAGCTAAATATAACAAACGGAATTAACGGAACTAATGAATTCCAATTGCCTTTCTATTTAATTTTAAACTTAGCAGTTGGTGGCGATTGGCCAGGTTATCCTGATGCTACAACCGTTTTTCCTGCTGAAATGAAGATTGATTACGTCCGCGTGTACAAAGATCAATTGGAAGCGACTCTTTCGGAAAACGAATTGGGAAATATCTCAGTAAGTCCAAATCCTACTTCAGGAATATTGACCATCGAAAATCCTTCTGAAAGCAAATTGATTGCATACAAAGTTTTTGGTCTTGATGGAAAATTGAAACAAAACGCAACATTGGAAATCAATCAAAAAGAAATCGATTTACATAAACTTGAAAATGGTGCTTACTTTTTGAAATTAACGAATGAATTGAACCAAGAAAGCACGCAAAAAATTATCATTCAATAATACTGTTGTCGGATAAAGAAACAAAAGATTATATGCTACTTTATCCAATAGTAGTTTTGTCATGGTTTTTAAACAAAAACAAACGCCAAAACTGAATTTATCTGTTCTTTTTACGACGGATTTACATCCGTCGTTACAAATATTGCACTCCTACGGAGTTATGGGGGAAAGAAACGGATAATTATTAGAGAAATTATTCAATAATCATTTTACCCCATACAGAAGGGTTTGTATTAAATCCTTCTTTGTCTGAACTATTCCAGCGTTGTTGCTCGCTTCTGAGTTCATTTGAACCGCTTAAATCAACCGCAATTTCAAATCCTAATGTCATTCCTGAAACCAAAGAAGTTTTATACAAATCTTTAAATGGAATGGCCATTTCAACTGAATAACCAGTGCTGTTTCCTTTGATTTTATAAGCTACTTCTTTCAAAATTTCTTCATTTTTCCAATTCCAAACGTAAGGATTTGCGCCGCAATTAATTCCAATGTGGTTGTCGCTCATCAATAAAAATTTGCGTTTTTCGCTGCTGTTTTGATTGGTTGAAAAGGCAATTTCAATCGCATCGCCGTTCCACAAATTGTTGCTTGTTTGATAGTTTACTCTTGGCGTTGAATCAGTGATTTGAAAAGCCATAAACAAACTGTCATTTTTTTGCATCACGGCAAATTTTTGATTTTCTCCGAAATTGGTAAAAGGTTGTTTCCACTCGCTTAAATCGCCGTCGATTTGAATCTTTTGTTTTGCATTTAATGCAGTCGTTTCTAATTTCAATTTCCCTGAAAAAGGAACAATTTTAATAGCGTTTATTTCAAATTCTCCTTCTGCAAAAAACTGGATAATCAATTGTTTCATGCTCGACATTTCAAAATCATTTTCCTCAAATGGAAACAGCGAAAATGGAATTGTTACTTTGCTCCAAGCTTGCGTGATTTCTTTGTTTTGCACAAAGTTTTTCGAAAATCCTAGCCAAGATTGTTTGCCGGTATAATCCTCAAAACCAAACGCCAAAGGGAGATTTTTAATGTTTTTTCCGGTCGAGCGAACTTCCAATTCCAACGCAATGGTATCGTTCAATCCGCCCATGTCTTTTGCCGTCCAAAAATCCCAGCCAAAACCTAATCCAACCCAATCGCATCCGTCTAGGTCTTTGTTCCATTTGACATTCAAAAAAGTGTTTTGCGCATCTTCTTTCAATTTGACGTTAATGCATGAAGTGTTTTTCGAAAACCAAACTTCATCCGACATGTCGTTGCTGAAAATATCCAATTGATTGAATCCACGAATTGAAAATCCACTCGCATCCGCAGTTTCGTCATACAAGCCGATTCTTTTGAAAACGCGGTAGTCATTTACATCAACTTGATCTAATTTTTGGATTTTTAAAGTATCCTTTTGCGCTGCAATTTGAAAGATGGACAAACAAATTGAAGCAATAGAAAGCGCTTTTATCATCATGGATTCAATGGTCCGTTTTCAGTGAAAATAATGTAATCCAATTTAGATTTAGCAAAACCTGAAATTGGATTCGCCAAATGCAACATGTTGATTTGATTTATTTTATCTGAATTGTGTTGTCCGTTTCCATTCGCCGTGGCTGGACTTCCATTCACCAAACATGGAATGTCGCTGTATTTGATAGAAACCAATTTCCAACCAACCCAATCAATCGTAATTTGGTGAGAATACAAGTCTTCGGTCGCAGAATCAAAAGTACCGTTGGCATCTTCATCTTCTTGAAATTGGAAAAGCACCAAACTGTTTGTCAATCCAACTTCGCCATAAACCATCACATTGAAATACAAATTACTTGGATTGGATGTCAATGGAAACAATGTCGCGCCGCTGTATGCCGTTGCTTTGAAATTGATCAAACCAACCAACCAATCCCAATCCACAGTTCCTGCCATATTGTAATATGAATTGCCTTCAGGTGCTGTGACATCCGATTTGATTTGGAAATCCATGTCAGCGCCAGCTTGAATAAAAGAAGTCCATCCTGTGTTGAAACCTGTTTCAAAATCTGTAATCAAAAAACCTGCATTTACTTTTGGATTAATTACTTTCACGTCAGTTATCAACGTATCTGGTAAACCTGGAAATGTAAGTTCTACTTTACATATTTCAGCGCGAAACATCGGTAAATTCGTCGTTGAACCATTCCACAAAGTTTGACTTGCATCAATAATTTTACTTGTTCCTGTCATGATTTTTTCAGCGCCGCTGGTCATTCCGATCACACGCAATTTCCAAGGCGTAGTTTTCGCAATTTCTGCGGTGAAAAATACGGTTTCGGCTGCAGCAAAATCAACAGAGTCTTGGCTAGATTGCAATCCGTTGATGACACTGAAAGCGCCATTCAAATCCTCTAAAGAAGGCCCGTCAATTTTGTTTATTTCCTCCTTGCGACAAGAAGTGAACAAACTGAAACCTACTATTGAAATGATAAATATCTTTTTCATGCGATTAAAATTTCATAACATAAAACAACATCAATTGTTTGATATTGTATGGGTTTAAAGTATTAAAATTGTTTTTGTTTTGTTCATATAAACAAGCCAAATAAACGTCTTTCGAAAAGTTGAATTTCAAACCTGCAGAAAGATTAAGCTCTTGTCCATCTACAATAAACGGACTAAAATTAATGATTTCTCCTTTGTCATTTCTCACAGGCAACAATTCATTTCCAACGCTTGAAAACATAAATGCGTTTCCAAGAATAGACAAATCTTTCACAATTTCCAATTCAATACCCACATTTACTGTGGTTGATTTCAAACTGATTTTCTCAAAAGATAAATCACTTTTGCGTTGTGTATTTTGATAAGCAACACCAATATTGACGATTTGTTTCAATTTCCATTTCAACAAATTTGAAACATCAAAAACCAAGTTTCCTTTCAGGTAATCAAACGTTTTCAAATTCAATGTTCCTTGTCCTCTGATTTCGCTCAACTTGTAGTAAGTTGCAGTAACGGCTACAATCTTCTTTTTGTCCTCAAAAGAAAGTGTTGAATAAATTCCTTTTCGATTGAAAGTTGCTGTTCCATAAGGCAACGCGTTGTTGATTGAAGGATTGTATGCCATAATTCCCGTGTTGATTGAACTTGTGTACAAAGTTGGATCATTATACAAATCATACATTGACAAAGGCCTCACAATTTGTGCGTTGGTGTAACGATCGTAGTAATTATTTACTTGATTGTAATCCACTCTTTTGGATTGTGCACCGGCACTTCTAAAATCTGCGCCATTGTCCATGTAACCCAAATTGAATTTGATGCCCAATTTTTTCGCTTCGACATTCAATTTTGCATTCATGAAATAATCTGACAATTTTCCTTCATTGTCTTGCGATGAAAAACTGTTAGAAAATCCTGTTTCACCATCAATTCCCAATTTGATTTTATCGAATTCCATACCGGATGCAAATGTTCCTGTTGAAACGCTGTTTCTATATGCATCGTTGGATGCTGCAGTTTGTTTCAAATCAAAAACGCTGACATGATTTCCTCCAATCGTGAAATATTTACTTTGCACAATGGTGATATTTCCACCGCCGTAAAATCTTTCCAAAATATTGGTCATGTTCGTTGGATTCATTCTCGTGATAAATCCGTTGAATTTCATTTCTTGAATCACTTTTGGAAATTTCAACGCAAAATCTGCTGCAGCACCTTGTTGACGCCAAGTGTTGTTTTTGTAGAAAGTTTCATAGTTCACAATGTCTTCCTTGATTTTCAGGGAAGCCGTTGATTGAACCAACATATCTGCATTGTGATTGTAAAAAGTATAAGGCGATAATTTGTAGTCAATGTTTCCTATTTGATATCTCAAAACATTGGCCGCAACACCTTTGACATACAATTGTCGAACGTCAAAATTGACGCCACTTCCCCAAAAACCACCGAAATCGTTTTTGATACGGATCATTCCTAAAATTTCTGTTGTTGCATTTGGATTGATTTTAAAACCTAAATCAAGCAAGGCATATCCACCGGTCATTTTTCTTGCAGTGACTGTATCCTCCGCATCTGTTTTGGAGGTGAAATCAGAATGCGATAACAATGAACGAGCGCCACCGACAAATTGTACTTTTTTTCCTTCTTGTGCAAAAGCGGAAAAACTGCCTAAAAGGATTGCTATATATAATGTAAATCTCATGATTAAAAGAATATTTTTAGTTCAACAGTAGTTTCTGTGCCGGCATATTTGTCCAAGGAATAATTGGCGTCGTTGTATTTAAACCAGCGCTGACGGACATACAAACCAGTGTTTTTTGCCAATTGAAAATCCAGTCCGATGGCATAGCTCAATCCCGTTTGATTTTTGGGAAGATTTGAAACAACATCTAATTGCGTTTGTGTATTGGCAATCATTCTGTCGTATCCAAAATAGTTTGAAATCACCAATTTTGGGAATAACAAGTAATAAATCTCCAATTGATTGTTGTAGCTCTGCAAATATGCTTTTTTAGAATATTTTGGAAGCGCTGAAAAATCACTTTGAACAGTATGAAATCCACCCAAATAAAAGAACATCAATTCACGGTTGAACAATTTGAAGTTGGTTTTATAACTCACTTCCAAAGAATTAAAACCTTTTGCAGTGATTGAATCTGTGATTTGCAGCGTTTCATAAACGCCTCTGTAGATCTTATTGATATTGTTGTAAGGACCAACATTTGCCGGAAATCCCCATCTCCAAAATCTTGACATGGCTAAATTATTCGCTGTATGTCCATAAGTGATTTTATCTGAAAGCGCGATAATTTCTTTCGCAGCGCTGTATCCGATGGCAATTTTTTGGTGTTTGAAAGGCATTTCTAAATTCAAAATCAATCCGCGGCGGTTGTTGGTCAATTGTCCGATTGAAACCAACGAACTAGCAAAAGGAATCAGTGAAGGTTGACTTCCTGGCGTTTCAGTATTGGTGAGCGCGCTGTTGTATTCCATGATGGAGGAATTCCAGAAAACACCATTGTTGTTGATCACATAAGGACTGATTTGGTAGTATCGAACTTCCAAAGGAAAGTAAGTCGCTTTTTTCGAAAATTGAATTTTGATGTCCAACGCTTCGCCCCATTTTGCTTGGTAAGTTGGACTGTGGTAATTGCCGCTTCCAATTTCACCCAAAAGCGTTATTTCTTTGATTTTGAAATTGAATTCGGAAGTAATCAATTCATAACCCAAAACATTTTTTGTCAAACTATCAGAATACGTTTTGCTAGAAATGACATTTGCACTGACGAAATTCGATCCAAAATTCTTTTTGATTTTTCCAGCTGTCATCGTGTTTGGCAAAGGCAAAGCGCCACCGTTAAATTGCGATTTTCCGTGCATGAAAGCAAATGAAAAATCTTTCGGCAATCGCGCACCTTCGAGAATAAATCCTTGAAATGCTTGTTGTCCCCAACGAACATCTTGATTCAGAGCGCCATCTGTGTAAAAACGTTTGTATCGTTCTAAAACAGAACTTGTATTTGGATCCCAAGGATTTCTTTCAAACAAACTAAAACGATTGTAGCCAATGTTAGTCGCAAAAGTCATCGGACTCAATGAATACCAATGAATACCGCCTGTTTTTACAGAAAACATTCCGTATTTTGTAGAATGTGTTCCCGTTAAATTGATTCCTAAATTTAGTCCTTTTACATAATTTTTATCCGAACCTGTCATAGGATTCCAAAGGTAAAAATCGGTGCTGATCGAAGTGTTTTTCGATGGTCTTAAACCAATATTCAGCATCAATTCAGGAATGTTGCTATCGTCGCCAATAAAAACACGTTTATTGACACCTTTAAATTCCGGATATTGCGTTTCCATACTTGAATAGCAAGCCAAAAAGCGGTAATAACCAGAAATAGAAATGTTGTCTAACGCTTTTGGTGCTTTTTTGGGAAATAGGCCAATTCCTGATTCACTTTTTGCAGTATCAGCGGGAGATTGAGCCATTCCAAAAAAGCTTTGAAAAGCAAAACCGACAATAAGTGAAGCGATATGTAGCTTTTTATTCTTCATCAAATGATTTTAAATCTTGCTTTTTAAATTGAATTGATTTCGCATTTGCGCTGCTGTTTGCATCATATTGAACGTAAAATGGCACATTCAAATAAGCAATTTTTTTGCCATCGCTCACAGTTACAAATAAGCGATATCTGCCTTCAGAATTGGGCGCAATGACTTGAACCGTTGAACTATTTTTTCCTTTCAGTTTCCCCGGAATCAGCGTTGGTTTGGCTTCAGCATCACCGCCAGATTTCAAGTCGGTACTTTCAGGATACAATTCCCATTCGTAAGATAATTTGTCTTGGTTCAAATCCTTGGCAAAAACTTCAAAGTCATATTTTTCCTTTGAATTCATAATTACATTTTTGACCAAAATTTGACCATTAAAATGAAGTGAATCCACCGAAGGACTTCTATTTTCAGGATATTTTCCAGTGAAATCAAACTCCAATGCGTCGATGGCTTCTGTTGGCATGCCTGCGTCATTAAATAAGCCGTACCAAGTGTGCGTATATTCCTGTTTTTGTCCCCACAAAAAGGCGAACGAACCGATGCATTGTTTGCCTTGTCCAGCGATACATTTTTGGTATCTGTCTAAATAAACTTTCGCTTTTTCTGTGCTTGTTTGTTCGATGGAAGTTCCCCATTTGGTTTTGGGAGATTCCCAATGTCCGTTTGGACCCCATTCTGTGATCATGTATGGACCTTGATATTGTCCATCTTTCAACACTTTTTCAACGCCCTCAATATCGCCGTAAGTATTGATTCCGTAGATATCAACGGCTGACATTACTTCTTTGATAAATTTCAATTTTTCAGGATTTGTTCCAGCTGTAACAGTGGAAGTTGGATGATTTGGATCTTCTTCTTTCACCATTTTGGCAATGTCGTTTACCGCCGCCCAAACTTTCGTGTTGCTGTATTCCAATTCATATTCGTTTCCAACACCCCAAAGCAATAAAGCAGGATGATTTTTGTATTTTCTTACAGCCAAGCGAAAAGATTCTAATTGCGCAGCGATTTTTTCGGTATTGTCGTAATCAAATCCATGGCGCTCATGTTGCACCCACAAGCCCAACATCACCTTCATATTCATCTTTTGTGCGGCATCCAAAATTTCTTGCGCGTTTTCAATTCCCCAGGTTCTAATTGTATTTCCTCCACAAGATTTCAAAACATCTAAATGAACCGTTCCACCGCCGCCTTTGATGTAATAGTTTTCATTATTGACTTTCAATTGCCATTGTCCAGCATCATCAGCAGCAATCGTTACTTTGTCTACTTGCGCAAAAAGCATTGCAGTGAAAGCAACGATAAATTGAAAATAGATGAAAATTAAAATTTTACGCATTCAATTTTATGTTATGGTAATTTGTACAATATTAAATTTTATTTTTAAATTGCGCAACAATTTGACAAGAAATGTTAATTTATTTAACAATCGAAGTTGGTAAATGTTTGAATTTCCAATCATTATTGAATTTATTCTAAATATTTAAAATAGAAGCTAATATAAAAAACAAAACGATGTCACAAACAAATAATCTAAAAACAAATTACGGGGCACTTTCAACCCTTTCAACGGTTTTTTTCTTCTGGGGATTTATCGCCGCAGGAAATAGTGTATTTATTCCTTTTTGTAAGAATTACTTTCATTTAGATCAATTTCAGAGCCAGTTGATTGATTTTTCATTTTACATCGCATATTACACTGGCGCACTGGGAATTTTCATTTTCAGCACCACCGTTTCCAAAGACATTGTCGGCACTTGGGGTTACAAAAAAAGCATTGTTTACGGCCTTTTATTTTCCGCATTTGGCGCTGCAATCATGATTGTATCCGTTTATTTCAATGTTTTTGTGGGCATGTTACTCGGACTTTTCATCGTTGCCTTAGGATTTTCATTGCAGCAAACTTCTGCCAATCCATTTATGATTATGCTCGGAGACGAAGCAACGGGCGGAAACAGAATCAGTTTGGGTGGCGGAATCAATAGTTTGGGCACAACGATCGGACCGTTGATTGTTGCATTGGCGCTTTTCGGCACAGCTTCCGCGATTAGCGACGACATGATCAGATCGCTTCCTTTGACCAAAGTCATTATTTTGTATGCTTTCGTGGGGATTTTATTTGTGGCTGTTGCAGCGCTTTTTGGATTTTCAAAAAAAGTTCCTGCAGGAAAAATCACGCCAATTTTGGAAGACAACACGATGATGATTGAAGGTGTAAAACCCAAAAAAGCGATGTACACTTTATTGGTCATCACAATTTTATTAGCAGCTTGTTTTGCACCAGTTTTCAATAGTTATAGAACCAAGGAAGCTAAAAATTTGGTGATTTACGAAGGTTGGTTAGACGAAATTCATAAAACCAAAGAACAAATTAATTTTAATCCAATTAAACTCAAAGAAATCAACCAAGACGAGGCAGACATTCAATCGAAATTGGAAGCGACTAAAATGCCTTTGGAAAAAAACCGACTTTATTGGCTTTCTGGCGGATTGTTAGTTGTTGTTGCAGGACTTTTATTTGCCTTTGCAAAAGGAAAAAAGCAAAAAGTAGGATGGGGCGCAATGCAATATCCGCAATTGACTTTGGGAATGCTGGCGATTTTCGCTTACGTTGGCGTGGAAGTTGCCATCGGAAGTAATTTAGGAGAACTTCTGAAACAAAAAGAATTTGGCGGTTACGGTTCTTCTGAAATTGCACCATTTATCGCCATGTTTTGGGGAAGTTTGATGATTGGTCGTTGGGCTGGAGCGATCAATGCGTTCAATTTTTCTGAGCAAACCAAACAGATTTTGAAAGTGATTGTTCCTTTGGTCGCTTTTGGTTTGGTACTTGGATTCACCAAATTGGCTGGCTACAACATCGACAAATTATACATGTACACAGGTTGCGTCGTTTTTCAAATAATCGCTTCCTTTTTAACGAAAGACAAACCAGCATTGACTTTAGGCGTTTTTGGATTTTTGGGAATCGCAGCGATTATCGTAGGAATGATGACCACAGGATTGACCGCAGTTTACGCATTTTTGAGTTGTGGTTTATTTTGTTCCATCATGTGGCCATCGATTTTCTCACTTTCCTTGGCAGGTTTGGGCGGACATCAATCTCAAGGTTCCTCCTTTTTGGTCATGATGATTTTAGGAGGTGCCATTTTGCCTCCAATTCAAGGAAAATTAGCAGACATTATTGGCATTCAATTTTCTTTTGTAATTGGCGCAGTTTGCTTTGCTTATTTGGTGATTTTTGCTTTTTCAGCAAGAAGAATTTTGAAGAAGCAAGGGGTATTGTTGGATGAGAATGCAATTGCTACGCATTAATTCGCAACCCTCTTCTTCTTCAATGCACTTTTCAAAGATTGATAATCCAACCAGTAAATCACTTTGATGGAAATGCTATTCAATGCGCCATTTTCAAAGGTTGAATTCAAATTTTGCATGTAACTTTCTTGCACGCGTTTGTCGTTGGTGAAAATCGAATTTTTCCAAACTAAATTGATTTCACTTCCTGGTTTGAAAACCCAACGGTAAACCATGTCTATCGTAAATGCATTGAAATTGGTGTTGTAAGCTGATTCGCCATTGACGTCTAATCCGGTGAAAGTGTTTCTCGTCAAATCTCCATTGTCCTGTAAATCATAGAAATAATTATATTTCACGTTGGATCTGTAATGTCTCAAACGGAAAGTAAAGCCCATTCTTTTGGTAAAGGTGTAGCGCAAATTGATGGTGTTTGTCAAATCTGTTCTATCTCGGTTCCCGAAAAGAATCGCATTGGTCGTTTCTGCAGGAATTCCGAAAGGCACGGCGAACGCTTGACTTCCTTTGTTAATCGTATGTTCCAATTCGTACACCAAGAAAATTTGATTGCTAATTCTCCAACGGGGCGAAACGCTGTAGCCATATTCTTGCCAATTTTTGCTGTCGATGGAATTCCAAGATGTATTTACATCAAGGGCAAATTTTTTCTGGTAATTTGTCGAAATCCAACCGCTATAATTTACTGATTTTGGGCGTGTGAAAAATTTTCCCCAAACCCTCGGCTCAAAATAATCGTAATTCGGTGTCACTGATGCATCGATGTTGAAACCCATGGCATGAAATTTTTTGGTGTTCACAAAGCCGCTGAGCGCGATGACAGTTGAGACGTATACATTTGGCTGATAGAGGCGACTGTAAGTAACATTCATTTTGGTGGTCAAGCGATTGAGTCGCCAAAAAGGTTTAAAAATTCGATAACTAAATAGTTGATTTAACACGCGACTGTTGTTGTTCATCAAAAATCCCAAATCGTTTGGGTCATACGTATCCGATTCTTCGTAGTAACTGGATGTAAAAATGAATTTTCCCGTTTGCTTTCCGAAATTGAATCCGCCTGTGTGGCCAAATTGCTTTTTGTCTGTATAATATTTCCCTGAAACTGCGCCAAAAGCGCCTGCAAAATAGCGATTGTCTTTGGTGTTAAATTTACTGTCAAATCCTGTAACATTGGCATCATAAAATGATCCTGAACGTGTTACATTTGTGTTGGTTAAAGTAATACTGCTGTTGTTTTTCAAATTTTGATCTAGCACCAAAACATTGTAATTCGTAAGTGGCGAAACCAATATTTCTCGCGTTGTGCTGTCTGTCAAATTAAAAGCTTTGGCTGTTTGAGGCGCAGTAATTCCATTGAAAATACCAATTCCAAGTCCTTTTTTGGTGCGGCCAGAAATTTTCGAAGCGTTGTATAATTGAGAAGATTGAGGTACTTCACTCAAGATTTCATTGTCGTTCAACAAAGTCGTCAAAACGCTATTGGGCGCTTGAATTCCAATTCTTCGGCTGTAAAATAATCCCGATTTATTGAACAATTCTGTTCCTTCGGTAAAAAACTGTCTGTTTTCGTTGAATTGAATTTCAAATGGACTCAAATTCAGCACTTGGTTGTCAAAAACCACTTGACCAAAATCAGGCACCAAAGTCATATCCAAAGTAAAAGCTTCGTTCAATCCCAATTTGATGTCCATGCCGCCATTGAGCTGTTGCGAAACATTTCTCATATTCGGATCATTGAACGGATAATGACTTACATAACCAGAAAGATAAGGAATCAACGCCAATCTCAAAGGCGGAGCAATTCCTTCCAGGCCTTTCAATTGACCACACTGTGCCATGTAATTTTCGAAATCAGGTTTCACAGGACTCCAAGAAGAAACTTCGCGGTTTCGGCTGATGTAACGTTCAAAGTTTACGCCCCAATTTTGTAAGGCAGTTTTCGGAAAACGAATGGCAGAGTAGGGAATTTTGATTTCCAATTGCCAACCATTTTCAGTGTGTAGCACTTCGCTTTGCCAAACCATATTCAATTCCTGACTTTCTTCGCCTTGGTAAGTTTTAGCATCGTATTGCACACCCATGCTGCTAACGCCAAAAACGAAGCCATTTTGATCGTCGTTGTAAGTGTCGATGAAAAGCTTGAAATTGTCAATATTCGCATGAAAATCATCGCGCAGTGAAAGAATTTTGGAAGCCAAATGCGGCTCGTCGAAACAGGTTACGGCAATATAAAGCGCATTGTCGTCGTAACTTAAACGAACTTCTGTTTTTTGCGAAGGATTGCTTCCCGGCGCCGGAGTGATTTGCGAAAAATCAGTGGCTACAAATTGTGTTTTCCAGGTGTTTTCGTTAAATTTTCCATCAATTTGAATCCTTTCAGCTGTTTTAGAAATAGAAATTTCCTTTTGTGAAAAAGCAAAATCAGCGGCAGAAAAAATTCCTAAGCCAATCAAAATGAAACGATTTAAAGCAAGTATGAATTGGAGTTTTTTCACAAAATGTTTAAAATAAAGAGCGGTGCAAAAATAGTAAAAAAAGCGTCGCGTCGCTTTGAGGAATTAAGATTTTAGGAGTCGTTGTTTTGCAACTTTAAGACTAGATTTTTGCTGTTACTTTTAGATTAATTTCAATTTTTACGAAAATCAAAAGTCTCAATATCTCATCGAAGCAAAAGGTTATTAGTTAGCGGGACATTTCTTCAGTTAAAAATGCAATTATTCTTCTAGTTCATTTTTTCCGGTCAAATTTTTAAAATTTTGATTGCTGACAACTTTAGCCCCAGATTCTTTTTCCAATTCTTTTCTAGCATTTCCAGCCACACTTCCACCAGCTTCGAGATTTAGATTATTGGAACTTTCGATTATTAGATAGTTGGAATTCGAATAATCTAAAAATCCAATAATCTAAAAATCCAATATTTTCAGTTTTATACGTTGCTCTAATTCTAGCTTGAGCCAGTTCTGGGTTTTCGATTTCAGCGATTCTTTCAGCGCCAATTTGTGCGAGCCAATGTTTGAAAGGCTCGGCTTTTGGTGATGGGATGGATTGTATTAATCGCAAAATTTGCTCTGTATCAGCCATATCAGTCATTCTCATTTTGCCGTCAATAGCGAGCATTTTCAAACCGTTACAATTTGTAACGGTTTGATTTCCCTCGACAATTAATCTCTTTTTTAATACCCTCCAATACACTTGAGGATTAGGACTTTCGGTTAAAACCGCAATTACATCAATTATTGAACAATATCATTTTTCTTCTTGCTCCTTGAAAGCGGAACGCACATTTTTCTCTTCAAATAATTTAATATTACTCATGTTATCTTGTTTTTATTAATGATTTATAAAATCATTATCGTTTAATTGTAAAGGCTTTTTAATAGGTTATCGATCATGAATATACAAAAAATACAGCACAGAAAACCAAACATCTTAAAAATGCTTTTATATCGCGCTGTCATAATGTTTGATGTTTACTGCGAGTGAATTTTGGTGCAGGATCCTAGACATTAAAAACCCCAAACTTGTTACCAAAACCAATTCTTGAATTATAGTCTAAGAACTTCCAAAATCTTAGGATATGAAATCATCTATTTTGCTTTGCGTTGCCATTCTTGCAGCAACATTTTCATCTTTCGCTACAGTAATTCGCACCGCTACGGAAATTGTGGGACAAATTGAAATTCAACGTCCGCGGTATTTATTGAAGACCACTTCTTTGAAAGCTGCAGTTTTCAACATGCCATTTGGCGAAAGTTATTTGATCTCGGAGAAAGACAAATTGTTTCTAAAAACGGCCGACGTGCGACAAATAGATTTGGTTTTTACCGATTATCCAAAGGGACAAGATTTAAAAAAATTGAATTTGAATCGCATCAAAGAAGTTGAAAGTTGGCAAAAATCTTTGGTGTCGAATTACAACATCACATGGAAAATCATTCGCCAAACGGATTGCAAAAACGAAGCGGAAGCAAAAACGATGTTTCACGGCATTGTGGTTCATTACAAAGGCCCGCAAACCGAGGAAGACCGCTTGATGGAAATTGCAGCAGCGAATAAACTTTTACCGCTGGAAGAAGACCTCAAAGACCCTGTAAAATTTAGAAAAAGTTTGCCTGATTCGACCATCTTAAAGGTTTTTGAGCGCAATAAAAACTGGAAAAACATGGCTGTGGTGGCTGACATGACAGGCTCCATGT
Organism: Chryseobacterium gleum; assembly: GCA_945897805.1. Lineage (GTDB taxonomy): Bacteria > Bacteroidota > Bacteroidia > Flavobacteriales_D > Crocinitomicaceae > JAQVCM01. The sequence goes on from CAMDFX010000012.1 coordinate 16,324, forward strand.
CGCCATACACTGCCCAATTGGTTTTGTGGTTTAAGTTGAAGGTAAACGACCAACGTATCCAAGATTTGATTTTTTTTAACGATGGAGATGCAACGCCCGACGACCAAAAAGTGATTGGCAAAACTGGGGGCATTTACCACGACAAAGGCAATAATTACAAACAAGTGCGTGAATTGGCGATGAAAACCATTCGTGCAGGTTGCGGAGGCGACGCACCGGAAAATGATTGTGAGGCATTATTGTATGCTTTTGACGTGGCGCCCAAAGCTTCAGAATACATCCTCATCGCCGATAATTTGGCGCCAATAAAAGACATCATTTTATTGGAAAAACTCAATAAACCCGTACGCGTCATTTTGTGTGGCACTACCTACGGCATCAGCCCCGAATTTCTCAATCTCGCCCGCAAAACAGGCGGCTCTGTTCACACGATGGAAGCCGATTTGGAAGATTTAATCAAAAAAAGCGAAGGAGAAAAATTTACTTTTATGAAAGAGAAATTCAGGGTAGAGAAAGGAGTGATTTTGAAGGAATATGGGAGGTAATGTGAAATTGGTGTATGATTAAATATTTGAAACGATTATAAATTTGTGTTTTCAATCTCTGGGGTCAAAATTAATCCCGACCCTAGGGTGTTATACAAACGGAATTCAAAACCAAATTAATGGTTTATCCCTAACTTTGCCCTTCTTGATTTATTAAATAAATGGAAATAATTGACAAGGAATAGTTTCACTTCGAATAATAAAATCGCGTCTCAGAAATCAACTGATCTTTCTCTCCGTCAAAATTTTGATTCACCAAAATGCGTCCATGTTCATCGTAAACCAAGAATTGACTTTTGTGAATTTTTTTCGGTTTCTTGTATTTGAAATCATCGAATTTTCCTTGCAAAATCGCATTGTAACCATAACTGTATTTTTTCCCTTTTCGAGTTTTGGTAATGGTCAATCCGTAATAATTTTGAAAGCTACTTTGATAAACCCAAACTTCTGAACGATTCTTTTTTATTTTTCGCGCATATAGATTTTCACTTTGCAAGGTTGAATCTGCTTTGAAAGTTTTACTTGCAAGGATATTTCCTAAACTGTCATATGACAGCACGAGAAAATGAGTGATTTTACCCTTGGTTTTATTTTGAAATCCAATTTGTTTATGCGCATTGTTGTAAATCCAATATCCTTCAGTGAATTTACTTGAATCGCCGTTTACGAGCGTACTCATGAAAATCAAAACAGTGTCTTTATCATGGTAATTGAAATGAGAAACTCGGTGTACCAGCGCATTGTTTGTGCTATCAACATGTTCTGTAGCGGCAAGTGTCCCGAAAGTATCATATTGGTAACGAAATCTGTTTTCGCGTTCAAATTTCCCTTTGACGTACGAAACCGTTCTTTGCTTCAATTTGTTGGGATAATAAAAAGTAGAATCAATAATCAACGTGGTATCGTCATCGTAAATGGCAATTCCGTTTGAAATATCTAAATTTAAATTGTAGTTAAAAATAGTTTTCCGAACATACGATGAGGTACAAATTGAATCTACAACTTCAATCGGTTTTTCGGCCATTTTTCTTGATTTTCGGCGTTCTTTTTTGGTTTCTCCATCATACCAAATTGTCAGCGGCAAACCCATCGGGTACAAGGAATATTCGTTGAATGAAGTTGGTATAGGTTGCGGACAATCGATCGGACTTTTCTCAACAGATTCTAGCGTTAATCTTTCGCCTCTCAAATCATAATTTGTAAATGTCCACGAACTATCTTCCCATTTGTCGTCTCTCAAATTGACCTGAAAAGTATAGATTTCTTTGCTTTTCAAATAACCAATTTCCTGCGTCAATTCACTATACAGCGTATCAGCGTTGTAATCAAAAGTGACTCTTTTTGCTATGCTATCGGCCATTAATTGTCGGCGATTGATTTCACTTTTTTGGGCAAAAAGCGAAGCAAAACCCGCAATAAAGATGGTTATAAAAGTGGTGATATATTGATTCAAAAAAAGCATTTATTTATCAAAAAAAAACGTCGGTTTCTTTACAAATTTATTCATTTTTTGCTAATTTTTACTCCTCTCAAGAGAAGCAATTTTCAAGAATAATCAACGTCAAAAAAAGAAAAGGTAACTTTAGGTATTATTAACGAAATATTTATCTAAAAACATAGCATATTTCTCACTTTTTTGGGCTAATTTTACACCCTATTTCACAGCATCTGTTTATGAGTACTTCTTTAACGATCAAAAGCGCTTTAATTTCCGTTTATGATAAGTCAGGTTTAGAGCCAATTATACATCGTTTGAATGAACTTGGCGTGACCATTTATTCTACCGGAGGAACGCAAGCTTTTGTGGAAGAATTAGGCGTTGCTGTTGAAAGAGTGGAAGACCTAACTTCTTATCCTTCGATTTTAGGTGGCCGAGTGAAAACATTACATCCAAAAGTTTTTGGAGGAATTTTGAATCGAAGAAATCACCCTGAAGATCAAAGTCAAATTGCTGAATTTGAAATCCCTGAAATTGATTTAGTGATTGTTGATTTGTACCCATTTGAAGCAACGGTTGCCTCTGGTGCGGCCCATGACGAAATCATTGAAAAAATTGATATTGGTGGAATTTCCTTGATTCGCGCAGCAGCTAAAAATTACCAAGATGTGGTCATTATTCCTTCGCAAGGTCAATATGCGGAGTTTTTGGAAATTTTGAATGCTTCAGAAAATGGCGCTACTTCTTTGGGTCAACGCAAATCTTTTGCCCGCGATGCTTTTGAAGTTTCATCACACTACGATACCCAAATTTTCAATTACTTCAACCAAGAAGGGAAAAAAGAAATATTCAAACAAAGTGTGAAACCAGCACAAGTGTTGCGATATGGTGAAAATCCGCATCAAAAAGGAATTTTCCATGGAGATTTAGATGCGATTTTTACTAAATTACACGGAAAAGAATTGTCTTACAATAATTTGTTAGACGTGGATGCCGCGGTCAATTTGATGGGTGAATTTAAAAATGACGGACCAACTTTCGCAATTTTAAAACACAACAATGCGTGTGGCATTTCAACCAGACCAACAATCAAAGAAGCTTATGAAGGCGCTTTGGCTGGAGATCCAGTTTCTGCCTTCGGAGGAATTTTGATTTCAAACACCAAAATTGATTTGGCTGCAGCAACCAGCATGAATGATTTGTTTTGTGAAGTGGTAATTGCTCCCGCTTATGAAAAAGACGCATTGGAAATGTTGCAAAGCAAAAAAAACCGTGTCATTTTAATTCAAAATGAAGTTGAATTACCCAAACGTCAATTCAGAACTATTTTGAATGGCGTGTTGGAGCAAGACAAAGATTTGATTACTGAAACTGAAGCTGATTTTAAATTAAGCACGAAAGTGGCTCCAACAGCGCAAGAAAATAAAGATTTTATTTTTGCCAATAAATTGGTGAAACATACGAAATCCAACACGATTATTTTGGCTAAAAATGGTCAACTGTTGGCAAGTGGAACGGGGCAAACATCTCGCGTGGATGCCTTGAGACAAGCTATTCACAAAGCACAATCATTTAATTTTGATTTGAAAGGTTCTGTGTTGGCTTCTGATGCATTTTTTCCTTTTCCTGATTGTGTAGAAATTGCGCATGAAGCAGGAATCGATGCAGTAATTCAGCCGGGTGGATCAATCAAGGATGAATTATCAATTCAATATTGCGATGCCAACGGAATGGCTATGGTGATGACAGGAAATAGACACTTTAAGCATTAATTTCAATTATTTTTTTGAAAATTGAAACAAAAAATGCAGTTTTACGATAAAATGAATTAAATAAAGTCTTCTTTCGATAGAAGCAAAACGATAAAATGGGATTATTTAGTTTTTTAACACAAGAAATCGCAATCGATTTAGGAACGGCAAACACATTGATCATCATGAATGACAAAGTGGTTGTTGACGAACCGTCAATTGTTGCGAGAGACATTCAAACCGGCAATATTGTTGCTATTGGTAAGAAAGCCCAACAGATGCACGGGAAAACCCACAAATTGATTGAAACAGTTCGTCCGTTGAAAGATGGTGTAATTGCAGATTTTCAAAGTGCAGAAGCAATGATTCGCGGGATGATTAAAATGATCAATACCGGAAAAAGTTTGTTCACTCCAACTTTGAGAATGGTTGTTTGTATTCCTTCTGGTATCACCGAAGTGGAAAAAAGAGCTGTTCGCGATTCATGTGAACACGCTGGAGCAAAAGAAGTTTATTTGATTCACGAGCCAATGGCTGCTGCAATTGGAATTGGTATCGACGTTGAAGAACCAATGGGAAATATGATCATTGATATAGGTGGTGGTACTTCTGAAATTGCTGTAATCGCTTTGGGCGGGATTGTTTGTGATAAATCAATCCGTATTGCAGGTGACGATTTTACGCAAGATATTGAAGAATACATGCGTCGTCAACACAACATTTTGGTTGGAGAACGTACTGCTGAACAATTGAAAATTGAAGTTGGTGCTGCCATTCCAGAATTGGACAATCCACCGCCAGATTTTGCTGTTCGTGGTCGTGACTTGATGACTGGTATTCCAAAAGAAATTATTGTTTCTTACACGGAAGTTGCACACGCTTTAGACAAAACAATTTCTAAAATTGAAGAGGCAATTTTGAGCGCATTGGAAATGACACCGCCAGAATTATCAGCAGATATTTACAAAACAGGAATTTACTTAGCAGGAGGAGGTTCAATGCTTCGCGGATTGGATAAACGTATTTCTGCCAAAACAAAACTTCCAGTGCACATCGCTGAAGATCCATTGAGAGCAGTAGCAAGAGGAACAAGTATCGCATTGAAAAACATCGATCGTTTCCAATTCTTGATCAAAGATTAAGTTTAGTCAATAAATTTTAATAGTTTTAAGTCCTGATATAATGTCGGGACTTTATTTGTTTAATAAGCATGCGCAATCTCATTGCATTTTTTAAAAGATTCAGGGTTTTCTTGGTTTTTGCTGTTCTACAAGGATTGGCACTTTCAACCTATTTTACCTATTTGAATTTTCCAAGAGCGCAATATTTGACCAGTGCTTCGATTGTAAACGGACAAATTTTGACCATCAAAAACGACGTGACCAAACACTTCAATTTGTCGTATAACAATTACAAATTGCAAAAGGAAAACATCTCTTTGCGTAAGCGTTTGCCTCAAAGTTTTATTCCCGTTCAATCTAATATTTTTAAAATTGATGACACTTTATATCATCAACAATATGAATACATTGCTGCGACAGTCATCAATTCAACTTTCGACAAAAGGAACAATTTTTTCACATTAAATATTGGTAAAAGTCAGGGAATAAGAAGAGGAATGGGTGTTTTTTCAGACAAAGGAATTGTTGGAATCGTGCACAATGTTAGCGATCATTTTTCTGTGGTTAAATCCGTGTTGACAGAAGCCATTAATATCGATGTCATGATAGAATCAACGGGCGCTTTTGGTTTGCTGAAATGGGATGGAGGAAGTCCAAAAGTTGGCTCTATTTCAGGAATTTCAAACGACATGAAAATGAAACGATGGAGTAAAATTGTCACAAGAGGCGGTTCAGGAATTTTTCCTCGTGGATTGCCAGTTGGAATTGTTTCTTCATTTAAACCCGTTGAAGCCGAGCCACTTTGGGATATTTCATTTTACTATTCGGAAGATTACAGAAAAATACAAAGGGTTTATGTCATAAAAAACCTTTTGAAGTACGAACAAAAAGAATTGGAAGCACAAATTCCACCTGATAAAGAAGAATAATGCGGATATTTATTTTACATACATTGAGATTCGTTCTCTTTTTGTTTGCACAAGCATTATTGTTCAATCAGTTAGAGGTTGGTTTTGGAATGCAAGCAATGATTTATCCTTTGTTCATTTTATTGTTGCCTTATAATATCAATATTTTCTTAAGCATGCTGATTGCATTTGCACTTGGCTTTGGAATTGATTCTATTTCGAACACTTATGGTTTACATGCTTCTTCAGCAGTATTATTGGCTTATTTGCGCCCATTAATTTTTAAAGCTTTTGAGCCAAGAGATGGCTACGAAGACACGCAAGAAATGAATTTTTACAAAATGCCTACAAGTTGGTTGCTTTCTGTTTTTGGCTTGATGTTGTTGATTCACCATTTCTGGTTTTTCACTTTGGAATTATTCAAACTCAATGAAATCGGCTTTATACTTCAAAAAACAATTCTCAGTGTTCCCGTTTCGATGATTGTTTGTATTTTGATCCAAATTGTATTTATTCGAAAACCATCAAATAAATAGACTTTTTCTATTTGGTATAAAATGTTATCCCGTTGCGGTCAATATGATTTAAAAATTCCTGATTATTGATCTTTTCGTAAATAGAAATATCAAATTTATAAGGAAACATCAAATCATCTAATTCAAATTCAATTGTTTGCAAGAGTTCTAAATCAACATTTTCACCAATGATGGATAAATCAATATCTGAGGAGGGCTTAAAATTTCCTTTTGCCCTAGATCCATAGAGAAGTACTTTTTCGATGGCAGTATGTTTTGCAAAAATGCCATTTATTGCTTCAATCTCTTCTTTATTCAATCCTGTTTTTGACATCATTCGAATAAATTGCCTTGTTCACCAGCGCTTTTTTCATCCATTTTTTGAAGAAAAGCAAGAAAAGCAGGGTAATAATCACCTATAATCTTGTTGTAAATTTCTTTCGCAGTATCTTCATTATAAGTATGTGAAGTCTTATTTCTGCTGCCGATCATGTCCATCCAGATTTTTCCGTTTTCAATGATTTGCAGTTGAAATGCTTCCCTGGTAGCATCTCTGCTTCCTCCAATGGCAGAATTTCCTTGAAATGAAGCATAATCTTTCATTAAATTCCAAGCCAATTCATGTGTATATTCGAATCGTTGAATCAATCCTTCTTTGATCATCTCATCCAACACAATATCCAACTCAGAATTTATTTGTTTCATTTTTTGAATATATTCAACTGATTGAGAAAGCTTTGTTACTGCTTTTCTATAGTTAGATAACCGTTGCTCCCACCTAATGTCTTGCTCCATGGAATTTATTTATTTCAAAACTATGTAAATTTACAAAACTTTAATTGTTAGTTGTCATTTCTTCGAATCTTAGGAATTTTAATTCTTTCCTGTATCTTTTTTCAAACTTTCCGTTAAAGGTTTAATGACATAAATTTAATCAAAGAACTATGAAAACACTCTTTACTTTATCACTATTCTTATTTGCACATCTTTTTGCCTTTGGACAAATTGAAATTAAGCAACTCGACAAGTCAATTGAAAAAGTTCACGAAAATTTATATGCGTCTCGAAGTGAAGTTTCGAATCGTTTGTACAAAACATTTTTGGAGGACTTGAAAAAGACAAATAATCAACAAACCTTGGCTATTGCGCAACTCGACAGTTTGAAATGGGGCAATAAAGCCCCGCTTTATGTAAAATATTATCATCAGCATCCGGCATACCAAAATTTTCCAGTTGTAAATGTTTCTTATGCGGGTGCGCAAAAATTTTGTGAGTGGCTGACAACACAATACAATGACTCTCCCAAACGCAAATTCAAGAAAGTTATAATTCGCCTACCTTCGGAAGCAGAATGGATGGAAGCGGCGCAAGCTGGAGACCCAAGCGCACAATATGCGTGGCATGGAAATTCATTTTTCAATAGCAAAGGACAAGTCTATGCCAATTTTACTTATAATATCAAAGACACCTCAGTAATCAAAGCTGAAATGAAAGTTACTGACAATGTGGATATTATTGCGCCGATTGATTCATATTGGAAAAACGATTTCGGAATTTTCAATATGTGTGGCAATGTGGCAGAAATGATTGACCAAAAAGGAATTGCCAAGGGAGGAGGTTGGTGCAATAAACCAGAAGATTTACAAATAAAATCAAAGTATGCTTACGAGGGCGATGGACAAAATTTCATTGGTTTTCGCTATTTTTTAGAAGTGCTAGAGAAGTGACAAATTAAATGAGTGATTAATGTTTTCGCTTAAATTTCTAGTCTCTTTGATAAAAAATAATTTTTTTCTTAATTTTTTGTAACCTTTTATCTCTATTTAGAGTTATATAAATCAAAAATTACCAGTTATGAAAAACATGAAAAATAAAATTACAGCAAGCATCTTATTTTTATGCTTCTCAATTGGAATCAACGCTTTAATGGCTGCTCCAATGAAGCAAACCTCTTCAATCAGTGCAAACGGATTTGAAATGTCTCAAGGAACAGAGGCAACTTCTAATTCGAAAGACAGAAAAATGAAGAAAAAGAAAAAGAAGAAAAACAGACATCTTTGTTCTGCATATTCATATTAAAACGAAAAGCCTGAAGTAATCTTCAGGCTTTTTTATTATGATAATTTTTTGATTGTAAAGTAATTACTCCACCCAACTGCCTCCTGTGTACAATTGATATTCAAATCCAGAGTTTTCTGCAACTTGAAACGAAACGCGACATTTTTTGTTCAAATATTTCTTTTGATTTTTGATAGCATCTTTGATAAAATTGTCTTCCACTTCAATCCTCAAAGCGCTTGTATAACCGCCTTCTTCAGGCTGTCCAACAACCAAATAATTCAAAATTTCTGTGATGGCAAAACCTTGAAAAGTAGTTTCAAAATCGCCTTTTTGTTCTAAAACTTGCATTGCTCTGTTGATAGAACAGGTTTTTAATGGAACTGAAACAAAGGAAACATTGGGCAATTCTTCCTGGTAATTCACTCTTTTTTCTTTCGTTGAGATGGCTTTTCCTTTTTTGTCGTAGTATGAAACACGCTCCACATATTTGGCCGCTGAAGGATTTGAAAGATCTTCAAACAATTCTTTGCTTACGAAGGGATATTTGTCTTTGAGGTAATAAGTAATTATCCCGCTATTTTTTGCGTTTCCATCCGAAAATTTTTCTTCCATTTTCAAAATCACATTGTCTTTGGAAAGATGTGCCAATACTTCAATCGCTTCACCATTTTCTTTAGAATAATTGAGTGAAGACGCCACCAAATCTGCCTTCACGATTTCTTCCTCAATCGCCTCAATTTCAGCTTCAATTGCATCTTCATTGTCGAGTTTTTGAGAAACTTTTTCAACTTTTTTCTCGTTTGAACTGTCTTCTCCGCAAGCATTTAAAATCGTTAATCCTCCGATTATTGCTACCAATAAAATCTGCTGTTTCATCTTAAAAAAATTGAATGTTCAAAAGCATAATTCGCCATTTGGTAAAAGTAACATGAAAAATTTAAAAAATTGAGATTGAACAATGGATATCTCTGTTTGACATGATTGTTGTGAATTCAAAGAAAATTTGAATGCATTTTTCCACAAATTTTTGTTGTAAACTTTTCCTTGGAAACATCGAAAAAAAATGTAATTTCAATCTTCAATTATAGAAACATTGCATTATGGAAGAAGTTCAAATCCAGGCGCAAATTGCGCATTTAAAAACACTTTTAACCGGAAATCTTTTCGAAGATGGTGAAACACAGCAACAAATTTACGATTTGAAAAAAATGCTTAATCCAGCGATTGAGTTGCAACCAGAATTAGACGATGATGAGTGTTTGTCTTGCGGAAGCTAAAATTTACCCAACAAATAGGTGAATGTACAAGTTTTAAATTGTCCATTTTTTTTTGATCAACAAATTTATCTTTAGACTATTTCGAAATTAAGCCTTTGAAAAATGCAAGGATTCTTTTTCTGAACAAAAAGAAAATCAATAAATATGGAATAATCATCAAGTACATGATTCCCGAATTGATGTTTGACCCGAAAGATGCTTCGTCCATTTCTGAACCTTGTTCTGCTACCAATTTACATTGTGAACAACCTTGCGCATAGATGTTTTGACCTACTAAAATCACTGATAATACCAATGTGATGGCGAACTTTTTCATGCTATTCTCTCTTTACAAAATACATTCAATTGAACTACCACAAAAGTACGAAATAATCAAAGTTGAAAGTTGTAAATCGACTTTTTTTGCTTTCTTTATGATTAAAATAAACTTAATATTCTACCAAACTTCTCCCGGTCATTTCCATTGGCGCTGCCATTCCCATGCGATTCAAAATCGTGGGGGCAACATCTGCTAAAATTCCATCGTTCAATTTCAAATGATTTTCTGTTATCAAAACCACAGGAACGGGATTCAATGAATGCGCAGTATTGGGCGAACCATCAGGATTGATGGCAAAATCTGCATTTCCATGATCTGCGATGACCAAGAATTCGTATCCTAATTTTTGCCCACATTCTACCACCGCTTGCAGACAAGAATCTACCGTTTCAACTGCTTTTACGATTGCTTCATAAACACCAGTATGACCGACCATGTCTGGATTGGCGAAGTTTAGACAGAAAAAATTCGGTCTGTCTGTTCCCATGCTTTTAATGATAGTATCTCTCACACCAAAAGCACTCATTTCAGGTTGTAAATCGTAGGTAGCCACTTTAGGTGAATTGACCATCAAGCGCGTTTCACTTTTAAATATTTCTTCCCTTCCTCCACTAAAAAAGAATGTCACATGCGGATATTTCTCTGTTTCTGCAATGCGAACTTGGGTGCGGTCTAATTTTGAAAGTACTTCTCCAAAAGTATTTTGTAGATTGTCTTTGTCGAAAATAACATGCACATTTTTGTATGTCGCATCGTAATTTGTCATTGTAAATAAATGCAAATCAAGTGCATGCATATCGAATTCATGAATATCTTTTTGGGTTAATGTGGTCACAATTTCACGTGGTCTGTCCGTTCTAAAGTTGAATGAAATCAACACATCTCCATTTTGAATAGTGCTGATAGGTGCGCCATTGTCAGTGATAACAACTGGTTCGATAAATTCATCTGTAATATTCGCTGCATAAGCGGCTTCAATTGCGTCACTTGCTGATTGAAATACTTGACCAGTTCCGTGGACCATCAAATCGTAGGCTTTTTTCACTCTTTCCCAGCGAGTATCGCGATCCATTGCATAATAGCGCCCAACGATAGAGGCGATTTTTCCAGTAGTTTTTGCGATATTTTGTTCCAATTCTTGGATGAATCCCAAGCCACTTTTTGGATCACAATCGCGGCCATCTGTAAATGCGTGAATGAAAACTTTTTTTAAGCCAAAAGAATGCGCCATTTCGCACAATGCATAAATGTGCTCTTGCGACGAATGCACGCCACCTTTGGAAACCAATCCCATCAAATGCAAAGCAACATCGTTCTTTTTAGCCGTTTCCATCGCCAAAATCAGCGCTTCGTTTTTGAAAAATTCTTTGTCACGAATGGATTTATTGATGCGCGTCAATTCTTGGTAAACAATTCTTCCAGCACCAATATTTAAATGTCCCACTTCAGAATTTCCCATTTGGCCTTCAGGCAACCCAACATCTTCGCCACAAGTTTTCAATTGCGCAGTTGGATATTTGGCCATCAAAGCATCCATAAACGGAGTATTGGCATTGTAAACCGCATCCGATTTAGAATGATCTCCGATACCCCATCCGTCTAAAATGATTAAGCCAAAATGTTTGGTCATTTCCATAAATATTTTAAAATGCTAAATATTATAATGTTATTTCAAAAACTGAACCTGTTGGTTTATTTGGGTAATAATTCAACTTACCGCCGTTCAATTTGGTAAATTCAGCAGCGATGAATAAACCCAATCCTGTTCCTTTTTGTGAACGTGTTTCTTCGTTTTCAATTCGAAAAAACTTTTTAAAAATATCTTTTTGTAAATCAGCAGGAACCCCGGGGCCAGCGTCTCTAGTTCCAAATTTTACATGGTTTATTTCTCGTTTCAAGAAAACGATGAAACGCTCAGAGTTGGAGGCATATTTCAACCCGTTTTCAATTAAATTTCTTAAGATGGTTTTGATCATAAACGCATCAGCTTCGATTTTTACGGTGACTTGATTTTCAAAAATAATCCAGTCTTTTCCTGAAGTAATATTGTAATTGTCAATTAATTGCTGAATTAATTCATTCAAATCAATCCATTCTTTGTGCAATTTTAAAGTGCGATTTTCTAATCTTGTTGCCGTTAAAATCGATTCCACAATTTCTTCCAATCGCTGATTTTCAATGATCGCTTTTTGCAACATTTCTTCCCTTTTTTCAGTCGAGAAGTCTCGCTTAATTAAAGTTTGTAAGTACAATTTGGTCGAAGCTAAAGGCGTTTTTAATTCATGCGTGACAGAAAGCAAAAAATTACTTTGTCGTTCTGAAAGTTGTTGATCTTTTTTAATTGAGATTTTGATGCGCCAAAGTCCAAAAAGAAGAATTGAGAAAAAAACAATGCCTTCACCTACAATCATGATGGCTTTGTTGTTCGCTTTTCCGTTTACAGCTTGCAATTCGTGGGTAATTTGTATCAAGTGAAAGCCCCACCAAGCAAATTGCAAAACGACATATATCCCAAGAATATAAAAGAATAATGCCGTCTGTTTTTTCATTCTTTAGTGCTGATTTTCTAGTTCAAAATTACTAATCAAAAACCGTGCTAGAATGTGATTTTTTTGTTAAAAAAGATATTTGATTTTCGTAAAAATTGAAATCAATTTAAAATTAACAGCATAAATTAAAGTCTTAAAGTTGCGCAGCAACGACTCCTAAAATCTTAACATCTTATAGCGCAGCCGGTCTTTTTTAGTACGCGCGTTCGTTTTTTCCCTCAACAAAATTAATAAATGCGCGATTGACCACTTTGTTTCCACCTGGTGTTGGGTAGTTTCCTGTGAAATACCAATCTCCTAAGTGGTTTGGAATTGCCGCGTGTAAGTTTTCGATGGTTTGATACACAATTTCAACTTTGGCTTGAATATTTGCAGGTGTCAATAATTCTGCAATTTTTGCAGAGATTTCTTCTGCTTTGAATGGGGCATAAATTTCTTTGACGTAATTTTTTATTTGTTCTTTGGGCAATTTTGCTTGATCCAAACATTTTCTATAAACATCGTCAATGATGTGGCCTTTTCCTTGCTCTTTCAATAAATGAATAGCCGCATCAAAAGCGATAAAGTCGCCCATTTTCGCCATGTCGATTCCGTAGCAATCAGGATAACGAATTTGAGGTGCTGATGAAACAACCACTATTTTTACTGGTTCAAGGCGGTCTAAAATTCGCAAGATGCTTTGTTTTAGTGTCGTTCCGCGAACAATACTGTCATCAATCACAACCAAATTGTCTTTTCCGCTAACAACTGAGCCGTACGTGATGTCGTAAACATGCGCTACCAAATCATCTCGTGCATCATCTTGTGTGATGAATGTCCTCAGTTTCGCGTCTTTGATGGCAATTTTTTCGATGCGTGCTCTTTGGTAAATGATGTCTTTCAATTGCTCTGGAGAAGGATTCGCACCTAAATCCAAAATCGCTTGAAATTTTCTGTCATTCAAATAATCTTCTAAGCCTTTGATCATTCCATAAAAGGAAGTTTCTGCAGTATTTGGAATGAATGAGAAAACAGAGTTATCTAAATCATAATCAACTGCTTTCAACACTTGATTTACCACCAATTTACCTAAATTGATCCGTTCTTTGTAGATATCAATATCGTTGCCTCGGGAGAAATAAATGCGCTCAAAAGAACAACTTTTTCTCTCTCTTGGGTCATTGATTTTTACTTCACTTATATCGCCTGATTTTTTGATAATCAAAGCGCTTCCTGGAGTCAATTCTTGGACTTGGTCAAATTTCAGACGGAAAGCTGTTTGAATTACCGAACGTTCTGATGCGACCACACAAACTTCTTCATCTTCATACCAAAAAGCCGGGCGAATTCCTGAAGGATCTCGCAACACAAATGCATCACCATGACCAAATAAACCAGCCATCGCATATCCACCGTCCCAATCAGAGGAGGCTTTTTTTAATATTTTTTCGATGTTCAAATTTTTAGCAATGCGGTCGTAAATTTCAGGAATTGAAAATCCCTGCGTGGTCAAAGATTGCAGCATTTCGTCATTTTCTTCGTCCAAGAAATGACCGATTTTTTCTAATACTGTTACAGTATCTGATTTCTCTTTTGGATGCTGACCAATTTCTAATAAAACGTCAAAAAGTTCGTCAACATTGGTCAAATTAAAATTTCCGGCAACAGCTAAATTTCTGGTAATCCAATTGTTTTGTCTTAAAAATGGATGACAACTTTCGATGCTGTTTCTTCCAAATGTTCCATATCTCAAGTGTCCTAAAAATAGTTCCCCAGTAAAGCCAGCGTTTTTTTTCAGATACTCAATGTCTTTCAATTTTGAAGCATCTTCTTCTTCAATTTGTTTGAAGCGACTATTGATTTGATCAAAAATATCTTGAATTGGTTTGCTATCGATTGAACGATAACGCGAAATATAGCGCTCGCCAGGTTGCATGTCAAATTTTATATTTGCCACGCCGGCACCGTCTTGTCCGCGGTTGATTTGTTTCTCCATCAGAAGATGAAGTTTACTTAAACCGTAAAAGGCTGTCCCATATTTTTCGAGATAAAATTGAAGGGGTTTTTTCAATCTTAACAGTGCTATTCCGCACTCATGTTTGATCGGATCACTCATGGCTCTTCCTGAAATTTTTTGCAAAGATACTTATAATATGCAGGGTTTACAATTTAAGGAAAGGAATAAAAAGGAATTAAACAAACCGAAATGTAAAGATTTTATTTCTAAGGAATTAATTCTGTTTCGTTCATTTCTTCAGCATTTTCAGAAATGTCTTCATCGACTATTGAGTTTTTCTTTTTCTTGGAAAAATAGCTTCGTTGTCTGATTAGAATTAACAGCACGCCACAAGTGATTGAACCGTCAGCAACATTCCAAACTGCTGGAAAAACATCTTTGCCACCCAGCCACGGCAACCAAGTTGGCCAAGTGAAATCGAACTGAAACATATCGACGACATTTCCAAATAAAAATCCTGCGTGACGTACTTCTACTTTTCCGTAGAAATCACAATTTGCAAAAACGCCTGAACCTTCTAATTGATTGAAAGACATGCAAGGTTTGAAAGGAAAAATAAAATCATAAAACATGGAATCGATTAGGTTTCCAGTGGCACCGGCAAATATCAATCCGAGGGCGATTAAAAACTCCATTTTCATACCTGCCTTGGCTTGTTTTATCCAATAATATCCTATACCACCAATGGCAATAATTCTGAAAATACTGAGTGCTAATTTTCCCCAAATCCCTGCGCCAAGTGTTGTGCCGAAAGCCATTCCTTGATTTTCAACGTACACAATTTTGAACCAACTTCCTAAGAGATTAATGGGTTGATCCATGCTTGAAACAGAGGTTTTGACCCAAACTTTAATCAATTGGTCCAATAACAAAATAAGGGCCACGACAGCCCCTACAATAATTAATTTTTTTCTCACAATATTATTTTTGAGCATTTTTGGCATCGATGCTTAATGTTGCATGAGGCACCAAGCGCAGTCTTTCTTTTTGAATCAATTTTCCTGTAGCACGACAAATTCCGTACGTTTTATTTTCAATTCGAATCAAGGCATTTTGCAGATTTTGAATGAATTTCTCTTGACGTGCTCCTAATTGCGCAACCTCCTCTCGAGATAGTGTTTCGGAACCATCTTCCATCATATTGAAAGTGCGCGCCGTATCGTCTGTTCCATGATTGTCGCTATTTGAAAGTGAGTTTTTCAACATATCGTAATCTTCTTGTGCTTCCTTCAATTTATCGTTGATCAAAGCTCTGAACTCATCCAATTCAGTATCGGAATATCTTGTTTTTTCTTGTGACATAATTTTCAACTTTTTCGAGATTGCAGTCTCATAAACAAATGCGGACAAATATAATCCAAAATAATTTGCAATATGAACTAAATTTTAGCACTTTATCAACAATTTAAATAAATTTAATCTGTGTTTAATTTCAATATTTTTTCTTTAAAACGCCTGTAATTAAACACTTATTTCCCGCGCAACTATTTTATTATTCTCTTTATTTGTTAACTTTCTAATTTCTAACGTTTTTCTTGTTAAATTGTACAAGATTAAATTCCAAATAATATACAATCATGAAAAAAAGTTCTTTTTAATCGTTTTTTCCTTTATTTCTTTGAATTTGATGAGTCAAGTAGAAAATAAAGTAGCGCAAGAATTGATTCCAACTTTTAGTCAAACACTTTCGCCTAATTCAGAAAATCCATTTTTTTCCGTCAAGAATTTAAGTTTTTTTCCCAACAATGAACTGGTTGTTTTCAATAGATGGGGAAATGAAGTCTATAAAGCTTCTCCATATAGTGGAAAATGGGCAGGAAGAAAAGGTGGGACAAAAAAAGAAGTTTTATTAGAAGAAGGCACTTATTTTTACATTTTTACAGATAAAATGTCTCAAACAAAATACCAAGGATATTTTAATTTATTGCATTAATCAAATTTCACGGGAAAAATGAAATAAGAACGCACCGCGCGACCATTATTAATTGCGGGGTGCCATTTAGGCATTGATTTTACAACTCTCAATGCTTCTTTGTCGCACTCGGGGCAATTGTTTACTCCTCTTACAACTTGAAATTTAGACAACATTCCGTCTTTTTCAACGATCATTTTTATATAACATTTCTGATTGGTTCTTTCTTGCTCTGAGGCAGGGTTTCGAATCATTTTTGAAATGTACAAATTCATTTTTTCAGGACCACCTGGAAAAGATGCTGCAACTTCTGGAACGTCATAAATTTTCTCTTCCTCCTGATTTACGTCTTCTGGCATAACAAGTACATCATCAAAACCAAGGTCAATTCGCTCTGTGACTGGATCTAACTGTAATTCTATTTCTTGAAGCTCTTTTGGATTATTCGTGCTTGCAATATAAAAATAGGTTTCGTAATCTTTGTCACTTTTGAATACAACAGAATCATTTTTTTTGATGGTTGCCACTTTAATCATTCCTTCTTTGTCTGTTTGGCCAATGTTCGACTTGTTTAGAATTACATGAATGTTTGAAATAGGAATTCCTTCGCCATCCGTGACTAAAAAAGTGGTTTGTGCTTGCAAGGAGGTTAGATGTAAACTTACAAGTAGGAGGATAATCAAATTTTTCATAAGCAAGGATAAGAACAAGTTGTGATGCTGTGTTTACTCAAATGTACGATTTTTATTGGAACAAAAAAATTTAATTTAAATCTTGTATAATTTGCTTTGAATGCAAAACTCAAGCCATAAAAAAGGGACAATTACCAACCGTAATCGCCCCTTTTTGAGTGAAATGATATTTATTACTTTCCGCCTTTTTTCGCTGTTGCGATAATTTCATCTGCCATTTTAACGTAGGCATTGTCGCCATCTGTAGTCGCTAATTTTTTCACGATTTCAGCCGTTGCAATGGCATTTTTGTAATCTTTTAATTCCAATTGGATTTTTGCTTTCAAATTGGCAACCCAATAGGCATCAGGATTTAATTCAAACGCTTTTGTTGCCCAATCCAAGGCTTGTTTCATGTCTTTTTTGTTGTCGTAGTAATAAGAAGCCGCAGTGTAAAATGGTCTTGCATCCTTCGCCATCGTTGTTTCGATGTTTTTCATTACGCGTTCATCTACTTCTGTAGTGATATCAAAAGCAATAACCGTATTTTCCCAAGACATTTCTATGGTTGCTTGAAGTGGTTTCAAATTGGCAAAATCGATGGTAAAAGTTTCAGTTTTTTCTGCTTTGTTTTTAACAGTTGCTTTGAAACGCATCAAATCTTCTGTTTCAGCATAACCGAAAGCACCACTTAATTTGGTGTTTTTATTTAAAATAATCGTCCATTCTGTTTTGCTAGGAATGGTAAACAAAGAGTAAGTTCCCGCAGGCACAGTTTTTCCTTCGATTTTAACATCTTCACCAAAAGTAATTTTTGTACAAGCATTTGCACCTGTTCTCCAAAGCGCATCAAATGGCACTACGTCTCCAAAAACGGCTCGTCCTCGCGCACTTGGTCTACTGTATTCAACGGTCAATTCGGTTAAACCAAAGTTTTGTTTTACAGTTGAAAAAGGACTTAAAGTGGGTGTTTTGATTGATTGCGCTTGGCTATCTAAACCAAATCCAACTGCGACAAATACTGTCAAAAATGCTGAGATTACTTTTTTCATTTTGAATTTTTTAAATTTTATTGAAGCGTGAAATTACGAAATATTCTGGATTCAATTCTGTATAGAAACAAGTTGATGAGGGAATTGTTTTGGAAGTTAAAACTGCGATTAAAAGAAAAATCAGTTGCTGATTTCTATCGTTTTCACCCTTTTTTCAAACTTTTTAAAGGGTCTTCCAAAAACCAAAAGACACCTATAAAAAGAAGTAATAGGAGATTGTTGAATAAGAATTTTACGATTCCTCCAGGCTCAAAACTGAACCATGTTGAAATCCAGAAAAGCAACAAACTGCTTCCAAGATAAACCGCAAATTTGCGTAAATTATATTTGATAGGATAATATTTTTGTCCAAGTAAATAAGACGCAACCATTTGAGCGCCATATACAATCATCGTTGCCCAAGCACAAGCCATGTAGCCATATTTTGGGATAAAAAGCAAATTGATAATAATTGTCAAACTTGCTCCACCAATCGCGATATAAGCGCCAAATTTGGTTTGTCCGCTCAATTTATACCAAATGCTTTGGTTGTAATAAATTCCTAGAAAAATATTTCCGAGCAACAAAACTGGCACAACATCTAAACCAACCCAATAACTCTCCTTGCTGATGAAATGTTTGAAAATATCAATGTTTAAAGTCACCAATAAAAACACAACGCAAACCATTGCGATGAAATAATTCATGACTTTTATATACACTTTATTTTTGTCTTGATTTTTAGCTTGCGCAAAGAAAAACGGTTCGGCTGCGTAGCGATAGGCTTGTAATAAAATCGTAACCAACATCGCCAATTTGTAGCATGCGCTGTAAATTCCCACTTGAATCATGGAATATTCAATCGATTTTCCGCTAGCGTGCGTCACGTGTTTTAGCAAAATGCGGTCAATTGTTTCATTAATAATTCCCGCAAAACCAGCAATGACCAATGGCGCAGCATATTTGAACATTTCCTTCGCAAGTTCAACATTGTAAGTCCATTTGAGGTACAAAAAATCTTTGTATAGCATCACAGGTTTCACTAAGGAAGACAATAAATTGGCAATCAAAATGAAGAAAACAGCTTCTTCGGGATTGCTTCTATCGACTACAAAACCAATCAAAATCACGTTGAGTAAAATATTGACTCCGATGGAAGTAAATTGAATTGCCGCAAATTTGCCCGCTTTTTCCTCCGCGCGTAATTTGGCTAAAGGTAGACTTGTGACCGCATCAATGCAAACGATGGTGATGAGGAGAATAATGTATTCATTGTGATCTGAATACAGCATTGCATCGGCAATATTTTGATTGAAAAATAGCATGATTGCAAAAAATGCAATATTGATTCCTATCACGGTGAGAAAACTATTTCGAAAAACTTCTTCGCGGTCTTCTTTGTCGTGCAAAAATTTGAAAAAAGAAGTTTCCATCCCAAAAGTTAGAATGACAATCAAAAACGCCACCCATGCATATAATTCAGAAACGACGCCATATTTTTCTGGGTCAATCACTTTGGTATGCAGCGGAACGAGCAAATAATTTAGCAGACGACCTAAAATACTTGGAAGTCCATAAATGGCTGTTTGCCCTAAAAGTTTTTTAATTGGATTCAATTAAGCGCGAAAATTTGGTTTTCTTTTTTCGATAAATGCCGTGGTTCCTTCTGTGAAATCTTCAGTACCAAAACTAGCGCCAAACTCAGCAATTTCAACTTCAAAACCATTTACACCACTTCGGAAATTGGCATTCACAGCGTTGATAGCACTTGCAATTGCGGAAGCGGAGTTATTTAGAATTTTATTTGCCATTTTTTCGGCAGTTGCATGCAATTCTTCCAAAGCACAAACATCGTTCACCAATCCCCATTTCAACGCTTCTTCAGCTGGGATCATTCCTGCGGTGAAAACCATTTCATTCGCTTTTCCTCGTCCCACCAATTGCGGCAATCGTTGGGTTCCGCCGTAACCAGGAATCAATCCCAAAGACACCTCTGGAAGTCCCATTTTTGCGTTTGATGAAGCGATTCTGATGTGACAAGACATGGCCAATTCCAATCCGCCACCCAACGCAAAGCCGTTAACAGCTGCGATGACTGGTTTGGTCATGTTTTCAATGAAATCGAACAACAAAGCTTGGCCTTTTGCCGCCAGTTCTTTTCCTTGCGCAGTGTCAAAGTCAGCGAATTCTTTGATGTCAGCACCAGCAACGAAAGCTTTTTCGCCTGAGCCGGTTAAAATCACAACGCCCGTTTTGGAATCATTGTTCGCAGCATCTAATGCCAATCTCAATTCTTGGATTGTTTCTTTATTCAAGGCGTTCATTTGCGATGGACGATTGATTGTGATCCAAAGAATTTGACCTTTTTGTTCTGAAATTATATTGTTGTAAGCCATGATTTCCACATTTTTCATTGTAAAGATAAAAATATCAGGCAAGGAACGAAAGAAATGGGGGAGGAATTATTTTGATTGGGATTAAAACAGCTGCACGAAAATAGATACAGTCTTAATACAGCGTCATTTTTTAGAACGCAAGCGTTTGTAGATTTGAATGGCAATCATCAAACCAACAGCCACGCCAAAAAAACCGAGTGTACCGGCAATCCAATTGAAAGTTGATTTCAAAACAACGAGAAAAACGATGGCAACTAAAAACAAAGTAGCTAGTTCGTTCCACAAGCGCAATTGGTTAGATTTCCAGCCGAAAATATTTTGCTGGAATTTGACCATGATATTTTGACACAAAAAATGATAAATTACAAGCAATAACACAAAAACCAATTTAATTTGAAACCAAGGCGCATACAACAAACCAGGTCTGAGAATAACCATCCAAGTGCCAAAAATTACGGTCAAAACCATGGCGGGCGTGGTGATTATCCACCACAATTTTTTCTCCATAATGATAAATTGATTGGAAAGAATTTCTTTCTCAATATCAGATTTTGCTTGCGCTTCCACATGATAAATAAACAAGCGAACCATGTAAAACAACCCGGCAAACCAACTCACCACAAAAATGATGTGTAAAGCTTTAACTGTATCATATTCCATATTGCAAAAGTAATGAAAAAAAGACCCGCTTCGTTTTAGGATTATAAGATATTAGGACACGTTGCCGTGCAACTTTATGGCTGATTGTAGATTATTGAATTTTCTCCAATCTAATGTCTTCGGTCTAATGTCTTTTGTCCGAAGTCGTAAAAAATCCAAGGATAAAAAGCAATATCGATTTGATAAATGATTACCTTTGTCTATAATTATAAAACACTTAGTTTAATTGAAACTTTGTTAATCAAATTTAGAAATTATGTATCCAGAACAATTAGTTGCCCCGATGAAAGAAGATCTTATTAAAGTGGGCTTTAAACAATTAGTTACTCCATCAGAAGTTGACGCTTCCATCCCAGATTCTTCTGGAACTGTATTGGTTGTGGTGAATTCTGTTTGCGGTTGCGCAGCGGGAAATATGCGTCCAGGCGTAAAATTATCTTTGTCTAATGGTAAAGTTCCTGCTAACCTGACAACTGTTTTTGCCGGTGTTGACGGTGAAGCAGTGGCGCAAGCAAGAAAATACTTTTTGCCATATCCTCCATCATCTCCATCGATTGCACTTTTCAAAGATGGCGAATTGGTTCATTTCCTAGAAAGACATCACATTGAAGGTGGAACAGCGCAAATGATTGCAGATAATTTGGCAGAAGCATACAACGAATTCTGTTAATTCATTGATTCAAATTTTGAAAGGATTGTAAGCTCAAGTTTACAGTCCTTTTTTTGTTTTAGCCATTATCGGAAGCACAAATTTTCACAAAACAAAAGATTGCAAACAATGTTTTTACTAATATTGAATTGTATTTATTCATCCAATTAAAATTTAAAAAATGCTCAATTTTGAAATTCACAATCCTACCAAAATCGTTTTCGGAAAAGACCAATTAAGTAAACTTGGGCAATATATTTCTAATGCCACAGACTCCAAAAAAATCTTGTTGGCATATGGAGGAGGAAGTGCTGAAAAAATCGGCTTATTAGCTAAAATTAGAACTGAATTGCATGATTTTGAAATCATCGAATTTGGCGGAATCGAGGCAAATCCAGAGTTTGACACTTTGATGCAAGCGGTAGAAGTTTGTCGTACTAGAAACATTGGATTCATCCTAGCTGTCGGAGGTGGTTCGGTAATTGACGGTGTGAAATTTATCTCAGGTGCCATCAACTACGCCGGCGATCCGTGGGAAGTTTTGCTCCGCGAAGAAGGAAAAGTGTTCACTTCAGCCGTTCCATTTGGTTCCGTATTGACAATTCCTGCAACTGGCTCTGAAGCCAACAGTGGTGCCGTGATCAGTCGTTCGTCTTTGAAAGAAAAACGCACGATGGGCGGACCGTTATTTTTTCCGGTTTTCTCTTTTTTAGATCCAACAGTGGTGGCGACTTTGCCGAAACGACAATTGGCAAACGGAATTACCGATGCTTTCATGCACACTTTGGAGCAGTATTTAACTTATCCAACAGCCAATTTATTGCAAGAAAGAGAGGCGGAAGCGGTGTTGTCAACGTTGATTGAGATTGCCCCAAAAGTGCTGGAAAATCCTACCGATTATGAGGCTGCTGCAAATTTGATGTGGTGCGCAAACCATGCATTGAACGGCAATTTGCGTTGCGGCGTTCCTACGGATTGGTCAACGCACATGATAGGACATGAACTGACAGCATTGTATGGCATTGACCATGCGCAATCGTTGGCCATTATTTGTCCGAGATTATTTGAGGTGAAGTTCGAAAATAAAAAAGCAAAATTAGAGCAATACGGGAAACGAGTTTGGCGACTTTCTGGCGACAATGTTGGGGGAGAAGCGATCGCGAAAACGGAATCATTTTTCCATTCATTGGGAATTAAAACGCACATTTCTGAATATACGTCTGAAGGCAAAGATGCAGCACAGATAATAAAAGCCCGTTTCGCTGAACGGCAATGGATTGCTATGGGTGAACGACAAGATTTAACGCTGGATGAGGTGGAGAAAATCGTGATGAACGCACAGTAATTGAAATTATACCATTCACCAATTCATTTTAGTCCAATCAAAAACCCGTATAATGCCGATATAGTTTGAAAATAGTCCAGTTCATTGGACTATATTGAAAACATAATCGGTATTAGATTGATTGAACACCGTTCGAACTTGTTTTGAGCGGTGTTTTTTCGTTTTAATCGCCCTAAGTGTGGGAGAAACAAATGGATGTTTTTATCAAAAGGTTTTAAACGTGAATTACCAATTTCACCAATTCGATTCGCCTGTCAGAAACGGCCTCAATCGTGAAATGATATTTACCCAAATCAAGCACGTCGCCAGCTTCGGGAATGGACGCTAAATGGTGAATAATTAATCCGCCCAACGTTTCGTATTCGTCTGATTCTTCGAATTCAAATTTGTAGTTTTCATTCAGATAATCTATTTCGATTCGGGCAGAAAAGCGGTATTCATTTTCGTTGATTTGCTCTTCCAACATATCTTCGACATCGTGTTCGTCTTCAATTTCTCCGAAAATTTCTTCAATTACGTCTTCAATCGTCACAATTCCTGCAGTTCCGCCGTATTCATCCACAACGACAGAAATATTTGCGGATTGCTTGGTAAACATTTCCAACAATTCTTTCCCCGGAATCGCCGCAGGGACGAATGCAATTGGACGCATAATTTGGTTGATGGCGGTCGGTTTTTTGAACATTTCGAAAGAATGCACATAGCCGATAATATTGTCGATGTTGTCCCGATAAATAATCACTTTTGAAATTCCTTTAAAAACAAAAAGATTATTCAAATTCTCAATGGAATCGTCTACTTCCAAGCAGATAATTTCTGGTCGTGGCACCATGCAATCACGGGCTCTGATTTTCGAAAAATCCAAGGCATTTTGCAAGATTTGCATTTCATTTCCAAAATCCTCTTCTTCATTGCTTCTCTGCTTCAAATCTTGGATGTAATGTTCTAAATCGACTTTGGAAAACACTTTTTCAGAATTGGTAATTTCAACGCGCATTAGCATGAAAAACAACTTGCTTATCAAGAGCACAAAAGAGGTTGGGATAAACAGCAACCAATACATGACCAATGTTGGAATTGCCAGTGTTTTCATAAATCCATTTGGATTCAATTGAAAAATCGCTTTGGGAGAAAACTCAACTGTAATTAAAATTATCAGTGCAGAAATTACGGTTTGCACGATTAGTAAACTGATTGATCCATTGGTAATTCCGATATTCCAGTCGATAATTGGCGCACCCAAAACCTTGGCAATAAAGATGGCGAAAAGTACAAGCGCAATGTTATTTCCAAGAGATAAGGTAGCAATAAAATTTGCGTCTTTGCTGTAAAAATATCCCACAATTCTGCCATTGAGCGAACCTTTGTTTTTGTCCAATTCGATTTTTAATCTGTTGGAAGAAATGAAAGCGATTTCAACTCCTGAAAAAAAAGCAGAAAGAATCAGGGTGCTAATGATAATTATCAGATCGGGTGAGTCCATTTACAAAACTTGCTAGGGGAAAGATAAGAATAAAATTAAAAAAGTCGATTGACCGTATAAAATTTTCGATTCATTTTTTTGCTTGATGAGTTCAAAATCATGAAATCTGAATATCAAATCGATATAAAAGGCCCGCTAAATCTTGCGCACGAAATTTCGCTTTTTTGATGAAATTTTGCGTTGGATCAATTAAAAATTGACTGCAAGAACGCATGTCAACGCCAGTCAGATTCGTTTTATCAAATAATGCATTTGTAAAATCACACTGGTTTAATTTGGCTTTTGTAAAATCTGTTTGAGTCAAATTTGCCTCATGCAAAGTACATTGATCAAAGGTGCTTTTATTCAGTTTTTTTCGTTCAAATGCGCTGTAATTCAAATTGCAATTGAAAAAATGTGCTTCAAAAGCGAAATCTTTTGTTTGCGTAAATTGTGCGCCAACCATTTTACACCCGTAAAATTCAACATTGTCTAACTTGCAATTATTGAATTTCACATTGCTTAAATTACATTCTTCAAAAACGCAATCTGTGAAATCAATATTTCCAAAATCTGTGAAAAGACATTGAATAAAAGCCATGTTTTCACAACGACTTAAATCCATTCTTTGTTTCGTAAAATCAATGTTTTCTATCGTTTCAACGATTGTTAATCTTGTTTTCATCAATGATTTATTGCGTTATGTCTTCGCCCGTGCCCTGACTTTTGCGTTTGAAAAGTACCACATCAATTTTTCCAAAAGTATAAGTGAAATTCAATCGTACCATTTGTGGATTGCTAATTCTGCTGTAATCTTGCAAAAAGTATGCGCTGTAAGAATGACTGACGCTGTAGCGCGTTCTAAAAATGTCATTCACATTGATTGAAACAGACATTTTATTCTTCATAAAAGTCTTTTTCACCGCGATATCGACCGCATAAAAAGCCTTGATGTAACCTTGAGATGCACTTTGCGCCTGCATATTTCCTCCTCCTCCAGGACCGCCACCACCATGGCCTTGACCACCAGAACTTCCGCTCGTTGGAATGTTTGTCTTCGATTGATACAAAGCACTCAATTGAATAGAGAAATTAGCGGGCAATCTGAAATTAGAATTCAATTTGGCAAACCAACTCCACAAAGCCGCTTGAGAAATAGCATCGGTTTGCGAAACATTAATTTTAGAATTGTAAACATTCAAATTGGAAGAAATATCCCACCATTTTGCCAAGTAATTTTGCGCGGTCAATTCTATTCCTGTGGCATAACTTGAATTGGCATTGATGTAGGTATTTATTAGCTTACCATCAGTTGCTTGTTCTATGTATCGGGTGATTAAATCGTCTGTGTATTTGTAATAAACCGAAGCCAAAATGGTATTTCTGTTTTTGAATCTTTTCATGTAAGACAATTCAAAAGCCTGCGTAAATTCTGGTCTCAACGCTGGATTTCCGCGACTGATATTGAATTGATCCACTGAATCGACAAAAGGAATCAATTGACGGAAATTTGGACGCTCAATCCTTCTGGTTACGCTCATTTGCAAATCTTGGTCCTTAGGCAATGTTTTGGTCAAAAAGAGGGAAGGAAATAAACTGATAGGATAAGTATTTCCAAATTTTTCGTCAGTATTGGTTAAAACGCCGCTGTAATTTGAACTTTCCGCGCGCAAACCAATTTTGTAGCCAAAAGTTTTATATTGTTTGGAGATAGTTCCATACGCTGCATAAACATTGTCGTCGTTGTTGTAATTTGACGCCGGCGAATAGATTAAATCGTAGACATCTGTTGATTGATTCAACATGTAATTTTCATTCACATTGGTTCTTTTTCTCATGGCAGCTCTTAAGCCCGTTTCCAATTTGAAATATTTCATTGGGCGCACATAATCGGTTTGAAGCACCAAATTATCTTCATTACCAATGCCTTTGATTTTTTGAGAAGTAAATCTTTCGATGCTTGAGTTTTCATCTGTGGCGTAAAAATCAGAACGATAAATGGCGTCAGAGTTATTTCTTCCACGGTTAAAATTGGCATCAAATGTCCACTCTTCGCCCGATTTTTGAAATAAATGTTTCATACCGAAAACCAAACCGTAATTATTGATTCCTCGCCGATTGTCCGTATTTCTTCTGCTGAACGAATTTCCAGAAGTTGTTGAAATAACAGTATCTGTGTAAATATCCATATCAGAAAATGAATTTCTTGTGCCGCGCCAATTATTTGCAGAAAGAGAAATAGTTGTTCGATTGGTAATCATATAATCAAGTCCAACTTTTCCAAAATAACCACCGCCACCGCTTTTATCGACATTGTCTTGATTTAAAACTGTTTGAGAATTTCCATTCAAATAATTTGTCCTGTCAACAGTACCGAAAGAAACGCCATTGTTTAAACGTGACATCAAACTTCCAGTGAAATTGATTTTGTTTTGTCGCAAGTTAATGTCTGCCCCAATATTTCCGCCACCATATTGATTGATTCCAACTCTTACGCCACCATTGTAACCCGTTTTTTTGTTTTTCTTGAGCACAATATTCAAAATTCCGCCACCGCCGCCAGAAGCGTCATATTTGGCTGATGGATTGGTGATTATTTCAATGGATTCAATTGACTCAGCTGGAATTTGGTCTAAAGTCAAAGTCGTAGGTCGACCATCTAAAAAGATTTGCGGAGAACTATTTCTCAACGAAACATTTCCGTCCATATCCACATTTACTCCTGGCACATTTTTCATCACGTCAGTAGCTGTGCCTCCTTCACTCATGGTGTTTTGACCAACATTGAAAACTTTTTTGTCCACGTCTAATTTCAATGTTGATTGAATGGCTGTAATTTCAAGTTCTTCAAGTTCATTGACCTTAATTTCCTTGAAATCGATGTTTCCCAAATCTCGCTCAATCAATCCTGTTGTGGCATCTGCAGGGTCAAAAAAGAAAGGTTTTTCAATCGTTTCAAATCCATAAAAAGCCACTTTGATTTTTAATCCTTGTGTGATTTTGATATCTTCAATACTAAATTCTCCATTGTTTTCAGTTGTGGTAGATTTCAAAACAAAATCATTTTTCTTTTTGGTAATGGTATCCATTCTGTTTTGCAACAATAAAATGTTAACCATCGGGATCCCTTGCCCTTTTTCATCCACAATTTTTCCAAAAACGTGGCCTGTTTTGTTGTTTCCGCCCATGCCACGACCTCCAGGATTTTGTCCTAAAATAGCAAAAGAGAGAAACAATGAGCTAAGAAATAATCCGATTTTTGACATCAAAAGAGATTTAAGGAGAGAAAAATATGTTGCAAAGATAAGTTTCTTCCAGAGATGAATTTTTTTAAATGGTTTTTTAACACTCTTTTGATGCTGTTTTTTCACTTTTCACTCAGTGTGTTTTTCTGGAATTGAATCAGATTTTTGTCCTTACTTTTGCGCTTATGGAGAAACACACCAATGCGCTTATTGAGGAAACAAGTCCTTATTTGTTGCAACATGCCCATAATCCAGTAAATTGGGTTTCGTGGTCTGAAGAAGCTTTCGAACGAGCAAAATCTGAAAATAAATTGGTTTTGGTGAGTATCGGTTATTCGGCTTGTCATTGGTGTCATGTGATGGAGCATGAATCTTTCGAAAACGAAGAAGTTGCTGCCTTGATGAATCAATTTTTTGTTTGCATCAAAGTGGATAGAGAGGAACGTCCGGATGTGGATCAGGTTTATATGACTGCTATTCAATTGATGACACAGCGCGGGGGTTGGCCATTGAATTGTTTCACTTTGCCTGATGGAAGACCGATTTATGGCGGAACTTATTTTCAGCGCGAACAATGGATGCAAGTGCTGAAAAGCTTGGAACATTCGTATCGAAACAAACCAGAAGAAGTGCTGGAATACGCCGAAAAATTGCACGATGGAATTCAACAAAGCGAATGGATTCAAACACCTGAACCTATTGTAAAATTTGAGGTCGAAAAACTGAAAGAATTGGTTTTGCGTTGGTCACACAATTTTGATAACCGTGAAGGCGGAAGCAGCAGGGCACCCAAATTTCCTTTGCCATCTAATTATGAATTTTTATTGCGTTTTGGCGATTGGCAAAAAGACGAATTGCTTTTAAAACATGTGCATTTGACGCTTGAAAAAATGGCGCAAGGTGGAATTTATGACCAAATTGGTGGTGGATTTGCAAGGTATTCTGTCGATATGCTTTGGAAAGTTCCGCACTTTGAAAAAATGCTTTACGACAATGGTCAATTGGTTTCTTTGTATGCCAAAGCGTATCAACAAACGCCAAAGTCAATCTACAAAAGAATTGTTTACCAAACCGTTGAGTGGATAGAACGAGAAATGTTGACTCCAGAAGGTGCTTTTTATAGCGCAATTGACGCCGACAGTGAAGGCGTTGAAGGAAAGTTTTATGTTTGGCAAAAAGATGAATTAGAAAATCTATTGGGCGCAGATTTCAAATGGGTGAAAGATTTCTATTCTGTAAATGGAAAAGGGTATTGGGAGGAAAATAATTACATTTTGCTGAGAGATGCCACTGACGAGGTTTTCGCCAATCAAATGCGTTGGTCTTTGGATGAATTGGAGGATAATATTCAGCGCGTCAATGAAATTTTGCGCAGAGAAAGAGCACATCGTATAAAACCAGGCGTGGACGATAAATGTTTGACTGCTTGGAACGCCTTGATGTTGAAAGGATGCGTAGATGCATATTTTGCTTTTAGCGATGATTATTTTTTGCTTTTGGCGCTTAAAAACGCAAGGTGGATCAAACAATATCAATGCGGAGAAAATGGAAAATTGCGCAGAAATTATAAAAATGGGAAATCGAATATTGATGGATTTTTAGAAGATTACGCCAATTCTATCGCTGCTTTTATTCGCTTGTATGAAGCAACATTTGATGAATCTTGGATTGAAATTGCCGCTGAATGGACCGTTTTCACTAAAGTGCATTTTCAAGATGAAAAGAGCAAAATGTTCTATTTCACAAGCAACGAAACTGAATTGATAGCTAGAAAAATGGAATTGAATGACAACGTCATGCCTGCAAGCAACAGCGTAATGGCTTCAAATCTATTTTTACTCGGAAAATATTTAGACGAATCGAGTTATATCGAAGATGCTGAACAAATGATTTCCAACATTTATGACGGCATGGAAAATTATGGCTCAGGCTATTCAAATTGGTCAAACGTGCTGTTGAATTTTGTGCAGCCATTTGGTGAAATTTGTATTTCTGGCCCTGATGAAGCACAAATTAGATCAAAAATAGCTTCCGTTTATTTGCCAAACGTGATTTTGTATGGAGGACAAAAAAGATCATTGCCGATTTTAAAAAACAAGCTGTTTAATGCAGATAATCAGATTTTTGTCTGTCATAATCAAACTTGTTTCCCGCCAGTTTCTGATGCTCTTTCAGCCATTGAGATTGTCAAAAATATAAACAATTAAGGCAGTAAAGTGTTTGATAATAATTCATTGATACTAAATTATGCGATTATTAGAATCATTTAATTACTTTCGAATCGAATATCACAATTAGTTAAATTATTCAATGAAAAAGAGCATCATTTTTTTTATATTTCTATTGGTCGGATTTACTGCTCAATCTCAAATATTAGTCAAAGGAATTGTCAAAGACAGCAAGGGAAAACCGATTAAATTAGCGGCTATCACGTTGATTGACACCTATGATGGCGCAACGTCAGATTCTCTAGGGAAATTCTCTTTCAAGTCTTATGACAAAGGCGAATATGCCATTTCTGCTTCATTGATTGGTTATCGCACACAAACAATTAAAATTTTGCTCGAGAAAGACACAGTAATTGTCAATTTTTCGCTCAAAGACGATATCACAGAATTAGACGCGGTGACAATCACTGCTGGTTCATTTGAGGCGAATGACAAAAAACGAGCGACAGTTTTAAATCCTTTAGACATTGTAACAACCGCAGGAGCTGGCGCAGATATTTCCTCCGCTTTGCAAACGCTTCCGGGCGCTCAAAGAGTTGGCGAACAAGAAGGATTATTTATTCGTGGAGGTTCTGCGGAAGAAAGTAAAATCATCATTGATGGCGCTGTTGTAAACAATTTCTTCTTCAGTTCGGTTCCTGGAATTCAGCAACGAGGAAGATTTTCTCCATTTTTGTTTAGCAGCACCGCTTTCAGCACAGGAGGATATAGCGCCTTGTATGGACAAGCTTTGAGCGCCGTTTTGAATTTGGAAAGTATTGATATTCCTGATGCTTCTGAAGTTCAAGTTGGAATTTCTCCAATCTTTACCACAGCAGGTTTTCAGCGGGTTGCGAAATCTAAAAAAGCCAGTTTCGGAATGAGCTATTCTTACACCAATTTGGCGTTGTACATGAAATTGATTCCACAAGGGCCAGATTTTTTCAGACCTCCAACTTCCCACAATGTGGACGCCAATTTCAGAATGAAAACTTTCAAAAATGGAATGGTAAAAGTCTATGGTTATCTCAATACTTCTAGACTTGGGCTAAAAAATAATTCTAACGACAGCGTTGGACTTTACAATCAATTCAAGCTCAATAATGTAAATTGCTTTTTCAATGTCAGTTGGAGACAACCGTTGGGAAAAGGCTGGAAATTATTTGCGGTCACAAGCTATAGCAACAATGTGGATAATATCAGCGGCGAAGTGCAAGACAAAGATTACAATCGTTTGCCAATTACAGGAATCGCGGCTTTAGACAATGGAAGTTTTGATATTGATGCTTACAAAACGATGTTGCAATTCAGAACGGTAGTTGAGAGAAAAATCAAAGGATTAAACGCTATCAGATTTGGTGGTGAAACTTGGCGAAATGAAGACAGAAGTAATTTTAAATTTTATTATGCTGATTTCAAAACTTTTGTGCCAGAAACCTATTCCGCTGGATTTGTGGAATCTGACATTTTTATCAGTAAAAAACTGGCTTTTAGACCTGGTGTTCGTTACGAATATTCAGCATTGACACAAAAAGCTAATATTGCGCCGAGAGTGAGTATTTCTTATTTGATTGCAAAACCAACACAAATAAGTTTCGATTATGGGATTTTTTACCAAACGCCAGATCGAAAATACTTGACGCAACAAAGCAATTTTGATTTCACAAGAGCAGATCATTACATCTTGACATTCCAACATTTTACCAAAGATTATACTTTCAGGGCACAAGTTTTTGACAAAGAATACAGAAGTTTGCTGAAAACAGATTCAACCAATCAATTTGCGGTGAGTAATGACGGTTTCGGCTATGCTAGAGGAATTGAAATCTTTTGGAGAGATAAAAAAACCATCAAAGGATTGGATTATTGGATCAGTTATTCCTACTTGGACACCAAAAGAGATTATTTGAATTTCCCGATTTATGCGCAACCAAATTTTGCAGCCAATCATACCGGAAGTGTGGTGATTAAGAAATTTTGGGCCAAGAAAATGTTTGGAATTAATTGGAGTTACAATTGGGCAACAGGAAGACCTTATTACAACCCAAATAAATCTTCGGAACAATATTTGAGTGACAGAACGAAATTTTATAGCACAAATAATTTCAGTTTCAACTGGATTACAAAAGTGATGAAAAGCAATGCCGTTTTTGTAGTGGGCGTGAACAACGTTTTCAATCAAAAACAAGTCTTTGGATATACTTACAGTTCAAGAATCAAAGACGACGCAGGTTTATTTTTAAAGCAAGCCGTTGGACCACCAGCATCCATGGGCTTTTTTGTAGGTTTATTCATGAGCTGGGGTGTAGATAGAACGCAACAATCTATCAATAATAATTTATAAATTCAAAAAGATGAAAAAAGGTTTGATTTTAATGTTTGTGTTGATCACAGGAATGTTGTCTGCGCAAGAAATGAGTAAGTACGAAGCTGGAATGACTAAAGCCTTGTCAAAAATGAAAAAAGATTCAACAATCGCTGATTATACTGCAACTTCAGCGTTATTTGAGCGCATTGGCGATGCGGAAAAAGACAAATGGTTGCCTTATTATTATGCTGCTTACATAAACAATATGACAGGCTGGATGGATGAAAAATCGGACAAAGACAAAATTGCCGAAAAAAGCATCCAATTAATTGAAAAAGCGGAAGTTTTAGAGCCAAAAAATGCTGAATTATATTGCCTTAGAAATTTGGTTGCAGTGCAGCAAATGATGGTTGATGCTAATTCACGTTGGATGAGTTATGGACGAAAAGCGAGTAAAGCATTAGAACAAGCAAAAGATATAGATCCAACAAATCCGCGTATTTACTATTTGGAAGCGCAATCAACTTTGAACACACCAGAAGCATTTGGCGGTGGCAAAAAAGCAGCCAAACCAAAATTTGAAAAAGCAGTTGAGTTATTTTCAACTTTTAAACTTGCATCACCTTTTCATCCTGTTTGGGGAAAAGAAGAAGCAACCAAAATGTTGGAAGAATGCAATAAATAAAATCAAGTATTTTAAAATTTAAAGGAATCTAATAAGGTTCCTTTTTTTTTGATACATTTTTTAATTTTTCGATAAAATGTGTGCTTCAAAAATTGAAAATGTTACCTTTGAGTCACAAAAATAAAAAGTTGCAGGTCATGTACGGAAAAATGAAAGATTTTTTGGCAAACGAATTAAAATCGATAGAAGCGGGTGGAATTTTCAAAAAGGAAAGAATCATTGTTTCGCCTCAAGGGGCAAAAGTAACAGTTCAATCTGGTGAGGAAGTGGTCGTAATGTGTGCCAATAATTACCTCGGACTTTCCTCTCACCCTGAAGTGATTCAGGCCGCCAAAGACACTTTAGATTCTCATGGTTTTGGAATGTCTTCCGTACGGTTTATTTGCGGAACACAAGATATTCACAAAACATTGGAACGCAAAATCGCTGAATTTTATGGAACTGAAGATACTATTTTGTACGCAGCAGCTTTTGATGCCAACGGAGGAGTTTTCGAACCGCTTTTTTCAGAAGAAGATGTCATTATTTCAGATGAATTGAATCATGCGTCAATTATTGATGGCGTGCGTTTATGTAAGGCGCAACGCTATAGATACAAGCATTCAGACATGGCTGATTTGGAAACGCAATTGATTGCATCGCAGGCGCAAAGATTTAGAATTATCGTCACAGATGGCGTTTTCTCTATGGATGGCGACATTGCCAAAATGGATCAAATCAATGAATTGGCAAAAAAATATGATGCTTTAGTCATGACTGACGAATGTCATTCAGCAGGATTTATTGGTAAAACTGGCCGTGGTGTTCCTGAATATTGTGGCGTAAATGGAGAAATCGACATCATTACAGGAACCTTAGGAAAAGCCTTGGGTGGCGCAATGGGCGGTTATACGACAGGAAGAAAAGAAATCATAGAATTGTTGCGTCAACGTTCAAGACCTTATTTATTTTCAAACTCACTCGCTCCTGCAATCGTAGGCGCATCGATAAAAGTGTTTGATATTTTGAGTTCAAATACTGAGTTGAGAGATAAATTGGAAACAAATACGCAATATTTCAAAGAAAGAATCATCGCAGCAGGTTTTGATATCAAGCCAGGAAACTCTCCAATTGTTCCAATTATGCTTTATGATGCAGCTCTTTCTCAGCAGTTTGCAGATAAATTATTGCAAGAAGGCGTTTATGCCATCGGATTCTTTTATCCGGTTGTAGCGAAAGGACAAGCAAGAATTAGAACTCAAATTTCTGCCGCGCATTCAATCGCTGATTTAGACAAAGCAATCGCTGCTTTCATCAAAGTAGGGAAAGAATTAAAAGTAATACAGTAATATTATAATGACCACATTTTTGCAAAAAGCTTCCATCATTTTAATGACCATAATTTTTATGGTGGCTATTTTGCGCATTCCTTCTTTTTCTAATTTTGAAGAAGATGAGGTGGAAGAAAACATCGAAAAATTAGCAGATATTGATGACGAAGAAAGTTTTTATTACTTTCAATGGTCTTCCAATTTATTTGAAATCAAACGACAAAAACGAGAGAAAACTGAATTTAAAACAGCTTTCAGAAACAGATTAAATTACCTAAATCCATACATTGATAAGATTTTGATGCCTCCTGAATTACTTGTTTAATAAGCAAATAATTTATTTATCAAGTTTCTCTAAATAGAGGAAAATTAAAATCTTACACATGAAAAATTTTTTCAGCCATTGGCGAAACGATCTTCCTGCAAGTTTGGTCGTTTTTTTAGTAGCACTCCCTTTGTGCTTGGGCGTTGCGTTGGCTTCTACAGGCGCAAAACCAATATTATTTTCTGGAATCATCGCGGGCGTTGTGGGGGGCGTTATTGTCGGTTTTTTCAGCGGTTCAAAATTGGGCGTTTCTGGTCCAGCTGCAGGTTTGATAACCATTGTTCTGGCAGCTATCACAACTTTAGGAAGTTTTGAAAGTTTTTTAGTCGCTGTAATTTTAGCTGGCTTTATTCAGTTAATTGCTGGATTTATTGGCGCTGGAGTCTTGGGAAACTTTTTCCCTTCTTCAGTGATCAAAGGAATGCTGGCCGCAATAGGTTTGACATTAATTTTGAAAGAAATTCCTCATTTAGTCGGTTATGACAAGGATTTCATGGGAGATGAATCTTTCTTTCAGTTTGACGGTCACAACACTTTTTCAGATTTGATGTATGCAACGAACGCATTAAGTCCGGGAGCGATGATTATCGCTGCCATTTCAATTTTTATTTTGGTATTTGTAGACAAGCCTTTTATGAAAAAATGGGCTGTCTTTAAAATTTTACCGGGTGCACTTTTTGTGGTTGTTTTGGGGATAGGAATCAATCTTATTTTCCATTATTTTCTTCCCAATTTTGAAATGAAAGGACAACATTTGGTTCAATTGCCCGTTGCAAAATCATTGGAAGATTTCGGTTCATTTTTCATTTTTCCAGATTTTATGGCGTTGCAAAATCCCAAAGTCTATGTTGTCGCATTGACCATTGCTTTGGTTGCAAGTTTGGAAACTTTATTGAGCGTTGAAGCAACAGATAAACTTGATCCTGATAAAAATTTCACTCCAACCAACAGAGAACTTAGGGCGCAAGGAATCGGCAATATTTTTAGCGGTTTGTTGGGTGGTTTGCCTGTTACGCAAGTGATAGTTAGAAGTTCTGCGAATATCAATTCGGGAGGAAAATCTAAGTTATCGACTATTTTACATGGTTTTTTACTGCTGGTTTGTGCGCTTTTTATTCCTCAAGTTCTGAACTTGATTCCTTTCGCTTCCTTGGCTGCCATTTTGTTGATGGTGGGATATAAATTATCAAAAATTTCGCTTTACAAAAGCATGTATCAATTGGGTTTTGAACAGTTTATTCCATTTATTTCAACGATTTTAGGGGTGCTTTTTACTGACCTATTGAAAGGAATTGCCATTGGTATTGCCATCTCAATTTTTTATATCTTGCGGAAAAATTTGAGAAATAATTTTCAGAAAAATATGATTTCAAACGAAGGAAATGAAACTTTAGAAATCATCCTTTCAGAAGAAGTAACATTTCTAAATAAAGGAAGCATCATTGAACTTATTCAAAATATGCCGAATAATTCGACCTTAATCATTGACGGCTCGAATAGCAAAGCCATAGATTATGACGTATTAGAATTAATACAAGAATTCAAAGTACACGGAGCAAAAACGAAAAATATTATTTTAAAAACAATCAATATTCCAGAAGTAAAAATTTCTGGAGGTCATTAATTTCTTATTTATTATGTCAACATTTTATAGCAAATTATTAGAAAACAATAAGTTGTGGGTTTTAGGAAAACTTAAAAAAGATCCCCAATTTTTTCAGAAACTGTCAGAAGGTCAAGCACCACCTGTTTTATGGATTGGATGTGCAGACAGTCGAGTACCTGCAAATGAGATTATTGGCGCTGAACCAGGGGAAGTGTTTGTGCACAGAAATATCGCCAATATGGTTTTACACACAGACATGAGCATGTTAAGTGTTTTGGATTATGCAGTAAATGTATTGAAAGTAAAACATGTAATTGTCTGTGGCCACTATGGTTGCGGTGGTGTAAAAGCCGCGATGGGAAATCAACATATCGGATTAATTGACAATTGGATCAGACATATTAAGGATGTTTACAGATTTCACGCCAAGGAATTGAATGCAATTGAAGATGAAAAAGAAAGATTTGACAGATTTGTTGAGTTGAATGTTTTTGAACAAGTGCAAGATTTAGCAAAAACTTCAATCATACAAGAAGCGTGGCTGAAAGGGCAAGAGGTTGCAATTCACGGCTGGGTTTATGGTGTTCATGATGGCGTTATCAAAGATTTGAAATTAACAGTACTTGATAATAATCAGCTTTCAAAAGTCTATCAGCTAGATTTTTAGGCGTGGGTGGGTTTTAAATTACAAGACCGATGCGTGCTCAAGTATATTCCTTAAACAAGGCGCACATCCGCAAGTTCTTTGCCGATACTTTGAATGCCTTGGATTATTTTGTCCGTTTGTTTGGAAGATGGATGCTTTTTCCCTCGCACATATTGAGATAAAAGCGTCGGATTCATGCCAATTCTTTTGGCCAAAAAGTTAGCGTTTAAAACCTTATAATATTGGAAAAACTGTTGAAAATCTAAATTTAGTTTTAGATTTTCAACGGTAACTTCATATCCCAAATCTTCATAAGCAAAATTCAATGCTTCAAGTAAATTTGCGTAAAGTTCGGTAATATCTTTGCCTGTGGAGAAGACATTCATATTTTCGGCATAGGCTGAATAACCAGAGTCTGTTTTTTCAACTGTGATTTCTATCTTTTTTTTCAAATTTTTCATGGCGCTATATTTTTATTCCTGCTTGTTTGAAAAGCTTTTTCTCTAGTCCTTTACCTAATTCTTGACTCCCGTGATTCGGAAAAATGATAACTCCATCTTTTGAATCATGTTTCAGTTTGACATGAGATTCTTTCTGCGAAATAGGATACCATCCATCCTTTTGTAGTAGTCGATAAGCCTCAGAGCATTTCATTTTCAAAGGTAAATTATTATTTACTTTTATACAACTTTTACACCATGTTTTTCATGGAGCTTTATCTTTCTTTTACGGTATCAAACTTAAAGCTCAGCGCTAAGATGGTATTTCTTTACATTAAATATGCAATTTTATTTTATCCTCTTAATTAGCAAAATGTTTAATTTACAATCGTTAATCTGTATAAAATATATAACTTAACTTCCTCAAATGAACCAATCCCCAACTAAAATGTATCACCACTCATGAAATCCATTCTTTGTTTTTTCCTATTGTCTTTGAGCGCTGCGGCGCAAATTTCTCCTTTTAATCAAAGTCCTATCATTTCTCTGCCCATTTACTATTATCCGTTTTACGACAGTGTGCAAATTATTGAGGTCGATTACTATACGAAATCTTTGGACGAAGGTGCACTCCAAGATGCCATGTATCCGCGTGGTGGCTCTTCTTATCATGATGCTATGCTATTCAATCGCCCAAATGGTTACCTCGTGAGACACCTCAACGGGAAAATTATCGCCAATTATGGTGTACCGAATTTGGAGCAATTCCAGTTGACTTCGCCTGATTCCTGCCAAAAAATTACCCACAAAGAGCGCCTGAATACCATTCGAAATCACGGTTACCAAGCCGATGAAAAAGTGCTCAAAGACATCAACGGCTATGGTTATCGAATCATGCGATTTTTCGTGCCCAAACCACGCACTGAAATGCCTGAAATGGGCGTCCAACTTTTTGGAATTTTAGATACACTCGGGAAAATTGCCATTCCCATGAACCATTTAGGCATTGACTATGCCAATGGCGAATATTTGGTTTCGCGACACACGCGCTTATTTGAAACAGCAACTTTTCCGTCCATCCAACTGGTAGAAAATCCAAAAACAACGCATCCCGAATACAAGGCTTTCGCCATCTACGATAGTACTTTTCAATTGACCTTGCCCGGTTCTGATCTTCCATTGCGACGCATCGCACCCAATCGGTTTGCGACGGTTGCGCCTGGTTGCATTTCTTTCATGGATCGCAACGGAACTGGATTGCACCAAAACAATTACCAAGCGCTTCAAGATGCTAGTTACGGTGAATTAATGATTTACACCGCTTACCACAACGATTCTCTCCGTTGCGGATTACTTTCGCGCCAGTTGGAAGAAGTAACACCCGCCATTTATTATGCCATTGTTCCCCAAGAGTACGGTTTTCTTTTGGGAAATCCTCCCAGAAAAAATGGTTATTTGAACTTACAAGGAAAAACCTTGGTGCCGTTTGAACTGCAAGCTGAGCACATCGAATACCGCCGAGATCATTTCATCGTGTTCACGCGCTATGTAGATATGCCCAACGGAAAAATGCTGTGTTCTGGCTTGATCGACACCACAGGGAAAATTCTACTGCCAGCAGAATATTGGGAAATTGGGCATTTTCAGAATGAACTTGCGCTTGTAAAAAAGGACAACAAATGGGGTTTCATCAACCGTTCGGGCGAAGTTTTGTGTCCTCCGATCTACAACATTATCGGTCAAATGCACCGCAATTTCATTGAAGTAACATTGGGCAACAAACAAGGCCTCGTGGACCGCATGGGCAAAATCATCTTGGAGCCGAATTACACCGATTTAGTCTGGTACGATTCGCTCATCCACTACGCCAACGATCAAATTCGCATTTCATTTACGATTTGCGAACGGGAAAAAAACACGAACATACTTTTGGAAAATTGATCCCGCAGGTTAATGGTTTATCTTTTTTCCTTAAAGACAACAAATACGGACTGGTAAATGCCCAAGGAAAACTCATACTTCCTGCACAATATGACAAAATTCGCGCCTACCGAAATAACCGCGCGGTGGTGGAAATCAACGGGAAATACGGACTTATTGATGAACACGGAACAATCATACAGGCGATTAAGTATTCGGGATATGGAAATGATGCGGATGGGAATTACATGTTGAAATAGAAGTAAAGCACACACCAGTTCCAGCAATTTAACTTAAAAAACCTTAAAAGATAATTTTTTGTTGGCTGTTTAGTGTCTCTGATGCGTCAATGAAAATGATTAAAGGGAGTTCTTTTCGACAGTCCAAGCAGCATTAAGCAATTTTATAACCAAGCACAACCTTTGCTGTCTGCTTGCCCCATCGAGGACAATACAAGCTTCTTTGACTTTCGCGAGTCCTTCTATGCCTCCAAGAATTTTTTCAGGCCTTCTACAATGACGATTTCATTGACGTCAATTTCTTTCAATTCTGATAAATAGTAGGAAGCCCAATCGACTACATGGATGAAATAAATAGAGCGCTCAACCGCCGAATTTCCTTTGGCGGTTAAAGTGTAAACAAAATCAGTTCGGGTTTTTAGGTAATCTTTGGTAAACTGAATGCGTTTCACATTTTGTGGATGTTCGTCAGGCGTTTGTAAAAACAACGCTCCGAAACGATTATCACCCCCGCCCCAAGCGACCAATTCGTTGTGGTTCATCTCAGGTAAAACGTGCTGCCAACAAAGTAATTTTCCGTTTTCATTGAATTGTTGTTTGGCACGAATTGCGACCGCTTCATAAGCGCTTGTTGCGTAAATAGCGATTACTTTATCTTTCAAAAAAGCCGCTAATTTTTGTGCTTCTGCATGAATTGCTTTTTCTTCAGTAACAATCAATCTTCGCCCCATTTCAACAGATTCAAGTACATTTCCTTGAATGAAATCCAACTGAAGAAACAAATTTAGAATTTGAATTAAAGAAAAAGCAACTGCTGCACGTGGCTGATTTCCGCTCGGAACCAAGGCACAATCGAAACCTTTTTCTTTGCAAAAAGCTGCCAATTTTCCACCGGAGCAAACACCCACAATGTGCGCACCTCGGGCATATGCTTTTTGAATCGTTTCCAAAGATTCCTCCGTATTACCGGAATAGGATGAACCGATAACCAAAGAATTTTCATTCACAAAATGAGGTAAATAATAATCTTGCAAGAAAATCACCGGAATTTTCAATTCATCTTGCGTCCATTGCACAGCCAGTTTAGCCCCAATTCCAGAACCGCCCATACCGCAAACCACGATGTTATGGATTGCATTTGCAGGTTTTTGGTATTTCATTTCAGAAGCAATTTGAAAAGCTTCAGTAATATTTGCTGGAAATTGAGTGATAAGTTTATGCATGGTGTCTATGATTTTTTCGCAAAGTTAAGGATTAATGAATAAAATGAAATCACTTCATTTTGAAAATCATTGAGCGTACAATTTTGTTTACCTTTGCTCCACAAATCAAAGACAATGAAATCAAGAAAAGCGTCAGAAACATTAGCCATCACCACAAGAATTGTTTTACCGAACGATACCAATACTTTAGGAAATTTATTTGGCGGTCAATTGCTCGCGTGGATGGATGTAATCGCCAGCGTTTCAGCACACAGACATTCACGTCGTGTGGTGGTAACTGCTTCGGTCAACAATGTTTCATTTCGCGAACCGATCGGACATTCTTCAATCGTAACTTTAGAAGCGAAAGTTTCTCGTGCGTTCAGTTCTTCGATGGAAGTGTTTGTGGATGTTTTTGTAGAAGATCCTGTTACTGGAAAAACCAGAAAATCAAACGAAGCGATTTATACTTTCGTTGCGGTTGATCAAAACGGAGGACCGATTCAGGTTCCAGAATTGATTCCTGAAACGGAGGAAGAAAAAGCAAGATTTGATGGCGCAATGCGCAGAAAAGAATTGAGTTTGATCTTAGCTGGAAAAATGAAGCCAAGCGACGCAAAGGAATTGCGCGCATTGTTTAATGAGGAATAACAGCTGAACGTAATTTCAAATTCACATCCTCTGCAATCGCTTTTGCGTTTTGCAAATACATACAATTGAAGTGCTTTTTTGGGCAAGTTTTAAATCCAATTTTAGAACACGGTCTGCAATTTAAATCAGCCACCTCGTGGATAGAAAAACCATTTTCGTTTGTTGGAAAATAAGGATACATTCCCAAGGCTGGAACGGTATTTCCCCAAACACTCACAATCGGAATTTGAAATGCAGATGCGATGTGCATCAAGCCTGTGTCATGCGTCAATAAAACAGCTGCTTGTTTGACAATACTTGCTGATTGTTGCAGCGAAAACTTTCCGCATGCATTTACAATTTGTTGATTTGGAAGCATTTTAATGATATCTTCAGCATTTTCGTTATCCATTTCACCACCGGCTAAAACAATTGGATGTTGAATTTGTGACACCACTTCAATCATTTTTGAAATAGGCATTCTTTT
The DNA here is from genome assembly GCA_945897805.1 of Chryseobacterium gleum. Classification (GTDB taxonomy): domain Bacteria; phylum Bacteroidota; class Bacteroidia; order Flavobacteriales_D; family Crocinitomicaceae; genus JAQVCM01. The sequence goes on from CAMDFX010000012.1 coordinate 58,180, forward strand.
GGTGGCAAATTGAGCGCCGATGGCAAAAGCAACAAATTTTTTGCTTTCAACTCCAAGCGAAGCAACATCAATTTCGTCTCCAGATTGAAAGAAGAAATCGCAAGGAAGGTTGTCGTTTACAACATGTAATTTTTCAACTGCTTTAAAATATCTTTCAACCACGTGAAGATTGGTTATCATGGGTTTTTTGAACTTCACCAACAACCATTTTTCAATATGCAATTTTGGAAAACTAGCATGCGGAACACCAAGTTTGCGAATCAAACTTTTGCTTCTGATATTGTTGTGTAAATCAACTAAAAAATCAAATTTTTCTGATTTTAATTGCGGAATAAGTTCATCGATGGATTTCTCCATGGACCAAGTTTTGTGTATGAAAGGATTTGTAGCAACGATGCTTTCAAAAAATTTTTTGGTAATAAAATGAATTTCAGCATTTGGAATTTGCTGGTGCATGCATCTAACGACAGGAGAAGTCAACACAAGATCTCCTATTGAACTAAAACGCACCACTAAAATCTTCATGAATTCAAAGGTAATAGAATATTTGAAACAAAAAAAGGTGTGTATCAAATGACACACACCTTTCAAAAAATGATTGAGAATATTATTCTTTAATCAATTTCAATACTTCAGTTCCTTTGTCGTGATTTACAGTAACAAAGTATAACCCATTGTTCAATCCTTCTAAATTCATTTCCAAAGAAGCACCTTCAAACATGTTGTATGTTTTAACTGTTTTTCCTTCAGCATTTGTTAAAGCAATGTTGTTTTGTCCTTTCAATCCATCAATAACAACTTTACTGTAAGCTGGATTTGGATATAATTTGAACATTGAATTTGTGTTTTCATCAATACTTGCAGCGCAAGCTCCGATTACAATTTTGTAATAATCAACCGTAAAATCTTGAGACTGTTGAATACCTTGAACTGATGCATAAGCAGTCAATTCAAAAACTAAATTGTAAGTTCCAATAGTATTACAAACACCTTCAATAACAGCACAACCAGTAGCTCCACCTACGTAAGAACAGTTGTTTGGATTACAAGCGAAATTAATCCCTGCAGGAAGGCCAGAAACATTTACAAGAACAATACTGTCGATAGTTGCAGGGACAGGAAATCCAAAAACAGGAACAGTCGTATCTAAAGGCACAACATTTTGAATAATTTGAGTGTATTGTTGTCCAACACATCCTCCGACAAAGTTTGTTGCGCTATCAGGATAGATTCCAGAAGCAGTTAACGACGCATCTGGCGTACATTGTGCATTCAAGTTTAAAGCTCCGAAAAATGCTACAGAAGCTACAAGTAATAATTTTTTCATAGTTATTAATTTATGTTTTTCAAGGTAAAAGTAAACAAAAAATAGATATTTGAATATTCGCTAAATATTTTTTTTCTTTAACATTACACAGCATAAAAAAAACTAAGCCAATTTATATCTTTTTCCTGGTAGGGATTTCACTAAGCCTAAAAATTCAAGATTCAAAAGTAATCCACTCATTGTACCTGTTGAAACACCAATCTTAAGCGTTAAAAAATCTATGCTTGCTATTTCCTTTTCTTTTAAAAATGTCACGATTTCCTTTTCTTCTTCAATCAAATCGTCTAGAAATAAATTCTTTTGAACCGGAATAGGATTTTTAACATTTTCCCAATCCATGATTCTAAAAAAATCTTTGCTTTTGGTTATAAGATGCGCGCGATCTTGTTGAATCAGATAATTACATCCTGCAGAATATTCTTTAAAAATATCGCCTGGAAAAGCGAAAACATCTCGGCTGTAATCGTTTGCCAGTTCAGCAGTAATCAAAGAACCACCTTTTGCGCCGCTTTCAATCACTATTGTGGCATCGCACATGCCAGCAACAATTCTATTTCTCATCGGAAAATTCATTCGATCAGGATCCGTTCCCGGAAGAAATTCTGTTAAAAGACCTCCTTTTTTTTGCATTTGTAAAGCCGTGTTTTTATGCATTGACGGATACATTCTGTCTAATCCATGACCCAAAACACCTATGGTTTCGATGCCATATTTTAAGCAAAGTTGATGCACATAAATGTCAATTCCATAAGCTAATCCACTTACAACTACAATATTTTTACCAATAAAAGACGCTATTAATTCATCACAAATAGCTCTTCCATAGTCAGAGGCGTTTCTTGTTCCAACAATCGCAACAGTTTTAGTAGAATTGAAATTCATTTCACCCTTTCCATACAGAATTAAAGGCGCATCGTCGCATTGATTTAAGCGATATGGAAATTCTTGAGATTGATAAAAATAACTTTTAATGGAGTTTTTAACAAAATATTCAACGTAAGGTTCGGCCATTTTTAGCGCTTCTTCACGGTTGATTTGAGACAAAGTTACTTGTCCTAAACCTTTAATTTTAAATAAATTGTGTATTTTTTCTTCGAAAAATGATTCGACACTATCCACTTGTGAAAGAATATTTCTGATTCTTTTTTTTCCAACTTTATTCAATAAAGTGAGTGCAATTTGTTGTTGTAAATCGGTATAATTCAAAATAATTGGTATTTTCGGCATACTAAAGTTAAGCAAAAAACCCTATGAAACAAATATTACTCTTAATTTTTCTTCCTGTATTTTGCTATGGTCAGGAAATTAAAGGAAAAGTTGTCGATAATGCTAGCAATCAAGGTGTACCTGGTGTTAAATTGCAAACTTCCGAAGGAAAAAAAGCCACGGCAAATCCAGATGGATCTTTTAGCATCACTTACAATCAACTGCCTATTAAATTGATTGTTTCAGCAGAAACGTTTATTACTGATACAATAGTTGTCGCCTCTAGTGAATTCATCACTTTAAAATTAAATCCTGAAGTGATTGAAATTAATACGTTAGTTGTTACAGCTTCTCGAAGAGGACAAAAAATAGAAGAAGTCCCTATTTCTATGGAGGTTATTAAGCCAGCTTTAGTAGATCATAAAGCAATTTCAGATCTTGAACAGGCGGTTGACCAAAGTCCAGGTGTTTATGCGATGGACGGGCAAGTCAGTATCAGAGGAGGTAGTGGATATTCTTATGGCGCAGGAAGCCGCGTTTTATTGCTCTGGAATGATGTTCCAATGTTGTCTGGTGATGCAGGTGATGCCAAGTGGAATACCATTCCGATAGAACTTTCATCAAGAATTGAAGTTATTAAAGGCGCCTCCTCCGTGCTTTATGGAAGTGGTGCATTGAATGGAATAATAGCAGTAACTGAGCAAGATCCGAGTAGAAAAGGGCAGTTAAAAGTCAAACTTCAATCTGGAATTTATGATGATTCTAAAAGGGAAAGTTTAAATTGGCGGAGAAAAAACCCAACTTTTCAATTGGCTGAGATCACTTATGGAAAGATGTTCAAAAATTTCGGATACAATATTTCTACGACTAGTTTTATAAACAAAGGCTATCGAGATGGAGAATCAGAACGACGAGGCAGAGTAAGCGGCTCTTTTGTATATAAGCCAGAAAAGGCAAAAGGCCTGAAAATCGGACTCGGCTATTCAGTTCATTACCAGGAATTAGGTTCCTTTGTAGTTTGGGAAAGTGATTCCTTAGCCTATCAACCGCAAGGAGGAAGCGATGTTTCTATTCCTGGATCTTCTCTAATTATCAATAAAGGAACAAGAATAAATATCGATCCATATTTGAAATATGTAACCAAAAACGGAAACAAGCATAACTTGAGAACCAGAGTGTATAGAGTTTTAAATGAGAGCATTACAAATTCTGCGCAAAATTCTGTTGCTTTGACCTATTATGCTGATTACAATTACCAGAAAACCTGGAATAAAACTTGGTTTTTAACGACAGGTGCTACTTCAAATATTTCAGTTGTTAATTCGGCATTGTATGGTGATCATCAATCTTATAATTATTCAGGATACGCCCAATTGGATAAGAAATTAAAAAAATTAGATTTTACCGCAGGCTTAAGGTTTGAATATTTCGAGCAAGATGGGAAAAAAGGAGATTCTGATTTTTATTTTGGGAAAGATGATAAAAATAAAATACCTGTTTTTCCAATTTTCAGAACGGCTGTCCACTATGAATTATTCAAATATACTCACTTAAGAGCCTCTTTTGGCCAAGGTGTTCGATATCCTGCTATCGCTGAGCGTTACACACAAACTTCTGTTGGTGGTTTAAACGTATTTCCAAATCCTTTCTTGAAAAGAGAAACAGGATGGGCAGGAGAAATTGGTTTCAAACAGGGTGTAAAAATTGGCAAAAATTGGAAAGGATTATTAGATATCTCAGGTTTTGTGAATCAATATGATGACATGATGGAATTTACTTTTGGTGTTTACGATCCAAGAAATGGAAATCCATTAAATCCATTAATCCCTGCAGATGCAGCGATTTTTTCAGAGTTAATAGGCATGGGATATCAAATTGCAAATTTGGTCGGATTTAGAGCTGCAAACTCTGAAAAAGCAAGAATTTCTGGTATAGAAGGTTCATTTAGTAGTGAAGGAAAAATTGGTAATGTCGAATTGATTGCATTGCTGGGCTATACTTATATGAATCCAATTTCGCTGAATTCTAATAAAGATTACCGATCAACATTTTCCGACACAACAGGAAATTTGTTGAAATACAGATTTAAACATTTGGCAAAAGCTGATATTGAGGCTGTTTACAAAGTTTTCAGTATTGGGTTTTCAGTGAGATATAATAGCTACATGAAAAACATAGATAAGATTTTTGAAGAAGAAGTTTTACCATCGTCAGGAATTTACATCCTACCAGGTTTGAAAAAGTACAGAGAAGAAAACAACAAAGGGAATTTGGTTTTTGATGCTAGAATTGGATACGATATCAACGAAAAATACCGATTGGGATTTGTGGTAAATAATTTCTTGAACACTGAATACATGGGTCGACCTGGAGATATACAAGCGCCTAGAAATTTCATTTTGCAGATTCAAGCCAAAATTTAAATTTTTCAAATCAATCAATTTTTTAAAACTGTCAATTTCTGCATGAAGTTGACAGTTTTTTTATGCCATTTAATTTCTAATTTAGCAGGGTAATCAAAACAACACCAAATTGAAAGTTTTAGGAATTATACCAGCAAGATACGGTTCATCTCGATTTCCGGGAAAACCATTGATAGATTTGAAAGGCAAAACCATGATTCAACGCGTTTATGAAGGCGCAAAAAAATCAACCCTACTTTCGGATGTTATTGTGGCCACCGACGATGAGAGAATTGTTGACGCCGTAAAATCTTTTGGAGGAAAAGTAATGATGACCAAAGATTCCCATCCAAGCGGAACAGATCGATGTGGAGAAATTGCCGCAAATTTCGAGGATGTTGATGTTGTAATCAACATTCAAGGCGACGAGCCTTTGGTCGATTTTAGACAACTTGACGCTTTGATAACAGCATTTGAAGACACAAATATTCAAATTGCTACATTAGGAATTAGAGACGTTGATATGGAAGCGATTTTGAATCCCAATCGGATCAAAGTGGTTGTGAATAATGAAAATAAGGCTTTGTATTTTTCACGAAGTCCGATTCCTAATTTTGCAAATTCAAAAGAAAATCCTTTGACTCAATATCCCTATTTGCGCCACATCGGATTGTATGCATATCGCGCGGATACTTTAAAAAAAATTATTCAATTAGCACCAACCGCTTTGGAACAAATTGAATCCTTAGAGCAACTGCGTTGGTTGTATTATGGATTTGCGATTAAAGTGGTAGAAACAAACATTGAAACGCCTAATATAGACGTGCCAGAAGATGTTGCAAAAGTACTGGATTTTATAGTTGATTTTTTCTAAAATGCCTAAGAATTAATGTTTTTCACAAATTGCATAAATCTAAAATCAATGAAACGGTACAAATATTCAAAAAATGACAGCCAATATTCATTTTCGTGCGCTTGATTCAATCATCCAACTATATTTGTTATTGAAATAAGGAGATAAAAATCAGGTTATTATTTTAGTCTTGGTTTCGAAAAGTAAAGAATGTGACGCAACTGCATTGGAGAGGCAGTTTTCATTTTCTAGTTTGATTTAAGAGTATAATAGTTCTTTTGTCACATTATTTACCCGAAGCTGCGAACTTGTTCAAAGCTTTAATTGATAACCTGATTTTTTAAATTAAAAACTACGGCATAGTAATAATAACAAATTGGGGTTTCTGAACAGAAGTCCCTTTTTGATTTTAGGCCATTGAAACCCGTCAAAAACTTGAATTTTATAAAAATTTCAAAAAAAATCAGGTTTAATGCAAATTTTATTAGTTCAATTCGTGTTTTCATTTATTTTTGCCAAATCAAACAGCAAGCGATGGATAGCAATGAATTTCAATTAGTAGAAAAAGAACAGGTTAATGCCTTTCATTTTCCTCAAGAAGACATCTTAATAAGTGAATCAGCTCAAAAAGATAGACGTGCTTCAATAGACCGCGCCATCACATTGGGAAATCTAGAACACCAAAAAGTGAAAATCTATTTCGCTGATGATCAAGGCAAAAAAAGAGTGGACACTACCATCTGGGCTGTAACTGATACAGCAATTGTATTGAAACAAAATACAGTATTACCAATTCACAGAATACTTAAATTAGAAATATAAAAGGTTGTTATGACAAAAAAACGTGCCATTGTAAGTTATGATAAACTCACAATCGATCAAAAAAAGCAGTTATTGGTTGCTTTTCCTGATGGATTTTCAGAAGGAATGACTCAAATCAAGACACCAACAGGAGAAACTTTAGATGCTTTGCTTTGGGAAACTGAAGAAATTATCTATTTGGTCAAACTAAATAAGCCAGTAGGAAAACCAGTAAAAACACCTATTGATGATGACGAAGAGGATGAGGAGGATTTTGAAGATGACATTCCAGATGATGTCAAAGAAGACGAAACCGAAGATGATGACGTGGAAGATGACTACGATGTAGCAGACGAAACTGAAGAAGAAGCGGAAGACGAAATATAAACACTGAAAGGTTGATTTGCGCTAAACAAGTCAACCTTTTTTGTTACATTTCAGACTTCCTAAAAGTTGATAAATTGCGTATCCCAAAAATTTATCGTTACTTCGTAGTCGTAAATGAAAGCCAATTTAATATTCATCAAGGCTTTCTACAATGATTATATGACCTTTGAAGATTTAGAAGTAAGTGCACCAATCCTTTCTGCACTCAAAAAAGAAGGATACACAAACCCAACTCCAATTCAAGAAAAATCAATTCCTATCATTTTAAAAGGTGGAGATTTATTGGCGTGCGCACAAACAGGAACGGGGAAAACCGCCGCTTTTTCAGTGCCGATTTTGCAATTATTATCTGAAAATATTCAACACGGAAACAAACGCAAAATTCGTGCGTTGATAGTCACTCCAACCCGAGAATTAGCTATTCAGATTGGCGAAAGTTTGACAGGTTATGGCGCGGATTTAGCATTGAGAAATACCGTTATTTTTGGTGGCGTTTCTCAATTAGCACAAGTAAACAGACTAAAAAGTGGCATCGATGTTTTAGTTGCTACACCAGGAAGATTGCTAGATTTAATCGCTCAAGGTGAAATTTCTTTGCAGCATGTGGAGATTTTTGTGCTTGACGAAGCCGACAGAATGTTGGACATGGGATTTATTCACGATGTAAAAAAACTATTGAAAGTCATTCCAGACAAACGTCAATCGCTTTTTTTCTCTGCAACCATGCCGCCAGCTATTGTTGAATTGGCAGGAACAATTTTGCAGAATCCTGACAAAGTTGAAGTTACACCTGTTTCCTCAACCGTTGAAAAGATTGATCAAGAGTTATATTTTGTTGACAGGGGAAATAAAAATGCGTTGTTATTACACATTTTAGACAATCCTGAAATTGAAACTGCGCTTGTGTTTACCAGAACCAAACACGGTGCTGACAAAGTGGTGAAATTACTTGTGAAACACCAAATTAAAGCAGAAGCAATTCACGGAAATAAAGCACAAAATGCAAGACAGCGTGCTTTAACTAATTTCAAAAATAAAACCATTCGTGTCTTGGTCGCCACAGATATCGCCGCAAGGGGAATTGATGTGGATGCGTTGGCTTATGTAATCAATTTTGAAATTCCAAACATTCCGGAAACTTATGTTCATCGCATTGGTAGAACAGGTCGTGCAGGATTGGAAGGAATGGCAATGTCATTCTGCGACCACGAGGAAATTGCTTATTTGAGAGATATTGAAAAATTAATCAAACTGCAAATTCCTAGAAACACGACCCATCCTTACCCGATGGAAGTTGCGCCTAAAATGGATGCACCCGCTCCCAAAAAAACGCAGGGTAGCGGTGGACAAAGAAAGCCAAACCCAGCCAACCAAGGAAGAAATAATTCCAATAAAACGGCAGCTCCAAAGTCAAATAAAAGAAAGTTTTTTTCAGCAAAAAAAGGATAGATTTTCCTCTTTTGTAGCATACTTATTGCCATGAATTGTTTAAATAATTCATGGCATTTTTTTTCATTCCTGATTATCTAACTATCTTTGCTGCAAAATCAGAACGCATGGAATTGTTAGACGGAAAAGAAACTGCACGAATCATTAAAGTTGAAATAGCGCAACAAGTTAAAGCAAGAAAAGCGGAAGGAAAAAAAATACCACATTTAGCAGCAATCCTTGTAGGAACGGACGGTGGATCGATGACTTATGTCGCTAACAAACTGAAATCTTGTGAAGAATGTGGCTTTGAAAGCACATTGATGCGCTATGATGATTCTGTTTCAGAGGAAGTATTATTGAATAAAGTAAAACAATTAAACGAAGATAAAAGCATCGACGGATTCATTGTTCAATTGCCTTTACCAGCGCATATTGACGAGATGAAAATAACTTTAGCAATCGATCCTCAAAAAGATGTAGATGGTTTTCATCCGATGAATCTCGGGAAAATGGCACTAAATTTACCTGGATTTGTATCTGCAACGCCATCAGGGATTATTGAATTAATCAGAAGAAATAAGCTAGAAACTGCAGGCAAAAATTGTGTTATCATCGGTCGGTCAAACATCGTTGGAATGCCTTTAAGTATTATGCTTTCTCAAAATACTGAACCGGGCAATTGCACTGTAACTTTGGCGCACAGTCAAACTAGTAATTTGAAAGAAATCTGTTTGACAGCTGACATTATTATTGCGGCGCTTGGACAACCTAATTTTGTGACCGCTGATATGGTCAAAGACGGCGCTGTAGTTATTGATGTTGGAACAACACGCGTGCAAGATTCAACGAAAGTTTCAGGATGGAAATTGGTGGGCGATGTCAAATTTGATGAGGTTGCACCCAAATGTTCTTACATTTCTCCAGTTCCCGGCGGCGTTGGTCCAATGACGATAGCTTCGCTGATGATGAATACTTTGAAAGCAATGGATTTGAAAGGGAAATAAATGGTTTTTTAAGCTTTTTGTTTTCTCGTAGTCAGCCAAACCCCCAGAAAAATCAGTAGCATATACACCCCTTTTTGCCAGGTGATGGTATCTGTGTAATCGTCCGCGAAGCCAATATAACTCAGGAAAAAAGCAAAGAAAATCACCAAAACTGGTTGAAAATAAATGTATGCGCTGGAAACTGCAGGACTTAAATATTTCAATCCATACATGGTTAACAGGTAGCTCAAGAATGTTACACCAATGATTACGTAGGTGATTTTTGCCCAAGTTTCAATTGAGATTTGTTGGAAGTCTGTTTGAAAAAATTCTATTAAAGTTGGCGGAAAAAGCAACACAAAACCAAGCCCAAATGTAAACACATAAGTAATCACTGTCAATGGATTGTATTTTTTCATCAATGGTTTGGCGATGACTAAATAAATGGCATAACTCAGGGCATTCACAAAAAGAAATAAATCGCCAAGCAGCGAATCTCCTTTGCCAGAGGAGCCGGCCAAAGTGAGTAAAATTGCTCCCGCCGCCGCAATTAGGATTCCTGTAATTTTCGATATTGTAATTTTTTCTTTGATTAAAAAATAGGCCAAAATGAGTACCAAAACAGGATTGGTTGTCATGATGATTCCTGAATTGATTGCAGACGATAAATTCAACCCATAGAAGAAACACAATTGATTGATAGCAACACCAAAAAGTCCGCAAAAAGCCAGAAGTAAATAATCTTTCCTTTCGATTTTTTGCGTGGGAAGCATCCATTTTACTATCCAAAACAAGATTGTTGCGCCTAAAACTCGAAACAAGATGAAAACACTTGGCGTGAGAAAATTGGGCATTACACCTTTTGCTAAAACATGACTTGCGCCGTATAAAGTGTTGACAAAAAACAACGCCAAATGTGCTCTCCAATCTTGAAATTTCATTTATTGTTCCAATTCGTCATTGTCAAATTTACACCAATCGTAGTGAAACCTTTTATAAATTCAGTTGCAATATCAATTCTTTCTGTCAAAGATCTTTGTTCTTCAGCGGACCATTCTCCCAAAACATAATCCACTTGTTGCCCTTTATTGAACTCACTTCCTACCCCAAAACGCAACCTTGTATAATCTTGGGAATTCAATGTTGCTTGAATGTCTTTCAGACCATTGTGACCACCATCACTGCCTTTCATTTTCATGCGCAATTTGCCAAAAGGCAAAGATAAATCGTCAGTGATTACTAAAATGTTTTCTCTTAAAATTTTCTCAGATTGCAAATAATAATTCACCGCTTTTCCACTTAAATTCATGAAAGTAGTTGGTTTTAAGATTACAATTTGTCTGCCCTTGTATTTCACTTGCGCAACCTCCCCATGTTTAAGAACTGAAAAAGACCCCCCGCATTCTTTGGCAAAAGCATCCACTACTTTGAATCCTATATTGTGCCTTGTTTCAGCATATTTTGCACCAGGATTTCCAAGACCGATGATTAAATATTTCATATTTGAAATTTTTTGTAAAAGTAATAAATTGGATGTTATCAACAAGTAGTTAACACTTAGGTTTCCAAGAATAGATTTTATATTATAACAAAAAAAGTGTAGAATAAATGATCAAACACCAATTATTACTTTACTTTTGGAATAACAAAAAAACTATAAAGTTATGAAAAGAACATTACTCATTTTGGGGAACGTTATTTTGGGTGCAGGTTTTTCCTTTGCTCAACAAACACCAGTTTCTCAAACGCCACAAAATAAAAACGTGGTTTTAGAAGAATTAACAGGGATCAATTGCCAGTATTGTCCAGATGGACACCTAAGAGCGAAAACAATTGCTGACGCTAATCCAGGACGTGTGGTTTTGGTAAATATTCATGCAGGAGGTTATGCAACACCAGGAGCTGGTCAACCAGATTTAAGAACAACTGCTGGTACTGCCTTAGATGCATTTTTTGCTCCAACGGGCTACCCTGCAGGAGCAGTACAAAGAACAGCTTTTGGTACTGAAACTGTTTTAGCTACAGGCCGTGGAAACTGGACAAGTCAAGTTACTGCTCGTTTGGCAGAAGCCTCTCCAGTTAATATTGCAATGAATGCAACAATTGATGCTGGGACAAGAGAATTGACATTAAATGTTGAGATGTTTTATACAACTCCGCAAGCTGCAGGAACAAACCATTATTTGAATATTGGTTACGTTCAAAATAATTATGAAGGTCCGCAGACTGCTGGTGCAACTTACAATCCGAATGCAGTTTTACCAAATGGTAATTACTTGCACCAACACATGTTCCGTGGTTTCTTAAACGCAGGAGGAACTTGGGGTGAAGCGATTGATGCTTCTCAAACAGGTGTAATTACAAGAACTGTTACTTATACTTTACCAGCAGCAATCAATGGTGTTGAATTAAATATTGGTGAACTAGAATTTTTTGCTTTCTTGCATGAGGGTCAAAATACGTACACGAACAGTAAAATTATTTCTGCAGCCGAAGTAACGCCAACTTTTACAAACGTACCAGGTTCTACAGTTTCTGCTCAAAGCATTGTAAACGAAATGAATGTTTGTGTTGGTGAGCAAGTAACTCCAGTTATCAAAGTAAAAAATACAGGAAACACAGTAACTGCAATTTCTTTTTCAGCTTCAATTAATGGAGGAACTCCTCAAACTTTTGATTGGACAGGAAGTATTCCTTTCTACGGAACTCAAGAAATTACTTTGCCTGCAATGTCGTTCACACCTCTAGCAACAAATAATGTTGTTGTGACTGTAACAAGTGTAAACGGTGGTGCAGGTGCAATTGGTTCAATTGCTTCTTCAACAAAAGCTATTTCTGTTGGTTCTATTTCTGGAACAAATGATGTTACTGTGAAAGTTACTTGTGACAGATATGGTTCAGAAACCACATGGCAAATCAAAAATGCTGCAGGTGCAGTTGTTTCTTCTGGTGGACCATACACTGATGCTGCAGCTAACGGTACTTACCCGCAGCCAGATGTAAATGTTACGCTTCCTAACGGATGTTATGACCTAGTTGTTAATGACTCATACGGAGACGGATTTGACAGTGGATATGGAAATGGTAAAATTGAGGTAGTTTCTGGTACAGTTTCTGTTTCTGATGTATCAAACTTCCCTACAGGAAGCTCTGTACTTGATGCTTTCCAAACAAATGCAGTTGCTGGTTTAGAAGAGGTTGAAAACGCTATCGCAATGAATGTTTATCCAAATCCTGCTTCTGATGTAGTAAACGTTGAATTTACTGGTAATAACGGTAACTATTCTGTTTCTTTATTAGATTTACAAGGACGTGTAATTTACACAACTGTATCTAATAATGTAGTTGGTAATCAAACTATCACTGTTCCTGTATCTGCAGTTGCAAGTGGAAGCTACATCGTTAAAGTATCAGGAAACGGCGTTTCTAAAGTACAAAATGTTGTAATCAAATAAGAATTTGATACTTGGGCAAATTAATTTTTGCTTATACATCTTAAGAGGCTATTTTCATTGAAAATAGCCTCTTTTTTGTTATATTTGTCCCCTTATTAATTTACATCATCACCATGGCGAAAGTTCGCAAACAAGACGCATTAGATTACCACTCTTCAGGAAAACCTGGTAAAATTGAGGTGGTACCAACAAAGCCTTACTCAACTCCAAGAGATCTTTCATTGGCATATTCTCCTGGCGTAGCTGAACCATGTCTAAAAATTGCAGAAAATAAAGACGATGTTTATAAATATACCGCCAAGGGAAATTTGGTTGCCGTTATTTCTAACGGAACAGCAGTTCTTGGTTTAGGTGACATTGGTCCATTAGCTTCCAAACCGGTGATGGAAGGAAAAGGTGTTCTATTCAAAATATTCGCTGACATTGATGTTTTTGACATCGAAATTGATGCAAGCGATCCCGAATTATTTATACAAACTGTAAAAGCAATATCACCCACTTTTGGGGGAATTAACTTAGAAGACATCAAAGCTCCAGAAGCATTTGAAATTGAAAGAAGATTGAAAGAAGAATTGGATATTCCGGTGATGCATGACGACCAGCATGGAACGGCAATCATTTCTTCAGCAGCATTATTAAACGCATTGGAATTAGCCAATAAGGAAATAAAGGATGTAAAAATCGTCATTTCTGGTGCTGGTGCAGCTGCAATGTCTTGCGCAAAATTATACACGACGTTGGGTGCGAAATATGAAAACATTTTCATGTTCGACAGCAAAGGATTATTATGCAAAAAAAGAACTGAGCTAGAGGCTGAAAAGTTGCTTTTTGGTTCACATAATAACTCAGCTTCATTGGTTGAAGCTTTTGTGGATGCAGATGTTTTTCTAGGATTATCCAAAGGAAATATCGTATCAAAAGAGATGATTGCGAGCATGGCAAATGACCCAATTGTTTTTGCTTTGGCAAATCCAGACCCTGAGATTACCTACAAAGAGGCGATGTCTGTTCGTGAAGATATTATCATGGCAACAGGGCGTTCTGACCATCCTAATCAAGTGAACAATGTGCTTGGATTTCCATTTATTTTTCGCGGCGCTTTAGATGTTAGAGCAACAACCATCAACGAAGAGATGAAATTGGCAGCCGTTAAAGCAATTGCTGCCTTGGCAAAAGAAACCATTCCAGAAGAAGTGATAGAAGCCTATGGCGACAAAAACATCTCTTTTGGTCGCGAGCAAATCATTCCAAAACCTTTGGATACCCGATTGATTTATTATGTCGCTCCCGCCGTAGCAAAGGCCGCCATGGATTCAGGCGTTGCAAAAAATCCAATTTTAGATTGGGATGCTTACGAAATGGAGCTGAAAAACAGACTAGGATTGGATAATAAACTGATTCGAAATTTAACCATAAAAGCGCAAAGTAACCCAAAACGAGTTGTTTTTGCGGAGGCGGATAATTACAAAATTTTAAAAGCTGCGCAATTTGCTAGTGAAGAAGGTATTGCTTACCCAATATTATTAGGGAAAAGAGCGAAAATTGAAAGTTTAATCAATGAATATGCGCTTGAATTTTCAGAATTTGAAATTATTGATCCAAAATCTGAAGAGGAAGAAGAAAGAAGAATTCGCTTTGGAAATGCATTTTTTGAAAATAGAAAACGCAAAGGTTTTACAGAGTTCGAATCTATTCAAATCATGCGCGAAAGAAATCATTTTGGAGCGATGATGGTTGAAACAGGCGAAGCAGATGCTATGATTTCTGGATTGACGAGAAATTATAGAGATGTTGTTCGCCCTGCTATTCAAACTGTTGGAACGCAAAAAGATGTCAATGTGGTTTCAGGATTGTATATTTTAATGACCAAAAGAGGGCCTTTGTTTTTGGCTGATACGACTATCAACATGGATCCAACGGCTGAAGAAATTGCGGAAATCACAAACAATGTTGCCAAAACAATTCGCAAATTTAAAGTGATTCCTAAAATCGCCTTATTGAGTTATTCTAATTTTGGCTCTTCGCCAGGAAAAGATGCCGATAAAATGGCGCAAGCTGTTGAAATATTGCATGAAAAATATCCGTCGATTTGCGTGGATGGGGAACTGCAAGCCAATTTTGCATTGAACAGCGATTTGATGAATGAAAAATTTGGTTTCTCACATTTAGCAAATAAACAAGTGAATACTTTAATTTTTCCAAATCTTTCTTCAGGAAATATTGCCTACAAATTGTTGCAAGAATTAACTGAATCTGAAACGATTGGGCCAGTTTTGGTTGGATTGAAAAAATCAATTCATGTGGTTCAAATGGGCGCCACAGTGCGAGAAATTATCAACATGGTTAAAGTTGCTGTAGTAGATGCTCAAAACAAATAGTTATTTTTGGTCGTTCGTTCGTCTTTATAAATATGTGAACGTCATCTAATCAATATATTGGAAAATGATTACGCACCTAAATGGTAAATTAATAGAGAAAAACCCAACCAGTCTCATCATTGAATGTGGTGGAGTTGGTTATGAAGTGAAAATATCTTTAAATACGTTTTCTACTATTTCTTCTGATGAATCTATTTTGATTTATACCCAATTTATTGTGCGCGAGGATGCGCAGCTATTATACGGTTTTGCAATCAAGGAAGAAAGAGAAATGTTTAATCATTTAATTTCAGTTTCCGGGATTGGTCCAAATACAGCAATGATCATGCTTTCCTCCTTGTCAACAGAAGATATTGCACAGGCAATTCAAGCAGAAGATGTTAGCACAATACAAAGTATCAAAGGAATTGGTGTCAAAACAGCCCAGCGTGTGATCATTGATTTGAAAGATAAAATGTTAAAATTCAATATTTCAACAGGAAATATTTTCTCTGCAAACAATACTAATCGATTTGATGCGTTAACGGCTTTGGTTTCCTTAGGTTTTGATAAAAAAGCCGCAGACAAAGCTTTAGATAAAGTGAGCACTGGTGAAGAAACCGTTGAAAAACTAATCAAAGGCGCACTCAAAATTTTATAAGTTTTGAAAAAAGAGATTTTTATTAATAAATTGTTGAACCTTAAGGCATTATTTCTTGCCATATCGTCTGTATTTACATTGATGGTTTCTGGGCAAAATAATCCCCCAGATACTTTGCCGTTTCCTATTACCAATAATGTTGATCCTACTCAAACAACGCCACAAAGTTTCGACTTAGGCGATCCTTCCTCTGTGAGCCCTACCATTGTTTACGATCCAACAACAGGAACATATATTTTCAAAGAAACAATAGGAAAATCTGATTTAAATTATAGAAATCCTTCCATGATGACCTTGGAAGAATATTTAGAATATGAACGTCGCAAAGCGATGCAAGAGAATTGGAAAGAGAAAATTGACGCTGAAACGCAAGCAAAACGCGGTTTTCAACCCTCAATAAAAATTCCTGGAAAAGTTTTTACGAATATTTTTGGGTCAAATGAAATTAGTATCAGACCGCAAGGTTCAATTGAACTTTCTTTTGGTGTGAATTCTTCTCGATACGACAATCCGATTTTACCAGTCAAACAAAGGAGAATTACACGTTTCGATTTCCAGCAGCAAATTCAATTAAATTTAGTTGGTCAAATTGGTACAAAAATCAAATTAAATGCCAGTTACAACACCCAGGCCGCTTTTGATTTCGACAATATTACCAAACTTGGATACACCGGTGATGAAGATCAAATCATGCAAAAATTGGAGGTTGGTAACGTTACTCTTCCTTTGAATACATCTTTAATTCAAGGTTCTCAAGTGCTTTTTGGAGTTTATTCTCAAATGAAATTTGGAAGATTTACAATAGATGGGATCATGGCTTCTTCCAAAAGCAAAAGACAAGAAATTAACATCGCGGGAAAAGCGCAAATTCAACCTTTTGAAATTTCAGCAGATAATTATGAAGCAAATAGACATTACTTTATCAACTTAAATTTTCGAGATGAATATGATGAAGCAATGTCAACCTTGCCGATTCCAAAATCTGAAATAAACATCACAAGAATGGAAGTGTGGTTGACTAATCGTGTCAACAATACTGAAAACACTAGAAATATTGTTGCATTTACAGATTTAGGGGAATCAAAAACACAAAATTTAGAAGGAACGCCAGGCTCTGTTACAAATGCTAAATTTCCTGACAACGAAGCAAATGGATTGTATGAATGGGCCGCGGCACAAGCGGGAATTAGAGGGTTCTCCAATGCTGTTTCTAGTTTATCCGCACAAGGTGTTGCTCCTGGTCCATTTGTGCAAGCAAAACATTATGAAAAAGTTGAAAATGCCAGAAAACTAACCGATCAAGAGTACTCTTACAACGCGCTGCTGGGTTTCATTTCATTGAATTTACCCTTAAATAACGATGAGGTTTTAGCCGTTGCTTATGAATACACGTACAAAGGAGAAACCTACCAAGTGGGTGAATTTTCTGTCGATGGAATTTCGGGGCAAGATGCCTTGATTTTAAAATTATTGAAACCAACTTTGACAAATCCGAAAAACAGAATTTGGGATTTGATGATGAAAAATGTGTATTCAATCGGTGCTTATCAATTGGATAAAACAGGTTTCCGCTTGGATGTATTGTACAATAATCCCGAAAATAGTTTGCTTGTGCCTTTCTTTCCTGCTGAAGGAATCAAAGATAAACAACTGGTTACAGTCCTAGAAATGGACAGGATAAACATGAATGAACAGCCATTTTCAGATGGTTTATTCGATTTTGCCCCAATGACTTTCACTGGAAATCGATCAGAAAGAGGTGGAACGGTGAATCCTAGAAATGGCCGTGTTTATTTCTCCACAGTTGAGCCTTTTGGGCAGTTATTGCGCCAAAAATTATTAGCCGCAAACATTCCAGAGGCGATTGTCAATAATACGGCTTATACCGAATTATACGACTCAACTAAAACTGCTGCACAACAAATTCCGTTGAAAAATAGATTTGTTTTGAAAGGTCAGTATCAATCTTCGGTTACATCCGATATTCCTTTGAATTCATTAAATGTACCTCAAGGCGCTGTAACTATAACTGCTGGGGGAATCAAATTGGTGGAAGGTCAAGATTTTACGGTCGATTATAATTTAGGCCGTGTTAAAATCTTAAACTCAGGAATATTAGAATCAAACACACCTTTGAAAATTTCGATTGAAAGTAATTCTGTTTTTGGATTCCAAGCCAAATCTCTGATAGGAACGCACATGAATTACCGTTTTTCAGAAAATTTCAATATCGGCGGAACTTGGATGAGAATGATGGAAAGACCAGTGACTCAAAAAGTAGACATTGGTAGTGAGCCATTTAAAAACAATGTGTTAGGTTTAGATATTGCTTTCAAGAAAGAATTGCCGTTTTTGACCAAATTGGTTGATCTATTGCCCGTAATTTCTACCAAAGCAAAATCAAGCATCTCTTTTACAGGAGAAGTCGCCCACTTAATTCCTGGCGTTCCTAAAGCAATAACCAAAGAAGGAATGTCCTACATTGATGATTTTGAAGGCAGCCAAACTACGATTGATTTAAAAAGTGTCAGCGCTTGGAAAATGGCATCAATTCCGCAAGGTCAACCATCTTTGTTTCCAGAAGCAAGCGCCAAAAATCTATCAGCTGGCTACAGAAGAGCAAAAGTGGCTTGGTATCAAATTGATCAATTATTTTATTCTGACAATGCCTTGAGACCAAAACATATTAGTGACAATCCATCGATGCTGTCAGACAGTAGAATGCGATTGGTGAAACAGACTGATATTTTTACCAATTCTCAATTGGCTTATGGTACTGTTCCAATTGTACAGTTTTTGGATTTGGGTTATTATCCAACTGAGCGCGGAATGTATAATTATGATACAACTGCCACAACAATTGATGCAAACGGAAATTTTACCAATCCTGAAAATCGCTGGGGAGGAATCATGCGCGCCTTGACAACCAACGATTTTGAACAAACAAATATTGAGTTTATACAATTTTGGATTCTAGACCCTTTTAACCAAGATGCTGAAAGTGTCAATCCAAATACCCAACACAATGGTGGGGATTTGTATTTTAACCTTGGGAATATTTCTGAAGATGTTTTGCCGGATTCACGTAAAAGTTTTGAAAACGGATTGCCTCCAACAGCAGGCGATACTGCAAATTTGGATACTACCCCCTGGGCGAATGTTTCAACGCAACAAGTGGTGGTCAATGCTTTCAATACTGACCCTGAAGCACGGGCAAACCAAGATGTAGGTTTAGACGGAAGAAACGATGCTACTGAAAAATTAGCCTACACTAATTATGTAAATTGGGTGCAAGCAAACTCTAGTTTAACGGCGGCTGCGAAAGCAAAAATGATTGCCGATCCTTCAAGTGATAATTATAAATTTTACCGAGATGATGTTTATGACAATGAAGCAGCCGACATCTTGGAACGGTACAAAAGTTATAATTCTACAGAAGGAAATTCTTACACAACAGAAATGTCTGATACAGCAAATGTTGACGGATATCCAACGCAAGCGACTAATTTACCGGACTTAGAAGATTTGAATTTGGACAACAACATTTCTGAAACAGAAAGTTATTTTCAATACAAAGTAAGTCTTAGACCTGGCGATACCATTGTGGGACAAAATTTCGTTACGAGTGTTCAAACATTTATTCCTGAAGGAAGTACAAAAAGAGAACGCTGGATTCAGTATAAAATCCCTGTGACTGAACCTGAAAAAGTGATCAATGGCATCACAGATTTCCGCTCAATTCGTTTCATGCGGATGTTCTTAAAAGAATTTGATGAGGAAGTGGTCATTCGTTTCGCTAAATTGGAATTTATTCGCGGTGAATGGAGAAGATTTAGAGAGGATTTGGTTACTCCCGGAGAAGGAATTGTGACCGATCCAAATTTGACAACTTTCAATATCGCCGCAGTAAATTTTGAAGAAAATGCGGAAAGAAATCCAATTAACTATAAACTTCCTCCTACAATAATTCGTGAAGTTGATCCATCTCAGGTGCAACAACGCCAGCTGAATGAGCAATCATTGACCTTGGAGGTTTGTAATTTAAAAGATGGGGATGCAAGAGCGGCCTACAGAAATGTTCAGTTTGATGTGAGAACTTACAAAAAATTGAAACTGTTTGTGCACGCGGAGGAAATCACTACGACAAAACCCTTGAATAATGAAGATTTGACTTTGTTTATTCGTTTGGGAACTGATTTTACAGAAAATTATTACGAATATGAAATGCCTTTGACAGAAAGTCAATGGTATGATAACAGCGATTTATCTATTTGGCCTGAAGCCAATAATGTTGAAATTATCTTTGACGATTTGTTGGACGCGAAGAAAAAGCGAAATGCCATCACAGGAACCGCCACTTCAACGTTGACAAACAATGTGGAATGGATAATGATTGACCCTCGAAATCCGAAAAGATTGATAAAAGTCAAAGGAAGTCCAAACTTGCAAGGAATTCGTTCCATCATGATTGGAGTCAGAAATCCTAATAAACAAGCCGAAAACCCTTGGGCTGATGATGGTGAAGCTAAATGCGCGATGATTTGGGTAAATGAGCTGCGATTGACTGATTTCCAAAATGAAGGTGGATCGGCGGCCGTTGCCAGAATGCAAATTCAAGCAGCAGATTTTGCCACAGTTTCCATGTCAGGAAATTACAGTGGTGTAAACTGGGGTTCTATCGAAAGTCGTGTGCAAGAAAGACAACGAAACCAACAAGTGGGATTTGATTTCAATACCAACGTTCAGTTGGGACAATTTCTTGGAAAACGCGTGAAATTGGCACTTCCTTTCTTCTACGGATATTCAGTTGGAGTGATTAATCCTGAGTACGACCCTTACAATCCAGACATTCGATTGGCAGATTATGATCCTGCAACGAGAAAAGAACGTGCACGTGCAGGGCAAGATTATACAGAGCGAAGATCTTACAATTTTACCAATGTTCGAAAGGAATTAGGCGCCAACGCAAAACCTCATTTATGGAATATTTCAAACTTTGCATTGAGTTATTCTTACAGCGAAAACTTGCACCGTGATTTCAATTTAGAATACGACAGAACGAAGATTTGGCGTGGTGGAATAACGTATAATTATTCATTTACAGCCAAACCAATTGAACCATTTAAAAAGATTAAATTCATGCAAAAATCGAAATGGTGGTCTATCATTCGCGATGCTAATTTCTTCTTAACGCCCAAAAATATCGGAATGAATAACGATTTGATTCGAAGCTATAACGAGCGTCAAGTCAAAAATAACATTACGCCAGGCTACGAATTTGCGCCAGTTTATGTGAAATCATTTACATGGAATCGTTCCTATAATTTCGGTTACGACATTACTAAAAACTTGAAATTTAATTTCAATGCCAATAACCGTTCGTTATTTGATGAAAATCAGGGTAGAATTGATAAAAAATTAGATCCAGAAAATTACCGTGATTTCAAAGACACAATCCGTGCTCAAATGAAGACCTTGGGTCAAAGTATTGATTATACGCATGATTACGGCTTACAATATAACATCCCATTTGATAAAATTCCTTTGCTGGATTGGGTAACTGGAAATGCAAAATACAGCGGAACTTTCAACTGGCAGCGCGCACCACTTGGTCAAAGTGAATATGGGAATATCATTCAAAATAGCCGCGTTTTCAATACGACAGCTCAAATGAATTTCACTACTTTGTATAGTAAATCGAAGTTCTTGCAAAAGATAATTTCTGATGGAAAACCACAAAGAGCCAAAGCAACGGGCATGAAAAACCCAGATGATGGAGAATCTAAAACAAATCCAAAGCCCGGAGTTGAAAAAGAAGAGGTTTTAGAAGAATTGGTTCCTGACAAACCGGAGGAAGAAATGACGCCAAAAGAATTGCGCAAATGGGAACGCAAAAAACGTCAATTTGAGCGCAAAAAACGCCGACTGAAACGCCAAAAAGATAAAGAAGAAAAACAAAAAGACAAAGTGAATCCGGTTTCTGGTTTCCTTGGTAGATTGGTAATGACAGTTAGATCTGTTTCTGCAACGTATGCTTTGACAGACGGAACTTTACTGCCTGGTTATAATCAAGGCTCAAGTATTTTAGGATTTACCAACGGAAATGAAAGACAAATGGCGGGGTTCGTTTTTGGACAACAACGTTATAACTTGAACGGAAAAGAAACTGGTTACGACATTGCAAGAGTTGCAGAATCGAACAATTGGTTAGTTCAAAACAGTGCGTTGAATCGTCAATATACAAACACGCATGCAAAGAATATTTCTGGACGTGCTTCTTTAGAACCACTCAAAGATTTAAGTATTGAATTGACCGCCAACAGAAACTATGGTGTGAATTCTGGTGAATTTTTTAGATGGAACGATGAAAATCTAGCTTATGAAAGTCAAAGTAGAATGGAAACAGCAACCTTGACTTACTCCACAATTTCAATTGGTTCTGCATTTACTAAATTGGGTAAAAACTTCGAATCTTCCCTGTTTGACAAGATGCGCGCAAACAGAACAGAGATTTCAAAACTTTTGGCTGATAAAAATACAAATTCTGTAGGCGTTGTAAACGGTTATGCTAGCGGATATGGAGGCACACAGCAAGAAGTCGTAATTGGGGCTTTCTTAACAAGTTATACAGATAAAAAAGTCAATGCTTCAAATATTAATCCAGTGAAAAATGTCCCATTGCCAAACTGGAATATCAATTACAATGGATTGACAAAATTCCCTTTCATGAAAAAAATCGTGAAAAATTTTGTTATCCGTCATGGATACAGTTCTTCTGTTACAGTTGGTGGTTTACAAACGAATTTGAAAGCAACGCAAGATGTGAATGGAAATGCAACCGGTCTGGATCAAAATGATAATTTTTATGTGGCAAGAAATGTTTCAAACATCACTGTTTCTGAAAGATTCTCGCCATTGATTGGGGTAGATGCAACTTGGAATGTGAATGGACAAGGTTTGCTGACGAAATTTGAATTGAAAAAAGACCGCAGTGCTAATTTAGCATTGACAAACAATCAAATCACGGAGATTTTAGGCACAGAATGGGTGATTGGTGTTGGTTACAAATTTCCAAAAGTCAAATTGCCAATAAAGTTCAAATCCAAAAATTTAGAAGAGCCGTTGAATATTCGTTTTGATTTTTCTTTCAGAGACAATTTAACAGTGATTCGTAAGATTGAAGAGAATACAAATCAAGGAACAGCTGGCCAACGCGTGATTTCCATCAAGTCATCCGCAGATTACAATATTGGACAAAATTTGACTATTCAATTGTATTACGATCAAGTAATCAATACACCAAAAATTGCGTCAAGTTATCCAACAGGAAACACCAGTGCAGGTATTCGTTTCAGATTAAATTTGGCTGGATTGTAATGAAAATAAGGGCAGCTCAAAAAGGCGATGAATTTGGAATAATGCTTTTAATTCAAGCTTTGGCAGAATACGAAAAGGCGCCAAACGAAGTTGTCAATACCGCTGAAGCACTTGGGATTCATTTATTCGAAGAACACATTTGCGAGGCAATAGTGGCGGAAGAAGTTTCAATGATTGATGGCATTGAAACAACTCAAATTGTCGGTTTTGCATTGTGGTATACCTCGTATTCAACCTGGAAAGGAAAATGCTTGTACTTAGAAGATTTCTTCGTTTTGCCCGAATACAGAACTTCAGGAATCGGCGGAAAATTGTTTGACCAAGTAGTTTCAATCGCCAAAAATTCCGGGGTTAAACGCATGGATTGGCAAGTGTTGGAATGGAACCAATTGGCACTAGATTTTTATCAAAAAAGAAAAGCGATTTTAGACCCAGAATGGGTAAATGGAAGGTTGTTTTTCTAAAGTAAAATTCCGATTTTATCTAATACTTTCTCCACTTGATTTTTAGCATCTAAATGCATTTGAAGGAATTCGATTCTGCGAGATTTATCTTCGCTCGAAAGTACTTTGGTGTTCGAAGTCGCTAGAATCAAATCTTCCGCATCATCAACCATTTCGCAAAATTGCCCTAAATCTGTTCCTTCCACCATCAGTGGATTTACGACACAACGATTTCCTTGAATCAAGGAATTTATCAGTTTTAATTTTACGCCCGTTGATTGAAAAGTGATGAGTAAATTTACTTCAGCAGTTTGAATTAATTCATTCATTTCTTCTGAGGAAGGATTGCTTTTCAAGGTGATAAATGCATGTTTTTTTAATTCATTTTGTAGCCCTTTGCTTGGGGCTTTTCCTGCAACGACAAGCCGCATTTGAATTTGGTTCGGATCCCAACTTTCAATGATCCAACGCAAAGCACGTTCGTTTTCTGAAACGCTTAAATTGCCATGAAACAAAACAAAATCGGCAGCTTTTTTACTTTCTGATTCTTGCAAATCACAGCCAACTGCCCAAAAGGTTGCTGCAGGATTGATGGCTGAATAATAGTCTAAGTCTCGCTCATTTAAACAGAATACTTGGTTTGCTGTAGACAATATTTTCTCGTATTTCTTCAGTTTTTTAGATTCCTTTTTGAAATATGTTTTCTTCAGCGGAGAGTTTGTCGCGTAAGCCAACGCTTCATAATATTGCCACTCAATGTTGTGAATGCGCACCCATTTTTGGCGGTTTTCGAATCGTTCATCGCTCAAAATGGCGGTGGTGTGTAATCCTTCCATCAAAATGGGAAAATCATCTTCCAATAATCGATTTACTAGGTTTTCAGCACGCCTTGTGGCAACGATAAATGGTTCTTTTTTAAAATTTGTCCACAATGATTTATTGCGTTTGTAATAATGAACTTCATTCGCAATTTCATGAAAATCATGCCCCGTACCTCGGCCATATTCAAAACAGTGGAGAATGACAATTACGCCCAAATCTTTCAGCGCTTTTGCACGGAAATAAATGTCAATTACGCCTCCATAATCTGGCGGAAATGGAACGTCTAATGCGATGATATGTATGGCTTTCAAATTCATTTTACAGCTGGATAAATTTGTGCTAAAACAGCAGTTTCTTTTTCCCAATTTTCTTTCAAACTTGCAGCAATACAATTGGATTTCCAAGTTGCATGTAAACCTGGATTTGCTTGAATTTTTTGAATGTCTGCAGCAATTTGCTCAGGAGCATGTCCGCTGATAATCATTCCAATTTCATTTTCTATAACTACTTTTTTGACTTCCACCAAATCAGATGCTAAAATGGGCGTTTGGGTGTGCATGTAATCGAACACTTTGTTGGGCAGTGAAAATCTGTAATTGAGATTGGTATCTTGGTCGAGCGTCAAACCTAAATCTGCGTGATAGGTGTAATTCATCATTTTAGAATAGGGTTTTTTGCCAAAGAATTTAACTTTTTCTTCCAAGTGCAGATTTGCAACCATTGACTTCAACGTTGGAATCACATCGCCATCGCCAACGAACAATAAAACAGCATTTTCAACCAGTTTCATCGCCAAAACTGCTTCTTCTCCTCCGCGGTCAATGTTGATTCCTGCTCCTTGAAAAATGAGAATAAACTTATCCTCAGGAATGCCCAATTCAGCTTTTGATTTCAAATTTGACGCGTTCCACGGCGGAGAAATATTTCTAACAACCGCTAATTTTTTCCCGTATTTCGCTTCATATCGATTTGCAATAGAATGATTTACTGTGTAAATTTGAGTCAATTTTGGAAAAATCCATCCTTCAATCTTCTCCCAAATGGCTTGCACTTTCGGGCGGTTGACCAACTCAGGGACTTCTGTAAAATATTCGTGTGTATCGTAAACCAAAGTCACACGTTTCAATTTACTGATTAGAAAATTGGGGAGTAACGTGTCTAAATCATTCGAAACCAAAACAGAAGATTTTCGAAAAAGCAAAAACCAAAACAAGCGAATGGAAAATCCTGCATAAAATAGCGGTCCTTTGTCGAACAACAATTTCATGCGGTGTGTTTGGTAAGGTCGATCTAGTGGCAAGCTATTTTTGCGCAATCTTCCGACCAATAAAACGGAATAACCTTGTTGCATCAAAAACATACAAACCTTGTGAACACGCTGATCTGTGTACAAATCATTTGTTACGCTGACAATGACTCGAGGCGATTTTTGTATCATTTATAATAAGCAAGAATTAATGATTTCAGAGGGTCAAAAGAAGAATAATGGCAGTAACAACAATTATAACTGCTATGGCGTTTAACCCAACCACTATAGATGATAAAATTACGCCAGTGCGCGCCATTTTTAATCCTTCTGGCGTGTTGTACTTTGCTTTTAATGACTTTATACCATTAGTGAGACCGATGATTGAAAGCACCAAACCAACAAATCCAAAGATAAAAGTAATAGTCAAAATTAAGCCAGCGATGCCAAAATTCTGACTGTATTTACCTTTTTTTTCAGCCTCTAAAGCTTCGTCCACAACAGATTGATTTACTGGCTTCAAAGAATCTTCGTCGTTTTCAAGCTTTTTTGTATTGACTAAAATGATTTGATTGTCATTGTTTTCTGTGGTTTCAGGTTGACTTTCAACTGCAGACTCAACGCTTTCAAGTTTTTGATTTTTCGTTGTAATTTCCTCATCAATAACTGAAACAGCTTTTTCATTCTCCGTAGAAATTTCGCTTTCGGTTGTGCTTTTTGGGTTAGAGTAAACATAAGTCCTTTTTTGTCTTTTGACTCCATTACTGTATTTCCAATCCGAGCAAGAAACTAAGATTGAAACCAACAAAATAAGCGTAAATACTTTTTTCATAAACATCAAATATGTTGCAAGATAAGAAATAATCGTTTTTTCAACCTATTTATTATGAAAAGCGGCATTGATTTATTTTGAAGAGCAGAAATTAACCACTTATTCTGCTTATTTATAGTTGTTTAACCGCTCCATTTTCACCTTGGGGAATTTCCAAAATCCAAGTATAATAACCCACAAAATGCGAATCAAAAAATCCTTTCTGTGCGTAGGATTTCTTTGGAATAAAAAGCCGATTTTCTTTTGGTAAACCTTTCACTGCCGTTTGCGGCGCAACACCATCTTGTAAGCAAGGAGCGTCTTCAAAATCTTGATTCAAATTGCTGCCGTATTGCCAAATTTCATTCCATTCTGAAGGCTTGACGAATCCAGATTTTGCATTTTCCGGCGCTAAAATATAGAAACCACCGAATTGTATTTTATTGCGGAAAGATTCAATCATGCCAATCGAATAGGCAAATCCCATGCTGTGCGCAACAATGTAAATCGTATCATTTTCAGAAAATTCTGGTAATTCATTTAAGATCTGCAATACATTTTTGCCAGCGATTCTTCCATGGTCTTTTCGGTATTTGAAACCTTGTCTATTAGCGCTCATTTTCAATGCTTTTTCAGTACGTGATTTTCGCATAAAATATTTTCTCAAATCCGTATTTTGCATCCAATAGCAAGTGTGTTTTTTAGGATTTGGACAACGTTTTGGGAAACTTTGCGCTACACGTGTAAAGTTCAAAATACTGCCATAATTAGAGGTGCTCACAGAAAAATGTCCGTCGGCATAATAGGTTTCTGTTGGATTTATTCGCTGCTGAAAAAGCAAATTGATTTGGTTCCAAGGTTGCCAATAATCGTAGCGATCAAAAGAATAAATGTGATTCGTTGAATTTTTGTTTTCAAAACCATTGTTGATGATGTCTTGAAAATTTTCTTCTAGCGAATGTCCTACTGATGTCGGGCGATAACCATTCACAAACACCAAAATTCGTTTGGCTATATCTTCTTTTTCATTGGGAGATTCTAACTCTTTTCCATCATAAGAATAGACTTTTTGCACTGTTATTTTTTGGCTCAAATCCATGTAATTAAAAACCACATAATGATTGGTGACGTGCTTCGCATATTTCCAGGACTCCACTTTTAGCGTATCAGAATTGTGCTGAAAACGCATTTTGATTGGCTTTTGATTTTCATCCAAGTATACATTGAAATATAAAACAGGTAAACGTTTCTTGACCTCCCAATGCGTAGATTTTTGAACTAAAATTTCCGCCGATAAAATGCTTCCGCGCTTTTTGTGAAAATCAGGATTGGTAAATAATTCTTTCTTCGCTTCTGGCAATTTCAGCCCATCTAATTCTGGCATCGGACCAGAAATTATGGTAAATCTTTCCAGTATCGCATTTCCCCAAGAAAGAGAGCAATAAACCCCAAATGTGGCCGACAAAAACAAACTCCAAACAACGAATTTTCGGACGATTCCCCAACGCCATTTTCGTTTTTGCCACCCGTTTTTAATTTTTTTCCTCAACCAAAGAAAAAGGCCATAAAATAGAATAAACCCAAGCAGATTGAAGATCGTGATGTAATATCCACTCCAACGAAAAATTGGTTTCAAAATGCTATATTTCACTTGAAAACGAGAAATCAAGAAGTTCTTTCTAAATGGTCTTTGTATCGCTTCCAATGGATTTTGATTCGTTAAATCTATCCAGCCGCGCGTTTCTTTCCAAAAATAAAAAGCGATTGTTCCGTTATTTGAAGGGACATTTTCATATACATCAAAACGAGAAAATGTGCGACTTTCTGAGCGAAGTGCTTCCACTTGTGCAAAAGTGAGTTGCGCGCCACCGAGCGAGTCCATTAAGTTTTCTTTGCGGTTTTCCAAGCTGTCAAGGGATTTCCAAGCCGGATTGAGCATACCCATTCCAACCGCTAAAGTGCGCGCAATTTGAATGTTTAATTTTTTTTCATTCGCTTGAAATGGCACAAATCCTACTATTTTGTTTTTGAGCATGAATCCCAAATTTGATGAATCTGAAAAACTTGGAATTACGAATAAATAATAAGCTTCATTGGGTAAATTGGTGTTTAATTCAAAAAATTGATTGCGCAACAATCGCATTTGTCCAGAATAAATCTCCAACGAATCTTGGGTTGAAAAAACTGTTTTTTTGGAAAAAATCTTCGTTTTAAAAGTCGGCAAAATGGCTGTTTCGAGTTCTATTCCTGCTTGCTTGTAAATTTTGTTTAACTCATTTTGAAAGTAAAATCGATCTTTTGAAAGAGAAACCAAGGGTACGATGAATACTTTTTGCTTGATGGTTGGCAGTTGCACACTCATCCATTTATCAATCAAAATATCCCCATTGTAAAAACTGTAGAAATGCTTTTCCAATTCAAAGCACATTGAAAACTGAAAAGTGGAATCATTCAACCAACGCAAAGCGATTTCTTTTTTCCCGTCCCAACATTTCCAATTTCGGGCGTTATATTTTGCTTTAGACCTTACAACTACTTGTTGATTTCTTGATTGATTTTCAACCGAGGTAAAAACTGACAATGCTTTTTTTGTTTTTCCTGACTGAAAAGTTGTGTTTATTGTTTGATTAGCAATTGCATTTCCTTCAAAAAATTCAATGGATTTAATTGGTTTAGGGATAATTTTATACTGTATTTGAGCGGTTAGTTGCAAAGTAAACAACAAACCAATCCAACAGATCATATTTTGCAAGCGCAACATAAAACAAAAGTACGTTTAGTTGTTGGCTTTTCAGTCTAAAATTAAATCAACCATTTATTGTTTCTCAAATATTCACAAACACAGCCAATTTTGCACCGACTGCGTTTAGGCTGAAATTGGGATCGCCTTGTGGAAGTGCTTCAAATTTTTGATTCATAGTGAAATACTTGTAAATCAATAATTCTAAGCCGATTGAATGTGTATTTTTCATCATGAAATTAAATCCGTGACCAATACCTAAGTTTAAAGATGAAATTTTTACATTGGTATTTAACTGCTCGGTCCAAGAATTTTGGCCAAGGTCCAACGTGTCATTCACCAAGAAACTGGTATAATAATTCAAAGAGTGATATCCAAATTCGACTGGAATATAGCAGGCAGTATTGTGTTTATAGGCGTCGTATTGAAATTGATATCTCAAATTGGCGTTTATAGTTGGACTTCCGCCCGAAATCAAGGCATAGTTCAAATTGGCACCTAAGAAATTTTTACGATTAAAGTACTTTCCTGCCCCAACTTGCAAACTGATGGGAAAATAACTAGAATTATTGTAATTCTGCAAATAGTAATCGTCTGACTTAAATATAGTTGTAGACACATAAGATCCATAAGTCAGTCCAACAGAAAATTCAAATTGATTTTCTTTACGCACTTTTACGATGGTATCATTTTTGCTTTTTCTTTCTTTTACGAATTGATTTTCTTCGAAGTACTTGTATTCTTCTCTAGTGATGGAATATTTTCTGCCATAAATATCTTGGAATGTAAGATCACCATCTTTTTCTTCAAAAATCAAAATTTGACCTCTCAAAACTCTTCCATCTTTCATGTAAATGATATCGACTGTGCTCGGCGGAGTTGCATTTGGTTGCGCAAATATTGAGAGCGTAAGCAAACTGAATGCAAAAGCAAGGAAGCTTTTTCTGAGGATGTTACTCTGGGCGATATAATTTTTCAAATCAATTTGATTTAAAGGTTAAAATTCGATTTCGAATTACAAAAATAGAAAAATGTTTGTTGATAAAATTTGAATGTTAAAATCAACCTTGTTTTTTCACATATTTGGTCAAAATGACAATTGTTTGTCCTTCCACTTTACCTTCAATTTGTTCAGTATTGTCGTGAACCAAGCGAATCATTCTCACCGCTGTGCCAATTTTGGCGTTTAAGCTAGAGCCTTTCACGTCCAAATCTTTGATTAAAGTGACGGTGTCGCCTTGTTGTAAAATTACACCGTTGCAATCTCTGTGAAATTCTTCATTTCCATCTGAATGTTGGTCGCCAGAAGCTTCTGCCCAAGCAAGAACTTCGGCCTCCAAATACAACATATCTAAATTATCAACCGCCCAAGATTCTTGTTTCAATCGGTTCAATAATCTCCATGCTACAACTTGCACGGCAGGAAATTCACTCCACATCGATTCGCTCAAACATTGCCAATGTTTGGGGTCTAGTTCGGCTTTTTTTTCAATTTGAGCGATGCAATTTTCACACGCATAAATCGCTTCTTCGGCAAATTTTCCTGTAGAAAAAGGCACGTAGAAAAGTTGTAAATTTTCAGTTGATTTGCACAATTCACATGCGTTTTCGCTTCTTTCTTTCAATTGATCAATTGGTTTCATTTTGTTGATTTATGGCAATTAAAACACGTTGGCCTGTGCATATTTACTGGGCGAATGTAGGTGTTTTTGATGGATTTTTTAACCCAACATATTGTTTCAAAACAGTTCCTTCACATTTGTGGTAAACAATTTAACAGCAATTGCTAGCAAAATAATTCCAAACACCTTTTTCAATATTGCAATTCCACCGACGCCGAGGATAATTTCGATACGTTTAGTAAGTTTTAATACAATGTAAACCAACATGATATTGATAATAATTGCACTTACAATATTAATTGCCGCAAATTCTGCGCGCAAGGAAATAATGGTTGTCATGCTTCCAGCACCCGCAATAATAGGAAACGCTAAGGGAACGATGCTTGCGGTTTTTCCTATGGTATTGTCTCTAAAAAGTCGAATGCCAAGAATCATTTCTAAACTCATGGCGAATAAAATCAAAGACCCTGCTACAGCAAAGGCTTCCACGTTGACACCAAAAAGGCTCAAAATACTTTCCCCCAAAATCAAGAAACCGATTAAAATCGCCAAAGAAACCAAACTTGCATTTAAGGCATGAATTTCTCCCGCTTGTTCTTTGATTTTTAAAATAATTGGAATAGAGCCAATGATGTCAATCACAGCAAAAAGGACCATTGCAGCTTTAAAAATCTCAGCTACATTAAAGGATGTAAAAAAATCAAACATTTCTTGCTTTTAAAATTGTCGCTTCAATTACCATTGGAAAATAGGCTTGTTCTAGAGCTTGTACCTTTTGTTGAATGGTTTCTACTGTTTCGTCTTCAGCAAGATCACAATGAAATTGGGCGATTTTTTCTCCCGCATCAAAATCTTCGTTAACCAGATGAATGGTAATACCCGTTTCATTCTCTTTATTCAAAAGCACCGCCTCATGCACATGTTTGCCGTACATGCCAGCACCGCCAAATTTTGGCAATAATGCGGGATGAATATTGAAAATATGATTTGGAAATTGCGCAATCAACGCAGGTGGAATTTTACGCAAATAACCTGCCAATACAATGAAATCAATTTGTTGATTAACACAATATTGCGTGATAAAATCTCCGTTTTCAACCTCCGCATTGCTAAATGAAACAGTTTGTACACCTAATTTTTGTGCGTCTTCCAATACTTTGGCGTCGCTTTTATTGGACAAAATAAATTGCACATGAATTTCATTATGTGACTCGAAATAGTGAATCAAATTCAGCGCGTTACTTCCTTGTCCAGAGGCAAAAATGGCGATGTTTGCTTTTAACATGTTGCAAAGGTAGTGAATTGATTTTTGACAATAGTTTATAAGATTTTAAGAGGTTAAGATGTTAAGACTTTTCAATTTTCTTTAGATTTTGAGACAATCTAAAGTTGCGAAGCAAAGAGAAAATTCAGTCTTAAAGTTGCATATCAACGCCTCCTAAAATCTTAATGTCTTAAAGCGAAGCGGGTCTTAATAAATATTTTGTCAATTAAGAAAAAAACCTTATCTTTGAGGCGTATTTAAGAACAATAAAATAGCGAGGGGATATAAAGTCCCCTCTTTTTCTATACAAATGATTAATAAAGAACTAGTAGTAAAATTGGCACAAGAGCGCATAGACGAACTCGATAGAGGTTTGTTTATTGTTGACGTATCTATTTCAAAATCAATGGTTATTAACCTTGAGATTGACAAAGAAAACGGCAACGTTGCTATCGATGATTGTGTTTCAGTTTCACGAAATGTTGAGCACAATTTGGACAGAGAAGAGGAAGATTTTGAACTCCATGTTTCTTCAGCAGGATTAGACAAACCTTTGCGTGTTTTGCCACAATTTCTGAAAAATGTTGGTCGAGAAGTAGAAATTATTCTCACAAACGGAACAAAAAAAGAAGGGATTTTGAAAGAAGCAAGCAATGAAAATCTTGTATTAGAAACTACGCGATTAGAAAAGCCTGAAGGTAAAAAGAAGAAAGAGACCATTGTTGAAGTGGAAACACTCCCAATGTCAGAAATAAAAGAAACAAAAATTGTTATCTCATTTAAATAAGTAAGCAATGAATAGCTTAGAATTAGTTGATTCGTTTTCGGAATTTAAAGACTTGAAAAGCATCGATAAACAAACGATGCAACATGTGTTGGAAGATGTCTTCCGTGCCATGTTGAAAAAGAAATTCAATACCGACGAACATATTGATGTTATTGTAAACATCGAAAAAGGTGACGTTCAAATCTTTGTGAACAAAGAGATTGTAATGGACGGTGAAGTGGAAGATGAGTACACAGAAATTGCGTATTCTGATGCGATTAAAATCGAGCCTGATTTTGAAGTTGGTGAAGAAGTTTCAGAAGAGTTCAAATTTGGTGATTTCGGAAGAAGAAACATTTTGTCTTTGCGTCAAAACTTGATTTCAAGAATCTTGGAATTAGAGAAAGACAACCTTTACAAGGTTTACAAAGAGCGTATTGGTGAAATCATGACTGGGGAGGTTTACCAAGTTTGGAAGAAAGAAATCATGGTTTTGGATGATGAAGGGAATGAATTAATCTTGCCTAAATCTGAACAAATTCCATCTGACTATTTCAAAAAAGGAGAATCTATTCGCGCAGTTGTTGCGAAAGTAGATATGCGTAACAGCAGTCCCGTGATTATTCTTTCTCGCACAGCACCTGAATTTTTGGAGCGTTTGTTCGAATTGGAAGTTCCTGAAGTTTTTGACGGTTTAATTACCATCAAACGTATCGTTCGTGAACCAGGAGAAAGAGCGAAAGTAGCTGTTGAGTCTTATGACGACCGCATTGACCCTGTTGGAGCTTGTGTTGGTATGAAAGGATCTCGTATTCATGGAATCGTTCGCGAATTGCGCAATGAAAACATTGACGTAATTAACTTTACTTCGAATTCTCAATTGTTTATCCAAAGAGCACTTTCTCCAGCAAAAATTACTTCTATCGAAATCTTAGAAGAGGATAAAAGAGCGAAAGTTTTCTTGAAACCAGACCAAGTTTCATTGGCCATTGGTAAAGGAGGAAACAATATTAAATTGGCTACAAAATTGACCGGATACGAAATCGATGTATACAGAGACGGAGAAGTGGATGTTGATGATGTTGATTTGGAAGACTTCGCAGATGAAATCGATGGCTGGATTTTGGACGAATTGAAAGCTGTTGGTTGCGATACTGCAAAATCTGTATTGGAAATGACCGTAGAAGATTTAGTAAATAGAACTGATTTAGAAGAAGAGACTGTGCTTGAAGTACACAAGATTTTAAGAGCAGAATTTGACAATTAATAAAAACCAAACCAACTTACCCCAAACAATTAAATAACTACAATAATACAGTAGTAGAGAATAAAAAGTATGGCCGGAAAAACACATAGATTAGGCAGAGTAGCAGGTGAATTAAATGTAGGAGTTTCTACTTTAATTGACTTTTTGAACTCCAAAGGAATCAAGCAGGATGTAAATCCTAATTCGAAACTAGAGGACGGATACTACGAATTATTGCGTCAGCAATTTGCCGATGATCAAACATTAAAGGAGCAATCGAAGCTCACTTCAGTGAAACGTGAAAAACGTGAAACTGTAAGTCTGCGCGACGCTAAAGTTGATGAAAAACCGCAAGACGACGAAGACGATTTCGACATTTCCATGTTGAACCAAGTCAGAGAAAAACCAACGGTTGCAAAAATTGAAGCGCCGGTAGCTGCGGAAGCGCCAAAAGCGCCAGTTGCACCAGCCGCTCCAGAACCAGTTTCGCAAGAACCAGCAATGGAAGAGGGCGCAAAAACATTGGGCGGAGGAGATGTGCAAGTACAAGTGTTGGGTAAAATTGATTTGGATAAAATCAATTCAAAAACAAGACCAGACAAAAAGAAAAAACAGGATTACGTTAAACCAAAATACGAAGCACCAAAGGCACCGGCTAAGCCCGCAGCTCAAGTAACGGTTAAAGTTCCTGTTGTTAAAAAGGAAGAAGCGACTCCCGAACCGCCTAGAGAAATCGAAACGATTCGCGTGGAACGAAAAGTGCTATCTGGTCCAACCGTTCTAGGTAAAATTGACCTTCCTGTAGAAAGACCTAAAACGCCTGGCTCTGGAAGACCCGAAGAACCGCGTAAAAAACGCAAACGCATCAAAAAAGTTGATCCAACTAAGCAACAAGCAAATGCAACACCAGCAGCAAACGATCCGAAAGGTGGAACGCCTGCTCCAAAGATCAGAAAACACTTAGGAAATCACAAACCAAGCGGTGGCGGCCACACAAGTGGTGGATTTGCAAAACCTGCTGCTGCGACAGAAAAAGACATTCAAAAAGAAATCAAAGATACTTTAGCAAGACTTTCTAACAAAGGAGGAAAATCTAAAGGTTCTAAAAATAGACGTGCCAAAAGAGACACTTTTGCTCAAAGAAGAGAGCAAGAGGCAATGGAAGCCGAAATGCAAGAAAAAATCATCAAGTTGACAGAATTCGTTACCGTTTCTGAATTGGCTTCGATGATGAACATTGGACCAACGCAGGTAATTTCTGCTTGTATGTCACTAGGTATTTTTGCATCAATCAACCAACGTTTGGATGCTGAAACAATTCAAATTGTAGCAGAAGAATTTGGTTTTGAAACTGAATTCGTCAGCGCTGAGGTACAAGAAAGTATCAATTTAGTTGAAGATAAAGAAGAAGACTTGATACCTCGTCCGCCAATCATTACGGTGATGGGTCACGTTGACCACGGTAAAACATCATTACTGGATAAAATCAGAAATGCTGATGTAACATCCAGTGAAGCAGGAGGAATTACGCAACACATTGGGGCATATTCTTTGACTTTGCCAGATGGTAGAAAAATGACTTTTTTGGATACTCCAGGTCACGAAGCCTTTACGGCGATGCGTGCGCGTGGTGCACAAGTAACAGACGTTGCAATTATCATTGTAGCGGCAGATGACGATGTGATGCCTCAAACGAAAGAAGCCATTTCTCATGCACAAGCAGCAGGAGTACCGATGGTTTTTGCTATCAATAAAATTGACAAAGACGGAGCCAATCCGGACAAAATACGTGAACAACTTTCTGCCATGAATATCTTGGTGGAAGAGTGGGGTGGTCCTTTCCAATGTCAAGAAATTTCTGCGAAAAAAGGATTGCATTTGGAAGAACTGCTTGAAAAAGTATTGTTGGAAGCAGAAATTTTGAACTTGCGTGCCAATCCAAACAAAAATGCTTTGGGTACTGTAATAGAATCTTCTTTGGATAAAGGAAAAGGTTATGTAACCAATATTTTGGTTGAAGCAGGAACATTGAAAATCGGAGATATTGTATTAGTAGGTCGTCATTATGGACGCGTTAGAGCGATGCATGATGAGCGCGGAAAATCAGTGAAAGAAGCAACTCCAGCAGCACCAGTTTCGATTTTAGGAATTGGCGGCGCGCCAAGCGCGGGAGATAAATTCCACGTATTGGATGACGAACGTGAAGCGAGAACAATTGCAACAAAAAGAGAGCAATTATATAGAGAGCAAGGTTTGCGTACAACGAAACACATTA
The DNA here is from genome assembly GCA_945897805.1 of Chryseobacterium gleum. Classification (GTDB taxonomy): domain Bacteria; phylum Bacteroidota; class Bacteroidia; order Flavobacteriales_D; family Crocinitomicaceae; genus JAQVCM01. The sequence goes on from CAMDFX010000012.1 coordinate 94,655, forward strand.
CCTTGGATGAAATTGGTCGTCGTTTGGCGATTGGTGATTTCAAAGAATTGAACTTGATTGTGAAAGGTGACGTGGATGGTTCTATCGAGGCATTGTCAGACGCATTGTTGAACTTGTCAACTGAATCTATTGCGGTGAAAATCGTTCACAAAGGCGTTGGAGCAATCACAGAAGCAGACATTAACTTGGCGTCGGCTTCAGATGCGATTATCGTTGGATTCCAAGTGCGTCCATCTGTTGCAGCGCGTAAGTTGGCTGAAGCGGAACAAATCGATATCCGCTTGTATTCTATTATCTACAAAGCGATTGAAGAAATCAAAGCGGCGATGGAAGGAATGCTTTCACCAGACATTTTGGAAGAAATTACTGGGTCAGCAGAAATTCGCGAAACTTTCGATATCACCAAAGTGGGAACCATCGCAGGATGTTTCGTATTGGACGGAATTATCAAGAGAAACTCGAAAATCCGCGTGATCCGAGATGGAATTGTGGTGCACACAGGAACACTCGGTTCATTGAAACGTTTCAAAGACGATCAAAAAGAAGTGAAACGAGGATACGAATGTGGTTTGAACATTGACAAATACAACGACATTAAAATTGGCGATGTAGTGGAAGCTTTCGAGGAAGTGGAAGTTGCAAGAAAATTGTAATCGTCGAATCCTAAAATAATTCAATCCCGTTCATTTATTTGAGCGGGATTTATTGTAAAAATGAAAAAAACGCGTTTTTCAAAAAAAAATCTATGGGTTCACAACAACAAAATTAGAGTATGTAAATCAATTGTTTAATGTTTCTAATTTGAACGGTAGTCAATTGAAAGAAAACAGATTAAACTCGCTACTATTACAAGTTTCATTATTAAAAGTTGTCTATATAGCACAAGTTGTCTAATTATAGATTATGTAGGTTAAACCAGAAAGTATTCTCTGCTATCATTTGAATTTAAAATCAAAAAAAAACAGCGCTCCTTTCGAAGCGCTGTATTAAACGATATGCAGTTAGTCTTGGATTACTTCCTCCACGATAGCAGGTTGATTTCCAAGAGCTCCTTTGATTTTAGCTTCCAATTCTTCCATTAATTCTGGATTGTCGCCAATTAAATTTTTCACAGCATCTCGCCCTTGTCCAAGTCTCGTTTCTCCGTAAGAGAACCAAGATCCACTTTTCTTTAAAATATTAAATTCAACGCCTAAATCGACGATTTCTCCAACTTTGGAAATTCCCTCACCATACATGATGTCGAATTCTGCTCTGCGGAACGGTGGCGCCACTTTATTTTTAACCACTTTCACTTTGATATGATTTCCAACAACTTCCTCGCCATCTTTGATTTGTGCAGCTCTTCTGATATCAATTCTCACTGATGCGTAAAATTTCAATGCGTTTCCGCCTGTAGTTGTTTCTGGATTTCCGAACATCACACCGATTTTTTCACGCAATTGGTTGATGAAGATACACGTACATTTCGCTTTTGAAATTGAACCTGTCAATTTTCTCAATGCTTTCGACATCAATCTTGCTTGCAATCCCATTTGAGAATCGCCCATTTCGCCTTCGATTTCTGCTTTTGGCGTCAATGCTGCAACTGAGTCAATCACAATTAAATCAATTGCTCCTGAACGGATCAAATTATCAGCAATTTCCAATGCTTGTTCTCCATTGTCTGGCTGTGAAATCAACAATTCGTTGACATTTACACCTAATTTTTGTGCATAAAATTGGTCAAAAGCATGCTCTGCATCAATGAAAGCTGCAATTCCTCCCGCTTTTTGACACTCTGCAATCGCATGTATTGCCAAGGTTGTTTTTCCAGACGATTCTGGTCCGTATATTTCAACGATTCTTCCTTTTGGATACCCATTTACGCCAAGCGCAATGTCTAGTGTTACTGAACCTGAAGAAATTACTTCCATTTCTTCAATCGGCGCATCACCTAATTTCATTACGGTTCCTTTACCGTATGCTTTGTCCAACTTCTCCATTGTAAGTTGAAGCGCTTTTAATTTGTCTGCATTTACTTCTTTAACTGCCATATCGCTTATTTTTTATTTGTTATTTGACAAGTTTGCTTTCGATTATCGTTTATCCTCTAGCACAAACATTGTCGGGTTTAATTATGATGCAAAGTTGGGGGTGGTTGTTCGTAATCTATTTACGGTCTTAAAAAAAAATATTAATTATTGAAAATTTCTAAAATTTCACTTGCGTGCTCTTTGGTTTTTGGTTTTGAAATGATGCCTTGAATCACATTGTTTTCATCCATCACAAAAGTGGTGCGGTGAATGCCATCGTAGTCCTTACCCATGAATTTCTTCGGACCCCAAACTTGGAAAGCTTCAATCACTTTCTTGTCTGTATCAGCAATTAAAGGAAAAGGCAATTCAAATTTCGAAATAAACTTTTGGTGAGAAACCTCTGAATCCATGCTCACACCGATAATAGAAATTCCCGCTGCTGCCAATGCGTCGTAATTGTCTCGCAAATTACAAGCTTGCACGGTGCAACCTGGCGTGTTGTCTTTCGGATAAAAATAAACAGCGTATTTCTTTCCTGCAAAATCTGCTGTTTGAATCGTTTTCCCTTGCTGATCTAAACCAACAAAATTCGGGGCTTTGTCATTTACTTTTAATGTTGTCATCTTGATAATATTTTAAACATTGTTTTGACGAAATTTTAATCAAATATATATACTTAATTTGAATACACAACACATTCGCAGTCTTTTTTGTTGAAATTTTAATCATTTTGCACTTTTTCCCTTAGGGGAAAGATTTTTTAAAATGTTTGCGTTTTTATTACGAAAAGCATCTTTTGCATCGCTAATGCTTCCCTTTTTCAAGCGATTCTTCAACTTATTTATTTATTTTTGTAGCCTATATTTCGATAAAAATGAAGAGAGTAAAAATTGCAGAAGCTTTGAGTCAGGCTGAAGTCGGACAAATTTTGGTTGTCAAAGGATGGGTTCGCGCATTCCGGAGTAATCGTTTTATTCAATTGAATGACGGTTCAACAATCAATAATTTGCAGGCAGTAGTTGATTTTGAAAAATACGACGAAGCAATTTTGAAAAAAATCACAACGGGTGCTGCCATTGGTTTGACAGGCGAAATTGTAGCTTCGCAGGGTGCTGGACAATCCATCGAATTGCAAGTAACTGAAATCGAGATTATCGGTGAAGCAAATCCTGACGATGTACAAAAAACGGTGATGCAACCGAAAAAACACAGCTTGGAATTTTTGCGTGAACAAGCGCATTTGCGTTTCAGAACAAACTTGTTTGGCGCAGTTTTCAGAGTGCGTCACGCGGTGTCGTTTGCGATTCATCAATTCTTCAACAACAAAGGTTTTTACTATTTACATACGCCAATCATCACAGGTTCAGACGCTGAAGGTGCTGGCGAAATGTTTCATGTAACCAATTTAGATTTAGAAAAGTTGCCTAAAACAGAAGACGGGAAAGTTGATTTTTCTGAAGATTTTTTCGGGAAAGCTGTGCACTTGACTGTTTCTGGTCAATTGGAAGCTGAATTGGCGGCTTTAGCTTTGGGTCAAGTATATACTTTCGGACCAACGTTTCGTGCGGAAAACTCGAATACTTCTCGCCACTTGGCGGAGTTTTGGATGATCGAACCTGAAGTAGCGTTCAACGACATCCATGACAACATGGATTTGGCGGAGGAAATGTTGAAATACATTTGCAAATACGTGATGGAAAATTGCGCGGATGATTTGAAATTCTTGAACGAAAGAGAAATCACTGAGCAAGCTTCAAAACCTGCCAATGAGCGCAATGAATTGACTTTGTTGGAGCGTCTTGAATTTGTTACAACCAACGATTTCAAACGCATTACTTATACGGAAGCGATTGAAGTGTTGATGAATTCAACGCCATTCAAGAAGAAAAAATTCAAATACGACGTTACTTGGGGAACAGATTTGCAATCAGAGCACGAACGCTATTTGGTTGAAAAAGAATTCAAACGCCCTGTGATTATCACTGATTATCCAGCTTCATTTAAGGCTTTCTACATGCGTGCAAACGAAGGTTGCGAAGCAGGAAAAGAAACGGTTGCCGCGATGGACATTTTGTTTCCAGGCATTGGTGAAATGGTGGGCGGTTCGCAACGTGAAGAACGTTTGGATGTTTTGAAAAAGAAATGCGCCGATTTCGGAATTCACGAAGAAGATTTGTGGTGGTATTTAGAAACCCGCAAATTTGGAACGGTGCCTCACGCAGGTTTCGGTTTAGGATTTGAGCGCATGGTGATGTTCGTTACCGGAATGAGCAACATCCGCGACGTGATTCCTTTCCCAAGAACACCAGGGAATGCAGAGTTTTAAAAACGGTTGATATGAAATGGAAAAGCTTGCAGAAATTGAATTTTTGCAAGCTTTTTAATGTCGTTAACTATATATTCTAAAACCTAAACGTCACGCCACCCATCACTTGGAAACCTTGCACTTGGTAGTTGTACCAACGTTGGTATCTTTGTGCGGCTAAATTGTTGAATTGTAAAAATGCGGAAATGCGCTTGTTGTAGCGGTATTCTACGCCCAAATTTACGTCTGCGATGAATCCCAGTTTTTGGGCAAATTGTCCGTCTTCTAAAGTCACGTTGGTGCCTTTTTCGTACACCAAGGCTTTTCTTCCTCCTTCGTAATTCATGTCCAAATTGATGAGAAATTTGTC
>CAMDFX010000013.1 GCA_945897805.1 Chryseobacterium gleum
GGTTTTGATGTTCACTTTGTGTATGAATATCCTGATGCGGCTACCATTCTACCTGCACAAAAGACATACATTGCTTCCTATATTGACAGCCTTGAAACAGCACTTTACAGTACTAATTTTGCCGACCCCTTAAATGGATACCGAAAATATTTGGATGTAAACTCCTTTATTGATTATTTTCTTGTCAATGAGTTAGCGAGAAGTGCAGATGGGTTTAAAAAAAGTGTTTTTTTTCATAAAGATAAATATTCAAACGGTGGTAAACTTAAAGCAGGGCCCGTATGGGACTTCGATTGGGCATGGAAAAATATGGCTGGTGTTTGTTCCTACTTCGAAGGATATTCAGGAGCCGGTTGGGCGCATCAAATCAATGATTGCTTTACTGATAATTATTCAACAGGTTGGTATATTCGTTTGTTGCAAGATAGCACATTTAGCAACGAACTTCGCTGTAAGTATGAAAACTACAGACAAACGATGTTAGATACAACAAATCTTTTCTCATACATTGACAGCATAAGAACGCTTGTTCAAAATGCTCAGGCAAGACATTTTCAAAAATGGCCAATACTTGGAATGAGCGGACCCGCGCCCGATTTTGGACCTGTTGCCACCACTTATAATGCAGAATTAGATTCTCTAAAAGATTGGATTAGCATTAGATTGCAATGGCTTGATGCAAATATTCCCGGGCTTTGCACTACAACAGGTGTAACAGAGACGGATTTATCCACTACCTTGAATTGTTATCCTAATCCTGCAAATGATTATTTCAATATTAATTATTCCTTGACATCAACAACGAAAACATCCGTTCGTTTGTTTAATTATTTAGGTTCAGAAGTTTTGTCAACCACGCCAATAATGCAAAGTGCCGGGAATCATTCACTAAAACTCGAAACCCAAACTCTTTCAAATGGTGTTTATATTTTAAATTTTGAGATAGGAAAAAATGTTTTGTCAAAAAAAATAATTATCCTGAAATAATAGTTTTTTTTGCCATAACATCTAAACTCAGGCGACACCATCACGGACTTTTAACAACCTTTGGTGCGTATCTCAAACAGTTGTTCCGTGCACGAGCAGATGCACGAGCAGATGCACAAACGCATAACACGGGTTTCGCAAAAGTGGCAGTTCAGTGCTTCGTATGACAGTTTTTTTTTGTAAATTTGAAACTCGGTACTTCGAATGAAGTTTAGTCATGAAAATCGCCACCTTCGCCAAGCCCGAAAACGTTAGCAGTAATTATTAAAACATATAACATGAAAAAATATATCATCATTCTCCTAATCGCGTTGACACAGTCGGCCGCAGGACAAGTAACACTTGAAAATATTTATCCAAACACAATTGGCTCGGCTAAATTTCTAATGCTTGTTCAATTGGATTCTTCAGCTTATAAATATGTTTTGTTTGATCCACAAAATTCACAGTTTACAATTTATAATCTGAATCATAGTGTATTTCTTAATGTAAATATTCCGATAACTTATGTTGCTGGCAGTTCGCAATACCAAATCGCTTATGTTACAAAATCTTTGTTCGATTGCGACACTTCTAATATTGAATATGCATTAAGTTTTTTAGGAGACGGCTTTCCGACTTCATATCCAAAGAGATTCTATGTTTACAGAACTAACGGAACACAACTTGTAAACATTGACAGTTGTTGCTTTATGAATTTTAGTGATGGGTGGAAATATGGACCGGAATATAATAAGCCGATTGTAAATACACCGATCGGTTCAAAATTAATATTGCGTTGCATAGATGGATCAACAAGAATTTATGGTGTCTGTGGAAGTTTGCCAGCTCAAATTCAAGAAATTGAAAATGAAAATATTTTAGGAAATCCATTCCCAAATCCGACAAAAGATTTGATAACTATTCCATATTCTTTGCCAGCCAATGAAAAAAGTGGAACGCTGAAAATTTATGACATTAACGGAAAAGAAATCAAATCTTATAATGTTGATAGTAATTTCAATAGCGTAACACTGACTACATCAGAACTGACAAGTGGAACATATTATTACCAACTGTTGACATCAAAAGGAATAGTGGGATCAAAACAAATAATTAAAATAGAATAACTACCGCTAACATTGCGGAAACTAGCGGACAAAAGCCTAAATAAAAAGCCGAATTATATCGTTGCCGTCAGTTTTACAAAATATATTTTGAAATAGTACCAATCTTTGGTTTGTTTGCTAAAACTTTTTGTTGTGAGTAAAAAACACATCAATTTCATTGGGTAGTTATTTTGATCAATTTATTGAAATTATTCTAAATATTTGCATTATCAATTAATACCATTCACCAATTTATTTTAGTCCAATCAAAAACCAGTATAATGCCGATATAGTTTGACCACGTAGTCGCACCGTAGGTAATATAGTCCAGTTCATTGGACTATATTGAAAACATAATCGGTATAACTTTTGAATTAAACTTGAAGTCTTTATGCTCCATTACAAACCGAGATTATTTTTTACCTAAAGATAATAAAATCAGCAACGTTACTGTTAATTTAAAACGCCTTATTTGAGACCTAGAGTGCAAGACAAAAAATAAATGTATTAAAATAACTCGCAATTAAAGTAACAAAAATGTACTTGTTTGGAAATTAAATTCAGTACCTTTAGACTAAATAATTAAAATTAACAAAAATGTTTAAAAAATTTACAATTGCAGACAAACTGATGTTTATTTCTGCTTTACTATCATTAATTTTTTCTGAAATACTTTTTTTCAAAGGAAATCTGATGCAAGGAATTTTTATTGGATTGTGGGTTCCTTCTATTTTGGCATTCGGCATATATTTAAAGCTAATTAATAACTCAAAAAATGACTGAAATTATCCCATATTTTGCCGGACTGATAACGCTACTTTTTGGCATCGGTTTCGCTTTTTCAATTAGTCAAGCAAACAAAAAAGAATAGTATTTTTTGGCTAAAAAAACGTAAATTTTAAATGACTTCTGTAAGTTAATTTACTGGATTTTTAAAATTGCTTTGACAAACTATACACAGAAATGCTTAAATGTTTCTCAAGCAATTGACGTTTCAGAGCTCCCCGTGCAATTAGGTGAATAAAATAGCCAAATTTGTTGGATCCGTTATCGTTGATGTTCATGCAGACATTCGCAACTATCTGAATAGAAATGGATATTTTAATAATTTTTTTGGTATGAATTTAACGAAACTTTTGGATATTCTTTATCAAAAACTACTTTCAGAAAAAACCAAAGAAAGGAGTGAACGAGTAATCTTGTGGATTGCGCTAGTGAGTTTTATCATTCACTTAGTGATGATTGGATTGATTCATTTTAATATTATTGCTATTAATGAACCATCAAGCTTATTGAAAAATCCAATTGCTGCCATTTATACGCCTTTTTCTTTTATATTGGTTTACGAGGTATATCTCTTGATTTACTACCTTCCAAAATCAACTTCTACCTACATATCAAAGCAATATGAAATTATTGCGCTCATCATTATTAGACGATTGTTTAAAGATCTTTCAGATTTATCACTTTCTTCTGATTGGTTTAGTATCAAAACAGATTTGCAGTTTACATACGATTTGGTAGCATCAGTCTTATTATTCTATCTCATTTATTTATTCCATGTGCAGCGAACGAGGGTATTTAGAGATATTAAAAACAGTAATTATCATGCTTTAAGTATTTCAAAATTTATAAATTCAAAAAAATGGATCGCTACAGCATTAGTTCCTGTCTTATTGATTATTGCTATTTATTCATTTTTAAATTGGAGCATTGGTATCTTTCATCCAATTGAAGGCAATGCTATTTCATTCAAAAACATTAATAATATTTTCTTTGAACAGTTTTTCAATATTCTGATTATTGCCGATGTAATATTGTTGTTATTTTCGTTTTTCCACACCGACGAGTTTCACACCGTTATCCGAAATTCAGGGTTTATTATTTCAACAATCTTAATTCGAATCTCTTTTTCTGTGAGCGGTCTCATTAACACAGTATTGATTATTTCCGCTATTTTGTTCGGGCTTTTAATTCTTTTTATACACAATAAATTTGAAAAGAAATTAGCAGAAGAAAATGAACAAAAAAATAAAATTATAGAGTAGAAAAGGAATATTGCTTTAGTTTTTTGGTATTGCGTTCACATCATGAACGTTAGCACCTAAAGTATAATTAAATTTAGGTATTTATGTTTTTACTTGTTTGACATTATACATATCGACGTAAAATAATATCATAAAATAATTAAAATTAAGGTTTTACCAAGGTAGGGTCAAGATTATAAGCTTTTTGAAAACTCTTGTCCGCGTTGATTAGGTCGCCACTATATTTATATGCTGACGATAAATAGTAATGTATTTGAGAGCCATCAGGCTGAATAATGGCTGCTTGCTTAAAATAATAAATAGCTTCTTTGTACTTGTTTTTTGCGCCGTAAGCTATTCCTAGAAAAACCAGAGCATCCAATTGCTTTGGATGCTTTTCAATTATTTTCGTGTACAGTTTGATTGCATTGTCATAATCACCTTTATTCAAATAAATATTGGCTAAATAGCTAAGATCTTTCGAATTGTATTTTAGTGCTTGTTTGAAGTAATATTCTGCTTTTGCTAGGCTGTCGATTTGCAAGTATGCGGAACCTAAGCAATTTAAAGCCTCAATATTTTTAGGATAGATAGCAATTGACTTTTTTAACTCAGAAATGCCCCTTAAATTGATTTCAATAAATTGAGCGCTATCACTTTCATTTGCAGCAATGGTTTTAATGATTTCATTTCCCAGGAAACTGTGAGCGCGAGCATTGTTTGTCATGAATTGAACATCATGCGAAAACAGTGTGATATTATCTTTCCAATCACGATTTCGACTAATCGTTCCCGCCGAATAAACAATCGAAATCAATGAACAAATCAAAATGATTTTTTTATTGCCAATGAAGAAAGAATTAAAATTTGTGTAAGTCTTTTCTTCAGTCTCTGTTTTGGTCAATTTCATCAAAAGAACCACAAGCGAAAAACAGAACCCGAGTGAAGCAAAATAAACAAAACGTTCTGCAATTGAAACGCCTAAAAAGAAAAACAGATTACTGAAAATAATCAGTGTGACCAAGTAGAAAAGAATGCCAAACGCAAGCAAATGCTTTTTGAAAAAACCGATGATTCCGTAGATAAATAATCCAGAATAGATTAAAATCGAAAGGATGGAAAGAAGATCAAAATGACTTACCAAAGGAATTTGATTAAACGAATAATCATAAATTAATGGTTTGGGAAAAACAAGTAATCTTAAATAATAACCCATAAATCGCATTGCATTGGAAAAACTGTGAAAGGAATCGGAGGCAGATAACAATGGATTTAATAAGGCATCTGTGCTCTCAGTTTCGGTACTTTTACTTAAAACATAGGCACGGATGAGCAAGAAAATTAAGGCAACTGTAAACAGTCCAATTGAACTTACAATTATTTCTCGTTTTTTCTCATTTCTAAAAAACCAAAAACATAAGGGAATGCCCGCAAGCATGGTAATTGCACTTTCTTTAGAAAGTAATGCGAAAAAAAAGAAAAGCATTCCTGAAACTAATTTTCCAAGCGATTTTTTTTCGAAATAATCGCATAAAATAAAGATTGCTGCAAATGAAAATAAAAAGCCCAATATTTCATCCAAACTCTTTATGTTTGCCACTACTTCTGTATGAATTGGATGTGTAATAAATAGAACGGCTACAATGAAAGGAAGAATGATATTGTAATTCTTCATCAGTTTAGCGAGCGTCCGAAATAAAATCCACCCTGATAAAGCGTAAAGCAAAATATTAATAAAATGTGCAAAGGAAGCGTTGTTTGGGGCAATCCACCATTCGATGGCAAAAATAGCAACGGGCAAAGGACGATACAATCCATCGTCAGCGGTGTAATAACCATAACGATAAAAATGAGTAAAAATATCTCCGATTGCCTTGGGTCCTTGCGTTGTAACACGATTTTCTGTTATCGTTGAAAAATCATCTAAAACGTAGCCATGGTTAAACGTATTGAAATAGATAATAAACGCGATTCCAAAAACTAAAAGACTTAAAGTCTTAATAAGTATATTATTATCTGCGACAGTATGTATTTGACTTACTGACTTTTCAACTGGCTTCTTTTGCTTCATAGCTTAAAAATGATACAAAGACAAACTTAAAAAGAAATAATTAGTTGCTATATTAATCTTTCGTTAACAACTTTTTCGTACTCAATTTTAAGCTCATCAGTTCATTGAAGTGCGCGCAGACAAGAAATTAGCACGAATGATAATTTTTTGAGTACTGACTTCTAGCAACTAATCAAATTCCTTCGGACGTGACAAAAATTATTTCAATGAATTTAAAAACATTCTGAAAATAATCGTAGACAGCGGAAAGGAGGTTTGTTTTGAATCTGAAAATTTGTTTAATTTCGCTGAAAGTTATGTTTAAAATCAAATTGGATGTCGGCAAAGGCTCAAAAAAAAATGTTTAAATTAACAGATAAATATGGATAGAAGACATTTTATAAAACAATCCGCTTTGGTTTCTATTGGTGGATTATTGCTTCCTTCAACCTTAGTTTCTGCTTGTCGAAAAGAAACATTATTTGAGAACGCACATTTTGGCGGTAAAGTCTTAATAATTGGTGCTGGTGCAGCCGGTTTATATGCTGGTTTTATCTTAAAATCAATGGGAACTGATGTTGAAATTTTGGAAGCTTCTGCAAATTATGGGGGACGCTTAGGAAAATTAAATGGCTTTGCTGATTTTCCAATTGACACTGGTGCTCAATGGTTGCATGGTAAAAATAACATTTTGGGTGACCTGATTGCTCAATCACAAACCAAAGTGTCGCCAGATAACTCAGATGAACTTTTTTGGTTTAATAACCAGATTGTAAGTTCACTGCCCAAAGATATCAATGAGATTTTTAACCGTGAGGAAAATGTGCCAGATGTCTCTTTCAAAGATTACGCCATTCAGGAAGGTTTTGGTAGCGAATATGCGAATATCGTAGAGGGAATTGCGGGCGATTCTGGTGCTGCGGCCGCTCGAATTTCGGCATTCGGGAAAGTGCAAGAAGAAGAAAACTGGGTTTCAGGTGATGATGACTTTAAATTTCGAGAAACCTTTTTTGATTTAATTGACCAACAAATAGCTTCACAGGTAAAAAACAACTTGAAACTTAACACCATCGTTGCAAAAATTGACTATTCCCAAAGCAGTATTGAGGTTACTGATACCAATAACAATGTTTACACCGCCGACAAGATTATTGTTACTGTTCCTATCACTATTCTAAAATCCAACAGTATTCAATTTATTCCAGCCTTGCCTTCCGAAAAAACAACCGCATTTTCTAAGATAGGAATGGATGCAGGAATGAAAGTGTTTTTAAAATTTAGCAATAAATTCTTCGATCAAAATATTATTGGTGGTGAAATTTGTGGAGCTTATGCCGATGAAAGTATAGGTAAAACTGGAAGTGACAATGTTCTACTTGCTTTTATCATGGGCGAACAAGCAGAATATTTGACAGGATTAGGAAGTGATTCAGCGATTACAAACGCATTGTTGCAAGAATTAGACTTGATGTATAATGGACAAGCAACGGCTTCCTTTCTTGCCTCGCATGTTCAAAACTGGACAACTAATCCTTTTGTGCAAGGTGCATATTCCTACAGTACAGTTGGAATGGGAAATGCACGACAAATCGCCGCACAAACGATAGATAAAAAAATCTATTTTGCTGGGGAAGCAATGAACACAAACGGTCATCATCAAACTGTGCATGGTGCAGTTGAATCTGGCTATAACGCAGTCCGTAACCTTTTGAATGACCAAAAAAAATGAAAGCGAAAATATTAAACTTCCTCATAACTTGTCTTTTCGCAATCAATTCTTCAGCACAAGAATGGAAGGCAGATATTTCATACAAATACATGTATTCTAATCAATTAGATAAGATTATCCAAACGTATAATTTTAGTCGGCCGCTGCTTGCTGAAAAGCAACCACTTTTGATGCATGGATTAAATACTGCGGTTTCGCGCATTTTCAAAAATGAAAAACATTGGAAACACGGCATTAATTTGTCCTATTCTTTTATTCGAAGTGCCGCCGAAAACCAAAATTTCAACAATACATTGCAGCTGCATTTTGTAAATCTTGGTTACATCCTACATTACGAAAACGCTGAAAAAAGCAAAGGACTTTACACTGAATTTATTTTTTCTGCCACAGCAAGCGGGCTTTATAGAAATGTGAATGACCAACCTTTTGAGTATGACGATGCAAAATCAAAATCTTTTGGAATAGGAGGGGATATTCAAGTAAAAATGGGTTACCGTATTTTTAAAATTTTCGATACTCATTTTTATATTGTTTGTCAAAGTATAAAGTTACAAAAAATTTCACTTATTAATTTTGTTTAAATAAAACTATTCTTGGGCAGTGAGGGGCTTTAAATCTTCTTCCTGTTTGTCTTTTCAATGTTAGTAGGATCATTTAGAATGGCGACTTACATAATTCTTTATCCCATAAAATGCTCCATATAAACCGCAAAATCAATGGTTCACGTCTAGTTTTCGTGAGACCGAATTTTTAAAATACACTATTAATCTATTAATCCTGCCATTCTAAAAATCCATTTCCCTTACACTTTCCCAAAAAAAAGAGAAACCACATAAATACCCGCAGCGAAGACTTTGCTAATATTAACCATTATTTTCCGATTAAACTAATAATTTATTCATTATCAAACAACTAGATTTGTAGTTTGTTGTTTCCGATTCAAAATAATGATTATTATAACCTTAAAATATTTCGATTCTTTTCGCGGCTTGGCAACTTGCGCGTTACTTAATCGATACTTCTGCTTCTCCAAAAATTTGATGCTAAGCAACCCAATTGCCATTCAGAAATCGAATGAACAGAACTACTTGAAAAGTGAAACCAAGAAAGATGAGCGCAATGAGACTCCATTTTCTAATGAATTGAATTTCTGACTTCATTGCAAAAATTAAAATTGCATAAAATGTTACAAGTAAATATTTTAGCATCAATTGAATGTGCACATAAGAGCCAAAAAGTAACCAGAAAACAAAAATGAGTCCGAAAATTGAGAATAATTGTTTTTTTGTGATGCAAAAATCACTTTTGAGCCAAAAATTGAATGCGACAATTATAAAAGGCGTGGCAAAGATAAATCTGTTTAAACTGAACAAACTTCCTCCCCTGAAAAGCAAAACGATCAATGTAATGCCTCCCAAATAAGCCAGGGAGAAAATAACTTCTGAAGGAATTACAGAGTTTCTAAATTGCTTTAATTTGAAGATTAATCCAAGTAAAAAACCACCTGAAATGATTCCAATTAAAAATGCAAAACCATCCAATCTGACAATAAATCCACCCGCCCAAGATGTGAGCGGTAAACGAGGGATTTGGAGGAAATTTCCCCAATGTTTTTGGGCTTCAAAAAACTTAAACCATTCGCCAGTATCCAAAAACTGAATGAAACTCACCAACAAAACACCGACGAGAGAAATACCAATATAAATCGAGATTCTTAGCCATGTTTTAGTTCTAAATTCGCTAAAAAATTCAGTAATTATAAGCGCTGGAATGAAAACAGTAAAAGCAGGCCTTGCTAGTATGGCGAAAAATAATCCAATGTAAATCAAGTAATATTTTTTGTCTTTTATTCCAAATAAAATGGCTGTTGAGCATAAAAAAAAGATGGATTCAGAATAGGGTAAATAGAAAAAAATGAAACTTGGAATTGTAAGATAAAGAACAATTTCTAGCGAATTTTTAATCTTTAATTTTCTAACAATCAAATAAAAAGACATCAAAAAGACAATAGAATTTAGCAGCACTGCGCCATAAGTTCCTAGCGCTAAAAACTTCCAGATCAAGGGGAATAATGGAAAAAAAGCTACCCTGTAACTTTCAAAACCGTTTTGCTTAATAAATTCATAATGTTCCGCATCCCAATTTAAAAAATGTTCACTTTTTAAAAGATCAGGAAACCAAATTTGTTGCATGGTAACTAAAATCGCAGAGAGGAATAAAATGTAAAATCCAATCGTAAATAGGTCGAAATATTTTTTCATATTTTAGATTTTACATTTTTATTCAAGGCAATAATCAAACAAACATAATCAATGTGTTACATTTTTTATCAAAAAAACAGATTAAACTTTTAAAAAATTAAAAGTCTGCAAAATTGGTCAATCAATCAAGTTTTGGAATTGAAGTACAAACTTGAAATTTTCAGCTTTTTTTTACTTTTGATTTTAAACCCAAACAATCATTAGCTATCTATAGCTCATTTATTTTAAAACCAAATAATCAACATTGTTGCTCATTTCACAGTTAAAACTAGCGATAAGACGGGCAAACTAGCTTCTAACTTTTACTGATTAATCATTTAATAATCAACATACCATAGACTAAATAGTTCCTCAAAATAAAAATTTATTACGTAGTTTATTACTCATTTTTCAGATGGTTAATTTACACCATTTCATCTTTTTAAATATTTAAACAATAAAATTATCTATTGCTTCTTTTCCTAAATCTAATGTGCTACTACAATTCGCTTGCTCGATTCACCAATTTTAAGAACGTAGATACCTGATGCTAAATTGCTCACCTTTATATTTGTATGTTCTTTATTCAATGAAATTATTTTTATCAATTGTCCCATAGCGTTGTAGATAAACGCTTTTTCATTCATTGAATTTGGATTTTTTTGTACAATAGAAAAATAATCACTGGTTGGATTTGGGAAAATTTCATAATTAGCGAATTCCATGCTTTCAATTTCAAGAGAACGATTTGTAGGAATGTTGATACTGGTAAAAACTGAACAGCCATTTTCATCCAAAATAGTTAAGGTAATTGTACCAATTGTATCACTGATATTGTTTGGAAAAATCCATGTGACACTGCAATTATCTGCTGTAGAATCCCCTACTATTACCCCATTATTTACAGACCATTGATAACTGAAATTCGCTCCTATTGGATTTTCAACCTGAAAATCAGATGGATTTAAGTCGTTTCCTGAAGTTAAATCTCCCGATATCATTGGATTGGGCGTATTCGCCATTTTATCTAATAAAGCTTGGTATTTCGGTGCAGGTTGCGCCGTGATGTCTTGATCGATATCCTCCAAATGACCCCAAGAACCATAGATACTTTCTTTTGCTCCAGACAAAGTGAACGCCATCGCCATTTTACTTCCCCATAAATGAATGCTGTCTAGCACTAATTTATACAAGTCATACATTTGAGGCAACACTTGCGCATCATACATTGCTTGCAAATAAGAAGGTTGAGTGAAATTTGTGAAATGTTGTCCTCCTTCGTAATTGATTACAGGTTTACCAAAAAGATGCGCATTTCTATAATCTTGATGAATTGCAGGCGCAAAATCTAAAAACGCATTCTGTGAATTTTGAAGTACATCCAAAGCGGTGGAACTGGCATTTAAAACTGGATTCCCTGTATTTCCATGATCTAAACCGTAGTAAAAGGTAGGCGATGCATAATCCCATTCGTCTTGCTTAATTTGAGAAAGGATGAGTTCATTCAAACCATTGTAACCACCTTGTAATCCTAAAACGCGCTTTACCTTATTTTTTCGATAATCAAAAACTTGGTGCCAAATTTGAAACACATGTTTTGCCTTTTCCGAATAAGCTTCACCGTAAGTTAAATTTGAAGGTTTGTTTTGATCATTGTATTGCGCTTGCAAAAACATCCAATTCCAAACTTCATTACTGTACTCTAAATAAACGTTTAAATTGGGGTTTAAACTATCGCGAAAAAGTTGAGCCATTTTAGTGATGAAATTATCATCAGCTGCATGGGGTACACAAATCCAAATATCTTTTTGCGCAATATTTGCCAATTGAATCATCTTTTCATAAGGAACTCCATTGTCACCTGCATAAGTTCGCTGAGATATCTTAGCCCTATTTTGCCACTGAACATGGGGACTTGCGTTGGTTGCTCCCCAATCCATAAAACGCAAACTCTTGAAAGGTTCTATTTTATTTAAAAATTCAGAATAAAATGGCTGCGTTTCCAAATCTGTTGCAAATTCGTCTTCTAAACGCAATATCCTGATATTTCTAACATGATTTACAGGTTGCGAAGTCATCAAATTAAACCAAATGTTTCCCATTCCTTGAACAAGAAATTCAATTCGATTCGAAACATCACTGACCTCTGTTGCATCTCCTTGAATTTGAATATCACCAATTCCATCATACAATAGCACATATGCATTTCCCTGCTGTAAATTCGCATTATTTGAAGAAATAACCATTCGCACATACGTAGTTGGCGACGCTGTTGTTGACTGGGGAATTTGAAGCGGATAACCATTCGTATCTAATTGTATTTCAGGTAACATTCCGTTTTCCCAGCAATTGCAATCTTGGTCAAAAACGATGGGTGCTTGTCTAACATGTAAAAATAAATTTCGAAAAGGTCTATCGTACGACCAATCTGCAATTCCAGATAGATTTACACCAATATCCAATGTGCAATCATTCGGTTGCCAACCTGCGCATGTTGCACTATCAGTAGGAATATGTAATTGAAAAGTATCTTTACAACCACCTAATCCACCATCACACGCGTAGGTATAAATCCCTGATGCTAAATTTTGAAATTGATTTTGTCCTGAAAGTGTCATCGCAACATTTGAACTGTTGACCAATGAAAAAGTAGCCGGCGCCGAGTTAATGCGCAAAATTCCATCATTTTGGCCACAACTTGCTTCATGCATCAAGGTAAATGAACTGTTGCACGGATAAGAACCAACAGCATCATAAACTGTTAATGGCATGTAGGTTGTGTGAGACTGTCCTCCTTCATCAGTTACTGTAAGCGCAACATTGAGTACCCCAAACGGATTAAAGGTATGATTAACTACACTAGGACCAATCTCTACAGGCGTTCCATCACCAAAATTCCATGAATAAGTAAGTCCAGAATTTTCTGGATCAAATGAAGCTGTTCCATTTAACTGGACGGTAACTGGAGAAGTTCCGCTACTTGTAGACAAAGTGAAAGAAGCAATCGGAGGCAAATCTACAAAGATTGTATTGTCTGGGGCAACGCATTGATAAGATGTTGCCATGCGCATTTCGTCAATCGCGCCATTTCCAGGTACATTTCCAAGGTAAGTTGCAAAACTCCTGATTAGTAAATTGGTTGAAGTAGATTGAGAAATACTTGGTGAACTTGGCAAATTATTTCCTAAACTCGCTGGATCAACATAGCAATCAATGTTGGTTCCCGAAGCTGTAAAAGCTATTTTGACTGCAAAAAAAGCGGGCGTTCCAACCACAACTGGAACATTGGTAGGATACACTGTTGTTCCCAATAAAATTGACCACATTTTTATGCCACTCACGTCAGAAGCAGCACCAAAATAACCAAATTCTAACTTATTACTGCTACATGGTTCGCACCAATCAATACCATTATCATGAAAAGCCATGAAAACGGGCTCAGCATTATTGATGTCTTTCCTCACCAATCCACTAACCCAAAGTTCTGTTCCTGTTTGAGTTCCAATGGCATTTTGATACGGTGCTACATAAGCATCAAATGGTCCGCCATCATTAGAGTTAAACCTTCGACCACAAGTTACATACTGAAATCCGCCAGTAAGCGACATTCCGACAGTTTGTAAAGCACCAAAAGAAAGTGAACTACTCTGAATATTGTATCCTGGAATTACAGTGCTTCCACCTTGAACCGTCCAAGCGCCGGCCCAACCAGAACCGCTACTTGTGCCTTGCAATGGGGTTAATGCAGGATTGTCAAAACTTTCGTAAGCCAAATATTGACAAGAATCTTGTCCGTTCACTAAAGTGACTGCATAAAAGAATGCAAAAAAAAAAAGACATATTTTCATGAGCATGCGGATTTAAATAAAAGCAATTAATCTAAGTACAAATAATCTAAACTACATTTAGGGCTTGTTTCAGATAAAAATAACAATTAAAAATTTAAGTCTTTGATAAATTCACAATATTTTTAAGTCATCCATCAAAGTCTGCATCTATCATTTTTTAATCTTTCCAAAAAATAACAAGGTGATGTAAAAAAATCAGCAAATAAAGATTAAAACAACATTGAAATTTAAGCGCCTAAAGAAATGATTTTCATTCTTTTTCTAAAAATTCACCTTTGATAGAAATTATCATCAGCAAATCAACAACAGCCGCTTCTCTCCTATTCTTTCCTCTGGTGCGCGGTGAATGCAAGGTAAACAAGCACTTTCTGGATGATCGACTGCCAATCGCCACAAGTTTCCGATTCCCAAGTTGAATGGAATGGCTGAAGTTTTGGCTTGATAATGCAAATCAAAGAAATTTTCGGTCAAAAAACCATCAAAATCTGCCTCTTTTCCGTGGAATATATTTTTGAGTTCGGCTCTTATTTCGGGAATAAGGACTTTTTGTTCTGCTTCATAATTTGAGACTATTTCGCTCGCTGCGCCAAAATACGTGCATAAAAAAGTGTCCGTCGGAATCGGAGAACGGTCGACATGGAAAGAATAAACGTCGGTTGGGAAAAACGGAAAAATATCATCTCTTTCATAATATTCGAGAATATTTAGACTTGGAGAAGCACCTTGATTTTTCAGTAATTGATAATCATTCAAGATGATTTCACGCGCCAAATTGCCTTGTTCGCTAAGCTGCAAATCGCGAAGTTCATCTAAATCAATTTCCTGCAAATTCTCTGTAATTTGAAATATATCTGCGATTTCAGCAAAATCTCCTTTCAATGTTCGATTCCAACAAATCGCATTCATTTCTCCTAGAAAAGGCGTTGCAATAAGCGCTTCAAAACTCGAAACTTCGCGAATTTGATTTTCAAAAAGTGATAAATCTTGTTTCATTGGAGCGCTGATTTGAAAAATAAAGGCTTACGCATATAAAAGGTGGCGATTCTTAGTTAATTGTTTTAAGGTAAATAATTTTATATCTGTTCTTTTTGTCTATTCGCGCGTTGATTTCGGCTTTTCATTTTAGAGTTCTGCTCTGGTTTTATTTGTCACCAAGCTTACGCAATAAATCTTCAATAATTTTATCCTTTTGATTGATAACATTGTCTTTTTCATTGATAACATTGTCTTTTTCATTCAATTCTTTTCGCAACTCTTTTTCTTTATCCTCAAACATGGCGTTTACAGTTCTCCACGCTTCTTGCTCGTTTTCGATTTCCTTGCGTTCTTTTGGATTTGTGCCGCTGTGATGTAATATTTCAGTTATAATTTTAACTTCTTCAATATCTGCATCATGCAAAAATTCCTTGGTGATTTTATTGCTGTCTACAAAGTTTGTTTGTTCAAATACACTCAATAGTTTGTCTAATCTCGTTTTGTAACTACCGGTAATTCTATCCACCTGGACGATAAAACTATCATGTGTCAATTTCTCCACGAAATCACTTTTAGTTTCTAACTTAGTTTTATCTATTAAGTCTTTATAATTACGTTCAACTTTTAAGCAAGATGTTGTAATTTCGGGAAGTTTAAAGCCTAAAATATAAATAGTTGTGATAGGTAAAATCACTTTTTCTCCATCAATAGTATTTTCTTTTTTGTATTGTTCGCCCAAATAATTGAGAAAACGCATTAAATCAATTTGGTTTTTAGCTTTTTGAATTTCTATCAAAACTTTTTTAAGTTCGCCAGATTCTGTTTTAATAGTCGCTATAAAATCCAATCTAAAAACAGCTAATCCTGCAAGTTCATCAGTGTAAGTAAATTCTTGTGGTTTAACAGTTACAGTTTCTATAGTTTGTTCCAATAAAGTACCTATAAAAAATTTGGCAACTTTATTGTTTTCCATCATTCTTTTAAAAACTACATCGTAAATCGGATTTGCTATTACCATTATAATCTCGGTTTTTTTATAAAATTACGAAAATTACATGAAAGATTGAACTTTTTTATTTCTGAAAGTTTTATCTTCACACGGAAATTTATGTTTTGATTTTTACTGTCCAAACCTTTTATTTACCACTTTATCATGAAGTGTAAAGTTTCAAAACATTGTTTCTTCTCTTGGTTATCTTCTGTGAATCGCCAAACCAGCTTGCGCACTTAAAATTGCTGTCCAATTGCTACTCGCAAGTCCTTTGGTTTGATTAATTACTGCTTCATTATTGGGTGCGTATAAATATGGCGTGCATGCGATTGAAATAAATGGCGATAAAAAATACTTATTTTTCAGTTTCATTTGGTAATCCAAGGAGACTGTTTGGAAGTAATGCAAAACTTCCCAGACAATTCTATAGATATGATTTTATGTGATTTACCTTATGGTACAACTCAAAATAAGTGGGATTCAATTATTGACCTTAATAAACTATGGGAACAATACGAAAGAATAATCACCGACAATGGTTGTATTGCACTAACATCACAAGGGATTTTTACCGCAAAATTAATTTTGAGTAATGAAAAACTCTTTAAATACAAAACAGTTTGGATAAAATCAAAAGCAACTAATTTCTTGAATGCAAAAAAGCAGCCTTTAAGAAAACACGAAGATATTTGCATATTTTATAAAAATCAGCCGACTTATAATCCCCAAATGACAAATGGAGAAGCGTATGATAAAGGTGTTAGAAAAGATCAATCTACAGGAAGTTATGGAGATTTTAAACCTCGGCACGTAAAAAGTAATGGTGAAAGATACCCAAATGATGTAGTGAATTTTGAAGAACAGAATATTGACGATTTTGTATATATAAAAACAGCCGAATCAGAAGGAAAAGTTTTACATCCAACACAAAAACCCATTGAATTAGGTAGGTACTTAATTAGAACTTATACAAACGAAGGCGATATCGTATTAGACAACACTTGTGGTGTTGGAAGTTTTCTATTATCTGCAATTTTGGAGGGCAGAAATTTTATAGGGATTGAAAAGAATGAAGATGTTCTATTGCACAAAGTTGAAAAAACAGATTACATAAAAATTTGTAATGATCGAATTTGTGAAGTGTTAAAAATTAAAGAAATAGAAAAATCAACATTGACCTTATTTAGTTAACCACAACGTCAATTATTGAAATTAAAAAATGAAATATAACGAAAGAGTTTGGGCAGGTCATATTATAAGTTGGATTCAAGAAGAAATTAAGGACGAGAAAACTATTTTTCAAGATGTAACAAATGATACAGGGATTAAACTTGATTCTGGTAGAACTAAATTTCCTGACGTATTGCTTTTTACAGATAAGATTTCTGGAATAGTTTTTAATGGCTGGGAGTTGAAATTTCCCGACACAGCTGTTGACAATAATGAAATGCTATTAAACGCCATTGAAAAAGCAGAAAGACTAAAATCTGATTCTTTTGTAACATGGAATGGATCAGAAGCTATAATATGGAAAATAGAAAATGACACTTACAATATTGGTAATATTTCAAAACTTAAAGAATACCAGAAAGAGAAAAATATAGAAACAAGAGAAGATTTAGCTGACCCAATCAAATACAAACAAAACGAGAAAAATCTAAGAAGTCGTTTAAGACAAATTTTACACGATTTAGAACAACTTTATCTTAACGGACAACTTAAACAGGCAATAGATATTTCCGGAAACTTTATTACTGCTGTTAAAAAAGCATCTGAAATAATTTTACCTCAATTTAAAAATGAAATTGAAATATTAAAAGGTGCTAACGTAGCTTTTCGTAAAGAATTTAATCAATGGAAAATATATGAAAGCTCAACTTTAAAAATATTAGCTTCATCTTCGAGAAAACCACAAAATGTAATTGAAGAGGAAGTTTTAGCGAAATTTAGTTTCTATAATTTGATAGGTAAAATAATTTTCTATCTCACGTTGTCAGAAAATTTATCAGGAAGCCTCAAAAAAATGGAAATTAAAACTTCCAAAAATGTTAAGCAAACATTGGATAACTATTTTGATGATGCAAGTAGAATTGATTATCAAGCAGTATTTCAACCATATTTTACAGACAAGATTCATTTTAGTGCAAATGTAAATGAAGCAATTTTTGCTCTTTTCAATACTATAACGGCTTTTGATTTTGTAATATTACCAACTGATGTAATAGGAACAATTCTTGAAAATTTAGTGCCCAAAGATGAAAAACAAAAATTTGGGCAATACTTTACATCATCAACACTTGCAAATATGGTGGCATTTCCAGCCATAGAAACAGCTAGTGATTTAGTTTTTGACCCAACCTCAGGTACAGGAACATTTCTAAATTCATTTTACCAGATCTTAAATTATCACGGAAATACAAATCATTCTCAACTTTTAAACCAAATTTGGGGTAATGACATTTCACATTTTCCAGCAATTCTTTCTGTTATTAACTTATATAAACAAAAAGTGAAAGATATTGATAATTTCCCAAGAGTGATAAGAGATGATTATTTTAATTTAGAAACAGGCAAACAAATTGTTTTTCCTGATTCGAGAGATTATACTAAACAAATTTATCAGCCGATTCCAACATTTGATGCGGTTTCAAGTAATTTTCCTTTTATTCAGCAAGAGGATATTCCAAATGATATTTTAACTGCATTTTTCAAAGAAAAATTTGAAACAAAACAAAAGGCATTTCTAAAAGATAACACATTTAAAATTAACGAAAGAGCAGATTATTTTACTTATTGTATATATAATGCAATTCATTTTTTAAAACCCAACGGACATTTATCAGCAATAACTTCAAATGCTTGGCTTGGAAAAGAATACGGTTTTCAGTTCAAGAAATTTTTACTCGATAATTTTCATACAAAGTATATTGTAAAAAGTAATGCGGAACATTGGTTTTCAGATTCAAAAGTTTCAACTATTTTTTCTGTATTTCAGCGAGTAGTCAATGACGAAGCAACAAAATTTGTTACAATAAATTTCAAACTTGAAGACTATTTTGATCACGAAAATACAGAAATACAATTAAAGCAAATTGAAAATTTTTATAGTGATATTGATATGTGTTCTGATTCAAGAAATAGAAATTGGAAAAAAGATGTAGTTTTTGAAAACCTTTATCACCGTTTGGATGGATTAGTTAGTGTGAGTATTGTCTCAAATACCGAGCTTATAAAATCAATTTTAAATAAAGACAATTGGGACACATTCTTTATTTCCTCAAAGCTTTTTGATAAATTTGACAGCCAAATTATTCAACTATTTCCTGATACAATTGATGCATTTAGAGGGGAAAGAACAGGATGGAATGAAATGTTTGTAATTTCATCAAAAGAAACTAAAGAAAGTGGAATTGAAAGTAAATTTTTAGTTCCATATGTCAAAAGTCCATCTGAATTAATCAGACTTGAATTTGATAATAATTACGAAAACTATCTTTTCGTATGTGACTTACCTATTGAAGAATTAGAGGGAAAATACAAGGGAGCATATAATTGGATTAACAAATTTAAAAATTCTAAAAATTCCAATAACACTAAAACTATTCAAGAAACTTGTGCAGGAAATAGACCATTTTGGTATTCATTGCGACCTAAACAAGCAAATATTGTTACCGCAATTAACCCATTTGAAAGATTTTTCTTTACATTTTCTTCAAAGCCATTTACCATAGACCAACGTTTGGTGGCAATCACCATAAAAGAAGGTAACGATATAGAATTAATTTCTGCATTACTGAACTCAATCATTACTTTTTTAACAATAGAAATGAGAGGAACTTCAAGAAATTTAGGAGCCTTGGACTTGAACGCTAATTATTTTAAAGCATTAAAAGTTTTAGATCCTAACAAGCTTACAGAGGATGACAAAATAAAAATAAAAATAGCATTTCAACCATTAAAAAATAGTGAAATAGGAACAATTTTTGAAGAATTACAAAATACAGATAGGCTACATTTTGACAAAGTAGTTTTAAAAGCATTTGGAATTGACGACAAAATAATTCCATCTTTATATCAAATTTTGAGTTCAGCAGTGAAGGATAGAGTAACATTGAAAGAAAAATAAAATGACGACGACCGAGAAAAGAACCACAAAACCTTTGCTTATTTTGAC
This sequence comes from Chryseobacterium gleum, assembly GCA_945897805.1. Lineage (GTDB taxonomy): Bacteria > Bacteroidota > Bacteroidia > Flavobacteriales_D > Crocinitomicaceae > JAQVCM01. The sequence continues at coordinate 20,110 of CAMDFX010000013.1, forward strand.
AGTCTAACATTAAAATTTTGCCACAATGAAAAAATTAGTACTTCTAACAATTATCGGTTTGACAAGTTTATTCCAAACGACAAAAGCACAAACCCTTTATTTTCCTCCACTAGGCAGCGCGGCTACTTGGGACACCATATCTCCATCTTCACTGGGCTGGTGCTTAAATGAAATTGATACCTTGTATGATTATTTACAGCAGCAAGACACCAAAGGTTTTATTGTTTTAAAAGACGGCAAAATAGTTTTAGAAAAATACTTTGGAACTTTTACAAAAGATAGTTTATGGTATTGGGCATCAGCAGGAAAGACAATTACCTCTTTTTTAGTTGGCAAAGCACAAGAAGAAAATTATTTATCTATAACAGACACTTCATCAACATACTTAGGAGCAGCTTGGACAAATTGCACGACAATTCAAGAAAACAAAATTAAAATCAGAAATCAACTAACAATGACTTCGGGTCTGGACGATGGTGTTCCTGACAATCATTGCACCATTGACACTTGTTTAAACTATTTAGCTGATGCAGGAACTCGTTGGGCATATCACAATGGACCTTATACTCTTTTAGAAAGCGTTTTGACAACTGCAATTGGTCAACCTATTAATTCATACACTTCCAATAAACTAAAATTAAAGACTGGAATGAATGGTGCTTGGGCATTTAATGGTTACGACAATGTTTTTTACAGCAAAGTGCGAAGTATGGCTCGTTTTGGTTTATTAATTCAAAATAACTGCATCTGGAATAACGATACATTGCTTCACGACACTGCATACATTCAGCAAATGACCAACACTTCTCAAAATCTAAATCTTTCATACGGTTATCTTTGGTGGTTAAATGGAAAAGCATCTTATATGGCGCCAACTTTACAAAATATTTTCCCCGGTCCTTATGCACCAGCAGCACCAACTGATATGATTGCTGGACTTGGAAAAAACGGACAAATCGTAAGTGTTTCAAAAAGTGCAGGTTTAGTGGTCATAAGAATGGGTAACCAAGTAAGTAATGGTGAAGTGCCGACACAATTTTGCAATAAGATTTGGGAAAAGTTAAATGCCGTAATGTGCAATGAAACAGCAATTAATGAAAATATTTCAAATATGGAGACAATTTCAATTTTTCCAAATCCTGCAAATACAGAAATAAATATTGTAGTGCCTTTAAACGAAAATACTCAAATTGAAATTTCAAATGCGATGGGCCAATTGATTATTAAAGACCAAAACAAAAACAAAATTGACATTTCAAACTTGACAAATGGTCTATATTATATCACAGTAAAACAGGGACAAAAAAGCCATTCACAAAAACTAATTAAGTATTAATGAAAGCGGTGCTGAGATTATTTGTTCGTTAAGGAAATTCAAATTTACTGAATGATAGTTCTGTAATTTATCGCCTGAAGCAACAGACCTTAAATCGAAGGGTTTTAAAAAAAACGGATATTTAAGAAGATAGCCGTCCTAGTGATTGGACGGTTTTTGAAACGCACTAAAAAGTGTAAACGATTGAGATAGCGATAGCTCATCGATAGAAGTCGCTTTTTAGAAGTTTTGAAAATGCTGTAGTTTACGGAAGCAAGTTCAATCACGGAGACTTGATTACCTGCGGTGCGACTGCGTGGTTTCTTTTGTTACTTTACTTTCATCAAGGAAAGAAAAGTAAAAATCTAAGGCGGAAAGATTATTTTGATATTTAACGTAAATTGATAGTCAGCACATCAAAATAAATCCCTCTTTCTCTGAAAACTTATTTTCAATCAAGGATAAATTCTAATTTTGTAATTCAAAATTTCATTTCTCAAGCTTGAATTAGCAAACAAAATCAAGTCTTTCATGTTTATTCAAGCAGTCAATTTTTTAAAGTATTAAATTACGATTTTCCAATAAGTTTCGCAAACAATCTCCATGAAAAGACTCATATTTCCTATCGTTTTATTTTCCATCTTAATCCTCGCTGAAATTGGTTCCTATTTTGCCATTCGCACTTTTTTCCTCGAACAAAAATCGCAACTTAAATGGTTTAATTGGATTTGGATCGTTTGCACGGTATTGCTTTACGCTTCTGTTTTTGGAAGTCGAATGATGCAAAGCAATTTTGCTAAAAACTTACTGGTCAATATTTTCTTTTTGATTTTGATTGCCAAATTGGTCGTTGCATTCACATTTTTTATCACCTCTATAATTCAGTTTATCAAAGGATTATTTGTTGCAAATTCTGCCGTTTCTGGTGTTGCAACAGATTTTAGTAGAAGGCAATTTGCTGGTAAAATAGCACTCGGTTTTGCGGCTCTTCCATTGGGCACAATGACTTATGGAATGATTAAAACAGCTTACGATTTCAAAATTCACCGTCCAAAAATTAAATTTTCAACCTTACCGAAAGCTTTTCATGGATTGAAAATTGTCCAAATTTCTGACATTCACACCGGAAGTTTGCAAGGAAATCGCCAACTGCAAAAAGCATTCGACTTGATCAAAACAGAAAAACCAGATGTGATTTTTTTTACTGGAGATATTGTCAATAATCGCACAGATGAAGCATTTCCGTACATTCCGATTTTATCGCAATTATCGGCGCCGCTGGGCGTTTACAGTATTCTGGGAAACCACGATTACGGAGATTACCACCAGTGGGAAACCGCAGAAGAAAAAGCGCACAATATGAAGCAAATGCATGATTTGCACAAAAAATTGGGTTGGAAATTGCTTTTGAATGAACACGTTGTCCTTGAAAAAGACGGAGAGAAAATTGGCGTCGTAGGAATCGAAAATTGGGGTGCAAACTTGAATTTCAAGAAATACGGAAAATTCACCGAAGCCAAAAAAGGGTCAGAGCACTTGCCTTTCAAAATTTTACTTTCACACGATCCAAGTCATTACACTGCTGAAATCAAGGACCAACACACCGACATCGATTTGACACTTTCTGGCCACACCCACGGTTTTCAATTCGGGATAGAAATCCCAGGTTTCAAATGGAGTCCATCGCAATACATTTATCCCCAATGGGCTGGTTTATATCCCAATGGAAACCAATATTTGTACGTAAACCGCGGTTTAGGCTGCTTGGGATACATGGGCAGAGTAGGGATTCGCCCTGAGATTACGGTGATTGAGTTGCAATCTGCGGTAGTTTAAATTTTATTAGGAGCTATTTCCTGCCATTCGTTACATTCCCGATTGAAAAAATCGGGAGATTTTCACTACTGTCTGGGCTAGGAAACCTCCCCCGTCCTAAAACAGAGAAGGCATTCTATATAGCGACGTTCCGTTCTATCTGAATCAATCAGGAAGAGGGAACGAAAAAAGAGCCGCTTAAAGCGACTCTTTATATGTGTTGTAAAAATAATAAATCTATCCGAAACTAGAGTAAAAAAAGACCCGCTTCGCTATTAGACGCAAGACTGAAGACTCGTTGCTTCACAACTATTAGACTAAATTACTGCAGTTGTTTCGCAACTAAACGATTAACCTAGCGATTAACCGCAGAAAATAAAGTCTTAAAATCCTAAAATCCTAATATCTTAGAGTCTTTTATCTAATGTCTATCGTCTAATGTCTGAACGTCTCCAATTACATCATTCCACCCATTCCACCTGGCATTCCGCCCATTGCTGGAGCGTTTTCTTCTGGTTCGTCGGCGATAACGCATTCTGTTGTCAACAACATGGAAGCGATAGAAGATGCATTTTCAATAGCGATACGAGTTACTTTCGTTGGATCGATAACACCTGCAGCATACAAGTTTTCGTACACTTCTGTGCGCGCATTGTAACCGAAATCATCTTTTCCTTCTTTCACTTTTTGAACAACCACAGCACCTTCACCACCAGCATTGGCAATGATTTGTCTCAATGGTTCTTCGACAGCGCGTTTCACAATCGCAATTCCTGTGTCTTCGTCTTCGTTCAATCCTTTCAAATTGTCTAAAGCTGGAATACAACGAATTAAAGCAACGCCACCACCAGGAACGATTCCTTCTTCAACCGCAGCCCTTGTTGCAGCTAGTGCATCTTCAACGCGGTCTTTTTTCTCTTTCATTTCCATTTCAGTTGGCGCACCAATGTATAAAACAGCAACTCCACCAGCCAATTTAGCCAATCTTTCTTGCAATTTTTCTTTGTCGTAATCTGAAGTAGAAGATTCAATTTGTGCTTTAATTTGACCAACACGCGCTTGAATTGCGTCTTTCTGTCCAGCACCATTGATGATTGTTGTATTGTCTTTGTCGATTTCGATTTTTTCAGCTGTTCCCAACATATCAATCGTAACACCTTCCAAAGTATATCCTCTTTCTTCTGAAATTACATGTCCTCCAGTCAAAATTGCGATGTCTTCCAACATGGCTTTGCGGCGATCACCAAATCCTGGCGCTTTTACTGCAGCCACTTTCAATGAACCACGAATTCTGTTCACCACCAAAGTTCCCAATGCTTCTCCATCCAAATCTTCAGCAATGATTAAAAGCGCTCTTCCTGCTTGAACAACTGGTTCCAAAATAGGAAGCAACTCTTTCATGTTGGAGATTTTTTTGTCGTAGATCAAAATCAATGGGTTTTCCATTTCAGTGATCATCTTTTCAGCGTTTGTAACAAAATATGGAGATAAATAACCTCTGTCAAACTGCATTCCTTCCACAGTTTTTACGTCTGTTTCAGTTCCTTTTGCTTCTTCAACTGTAATCACGCCGTCGTTTCCAACTACTTTCATCGCCTCAGCAATCAATGCGCCGATTGTCTCGTCGTTGTTTGCAGAAATAGAAGCGATTTGTTTGATTTTATCGTTGTCAGAACCAACTTCTTTCGATATTTTTTTCAAATTCGCAACGACTGAAGCAACCGCTTTGTCGATTCCTCTTTTCAAATCCATGGGATTAGCGCCAGAAGCAACGTTTTTCATTCCTGCAGCAACGATTGCTTGAGCCAAAACTGTTGCTGTTGTTGTTCCATCGCCAGCAATATCAGCTGTTTTCGAAGCGACTTCCTTCACCATTTGAGCACCCATATTTTCAACAGGATCTTTCAATTCTATTTCTTTGGCAACTGTTACACCATCTTTAGTAATGTGAGGTGCACCGAATTTTTTGCCAATAACTACATTTCTTCCTTTTGGTCCTAGTGTAACTTTCACTGCATTTGCCAAAGCGTCAACTCCTTTTTTAAGCTTTTCACGCGCTTCAACGTCGAAATAAATTTCTTTTGCCATGATTTAAAATTTTAAATGATTTAACCTTAGATTATTCCGTAGATATCTGCTTCTTTCATGATCAAGAAGGTCTTTCCATCTAACTTGATTTCTGTTCCAGAATATTGTCCATAAATGACATTATCCCCAACTTTTACAGTCATTGGCTCATCTTTTTTACCATTTCCAACAGCGATGACAACCCCTTTTAATGGTTTCTCTTTCGCCGTGTCCGGAATGATGATCCCACTTGCTGTTTTTTGTTCTGCTGGCGCTGCTTCAATAAGAACGCGGTCCGCCAATGGTTTAAATGATGTTGACATGTGAATATAAAATTTAATATGTTCACCATACTTCGCCCAATTTTGTGCCACGCTCATAAATGCGACATTTTAACATTGAAGAGGAAATTTTAGCACAAAAAAAATGCCAGTACTGACATACTGACATTTAAAATATTTTGTAGAAATCTATTCTATTGAACTGGCTTGTTTTGTCCTTGTTCAGCAGCTGGAGTTTCTTTAACAACTTGTTTTTTCGGTGTAGATTGAATTGTCAAAACAATACTCAAAACCATAATCATACCTGCCAAAGTCCAAGTTGATTTATCGATGAAATCATTCGTTTTTTGAACACCGCCCAATTGTGAAGCAGCACCAAAATCTGACGATAAACCTCCACCTTTTGGATTTTGAATAAATACAACAACAATCAGTAAAATACTGGCTAAAATGATGATGATTGATAATAAAGCTCCCATTTGTGTTATTTTAATTTTTCTTTTAATTCTTCAATTCGATTTGCAAAGAAAATCTTTTTTTCTGGATTTGTCAACATTAAATGTTCATAAGCGACAATTGCCTTTGGAAAATTACCTTGAATTGCGAAAATATTTGCCAAAGTTTCAGTGTAAATTAGACTATCTGGATTGACACTTTCTTTCGCTTTTTTGGAAGGAGAATAAAATTCTTTTTGCGGTCTGGAAATACTTGGTTCCTTCTCGATAAATTTATTTATTATTCTATCTATTTGTTTTTCAATTACTTTAATTTCTTCCTCCGCATTTTCTTTCTCTTTTGGATGTGAAGTTTGCTTAGGTTGTTCACCCATTTTTAACCAAGAAGTAAAACTTCTTTTCTCTGTAAAATCTGCCTTTTCAATTGTTGAAATCTCTGGTTCAATTTGTTCAGAAATTTTTTCTTCAATTTCAATTTTTTTCTGCTCTGGAACCGAATTTTCTAAATTTTCATTGTAAACATTCGCCACAACTTGTGAAATAATCTCCAAATTCAGCTCATCATCTTGGTTAATCTTATCTGAATGTAGATTTATTTCTTCAACAGGAATTTCTTTTTTAGAAATGTCATTTATTGATTCAATTTCTTGTTCAATGTTGCTTTCAATTACTTCAACTTTTTCAATTTTCGGCTCCTCTTCAATTACTTCAATTACTTCAATTGTTTCAGAAATTGTTTCAGGTTCATTTGCCAAAAGCACAACTTCTTCATCTTCAACTTTTATTTCGCGTTTGGGAAGTGTTTCAACAACAATTTTTTCTTCAATTTCAGTTTCAACGATTTCCAGAACAGTTTCAGTTTCCGTCAATTTTTCAACAACAGTTTGAATTGATTCTTCAATGCTTTCTGGTTGATTAACCGATTCTCCATGAATCAAATCATACAATTTCATTCTGTCTGAAATGCGGTAAGCATGTTTTTGTAAAGCATCTTCAAATCCAAAGTCGTTTTGATTGGAAAGTGCTTTTAAATATAAAATTGAAAATATCTGTGAATAGGGATATTTTTCAGTCAATTCTTTCAACGCTGGAATTTCTTGTCCTAAACAAGAAGCGGGATCTGCAATTCTAGTGGATATTTGATCTAAATTCATACTTACCAGTTTGAAAGTATTTTATTGATAACGTCTTGCACAATTTGCTTATTTATTTCTTCCAATAGTTGATTTTCAACAGCCGATAAATCTAAATTTGAATCATAATCTGCAAATCGTGTGCTTGTCAAAGTCATTTTGTTTTCAGAAATCGGTTCGTTTTCCAATGGTTCTACATTGATGAAAATGGTATAATTTGTAGAAATTGTCAGTCTATTTCGTGCCGCCACATCACCTGCTTGCAAGGCGATTGGCGTAATCGAATAACTTGTGATTGTGCCTTCAATATTCACTTGGGAAGAATCCAAATTATTGCTTAATTTCAATCGCGTGTTGTTTTGAATTCCGTCTTTGATGGCTTCGGTCAATTGCGCGGGAAAACTCAAGTTGGCATTGGGCGCGTTGTTTTCCAGTGTTTTGAGAGTAAATTTTATCCAACGAGGATCCATAGAACCAGCGTCTTTGAAGGAAACACTGGTTGGCCAGCAAGACGCTAGTGAACCTAATAACAATATGTAAATCAATACTTTCATTTATCCTGGTAAACTATATTCTTTAATTTTTCTATACAGAGTTCGTTCCGAAATCCCTAATTCATCGGCCGCATATTTTCGTTTTCCGCGGTGTTTGTCTAATGCTTTTTGAATCAATTCTTTTTCGCGATCTTCCAAAGATAAGGATTCTTCCACTTCCACATGTTCTTGATAGTCATTTACAAATGGTTCTTCTTTGGCTCTGAAATCATTATTGTGGTTCACAATTGAGGGCAATAACGTTGCTTTATCATTGACTGGGGTAATGTCGTTGTACATGCGATTAATCATCGCGGATTGATCTGAATTTAATTGAAATTCAGGTCCTTGATTAATTAATTCAGTCACTAATTTTTTCAAATCATTCAAATCGCCTTTCATGTCAAACAAAAATTTGTACATCAATTCGCGCTCAGAAAAATTCTCTTGCTCACGCTTGTTAATGACACTCGGAAATTGATCTTCTGCCTGCGGTAAATAGCTTTGCAAGGTAATTCCATCTATTTCTCTTTTGTTTTCAATGACAGATATTTGTTCAACCAAATTCTTCAATTGACGAATATTTCCCGGCCAATTGTAATTTTCCAACACAAGCACCGCATCTTCAGTCAATTTGATTGGTGGCATTCTATATTTGTCTGCAAAATCACTGGCGAATTTCCTGAAAATTAAGTTTATATCTTCCTTTCTCTGGCGCAATGGAGGTAAACTGATTGGCACTGTGCTTAGTCGATACAATAAATCCTCTCTAAATTTTCCACTTTGAATTGCGCGACTCATGTTTTCGTTGGTCGCTGCTACAACACGAACATTCGTTTTAATCACTTTCGACGAACCAACGCGAATAAATTCACCCGTTTCCAGTACACGCAATAATCGCACTTGTGTTTGCATTGGCAATTCTGCGACTTCATCTAAGAATATTGTTCCGCCATCTGCCACTTGAAAATATCCTTCACGACTTCCGCTAGCGCCCGTAAACGAACCTTTTTCGTGTCCAAACAATTCAGAATCAATCGTTCCTTCCGGAATTGCGCCACAGTTTACTGCGATGTATTCACCATGTTTTCTTGAACTGAGTTGATGAATCACTTGTGGTATAATTTCCTTTCCTGTTCCACTTTCACCTGTCACTAAAACAGAGATATCCGTTGGAGCAACTTGTGCAGCAACTTCTAATGCGCGGTTAAGCAAAGGAGCATTTCCTATGATTGAAAATCGTTGTTTTATTTGTTGAATATCCATTTTATTGTCTGTTCGTTTTGAAAAATCAAAGTTGTTTAAACGATTTCCCCAATCAAAGTAGCTGATGTGCAATTGAGAATTTTAACCTTCACATAATCACCAGGTTTGGCATTGCCTTTTGGGAAAACTACTTTTGAATTGTATGGATTTCTGCCAGCCAATTCAAGTTCTGATTTTTTTGAAATTCCTTCAACCAAAACTTCTTGAATTTGACCCAATTGTTTTTGATTAGATAACAATGAGTTTTGTCTCTGAATATCAATTATTTCTGTCAAGCGTCTGCTTTTTGTTGCTTCCGGTATATCATCTTCATATTTCCGTTCTGCCAATGTTTTCGGTCTTTCTGAATACGTGTACATGTAAGCAAAATCGAATTTCACTTCTTCCATCAAGCTTTTTGTTTCAGCGTGTTGCTCTTCTGTTTCGCCACAAAATCCAGCAATGATATCGGTAGAAATCGTCGCGTCGGGAATAAATTTCTTTATTGCAGCAATTCTTTCTAAGTACCATTCTCTTGAGTAACCGCGGTTCATTTTTTGTAAAACTTCTGTACTTCCAGACTGAACTGGAAGGTGAATGTAAGGGCAAATATTATCATATTTCGCCATCACTGCTAAAAATTCGTCAGTTAAATCTTTAGGGTGAGAAGTTGAAAAACGAACGCGTAACAATGGATTTACTTCAGCAACCAATACCATTAATTGCGCAAAATTGGTCGTTGGAAGATTTTCTTCTTTAATTTCACCTTTGCTCGTCATGTTGAATCGGTAACTATCTACATTTTGTCCTAACAAAGTGACTTCTCTATAACCAGCTTCGAATAGATTTTTGCATTCTTCAATAATCGTCTGTGGATCACGCGATCTTTCTCTTCCTCTTGTGAAAGGAACCACACAAAATGAGCACATATTGTCGCAGCCTCTGGTTATGCTCACAAATGCTGAAACGCCGCCTTTATCAAGTCTTACAGGAGAAATATCGGCGTATGTTTCTTCGCGAGAAAGCAACACATTTACTGCTTTTTGCCCAGTGCCAACTTCTTCAATCAAATTGGGTAAATCTCTGTAAGAATCTGGTCCGGCAACAATATCAACCAATTTTTCTTCTTCTAGTAAATTTTGTTTTAGTCTTTCGGCCATGCAACCTAAGATTCCCACAACTAATTCTGGTTGTGATTTTTTTTGTTTTTTGAAGTCGTGTAATCTCTTGCGAACTCGAATTTCAGCGTTTTCTCGTATCGAGCAAGTATTTAATAAAATAACATCTGCTTCTTCAAAATTATTGGTTGTTTGAAAACCATCTTTTGCTAAAATAGATGCAACAACTTCGCTGTCAGCAAAATTCATGGCGCATCCATAACTTTCAATGTATAATTTTTTTCCAGAATTATTTGCGTTTTTACCCAAGATCAAAGCTTCACCTTGTCTTGATTCATCAATTACTTTGTTTTTTTCTAAATCGGTGTTGTTCATTTTTAATAACAGATATTGAGATACAAAAATAAGCAAATAAACTGAAGTGTGTCAAAATGTCAGGTGCAAATTTAAAGGAAGATTGAACATTTGAAATATAGGTAAAAACGGAATATGGCGATATTCCGTTTTGGCGATTATTTAGCCACGGATGCACGGATTGAATTTTGGATATTTCGATTATTGGATTTATAGATAGTTGGACAAGCGGTCGGTCTATAAAATAATTGTTGGTGGCGAGCTCCAACAATCCAACAATCCAACAATCTAAAAAAAAGCTCCCTAACTCTTCTCAATCGTCAATCTTTCAATTTTAAATTCCGCTGCAATCTTCTTAAAATGAATAGTTACACGGTAGTTTTCTGTCTTTGAAGTATATACGCCTATAGCAAAGGTTCCATCGGCAGATTCTTTTCCTTTGAAATTGAATTTAAACGAAGTAGCAGGTTTTTTAGAGAAAAAATCTTTCAAAACTAAAGTTGCTTGAGATTGACTGTAAGCAGCTTCCTTGTCAGAAATGGAAATAAGCATTTTTTCTTTTCCCATAGAAACAATCGAAGATGCATTTCCTGTTGCAAAAGCATTTTCTAAGTCGCTGTATGGAACATCAGCAGGATGACCAAAATTGATTAAAAATGAAATTAAAAAAGAGTAAATAAATGCCATTTCGTTGAATTTTTCTGAAAAATTACAAAAACAATGCCGAAATAAGAAAAGTGAATTATTCAGCTTATTAGCAATAATTCACAATCAAATTTCTTTGCTAAGGTAATGATTTTTGTGATATTTGACCTAATCGAAAAATCCAACCATCCATTTCACGGTGTCGTCAACGAAACAGGAATAATCCTCCCATGCATCCATTGGTGCGCATTTAAAGAAAAATCTGCGATGTAAACCGCCATTTGATTCGCTGAAACAGGCGCTTGAAATCCGGGAAAAGCTTCCTCCAACATTTCTGTTTGCGCAGAACCTAAACACAAGCAATTGACTTTGATTTTCGTGTCTTTGTATTCCTCCGCCAACAATTCCGTAAAACTTGCAACCGCAGCTTTGGAGGTAGAATATGCAGCTAAACCAGCAAATTTTACTGTACCTTGAAAACCGCCCATTGAACTGATGTTGACTATATGTCCTCCTATTTCAAGCATCTTTGGAATAGCAGCTTGCACCGTTTCCATCACGCCAATTACGTTTACTTGGTAGCTTTCCTCTAAATCTTCTTTTGATAATTCTAGAAAAGGTTTGTTGACCAATTTCCCAGCGTTATTTATAAGAATATCAATATTTGAAACATGTTGAAAAATCGTTTCTGCGGAAGTTCGAACAGTGTCCGTATTTAAATCAAAAGCATGGATTTCAACATTTGCTAAATGATTGAATTCAGCTAAACTGGCAGTATTTCTTGCCAACGCAACAATCGAATTATTTTCATCTTGCGACAAGATTTTAACCAATTCTTTACCAATTCCGCGGCTTGCGCCGACAATAACAATCGTTTTACGCATCATAACTAATAGTTACTTCTTCACTCGCAGGATGTGCCTGACAAGTCAAAATATATCCTTCTGCAACTTCTTGCTCCGTTAGTGAATAATTTATATTCATAGTCACTTTTCCTGCTAAAACTTTTGCTTTACAGGTGCAGCAAACACCGCCTCTACAAGAATAAGGTGCGTCGTAACCTTCTTTGTTGATTGCATCTAAAATCGTTTTTCCAGCCGAATTCAATTTTATTTCAAATTCTTCGTCGTCTAGCAAAACTTTTATTTTGCTTTCTCCTTCAAAAGTAGCTGTTTCAGCAATTGACTCTTCGATCAACAAAACAGGAGTTGTAAATAATTCATAGTGAATTTTGGATTTCGGAACACCAAATAAAGTCAATGTATCCATCGCAGATTTAATCATGGTTTCGGGTCCACACAAATAAAATCCATCGGCTTTGAGAATTGCTAAATCTTCTTTAATGATCGCACTTATTGCGTCTTTGTCCAATCGTCCTTCGCTGAAATTTTCTGTTTTTTCTCCTGAAAGAAAATGTCGTACTGAAACATTGTCTAAAGTATCAAATTCTGATTTAAACATGATTGAACTTAGCGAGCGATTGCCGTAAAACAAGTTTAGTTTTCCACCAGTTTGAGACAATTTTTTGGCCATGGAAATAATCGGAGTAATTCCGCTTCCTGCTGCAAAAGCAACAATATTTTTTGAATTTTCATCCATTCTAAAATTTCCAAGTGGAGCTGCAACTTTTACAATGTCACCAACTTTCAGTGAGTCATTTGCCCATTTAGAAAATTTTCCATTGTTGATTCTTTTCACCGCAACAGCTAAATCTTCGTCTGTTCCGCTGCAAATAGAGTAGGAGCGACGCTCTTCAACCCCTTGAATTACTGCACTTAAATTCAAATATTGTCCCGGTATAAAATTGAAAGTTGATTTTAAATCAGCTGTAATTTTGAAACTTATTTGAACGCTCTCAGGAGTAAGTTGCTTTAGTTCTTTTACTTCCAAATCAAAAAATCCTTTTGGACTTGATGCAGCAGGAGTAATATTCTCTTCTTTTTTATTTCTATTAAAAAATCCCATAATTATTTTTAATCGTCAAATGAAATTACCAATTTTTCACTTGTTGGATGTGATTGACATGTTAAAATATATCCAGCTTCAACTTCATCTTTTTCTAGTGCATAATTGAGATCCATTCGCGCAGAGCCTTCGATGATTTTTGCTTTGCAAGTACAGCAAACTCCCCCTTTACATGCAAATGGTAAATCTGCACCAGCGCTGTATGCTGCGTCTAAAATAGTTTCACCACTTGAAGTCAAATTAAGTTCGAATAAATCTCCATCAAGAATGATAGTAACATTCGATTCAACAGATTGTTCTTTTGGAAGATCTAATTTATCCGAATTCTTCGCTGGATTTGTCCCAAAAAGTTCGAAATGAATATTAGAATCATCCAATCCTGCCGCTGAAAAAGTATCTTTCACTGCATGAATCATTGCTTCTGGTCCGCAAACAAAAACAGCATCTATTTTCGTACCGTTCAAAAAGGCATGATTTAATTTTTCACATTTGTCCTTATCTATTCTACCTTTTTGAATTTGGTTTCCTAAACTTTCTCTCGAAAGCACATGAACTACCCTAAAACTATTTATATAGCTGTTTTTCAATGCCTCAATTTCTTCTCTGAAAATGATACTAGAAAATCCTTTATTACCATAGAATAAGGTTACACTGCTATTTGGTTCGTTTTTCAAAATTGATTTGGCCAGTGAGAAAATCGGTGTAACGCCACTTCCCGCTGCAAATAAAACGTAATTTTTAGCGTTTTTTGAATCAATTTCAGTAGTAAAGTTTCCCATTGGGGTCATGACTTCTAATGAATCACCAACTTTTAAATTTTGATTTGCATAGGTCGAGAATTTTCCTTTTTCAACTTGTTTGATGGCGACTCTCCATTCATTTTCATCTGGAGATGAGCACAATGAATAAGATCTTCTCAAATCTTCGTTGTCGATTTCAGCTCTTAATGTCAAATATTGTCCAGACTCGTACTTGTAAGCTTCAATTAAATCAGATGGAATTTCAAAAGCAATGGAAACAGTGTCTTCAGTTTCTCTCCTGATGTCAGAAATTGTGAGCGTGTGAAATGTTGGTTTCATTCAATTCGATTATAAAGTCCACAAATTTAACAAAAACTTTCAAAGCGAAAAGTTGACTTTACTCATCTAAAAGCCGCCTGTCACAAATAAATACCAAAGCAATTCCTTTTTAAAATTGAATTATTTTTTAGCAGGAATTCGAAAGATATCCCTTTATTTTTAATTTTGGAACAGTATTTGAATTCATGTGTTGAATTATTAAAAGAAGAATGATGATAAAAATAATACAATCCTTTTTGCTAGTTCAGTTTAGCATTTTTTGTTTAGCTGCCACAGAGTTAAATTACAATTGGAAAGTCGGTGCGTCCTATGCTTTCAATGCTGTAGTCGTTGATAATGTAACAACTTCTGCAATGGGCATGAACATCCAAGAGAAATTTACAACTACCACAGATTTTGTTCTGTTGATAAGTGCAGTCAATCCAAAAGGAATTGCAACCGGAACTTTGTATTTAACTAATTTCAAAGTAGTTGATTCTAAAGGAAAAATGTTGGCCAATATTATGAATGTTTCAAAAAATTCCGTCAAGAGTGATGTTACAGTTGACAGAAAAGGGAAGTTTACTTTTCTGAAGCGGGTATATTTGTTGACAACTGCAACTGGAAATGTTTTGGTTTATGGAAATGCAACGCAAAATAATGTGCAAGCTGGCGCTCAAGTTGGAAATACAAAAGTGGATGTTTACGCTGAATTTGACCCAAAAACTGGTGCTTTAAAATCTGGTTATAAAGTACAAGAAATTAAAACAACCAAGAAAGTGGATGTAAAAGTTACTGAAGAAACAGATGAAATTGATGTTTTTCCATACGATTTCCTTGAGTTTTTAGCTGTGCCAGAAGGTCAAGTTGCAGCGGGAGATAACGTTAAAGCAACAGCTGGAATGTATCAAATTGATATTTTGGTGAAGTCGATGTCCGAAGGAATTGCTTCTATTGACAACATTATTAGCACTGATAAAAACAAGGACATGTTTGGCGGTGGTGCTGAAGGTGAAACCAGTGAAGGGAATTTCAACATGGGAATGGGGGGGTTAGAAACCATGGAAGATGTTGAATTGACAGCTGAAGACCAAATGGCTTTAGGTGCTACAAAATCAATGTCTCCTAAAATTTCAGGAAAAATCACAACCAATTTTGACTATTTGAATGGCATGTTTCAGCAAGTGAAAGGCAATCTGAACACGCAAATTGATATGATGGGCATGAAAATGAGCGTCAATTCAGTGCTAGAAATGAAAAAGAAATAGAAAATTGAATTTAAAAATTTATTTGAGCTGTACCTTGAAAACAGGTGCAGCTTTTTTATGAGGTAATTTCTTGCTTTAGACTTCTGATAATGTAAAGATTAATTCAAAATTATTTTTTTTTGCTGATTTTATCTTTTTTAATTGTAACTTCATATCTAAATTTAATTAATAATTTCTTTTATGAAGCACTTATTTGCCTTAATAACAGGTTTTTGCACTATTTTTGCCGGAGGATTTTCCTTCAGCCAAATTTGCACACCGAACACAATTTACACTGCTACAGGAATTTATCCTGACACAATGCCCGAAGGGAATGTTTCTCAGCCATATTCTGAGGATATCACTTTTGTTTTACCAACAGACACCAGTGGTTTTGACTTCTTAAATTTTGAGATTATTTCAATTTCACTGCCTGTTGGTTTGAATTGGGTTTGTAACAATGATGCAAACGGATGCAATTACGATCCTCAAGCTAATATATATGGTTGCGTCAATGTTTCAGGTACTCCATTGCTTGCTGGCGACTATAATATTACTGTTTCAGTTTTAGCTACTTTGGAAATAGTAGGAGATATCCCAACAACATTTGAAGTTTTTATGAGGGTAAATCCTGCCCAAACGAATACAACAAATGATGGTTTCTCCATGTCAGGTTTCTCTGGATGTTCTCCAATTACTGTTGATTTTACAAACAATAATCCCGGATTAGTGCAGTATTCTTGGGACTTCGGAAATGGAAATCAATCCTCAATCGAAAATCCTGCACCGCAAGTTTATACAACTCCAGGTGACTACATTGTGAGTTACCAAGCTTGGGATAATTTGACAACGGTCAATGTTTATACTTTAACGGGGGTTACAGTCAATGGTATGAGCGATTATGGTGAAACATTTCCATCTTATGAAAGTGCAGATACTTATTACAAAATATTTGAAGATGGCGTTTTATTTGGAACTTCTTCAATTATTGCTGATACTGATCCGCCTGTTTCTTGGACAACTAGTAATTTGCTAGATCCAACAAAAGTATACACCATTGAAATTTGGGAATCAGATGTAGGAGAATTTGGTTTTGGTGGGGATGATTATATGGGTATTCATACATTAAATATTGGCGGCTGTAATGGCTGCGCTGCGGGTTCTGCAAACATTAATTATTCAATTACTTTGCAAACGATTTTACCAGTGCCATTGGTTGTTTCAGTAGATACAATTCACGTGTATGGTGCTCCAGGTGTGCCTAATATTTATTTTGATTCTATTAATCATACATTATTTACAGATTCAATCAGCAATGATTTACAATGGTATTTTGAAGGTAGTCCAATTTCAGGTGCAACAAATGCTTCTTTGGTTATTGAAAACTCAGGTGCTTATTCATTAGTTGCGATCAGTGGTGGTGGTTGTGTGGCATTTTCTGATACACTAGACGCCGTTTATTGTAACCAAGCAGCGCCAGTGATTACTCAAACTGGAAATGAACTGTCAGTAATCAGTGTACCTGGCAATCTTGTTCAATGGTTCTTAAACGGAACAGCCATTCCAAACGCGGTTTCAAACACATTGCCTATTTCCAATGGAGGAAATTACACCGTTGTTTTGACTAGTTCAGTAGGTTGTGAATATGAATCAGCAGTGTACAATTCTACCTTGGGAATTTCAATATTAGCTAAAAAACCATTTTCAATTTACCCAAATCCTTCCGAAGGAATTGTTTATGTGAAAGTGACTACAGCAGCCGATGATTTTAAAATAAACGTGAGAGACATGTCAGGAAGAATAGTAAGAACAATTAATTCAAAAGAAGAATTGAATGGAGGAATTAATCTTTCTGAATATGGAAAAGGTGTCTATTTATTAGAAGTTAATTTCTCAAATTCTCAATTTGTAGAAAGAGTAATAATTAAGTAAATTGTTTTTTTCAATAAATTAAGCCGTTCATTTTTGGGCGGCTTTTTTGTTTTTTAATAGTTCTATTTTTTCATTTTCACTAAAAATGATTAGATTCAAAAAAGTTCCAGTTTACTTAAATTATGAATCTATTAACATGCAATAATGGATAATAAAAAAAATTGAATTTGTTTTTTGAATAGAATTACGCTTATTTTGCACAGCTTTTAAAGCAAATCATTTAAAATAAATCAGCACATGGCTAAAAATTTAGTAATAGTCGAGTCACCAGCAAAGGCAAAAACCATTGAAGGTTATCTCGGAAAGGATTTTGTTGTTAAATCTAGTTATGGTCATGTTAGAGATTTGGCAAAGAAAGGGATAGCGATTGAAATTGATAATAATTTCAAACCGAATTATGAAGTTTCGCCAGATAAAAAAGCAATTGTCGCTGAATTAAAGAAATTAGCGAAAGAGGCAGAAGTTGTCTGGCTAGCAACGGACGAGGACCGCGAAGGAGAAGCGATTTCTTGGCACTTATATGAAACTTTAGACCTTAAAAAGAAGGAAACCAAGAGAATTACCTTCAACGAAATCACGAAAGCCGCTATTTTAAAAGCGATTGATAAACCAAGAAACATCAATCAAGAATTAGTAAATGCGCAACAAGCACGCCGTGTATTAGATAGATTAGTTGGTTTTGAACTTTCTCCCGTGTTATGGAAAAAAGTGAGACCAAGCTTGTCAGCAGGTCGTGTTCAATCTGTAGCTGTTAGACTGATTGTTGAAAGAGAAAAGGAAATCATGGGTTTTCATTCAGAATCTTTCTTCAAAATTCAAGGCGTATTTTTAAAAGGAAAAGAGAAAATCAAAGCGGAAGTAAGCCGGAATATGGGCACAGATGCTGAAGTCAAAGCATTTTTAGATTTATGTAAAGGTACAAATTTTGAGGTGCTGGATGTACAAATGAAACCAGCAATAAAAACACCTGCAAGTCCTTTTACAACTTCAACTTTGCAGCAAGAAGCCAGTTTAAAATTAGGTTTTTCAGTTTCTCGAACGATGTCTGTAGCGCAACGATTATACGAAGCAGGAAAAATTACATACATGAGAACGGATTCTGTGAATTTGTCTCAAACAGCGATTGACGGAGCAGAAGCAGAAATCAAAAGAGCGTACGGAGCAAATTATTCAAAGCCCACAAAATACCAAACAAAAAATGCCAACGCGCAAGAAGCCCACGAAGCAATTCGCCCAACTGACTTTGGTGCGCATTCAATTTCAGGCGAATCTGATGAGGTGAGATTATACGATTTAATTTGGAAACGCTCAATCGCTTCTCAAATGAGTCATGCTCAACTTGAGCGAACTACCATTAAAATTGGTTCTTCCAAATTGCCAGAGGTTTTTACAGCCAGAGGGGAAGTTATTAAATTTGATGGTTTCTTAAAAGTATACTTAGAATCTTTGAGTGATGAAGAAGATGCTGATGATGAAAAAGAAGACACGGAATCATTACTTCCTGCAGTGATTGTTGGTGAAAATTTGAATAGAGACGTAATCAAAGCAACAGAAAGATTTACTAGAGCTGCGCCAAGATATGCAGAAGCTTCTTTGGTGAAAAAATTAGAAGAACTTGGAATCGGACGTCCTTCAACCTATGCGCCAACAATTTCGACAATCCAAAAAAGAGGATACGTTGAGAAAAAAGAGCGTGAAGGTGAAGAAAGAGTTTTTGCTTACTTTGAATTGAAAGAGCAATCGATCATTGAATCCGAAAAAACAGAAATTACAGGGAAAGAAAAAAATAAACTTTCGCCAACAGATATTGGTATCGTTGTGACTGATTTCTTGGTTGAACATTTCGACAGAATTATGGACTACCACTTCACTGCGAAAGTGGAAGCGCAATTCGATGAGATTGCAAAAGGAATGATTGAATGGACCAAAATGATTCATGATTTTTACAGTCCTTTTCATTTAAATGTGGAAGACACTTTAGAGAATTCAGAAAGAGCAACTGGTGAAAGAGAATTAGGAATTCATCCAATTTCCGCCAAGAAAATTATTGTGAGAATCGGGAGATTTGGACCAATGGTGCAAGTGGGCGATGAAAAAGAAGATGGAGAAAAACCGCAATTTGCTTCTTTGAGAGGTGAACAGTCAATCAATTCTATAACTTTAGAGGATGCTTTAGAATTATTTAAATTGCCAAGAACATTGGGTGAATTTGAAAGTTTGACAGTCAAAGCAAATATCGGAAGATTTGGCCCATATTTGCAGCACGGAAAAGCATTTATCTCTCTCAAAAAAGAAGAGGATCCAATGACAATTGATTTAGCAAGAGCTGAAGAATTAATTTTACTCAAGCGAGAAGATGATGCTAATAAAATAATTAAGGTGTTCCCAGAAAGAGAAGATTTACAACTGTTAAATGGTCGTTGGGGAGCTTATTTGAAAATTGGAAAAGACAACTATAAATTACCCAAAGACATTGTCGTTGAAGATTTGACTTTGGAGCAATGTTTAGAAATTGCAGAGAATCAACCTGCACCAAAACGCAAACCTGGAAGTAAAGTACCAGCAAAAACTGCAGTAGCAAAAGCGAAACCAGCAACAAAAACAAAAACTGTCGCTAAGAAGAAGCCAGCCGCCAAGAAAAAGGTGGTTGCTAAAAAATAAAAATAGGATTGTTGATCGATATTAAACTATTTTAAAATGAAAGATATTTCAATTTATTTTCAACCGATTGAAGCTTTTGAGGCTAAAAATGAATCTTTAGGTAGTTTAATCCAAATTCATACTGAAGGAAATTTTCCTGAATTAAAGCGCAATGGCATAGCAATTTTCTATTGTCCTGAATTTAGAAACGGGGAAGAATCTTTGCATCAAAAAAGTGATGATCATTTTAGAAATGAACTGTGGAATTTATTTCCTGGCCTTTCATGGGGTTTTGAAATCTATGATTTAGGCACATTGCTTCCTGGTGAAAATATCAATGATACCTATTTTGCAATTTCTGCTGTCGTTTCTGAATTGGTGAAAGCAAAGATTATTCCAGTGATGATTGGTGGAACACAAGATTTAACTTTTCCGCTTTATCAGGCATATCAGCAGTTAGAGCAAACGGTTAACTTGGTTTCAATTGATTCCAAATTCGATTTGGGTTCGCCAGATGAACCTGTAAATAAAGATGGATACTTGAGTCAGATCTTGATGCATCGTCCTTGTTTTTTGTTTAACCACAGTGCAATCGGAGTTCAATTGCCTTTTGTGAAGCAAGCTGAAGTGGATTTGTTTGATAAATTGTATTTTGATGCATGCAGATTAGGGGAATACAATGCCAATTATAAGGTTGCAGAGCCTTTGATAAGAAATGCAGATATTATGAGTTTAGATCTTCAGTCTATTCGAAATTCTGATTTCCAAGGAGATTATTATAACTCTCCAAATGGATTTTATGCTGATCAAGTTTGTCAAATCGTTCGCTATGCAGGAATAAGCGATAAACTGACCAGCCTAGGGATATTTAATTTACTGCCTGGCAACATTAGCAGGAGTTCAAATCAGTTGGTTGCTCAAATCATTTGGTATTTTTTAGATGGTATTTCCCAACGAAAAGGAGATTTTCCAATTGGAAGTAAAAAAGACTATTTAAAATTTATTGTCCACATGGAATCTTACGAAAACGATTTGGTTTTTTACAAAAGCCATAAATCTGATCGTTGGTGGATGGAAGTGCCTTATCCTTTGAAATCAGGCGTAAAATTCGAAAGACATCACATGGTTCCTTGTAATCATGAAGATTATCAGTTGGCTATGCAAA
The DNA here is from genome assembly GCA_945897805.1 of Chryseobacterium gleum. Taxonomy (GTDB): domain Bacteria; phylum Bacteroidota; class Bacteroidia; order Flavobacteriales_D; family Crocinitomicaceae; genus JAQVCM01. Next base: position 41,078 of record CAMDFX010000013.1, read on the forward strand.
ATGAAATGCCTGATTTATGGTGGAAAACCTTTCAGAAATTAAGTTGATTTTTAGGTTTAACGTAACAATTCTTTAATTAAAACGTTTCAAGACGATGATATTGAGTGAGAAGTTGCACAACTGGAATAATTTGTTTATTTTCGCACTTAATCAACATCAATTTGTGGAAAACCGATAAGTTTTTCACAAAAAAATTAAAATGTAAAGAAAATTAATTATTTTAGTGCCGAATTGTGAACCTATACGAAGGTTTTTGAGGTATTATTTATATGCAAATTAACGCTGTTTATGAAAAAAAGACTACTTGCATTATCTGCTTTTGTTGTACTAACCATGGGGGTTTCTTATGGTCAGCAAGATAAATTATTGACTCATTTCTTTTATGATAAAATGAGTTTAAATCCAGGTTCCACAGGAATGGATGACGGTATTTGTGGTACAATGATTTACAGAAATCAATGGGATAAAGTAAATGGTGCGCCAAATTCTGCTGTTTTTAATGTGGAAGCAAATTTGAATCGTTTTATTCCTGGTGGTGCAGGTTTGTCTGTTTATCATGATGCAATTGGTTTCAATCGTCAAAATAGTGCTTTATTGAATTATTCATTTCCTATTGATTTAAATGAACACGTTTTAGGTATAGGTGTTGGAATTGGTATTCTGAACTTGGGTATAGATCCAACTTGGATTCCACCAGTTACTCAAAATGACCCATCTTTAACGACTAAAACGTCGGGAACGACTTTTGATCTTAACGCTGGATTGTTCTTTAAAAAGAAAAATAATAATTATTATTTCGGATTGTCTTCAACTCACTTGTCAGGTTCGCAGATTAAAAATTTGAATTATACCAATGCACGTCATTATGTCGCAATGGGAGGATTTAGATTCTTGAATTTATTTGGAGCTACAAAAGATTTAGATATTCAAGTGATGTCAAGAACTGATTTAATCAAATTTTCAGCAGATGTAAATATTCGTTATGTGAATCAAGGTAGATACTACGCAGGTTTGACTTACCGTACAAGTGACGCAGTTGCTTTGATGGCAGGCTTCACTCCAGTGAAAAATTTCACCGTTGGATACTCATACGATTTAACAATAAATCAATTGTCTAGTATCTCAAGAGGTACGCATGAAGTAGTAGTTAAATACTGTTATTTCTTGCCTCCTCCGCCAGTTCACAAGTCAAAACATCCTCGTTGGTTGTAAAATTCAAAAATAATACAAATATTTGTAACCATTTTAGAGAGGGTGCCGTTATATCAGAAATTACATTGATCCTGTAGATTGTTAATGATGTTCCGGTAAATAAAATAGAGGTAGAATGAAAAAACTTTTGTTAGTAGGTCTTATTGGTTTTGTGCTTGCATCATGCAGCACAAGAACTGGACACGTGACCGGTGTACTTGGTAGAACGGTGTATCAACCGGAAATACCGTTGGGTATGGTTTATATACCAGCTGGGTCCTATAATATGGGAGAGAATGACCAAGATGTGCCATTTTTGCATCAGACGCATTCTAAAACTGTATCGGTTCAAGCTTTTTATATGGATCAAACTGAAATTACAAACAACGAATATCGTCAGTTTGTAAATTGGGTTCGTGACTCCATTGCGAGAGAAAAAATTTATGCTGGTTTAGAAGACGATGATGAAGCAAGTAAGTATATCAATTATACCGACGAGTATTTTGATGAAGCTGGTTCTGAAATTGTTCCTTTTGAGCCTAGTGATAGAGATATCAATAGAAGCACAAGTGATCCAAATGCATCTTTGTTCTCTTTGAACTGGGACAGAGATTTTGATTACCAAGATGCAGATATTATTCCTCTGTTGGTAGATATGTATTATCCTCAGCAAGAACGTTTCTTCAAAAGAAGAGAGATTGATACGCGTAAATTAAATTACCGTTATTATTGGATCGACTTGCGTGAAGCAGCCAGAAGAGGACGAGTTGAAATCGTTCCTAATGGTTATGATAACCAAGGCAACAAAGTGGTTCCTGCTCACAGAGAATTAAATACTCCTCCTCATCCATTTACTGATGACCCACAAGGGCAAGATCTAGACATGGGTGTATTCAACAAAAAAGGTCAAAATACTTCTATACGAGGTCATGCAGACAGAGGTCGTTTTATCATTGATGAAACTATTAATGTTTTTCCAGATACTTTATGCTGGGTAAGAGATTTTACATATTCGTTCCATGATCCAATGACAAATATGTACTTCTGGCATCCAGCTTTCGATAACTATCCTGTAGTTGGAGTTGATTGGCAACAAGCAAAAGCATTCAGTATTTGGAGAACGCAATTGTTGAACACTTGGTTGACTGCAATGGGTGATTTATATGTAAATGATTTCCGTTTACCAACTGAAGCAGAATGGGAAAGAGCAGCACGTGGTGATTTAGCTTTGTCTCCTTATCCTTGGGGTGGTCCTTACATCAGAAATGAGTCAGGATGTTTCTTAGGGAATTTCAAACCAATGAGAGGAAGGTATTTTGAAGATGGCGGTTTCCATACTGTAAAAGCTTATTCTTACAATCCAAACGGTTGGGGATTATATTGTATGTCAGGAAACGTTGCTGAGTGGTGCGAAACTGCTTATGATGAATCTATGTACGAATTTTCTCATGACATGAATACAGAGCACAGATATGATGCAATGGATTGGGATCCACCAAGTATGAAACGTAAAGTTTTAAGAGGTGGTTCTTGGAAAGATATTGGCTATTATTTGCAAACTTCTACAAGAACATTTGAGTACCAAGATACTGCAAAGTCATATATCGGATATAGAAACGTAATGACACACCTAGGACGTGGTGGAAGAGATTTCACTAAAGAAGGTGGCGAAGAAATTCAAAGCGATATTCAACTTCGCTAAGAATAAACAAACAAATCAAAAACTATAATATTTAAAAAACCAAAAAACTATGAGTAGTGGTAGTCTATTTGAAAGCCAAGGATTTAAGAAATTCATGGCGAAATTGTATGGAATTGGAGCGGCAATTGTAATTGTTGGAGCACTTTTCAAAATTATGCACTGGCCTTTCGCAGGACCAATGTTAGTAGTAGGATTAGGAACTGAAGCGGTAATCTTTATGTTTTCAGCTTTTGAACCACTACACCAAGATCCAAACTGGGAATTAGTTTACCCAGAGTTAGGTTTAGGTCACCAAGCAGAGCTTGACCACAATGCTGCAAGCAGAGGCGGGAAAGGTTCTAGTGTAACTGATCAACTAGACAAAATGCTTGAAGAAGCTAAAATTGACGGTGCTTTGTTAGAAAGGCTTGGCGATGGAATGCGCGCTTTAGGTGAAAATGCTTCACAATTGAAAGGAATAACTTCTGCTGCTGCTGCTACAGATTCTTATGTTTCAAGTTTGCAAGCAGCTTCTGACAAAGTTTCTACTTTATCAGAGTCATACGAAAGAGCATCTGTATCTATTTCTGGAATGACTTCTTCTGCGCAAGAGGGGGAATCATTTGGAGAGCAAATGCAAAAAGTTTCTAAAAACTTAGCTGCATTGAATAATGTATATGAATTGCAATTGAAAGGTTCATCTGCACATTTAGAATCTACTGAGAAATTCCAATCACAAGTCACTGAGATGATGCAAAATCTTGCTGATTCAGCGCAGGATACTAAGTTGTACAAAGAAAATATGGCAATGCTATCTAAAAACTTGACTGATTTGAATAGTGTTTACGGAAACATGTTGAAAGCCATGACAATAACTAAAGGATAATTTTATCAATTATGCGGAAGTTATTAATGTTATTGAACATTAATTAATTATTAATATTTAAAAGAAAAATAATTAATCATGGGAGGAGGAAAAGAAACCCCTAGACAGAAGATGATCGGTATGATGTACTTGGTACTTACCGCTCTTCTAGCACTTAACGTATCAAAAGCAATTTTGGATGCATTCGTTGCTATTGAAGCCAATACACAAAAGTCTTCAATTACGCATTTGGACAGAGGAAATACTGCAAAGTCTGATCTTAAAGGTGAATTAGCTGACAAATCTAATCCGGAAAAGATAGCAAAGGTTAAATACTACCTTGGTATCATTGATCAAATCGATAAAGAAACAGCAAAAAGAGTCGAGGAAATTGATGGCTTAAAAATGCTGTTATTAGAGAAAAGTGGAGAGGATGTAACAAAGGTTGCTGACAAAGACAAAGAAGCAATCGTTTGGAAGCCTTATAGCAAGAAGGATCCTTTAACACCAGCTAAATTATGGCTGCAAGCTGTACAAGCTAAAGATGGGTACGATGTACCTATGGAAGTTATGATTGGTGAGGAGTTGACAAGCCCGAAAGGAAAAGGACTGGATTTGTGGAAGAGTTACAACGAATTTCGTTTGAAAATCACCAGTTTACTGGGTTCTTACAAAGTTGGAGGTAAAACTTACACTTTTAAGCCTACAGCGATTAATGAGTTCAAGGAAGATAATCTTGTGCTTGGTAAAGCGGTTGATAAGATGATTGCTAAAAATAAAATTAACGTCAATGATGATGGTGAAGTTTTGAAACAATTATACATGGAGTTGACCAAGCCTCAAACTGTTGAGATGGAAGAAGGTCCAGCTCATTGGATTGGAAAAACTTTTGATCACGCTCCATTGGTTGCTGCTATCGCTTCTTTGACAACGATGCAACAAGAGATTCTTTCTGCACGTGCTACTGCAATTGCACATATCAAGTCAAGAGTTAGTACAGGTGAATATTCATTCAACAAAGTAGTCGCTTTGGCGTATGGTCCTGCTTTAGCTAACTCCGGAGACGAGGTAGAATTGAAAGTTATGATGGCTGCCTTTGATTCTGATAATCAACCAGAAGTTACTGGTCCTGGTGCTATTACTGTAGCAGACGGTCAAGGTACTATTAAACTGAAAGTTTCAGGAGGAAATGAAATGAAAGTTTCAGGTACTGTCGCAATCAAGAAAAAATCAGGTTCTACTAAGTCAGAACCATGGTCGCACACTATCAAAATTATGAAACCAGAAGGAACTGTAACTTTACCAGAAATGAACGTTCTGTATAGAGGTTACAAAAATGTAGTAACAGGTGTTGCTTCAGGTTATGACCAAACTGTATTAACTGGTACGACAAATGTTAGCTTGTCTAAGTCTGGTGCTACTTGGATCGGTTCACCTGGTGCAGGAACAACGGCTATAATTACTGTTTCGGGTAAAAGTTCCATAACAAACAAAACTGTTTCATTAGGTAAATTTGAATTCCGTGTGAAAGCATTACCAAAACCATCAATTTTTGTTGGTGCTACTGCAAGTGGAGGAAAAATAAGCACAAATCCTGGGGGATTGAATGCGGGTTATCCGCCGGAAATTCCATTGAAAGCACAGTTTTCTGTCTTAGATTGGGAAGCTTCTGTAACAGGAATTATGGGTAAGAAAAAAGGTCAAGGTTCTTCTTTACAAGGAATCGGGTCATTGTTAGGGCAAGCAAAACCAGGTTCAATGGTTATCATTGAAGCAGGTGTAAGAGGTCCTGATGGAAAAGTAAACAGAATTTACGAAACATTTAAATTGTAATTTCGTTTACTACAAGAATTAATTTATTGTCAGATTTGGAGATCCGTTTTGAAAAATTTGTTAGTGAAATTAGAGTTAAAAATTATGAGAAGTTTAATCGCAAGTGTGGGTATTTTGGCAACGAGCTTTGCAAGCTACGCACAACCAGACGTGAATGGTGGTCCAATAAATGTGCCTGTTGAAGGTGTTATTGACGGGATTGTAATTCAAGAACACATTCCAACCAAAAAAATGATTCCTTACGAACATGTTCGTGAAGCGGACATGATTTGGAGTAAACGTGTTTGGAGATCAATAGACATGCGTGAGAAAATGAATCACACACTTTATTTTCCTTTTGATGAATTTTCTCCAGACGGAACAACATGGACAAGAAACTCTTCTCGTTGGAGTCTTTGGACAGTGATTAGAACAAACATTATCAATGCAAATGTTCAAGTTTACTATCCCTTTAATCCAGTGCAACAAGCTTCTGTAGATGGCGATCAATTCAAATATCCAGTAGCTGTGCAACCAGGAAAAAACTTCTATTCAGATTCATTGTATGCTAAAAGTCTAGTTGAATTTCAAGTGCTAGGTGCTGAAGAAGAAGGAGCTTTGATTCCAATTCCAAGCAGAATCCCGCCTTATGAAGATTCAGTTATTTCAATGCCTAATGGAGATTTGTTAGTTCAATATGAGCCAAGAAAGGTAATTTGGGTTACTTCAAAGGACATCGTGCAATATCGATTGAAAGAAGATTGGTTTTTTGACAAAGAGCGTTCTGTGCTTGATGTTAGAGTTTTGGGAATTGCACCTGTAGTTTACAAAAAGAATTCAACAGGACAAATTGAAGGCATGAGAGAATTGTTTTGGCTTTATTTCCCGCAATGTCGTTTCGCATTCAATAATTATTTTGTGTACAATCCAAAAAATGATGCACAATGGATGAGTTTTGACGATTTATTTTGGAAAAGACAATTTGCTAGTACTATTTACAAACAAAGTAATGTATTTGATCGTAAGATTGAAACATACAGAGCCGGGGTTGACGCTTTGATGGAATCAGATAAGATTACTGAAGAGATTAGAACTTTAGAGCACGATGTTTGGCATTTCTAGTGCATTGTTAAAATCATATTTTAAAGTCCTCACAGTTATGTGAGGACTTTTTTTGTGCTAGAAAATTTAATGATTTAGAAATTTATCAACTAGACATTATTTGATTTAAATATGTAGCCCCTTAATATGCTGGTATATTTAAATAAAAAGAAATCTATTTCTGTATCGGGGGCTGTTGGAATGAATGTTTACGGTTGAATAAAAACTTACTTAAAAGAACAAGAGCTCTAGACGGGCGTCCAAAGCTCTTGCTACACTAATCAACCTAACCTACTACTACTAGTACAAATGTAATTGTTTTTTTTACAATAAGGGCATTTTATTTGATTATTTTCATTTTTTTTGGATAATGTTAGCAATTCATTTTTTGAAGAATAAATTATCTGATGATTATTGTGTCTTTTTTACACTAAGACTTGTTATTTTAGAAATATTGTTTGCTTATTTTTTTGTATTTCAAATTACGATATTAATCAGTAAATTCGTAAATTAATTAAGGTTTTATTAATTTTAAATTAAATCCATGAGTTCAATATTAATCGTAGATGACGAAATTGATATTTTAGAAATATTAAAATACAATTTAATGAAGGAAGGATTTTCAGTGGAAGTTGCTACTAATGGATTAGATGGAATTGAAATAGCAAAAACTTTCAAACCTGATTTGATAATTTTGGATGTCATGATGCCACAGATGGATGGTGTCGAAGTTTGTGAAGCGCTCCGAAAACTTCCAGGATTTGAATCTACATTAATTTGCTTTTTGACTGCGAGAGGCGAAGATTATAGTCAAATTGCTGGTTTGGATGCCGGGGCCGATGATTATATTTCAAAGCCCGTTAAACCGCGTGTATTGATAAGTAGAATAAATGCCATTTTAAGACGAAAGTTTTCTCCCGCATTGGCCGAAGATGAAATAATACAAGATTTGGTCATCAATAGAGAGAAATATTTGGTTTACAAAAATGGTGAGCCATTGCATTTACCTAAAAAAGAGTTTGAATTACTAGCATTATTAGCTTCTAGACCAGATATTGTTTTTGAACGAGATCAAATTTTAGAAAAAGTTTGGGGTTCCGATATTGTTGTTGGAGACAGAACAATTGATGTGCATGTAAGAAAATTAAGGGAAAAAATAGGGGATAACTATATTAAAACCGTAAAAGGTATCGGATATAAGTTTGAATCTTCCCGCAAATAATTAAAGGCATTATTTTTATTTGTCAAAACATACTTTCTCAAAATTTTCTTTTGAATCAATTCTGTTAATGCAGTGGTAACATAGGGAATTTATATTATTTATAAGATGCTTTATACTAACACTTTGTCTAATTGAATGAATTTTGTGAATCATTAAAATTATTATTACGTTAACATTTGTGTTTCCGTAAATAATCTCTAAAAAATCCACATACTTTTGCCAAACAATAAACAATAAAATGGCGAATATTTTAAATTTCTTTCTCCCTAAAGATAGAGTGTTTTACACACTTTTTGAAACTGCAAGTTCAAACCTGGAATCCATAGCTGGCAAACTTGTTTTAGTAGTAAACGAAGCAGATTTTAACAAAAGAGCTGCCATTATTTTGGAAATGGAAGATTTGGAGCATCAAAACGATGAATTAACCCACCAGATTTTTGTCGAGTTGGGAAAAAATTTCATTACACCCTTTGATAGAGAAGATATTCACAGTTTAGCGACTGCTTTGGATGATATCTGTGATTACATTTATTCATCAGCTAAAAAGATTAATTTTTATAAAGTTGATCCATTTGATCAAGGAATTCAAAAAATGGCAGATGTAATTTATGACGCTGTTTTGGCTGTAAATAGCGCTGTTAGCGAATTGAGAAATTTGAAAAACACGCAAAAAATTGTTGAATGTGTCATCCGAATTAATTCAGCAGAAAATCAAGCAGATGATATATTCGATATGAGTATCGAACGTTTATTTGATTCAGAGCCTGATGCAAAGCAACTAATTAAGAAAAGAGAAATTTATCAAATCATGGAAGTTGCAACGGACAAATGTGAAGATGCAGGAAACGTGATTGAATCTATAGTTGTTAAATACGCGTAGGTATTTACTTTAACCATCAAACAAGAAACTATGTTTACATTATTAATCATTGTGATTGTTATTGCCTTATTGTTCGATTTGGTCAATGGTTTTCACGATGCGGCAAACTCAATAGCAACAGTTGTTTCTACAAAAGTTCTTTCTCCTTTTCAGGCTGTAATTTGGGCTGCATGTTTCAATATCATTGCTTTCTGGGTCTTCGATATGAGTGTGGGAAATACGGTTGCAAAGACCGTAGATAATAGCGCGATTGATCTTTGGGTTATTTTGGCGGGATTAATTGCTGCAACTTTTTGGAACTTGTTGACTTGGAGACTTGGATTACCCTCAAGCTCTTCGCATACTTTGATAGGTGGTTTTGCTGGTGCAGCCGTTGCCCATGGTGGTTTTGGTGTTATTGCTACTGGTGAAATTTTGAAAGTTATTTTATTTATTTTCCTTGCGCCTTTTATTGGCGGAATTATCGCATTTGTGATTGCACTTGTTACCATCAGCAGGTCTTATGCAAAAAAAATATTTTGGATATTATTGCTTTCGGCGATTACAATTTATTTGATGATGTATATGATTGATTACATGGATATGAAACCAATCATGATGTATATTGTAATAGGTATGCTAATCCTTTTTGTCTTAACTTACACTTGGTACCAATTATTTCATGGCAACAAACAGTCTGCTATGAAAGAATCAAACATGTATAAAAAATTACAATTACTTTCCTCAGCTGCCTTTTCTTTAGGCCATGGTGGTGCTGATTCTCAAAAAGTAATGGGTATTATTTGTGCAGCTTTGATGGTTTATGGAAATATGGCCAGAGATGGAAAAGTGGAAGGCGATATTCCGAAATATTTGCGAATCTCTGAAATGATGCAAATCGAGTATCACAGTGAAGACGGTCATAAGCAAAAATTTAAGCCCGAATATCTTGTAACGGATAACTTGCATGAAGAGGGAGATCATTTACATATTTACACAAAAGGCGATTCTATTTTTGATGCAAATTCAAAAGAAGTAATTTTTGTGAAAGATAAATTAAACAAAAAATACAAATATGCTTCTTTGTTTGATGATCATATTAATAAAGAAAGTCCAACTTTATTAGCGGATCATACTATAAAAACCAAGGTGAAATCTGAGACAATGCCATTTTGGATTTCTTTTGGCTGCTATTTGATGATTGGCTTGGGAACTTTAATGGGAGGTTGGAAAATTGTGAAAACAATGGGAACGAAAATCACGAAAGTGACACCTTTAGAAGGTGTTTGTGCTGAAACTGCGGGTGCTTTGACTTTATTCACCGTTTCACAATTAGGAATTCCCGTTTCAACAACGCACACAATCACGGGCTCAATTATTGGTGTTGGTGCGATTAGAAGGCTAAGTGCAGTTAGATGGGGTGTAACTATTAACCTTTTGTGGGCATGGATTTTAACAATTCCTGTCAGTGCATTATTGGCTGCCGGAATTTACTATTTCATCCTGCTTTTTAAATAAGATATTCGTTTTTACTTGAAAGTCCTGGAATTCCTTTTCAGGACTTTTCTGTTTTGAATTGATTTGAAATCAACTTTAATATTTTTACTTTGCTAAAATAGAACTAGTTTATATTTTTAAGTCGAAATGTTTGTGTTCGGATTGTTTTCAATATCTTTAATCAACTAAATATTTAGCGGTGGACAATTACATTGAAATTAATAAAAAATCCTGGAATAGCAGGGTCGAAACACATGTTGCATCTGAATTCTATGACATGGAAAATTTTCTGAAGGGAAAAAATTCTTTGAAATCGATAGAATTAGATTTGTTGGGAGATTTGAAAGGGAAGAAAGTTTTGCATCTTCAATGTCATTTTGGTCAAGATTCAATTTCTTTAACAAGAATGGGTGCAGAGGTTGTGGGTATTGACTTATCTGATAAAGCAATTGATAAAGCTAGAGAAATTGCTCATAAGCTCAATGCAAATGCAAGATTTATACAAGCTGATATTTATGATTTAAAGAATCATTTAAATGAAGAGTTTGACATCGTTTTTACCAGTTACGGGACCATCGGCTGGTTACCCGATATAAATCGCTGGGCAGACATTGTTTCTCACTTTCTGAAGCCAGGCGGTCAATTTGTTTTTGTTGAATTTCATCCCGTTGTTTGGATGTTTGATGATGCTTTTGAAAAGGTGGCTTACAATTATTTTAATGTGGAAGCAATTATCGAAAATGAAACTGGTACTTATGCGGATAGAACTGCAAATATTGAACAATCATACATTATGTGGAACCATGATTTAGGTGAAGTTTTAACTGCTTTGATAGCCAGTGGTTTGGAAATAAAACAATTTCAAGAATTTGATTATTCACCCTATAATTGTTTTCAAGGAACAGAAAAAGTAGAGGAAGATAAATACGTTATCAAGCATTTAGGAAACCGAATTCCGATGGTTTATGCTTTGAGTGCTGTAAAAAGTAGAAATTAACGCGCTATTTTTGAAGGATTATATAATGTAAGTATATTATTTTTTTCATCTAGAACCTCAAACGTTCCAATCATATTATATTTAGTAAAATATTTTTGAAAGTCATTTCTAACATGAATTGTAATATTTTGCAACTTTGTTTTATCTAGTAAAAGATGGGGAATTTTGTGTGTAAGGTGCTTTTATACAATACTATAATAATATTAATGTTCAAAGTTAAAAATCAATATCGGTAAATCGCCATATTCCGATTTTACTCCTTTTTAATAAAATACGAACTAAGTTCTTAGTAAGTTAATAAAAAAGAACTAAATCCTTAACACAAGGGTAAACTTGTGGTAAAACCCAATGAAAATCGAAGCTTTACTTTTGTGTTGTATGATAGCTTCAAATATAACAGCAGAAACAATTCAGCCTATGCTAGGAAAAGTAAAAAGTGCTCAAACGATTTTATTAATTGACGATGAGCCAGATATTCTTGATTTTCTTCAATACAATTTAGAAAGAGAAGGTTATAAAGTTTACACGGCACAAAATGGATTAGAAGGTGTTGAAATGGTTCAGAAAGTTAGGCCTTCCTTGGTTTTGATTGACGTCATGATGCCAGTAATGGATGGAATTGAAGCGTGTTTTACAATTAGAAATGATTCAAGTATTCAACAGCCAATTATTGCTTTCTTAACTTCTAGATCTGAAGATTATTCTCAAGTTGCTGGATTTGAAGCAGGTGCTGATGATTATATTTCAAAGCCAATTCGTCCAAGATTATTGGTGAGTAAAGTTGAATCTCTTTTGAGAAGATCGCGAGGTGACGTTCAAAGCGAAAAAAATCTATCTGTGTCTGGAATTTTTGTCAATAGAGAAAAGTTTATTGTTGAAAAGAAAGACGAACAAATTCAATTACCTAAAAAAGAATTTGAATTACTTGAATTACTGTTGAGTAAGCCGGGAAAAGTTTTTACCAGAGATGAAATATTAAACCTCGTTTGGGGAAATGAAGCCATCGTTGGTGAACGTACAATTGATGTTCATGTAAGAAAATTACGAGAAAAGCTGGGAGATGATTATATTCGCACTATAAAAGGTGTTGGATATACATTTGTAGACAGTGAAAAATAGCAAACCAGTAAATATGATCTTCGGTGGAAGTGCAATTATTTTTGTAATTACACTGATCATTGTTCTAGTTTTAGATTTTCAGGTACTTAATTTTCCTTTATGGGTTGTGGTTGCATTGCCTTTATCATTGGGTCTAGCATCTTTTGGGATTTTCTATTTTTTTGTCGAACGGTTCATAAACGACAGGCTTAAGGTACTTTATCGATCAATCAGAAAAGGTAAAATCACCAAAGACAACATGAACTCTTTTAAAATGACAGACGAGGTTTTTGCTGAAGCTGAAAAATCCACCAAGATTTGGGTTGAGGAAAGACATGTTGAAATCTCCAAACTTCAAGAGCAAGAAGAATATAGAAGGGAATTTTTAGGCAATTTGGCTCATGAATTAAAAACGCCTGTATTCTCCATTCAAGGTTATATTTTGACTTTGCTTGACGGTGGATTAGAAGATCCAAATGTCAATCGCATGTTTTTAGAACGCGCTTCTTTATCTGTGGATAGAATGGTCAATCTTTTGGAAGATTTAGATGAAATTACGAAGATGGAATCCACTAGATTCAAACTAGATTTGCAGAATTTTAATATTCGTGATTTGGTTAAGGAAGTTATTGAATCTTTGGAGTTAAAAGCAAATGAAAAAAATATCAGCTTAACTTTTCCAAAAGATACAAACTTTGTAGTTTATGCAGATAGAGCAAAAATCAGCCAAGTTTTGACCAATTTAATTAATAATTCAATCAATTACGGAAATGAAGGTGGAATGACAAATGTTCGTTTTTATGAAATGAATGATTTGATTTTAATTGAAATTTCTGACAATGGTCCTGGTATTGATGAATATCATTTACCTAGATTATTTGAAAGATTCTATCGCGTTGAAAAAAGTAGAACGCGCAATGAAGGTGGTTCAGGACTTGGTTTGGCAATCGTAAAATACATTGTTGAATCTCACAAACAAAACATTACAGTTCGAAGTACCGTTGGATTAGGAAGTACATTTGCTTTTAGTCTAGATACTGCCAAAAACTCTAAAGAACAATTGGTGACGAGCAGAGGCGTGAAAATAAGATAAAACCCCTATTTAAATAAGGATTTTATCTATACGATTTCTTTGTAAAACCCTTTTCCAAATTTTATTCCTTCAATTCAGGATTTTTATTATTATTAAAATAATTTCACCTAATCTTCATCATGATCATTTTCTGTATCCGAAACTGCTTGACCTTTTCTTATTTCAGTATGCCTAATTTCACCACCTGATGTTCCAGTTTTTTGCGCGAAGAAAACAACAACGAAACTTCCAGCCAAAACGAGGATTGCAATTAAGTTTGAAAATGATTTCTTTGTGTAATTTGACCAAAGCGCAACGATGGAAATGAATCCCAAAGCATAAGAAAGCAGCGCAAAAGTTTCTGCCAATTCCTCGTGTTCATGGATAAAATGATGGTCGATTTTCGTTCCAATTTCTTCAACAATTTCTTCCGCACCTTCACCAGTATTAAACGCTGGAATGGTAAAAATCGCGCCTAAAATGAAAACCAAAAAGGCCGTTCTTTTGACAATTTCTGAACGAGTAAGAAATCCTCCAATCAGGATAATAATTCCAACAATTGGAAAAATAATAGGCAAATGATTAAAAATCATGTGTAAATGAGCGTCATTCATGTTTTCAAGTTTTAAATTAATTCATGCAATTTACGTATTTTCTGACAGTCAAAAACCTTTGTTCTTGAAATTTATTTATTCTTTGTTTTTCAATTGCATTAACAATGAATATGCACCCGTCAAAACAATTTTTTTATTCTCCAATGGGCTAATTATGTGGGTAAAACCACTTTCTGTTTCGCCGATTTCTACTTCTCGCATTTCAAAAATATTATTCCCTTTTTCGATAAAAACAAAGCTTTTTTCTCCAAAAGCAACAATTGCTTCCTCTGGTAGTGCTTGTGTGAAATTATTTTGAACATCAATTTCAGCATTCATGTACATTCCAGGCAATAATTTTTCATCATATTTATCAAAATGACAATGAACTTCTCCGCTTCTTTCAGCACTTAAGTTTCTGCTTATTAATAGAATTTGGCAAGGATATTTTTGGTCCGTTTGATTGTTTGTAAAAGCAGTTAATTTTTGCCCAATCGAAAGTTTTTCTAAGTCTTTTTCATACACATTGAGATTCAAATGGATATCGCGTGGATCAATCAATTCAAATAAAACATCAGCTGGATTCAAATATTTTCCAATATTTACATTCACTTTGCTCACAAATCCTGTAATCGGCGATGTAATTCTGATATTTCGTGAAATGTTATTTTCGTGCAAACTTTGTGGGTTAATGCCAATCAATCTCAATTTTTCAGCCAAGGCATTCACAGCGATTCTCTTACTTCTAAAATCTGCTTGACTTTGTTGAAAAACCTTGTCACTCGTTGCTTTGTTTTGATTCAATTCCTTTTGTCTATTGTATTCATTTTCAGCAAGTGAAAGCTGCTCTTTGGTAGTCAAATAATCTTCTTGAATTTGAATAAACTGCTGGTCTTCAATGATTGCAATTAATTGACCTTTTGTTACTTTCATTCCTGGCAACATTTCTGTCGATTTCAAATATCCACCCAAGGGAACGCTGACAGAAATCAAATTTTGTGGTGGAACATCAATTTTTCCGTTTAATTTTAATACTTCTGAAATTGATTTCATGAACGTTTTCCCAAAGGTGATTCCTGCTGATTTCATTTGTGCATCAGTTAGTTTTACCAAATTTGTGGGTGAACTAGTTTCTGTGTTTTCGACTTTTTCTGATTTACTTCCGCAGGCAAAAAGCAAAAAAGGAAGTATCAAAGAGATGATTATTTTTTTCATGATTGTATCTTATTTCGTTAATAGGTAATTGAGCTCGATGCTTTTGCTATTCAAGTTTTGAACGGCATTCAAATATTGACTTTGAATTTCCACCACTTGATTGTTCAACATTGACCATTCTAAATAATTGATTTCGCCTTTGACAAATTGTTCGCTGGCGAGTTTGGAAATTTTCTCCGCATTTGGCAATAAACTCTGTTCAAAATTTTGCACATTTTCAGATGCATTTAAATATTGAATTTGATTGGTTCGCCATTCGTTTTCAAATTGATTGAGTCCTGCTTGTAAATTGTTTTCAGTCAACAATTCATTCATTTTTGCGGCTTGGACTTTCGATTTTTGAGCCCCGTAAAACAAAGGAATTCCGAGACCAATTTGCACTGATTGAAATCGTTTTGAACGGTCGTAAGTGATATTATTTGCGCCAGTTCCAATCATACTCATGTTGTTGTAACCAACTGATAAATCTGGCAAAAACAGCGATTTTTCGAGTTTTGTCGCTTTCAATGCCTTGCTGTTTTGTTGCTCCAAAAATTTCATTTTTGGATGCGAGCCATTTTGAAAATTTTCACCACCATATAAATTGGATTTCAACTGATTTTGTTCTGGTTCAAAGCTCGTTTTCGCGTTTAACAACCAGTCAAATTTCAATTGTAAAATCGCCTTTTCTTGTTGCAGTGATTTCAATTGCATCGCGATTTGTGACCGTTGGGTTTCGGCACTTGTTTTTTCCAATAAATTACTTTCACCGGTTTTGAATCTCAAGTCCGACACGCGCAAAAATTCTGCGTAAATACTGTCGTTTTTGATGAGCAATTTTTCTTTTGAATAAATCACCTGTAAATCAAAAAAGGTCAATGCCACTTGTTTTGCCAATTCCGCTGTTTGAATCGCTTGTCCCCATTGACTTTCTTTCCAGGCTTCACTCAAAACGGCTTTTTGATTGACATAAACTGAAGGAAATAGAATACTTTGTCCGATATTGATTTTAGAATCTTGAAAAATACTGTTGATTTGGCCATATTCAACCACAAAATTTGCAGGTTGAATATTCACTCCAGATTTTAGCAATGCTTCTTGATAGGCTACTTTCAGTTTTTCACTCTTCAGATTTAGATTGTTTTTCACGGCCGTATCTATTGCTGCATTCAAGCTGATATTTTGCGCTTGAGAAAAATTAATGGTGCTGAGAAAAATTAAACTTACAACGATTTTCCCCATGTGTTTTTGTTTTTTAAATCCTTTTTCGGTGAGAATGTATAGTATTGGCAAAATAAACAATGTCAAGAAAGTGGCAATCATCAATCCACCAATGACGACTGTTGCGAGCGGACGTTGAACTTCAGCGCCAGAACCGTTGCTTAGTGCCATCGGTAAAAAACCCAAGGATGCTACAAATGCGGTCATTAATACTGGTCGCAAGCGATTTTGCGTTCCGTTGAGTACAATTTGAATCACAGAAGTTTCACCTAATTCTTTGATGCGATTGAATTCTGCAATGAGTACAATTCCATTCAAAACGGCGATTCCAAAAAGAGCAATGAAACCTACGCCAGCACTGATACTAAATGGCATTCCACGTGCAGCCAATAACAATATGCCGCCAATGGCAGAAAGTGGGATAGCAGAATAGATTAATAATCCTTGTTTGATTGATTTAAAAGCAAAATACAGCAACAAGAAAATCAAAAATAGAGAAACAGGAACTGCAATTGTCAAGCGTTCTTTCGCTGCGTTTAAGTTTTCAAAAGCGCCACCAAATTGAACTAAATATCCGTCAGGTAAATCTAATTTTTCGTCAGTTTTTTGTTGCAATTCATTCACAATACTTTCCACATCTCGGCCTTTCACGTTGAAACCAACAATTACACGTCTTTTGGCATCTTCACGTTGAATTTGGTTTGGACCATCTTTCATTTCCACAGAAGCCAGCTGATACAAGGGAACTTGCGAGCCACTTGGGGTTGGAATCAGTAGATTTTGAACATCTTCCAAACTTTCGCGCTTTTTGCTGTCCAATCTTACCACCAAATCAAAACGCTTTTCATCTTCGAAAATCAATCCGCTACTTTGACCTGCAAAAGCGGTGTTAATTACCCGATTGACATCTGAAATATTGATGTTGTATTGCGCCATTGCGTCACGGTTGTATTCGATGATGATTTGCGGCAATCCCATCAAAGCCTCCAAATAAATTTCATCCGTTCCATTCACCGTTTTCACCAATTCGCTTAACTTTTTTGCATATCGTGCCAAAGTGTCTAAGTTTTCGCCGTAGATTTTGCAAACTACATCTTGGCGCGCGCCTGTCATCAATTCATTGAATCGCATTTGCACAGGATATTGAAAACTGGTTGTCACTCCCGGAACTTCTTGCGCTGCCAAAGTCATTTTTTCAGCCAATTCATCGAAAGTACTTGCAGACGTCCATTCGTTTTTGTCTTTCAAAGAAACAATCATATCACCACAATCCATTGGCATTGGATCAGTTGGGACTTCACCGCTTCCGATTTTCGTTACCACTTTGTTTACTTCAGGAAAGCGATTTTTCAAAATTGTTGCCACTTTATTGATGTTTTCAATGGAAGTATTCAAATTACTTCCGGGTAAAACCCTCGCTTCAATGGCAAAATCACCTTCTTCAATTGATGGAATAAACTCTCCACCTAAGGTGCTCATGATGTAGATTGAAGATGCAAATAGTATTAAAACTGTTACGATAACCGTTTTTGGATATTGAATTATTTTTGCTAATCTTGAGCGATAAATGTTGCCCAAACGATTCATCATTCTGTCAGAAATATTGTCTTTGTGTCCTTTTTTCTTGCTCAAAACCAAGGTATTCATCATTGGAATGTAGGTCAGAGAGAGGATAAATGCGCCAAGCAATGCAAATCCAACTGTTTGCGCCATTGGTTTAAACATTTTTCCTTCAATTCCTTGCAAGGTGAAAATCGGTAAATAGACAATCAAAATGATAATTTGCCCAAAAACGGCGCTGTTCATCATTTTTCCAGCGGCACTTTTTACTTGGCCGTCCATTTCCAATTGACTGAAATCGTTGTTTCCCAATTGATTCTTCTTGTGCAATTGATGCATAACTGCTTCCACGATAATTACGGCACCGTCTACAATCAATCCAAAATCCAATGCACCTAAACTCATCAAGTTTCCGCTGACGTGGAAAATATTCATCAAGATAATTGCAAACAACATGGCCAAAGGAATGACCGATGCGACCAACAATCCTGCGCGAAAATTTCCGAGGAAAAGCACCAACACAAAAATCACGATTAACGCTCCTTCTAGCAAATTTGTTTCCACCGTTCCAATGGCATTATTTACCATTTTGGTGCGGTCTAAAAACGGATCAATCACAACGCCTTCAGGTAAAATTTTCTGAATTTCTTCCACGCGTGTTCTGATACTTTGAATCACTTCGTTGCTGTTTGCTCCTTTCAACATCATGACCACAGCGCCTGAAACTTCTTTGTCACCGTTGAAAGTCATTGCACCATATCGTGTTGCGAAACCGAATCTTACTTCTGCCACATTTCTAATAAAAAGCGGCGTTCCATTTTCCAAACTTTTGACAGAAATGTTCTGAATGTCAGCAATGTTTTTGACCAAACCTTCACTACGGATATACAAAACACTTGCCCCTTTTTCAATGTAAGCGCCACCAGTATTTTGGTTGTTTTTTTCTAAGGCGCTGAAAACATCTTCGATAGTAATTCCAAAAGCTTGCAGTTTATTTGGGTCGATAGCAATTTCGTATTGTTTAAGTTTTCCTCCAAAACTGCTCACTTCTGCAACGCCTTTTACGCCCAATAATTGACGTCTCACAATCCAATCTTGAATCGTTCTTAAATCGGTGACGCTGTATTTATCTTCGTATCCTTTTTCTGTTCGCACAGCATATTGATAAATTTCTCCCAAACCTGTTGATACTGGCCCTAATTTAGGCGTTCCAATTCCTTTTGGGATATCTTGTTGCACTTGTTGGAGTCTTTCATTCACTTGCTGACGAGCGAAATAAATGTCGGTTTCGTCATCAAAAACAATGGTCACAACGGATAATCCGAATCTAGAAAAACTTCTGATTTCTTTTAATCCTGGGATATTACTGCTTGCTTGCTCAATCGGAAAAGTGACAAGTCGTTCAATGTCAACCGCGCCAAAAGAAGGAGCAACGGTGATTACCTGAACTTGGTTGTTGGTGATGTCTGGAACTGCATCGATTGGCAATTTTGTGACTTCGAAAATTCCATATAAAAACAAAGCTATCGTAAATAGTCCAACGATTAATTTGTTTTTAATAGAAAACGCAATGATTTTATTAAGCATAAATTCTATTAATTTTTGGTGAATAATAACACTTTATAATCTTTCAATATTTATATTGATTTACAAGTGTTTACACAAAATAATTAACAGCTTTTGGGCGGTTGCCATATAGATTCTAACTTAAAAGTTGGAACGAATAGATTTTTGTAAATAGCTATGTTTTTCTTGTTGTCGGAAAATAAAGGGATTTCAATTTCAGAAAATGCAGGTAAAACTGCAAAAATCTGTGTTGAAAAGGAATTTCCTTGAGATTTGAATGGCAATTTTTTGTCTTTTAAATCATCACTGTCAGGCGCATGGTTGCCTTGATAGTGAATTTTCAAAAATTCAAGGAAAGTGATGTTTTTGTTTTCCGTTTTGTGCTCAGAAAAGTGCTCAAAAAGAATCGGAAGTTTGAAAAATTGGTTTAACTCCGTGGCGGAAAGCACGTAAAGACTAATGAATAATATGGCAATTGAATTTTTCAATATTTCAAAGTTAATCTAAAAATCTTTCATAATTTAAGCTCTTTGTTTATTTGTTAAAATTTAACTTTTGGATTGGATGGATGGTGTTTTTTATGCCACGGATGCACGGATTATTTGGGAGTAGAATGTATCTATTTGAAATTTATTTTCTCTTGAATATCTATTTTATTTCAGGATTTTCAGAAATGAGGATAAAGTTTTTTTTGCCACGGATGCACGGATTATTTTTTGAAAAATCTTTTATCAAAATCCTTTTCAAAATCCGTGAATCCGTGGCTTCAACTAAAATAAATCCGTGGCTTTCACCAAAGATCACTCAGGCATAATCTCCATTTT
Organism: Chryseobacterium gleum; assembly: GCA_945897805.1. Taxonomy (GTDB): domain Bacteria; phylum Bacteroidota; class Bacteroidia; order Flavobacteriales_D; family Crocinitomicaceae; genus JAQVCM01. Next base: position 61,431 of record CAMDFX010000013.1, read on the forward strand.
ATCTGCGAAATGAAAGCAATAGTCTCTTAAATCCTCACAAATTTTGGTTTCTCCAGTTGCTTTTTCAAATGTATCAGCCATGGTCAAAAGCGTTTGATGGAAAAATTGTTTCATTTCCTCGATAGACATTTCTTCTGTCCACAAATCAATTTTCAACGTATTTTTGGCCTTTGGATCCCAAACAGAAAGCAACAAAGCGCGCGCTTCAGCATTCTCAATATTTCCATCTGTGGCATTCCAAATCATGCGCATAGGAACGTGATTTTCGTTCACGCCCACGTTGATTTTAATTTCTGAGGTTTTGACTATTTTTTTTTCTTCTTCCATGTTGTATTGACTTTTGATAGAAAATCAGTGTTTTTAAACTTTGTTTTTATTTGTCGAATCTAGCACTAATATTTATTATTCTGCTATTTCGTAGGCTTGTAAAATTTCTGTGTAAGGCAGATCAATTAAGTCTTTCAAAGGCGTGTCTGGATTTTCAATCATGTAGGAATGAATCATTTTCCAACCAATAAATTGACCCATTCGATCCGGACTTTCTTGTGGTAAACCAATCGTGAAAGGCCCTTCATTTAGAAAATTGGAATGATCGCGCTCTTTTTCAGAAAATAACATTTTCTCTTTCACTAAAAATTGCCAAAAAGCGTATTCATTTTTTTGTGCGTATTCGAAATCTGGTTTTGAAAAACGCATGATAATTGATTCATCTTCGTTTGGTAAAGCGGCTTCCGTGAGGTACAAAATTTTCCCCCATCGAATCATTTGTTCTGCTGTGTTTCCTTTTGATTCAGGTATATAATGCGTCATTATCCAAGCAGTCAAAACATCTCGCTCCATGAATTTAGCTTCCATTCCATCTTTAATCCATTGAAAAATTGGGTCTGGAACTTTCTTTATCACTGGCGATTTTGGACCTAAATATCTTTCTAAACCAATGCCAATTTCATTTTCTGTCGCGAAAGCATTGCTGGCAAAAAGTGAATTCATGAAAACAATGTTTTGCGGGATCTTTCCATCAGGAAAATGGTATTTTAAGGCCTTAAAACCATTGGTGATTTTCGTCTTTTGCGGTGATAAATTGCTAAATTTAACTTCAATTTCTTTTTCAATTTGATTGATAAATTGATCGAAAGTAAAAAGCTTGATGCGCGCCGCAGTGCCAGAATCGCTCAATGGTCCAACACCGATACATTGCCCTAATTCGTATGCAAATATCTCATTTTCATTTAGATAGGTAGATTCTATCGATTTTTTCAAGTCAGTTGACTTAACATGATAGAAAATGGAATCTAAATTTACATAATTCAGTTTCACCTGGATTTTGCTTGAATCGACGTCTAAAGGGTCATTTGAACATGCACTCAGCAACAAAATTCCAAAACCAATAGATAAAATGCTTTTGTGGGTCATTAAAATTCTTTAATATTGTAGTCAAAAGTAATCATATTAGCTCTAATTGCGAACTGTGGGACAAATTTTTGATAACCTTTAAAATTCGTATAAGATGAAAAAAATTCTATTTACAATAATTGGTTTGAGTATCGCTTTATCTTCAAAAGCGCAAGATGCAGCAGAAAAAAAGTTGCAAGCTGGTTTGATAATCGGAACTGGTATGAATTTTCAAAAAATGGGAACCAAATATTTGGAAGCAAATGGAATTGGTGGAGATTTTAATATTGGTGTAAATTTAAATTTTAGCATCAACGAAAACATTGCCTTCAACACAGGATTGGAGTTTGATTTTTCTAATGTAAAATATTCAGCTCCTTCATCTAACCCTGTTTATTACCACTTCAATGATACTGAAATCATCAGAAAAGGAGATTGGGAAGCAAGTAATTCAGTTTTTCAATTAACCGAAAGAACGCAAAAAGCGACCTATGTTTCAATTCCAACGATGTTTTTGTTCAGAACTAATTTCATCGGTTATTTCAGATATTTCGGAAAATTTGGTTTGAGAAATAGTTTTTTGGTTTCCTCGAAAACGAATGATATTGGATCTCTCGAAGGCACTGATATTACTATCGAAAATAACAACATGAAGCGCAAAAATGAAATGTTGTTTTACAAAGGAGCCGTTGGTTTGTGCGGTGGTGCTGAATGGAATTTCACAGGTTCAACTTGCTTGATGGCTGAATTGGGTTATTATTATGGATTTACTCCATTATATTATTCGCCGAAAGAAGATAAAATGAGTTTGTATACCAGTTCATTAGTTGACGGAAATAAATTTTTCTCCAATGCTGCAACACAATCTCAATTGATGTTGAAAGTTTCGGTTTTATTTTAAGGAACAGATTTTGGATTTTAAAGGAGTAAACGATCACGTTGTAAATTGGCTTTCAAAGTATGCTGAAAATGCAAAAATGAAAGGTTTTATCATTGGAATTTCTGGTGGAGTTGATTCTGCGGTCACTTCCATGCTTTGCGCCCAAACGGGCAAAAAAGTGCTTGCTTTGAGTATGCCGATTCGCCAAACTGTTGCAGAATTTCAACGTGCAAATGAACACATTGAAAATTTAAAAGCCCGTTTTTCCAATATTGAATCTATAGATTTGAATTTGACAGAAACTTTTGGTGCTTTTGAAGCAATTTTACCACAACAAACAGCACAAAATTTTCTGGCAATGGCCAATAGTCGTTCGCGTTTGCGTATGATGACTTTGTATGCTTTAGGACAAAGCAACGGTTTATTGGTTGCAGGAACTGGAAATAAAATTGAAGATTTTGGAGTTGGGTTTTTTACCAAATACGGCGACGGCGGTGTTGACATTAGTCCGATAGCCGACTTGACGAAGACAGAAGTTTTTGGTTTAGCGAAATATTTAGGCATTGTAAATTCGATTCAAATTGCCAAACCTACAGATGGATTGTGGGAAGATGGCCGCAGCGATGAAGATCAAATTGGTGCCACTTATCCAGAATTAGAGTGGGCGATGGATTTCAAAGGCGACGAAAACGCATTGACCGAAAGAGAAAAAGCAGTTTTGGTGATTTACCGCAAATTCAATAGCGCAAATAAGCATAAAATGGAAGCGATTCCTGTATGTGAAATACCAGAAAATTTTAAAAAGTAAAATCGAAGTTTATTCAGCTTCTGGCGCCAATCTCAAAACTATACCATCAATTTCCTCTGTAATGTGAATTTGACAACCCAGACGAGAATTTGGTTTCACATAAAACGCTTGATCAAGCATGTCTAACTCTGAATCTCCTTGAGGATCAAGTTCAGTGTCAGATTCCAAATAACATTGGCAGGTAGCACACATCGCCATACCGCCGCATTCACCTTTTACTGGCAAATCATAAGATTTACACAATTCCATGATATTCATGCTCATGTCCGTAGGAGCTGTAAGTTCATGTGAAACACCTTCTCTGTCAATGATTGTAACGGTAATATCTACTGCCATTTTTTTGATTTTGGATGTAAAGATATTGGTTTCTTTTGGAAATAAAAAGCTTAAAAAATTGCTATTATCATGAAATCAAATTACCCAATCAAATAAATATTTTTCGTCATGTACGATATTGAATTTGTCAAGTAACTCCAAATATTCATCTTTAAACGTTTGCATTTCATGGTGTTTCTCCTGATTTAGAATATAGTTGATGACATTTTCTAAAGCCGAAAAAGAATAAGAAAAAGCACCAAAACCTTCTTGCCATTGAAATTTTCCATGAACGAGATTTTTTTCATTTATCCACCTAGACGAATTCGCTTTGATATCTCTCACAAGATCGGATATAGAAATATTTGGCTTAATGCTAACAAGAATATGGATATGATCAGCGACCCCGCCAACAGCAAACACTTTTTGTTCTTTTGCTGAAATTGTTCCGCAAATATATTTGTGCAGTTCATCTCTCCATGCCATTTGAATCAGGTTTTGACGCCCTTTCACAGAGAAAACAATTTGAATATAAATTTGTGAAAATGTATTTGCCATTTTTTTCGGTTTTGAGTTGTTAATCGGTTAAAATTCGTTTTAATTTTTCGTCAGTTAGATTTACTTAGACCGCAAATCACAATGTTGTTAAACTAAAATTAATCATTATTTTATCAATGTCAAAAGGTCTCCACAAAAAAAACGCAAAAAATGCCGCTCCTCTAGAGCTCAAAGAAAGTCATTGTCTTGGTTAATAAGACAATACCCCTCTGGGGCATTTCGTCCCAAAAACAATTCAAGTGAATTTATCCAATAGTTCCACCAGAGCTCCTCACAAATAGCTCCATCGGAGCGCCATATAAATAGCTCCAGAGGAGCGCCATATTAATAGCTCCAGAGGAGCGTCATATTAATGTTCCCAAGGGATGCAAGGATTTTTTTGCCCCGAAAATTTGAAACAAATATCATTATCAAACAAAAACCCCAATTAAAATCATATTATTTCCCATTTTCAAAAAATGCCCCTACCTTTGAAAAAAACAATTTGGTTGCATGAAGATTTCGTATTCCATTGATGAAAATGATTATTTGACGTTTCAATTATATACTGCTTCAAATTCGGCGTTGGTGAAAAAGCGAAGGTTTATTTCTCGAATGGTGCCGGCGATTGCCTATTTGTTGTTGGCAATCACATTTTTTTACCAAGGAAATATCACCATGATTATCGCTTTTGGAGCCTTGGCGTTGGTTTGGTATTTTTTGTATCCATTTCATGATAAAAATGTGTACAAACGGCAATATCAGAAGTTTATCAAAGAAAATATGAACAACAAATTTGGTCGTCCAGCGACTTTGAGTTTTGAAGCTCCTTTGGTGAAAGCGAAAGATGAAGTTTCGGAGACAAAAATCAATTATTCTGAAATTGAATCGATTACTGAGATTCCTGAAATGTTTTTGTTGAAATTGAAAACCAATCAATCGTTCATTTTGCCCAAAGATAAAATCGAAAATTTGGAAGCTTTGAAGCTATTTTTTGAGAATTTCGAAACCAACGAAGGCATTCCTTTTTACGTTCTTTCAGAATGGAAATGGAAATAATTTCCTGTTGAAATTGTCGGAATTGAGGATTGAACTGTCGAACTGTCTACAAAAACTGTAAAACTGACAGTCAAATGTGTGAACTTTGGGTGTTAAAATTGAAATTTTGTAGTGGCATCATTCTTGACTTTCAAAAGTTGATAAATATTTAAGATTTAATTCTGCAAAAGGAATATAATCCTAGAAATAGAATGTATATTTACGTCTCAATGGCAATTTAAAAAATGAACAATATGTTTGAAAACGACGAATTTAAAAAATACGCGACAAAGCACCAGGGCATCAGCAGTATGTATCTGAACAGTTATATTGAATCTTCTTTGACACCATATATTATCGAAGAAAGACACATGAATATGACTCAAATGGATGTTTTTTCTCGTTTGATGATGGATAGAATTATCTTTCTTGGAACAGGAATTAATGACCAAGTTGCGAATATTATCAATGCGCAATTGTTGTTTTTGGAATCAGTAGATCCTAAAAAAGACATTCAAATTTACATGAATTCACCGGGTGGATCTGTTTATGCAGGTTTAGGAATTTACGATACGATGCAATATATTAAGCCAGATGTTGCAACAATTTGCACGGGAATGGCAGCATCGATGGGTGCAGTTTTATTGTGTGCCGGAGCTGAAGGCAAACGTTCAGCATTGAAACATTCACGTGTGATGATTCACCAACCATTAGGTGGCGCGCAAGGGCAAGCTTCTGATATCGAAATTACTGCGCGTGAAATCGGTAAATTGAAAAAGGAATTGTATGATATTATCGCATACCATACAAAACAGGATTATGATAAAGTATTTGCTGATTCAGACCGTGATTATTGGATGACATCAGAAGAAGCAAAAACCTACGGAATGGTGGATGAAGTTTTGGTGAGAAATCCAAAATAATCCATTAAAATTAATTATTTAAAGGTCATTCGTCAGTTGGTGAATGGCTTTTTTTGTCAAAATAGATTATGTCGAAAAAAGAAACATCTTGTTCATTTTGTGGAAGACCACGTTCGCAAGTAGGAATGTTAATCGCAGGATTATCAGGTCATATTTGTGAAAGTTGTATCACCCAAGGTTATTCAATTGTAGAAGAGGAGTTTAAAGCTGGTAAAACTGATGCTTTCAAAGAAGCGCCTTTGAATATTTTGAAACCAATTGAAATCAAAACTAAATTAGATGAATATGTAATTGGACAAGAGGATGCGAAAAAAGTATTGTCTGTTGCGGTTTACAATCATTATAAAAGATTGAATCAACCGGTTACAAAAGACGACGTGGAAATTGAAAAAGCCAATGTAATTTTGGTTGGTCGCACTGGAACAGGTAAAACGTTGTTGGCCAAAACCATCGCTCGTTTATTGAATGTCCCATTTTGTATTGCTGACGCAACTGTGTTGACAGAAGCTGGTTATGTAGGTGAAGACGTGGAAAGTATTCTTTCGCGCTTACTTCAGGCGGCTGATTACAATGTGGAAGCGGCGCAAAGAGGAATTGTTTTCATCGATGAAATTGATAAAATCGCCCGTAAAAGCGACAATCCTTCCATTACGCGGGATGTTTCTGGTGAAGGCGTGCAACAAGCTTTATTGAAATTATTAGAAGGTTCGATTGTGAATGTTCCGCCACAAGGAGGAAGAAAACATCCGGAGCAAAAAATGATTCAAATTGATACTAAAAACATTCTATTTGTTTGTGGTGGCGCGTTTGATGGAATTGAAAAAATCATTGCCAGACGCGTAAATACGCAAACAATTGGTTTTAGCAGCAACGATGATGTGTGTATTGATGGAGATAATTTCTTGAAATACATCAATCCAACTGACATCAAATCTTATGGATTAATTCCTGAGTTGATTGGTCGTTTTCCTTCATTGACTTACTTGGAGCCTTTGGATGCGAAAAGTTTGAAACGAATTTTGACTGAACCTAAAAATGCGTTGATAAAACAATATGTTCGTTTGTTTGAAATCGATGGAATTAAATTGGCTTTTGAAGGCGATGTATTGGATTTTATTGTGGAAAAAGCAATTGAATTTAAATTGGGTGCGAGAGGTTTGCGTTCTATTTGTGAAGGTATTTTAAACGATGCGATGTTTGATTTGCCATCTAAGAAAATTAAAGAATTCAGGGTTTCGGCAGATTATGCCAAAGAACAATTTTCTAAATCAAAAGTTGCCCTTTTGAAAGTCGCTTAAGGTCAGAATTAATATATTTTGTAAGACCATCATTTCTACAATGATGGTCTTTTTTATGATAAAATTTCGACAAAAAAGCGATAGTTTATGACACTGTTTCTTTTTTTGAAACACGAATTTTTGCATTTAGTTTTACTTTCGTCCCTGCGGTAACAATCGTAAAATTATCCCAATTCAAATATTTATTGGCTAATTCCAATATTCGCGCTTGTGAAATGTTTTGAATGTGCTGAATTGCTTCATTGTAATAATCAAAATCTTTGCCGTGTAAATGAGCTGCCATGTATAAATCAATCATCGCATTTGGTCCATCAGCACTTTTAAGAATTTGCCCCAACAAATAGTTTTTCACTAAATTCAATTCTTCTTGTGGCACCAATTCTTTTTTCAATAAATCCATTTCATTTTTGATTTCTATCAATGTCGCTTCTGCCACATCTTTTCCTACTTCAGTTGAAATAATAAAATAGCCGGCATTGTTTGATTCTGCAACGCCACAGCCGATTCCATAGGTGTAACCTTTGTCTTCACGGATATTTGACATCAACCGACTTCCGAAATAATCACCGAAAATCGTTTGTAGAATTTGAAAATCCAAGAAATCTTCATGTGTTTTGTTGAACAAAGGAATTCCCATGCGAATCGCAGTTTGAACCGCATCTTTTTTCTCGATGTGCAATCTTCCTGGAATATTGATAAAATCTGTTTCAAATTCGCAAGTTCCTAGTTTCGACCAAGCGCCGACGGTATCAATTAATTGATCGATGTATGCAGGTTCAACATCGCCCACAACAATTACTTTGCGTAAACCTTGCAAGTAAAATTCTTTGTGAAATCTTTTCAAATCAAGCACAGAAACATCTTCCAAATCAGTTAGCTCTAGCTGACGGTTGTAATTTTCTGAATTGCTAAACAATTGTTTTTGAAAAGCACGACGTACTAAAACACTCACTTTTTCCGAAGAAACGAGAAATTGTTGCTTTTTTTCGCGCAACATGTCGTTGATTTCGTGCTCGTGAAAAGCTACTTCTTGAATTGCATTTACCAAAATAGCCACTGCTTTTTCTACGTTTTCTTTCAAGCAATACAAACTCACAATAGCCAATTCTTGTGCTATTTCTTGGTCTAAATAAGTACCAAGTCCATCTAGTTCTTGGTTAATTTGCGTACTCGTTTTATTTGCAGTTCCAGAAAGTAAAAGACTATTGACAAAACCAGCAATTTTGCGATTTCCGCGGATTGTTCCAGCGTCAAAATGAAATTCAATGCGCATTGTTTCATCCGGAACAGGCTGCATCCAATACAACTTTACGGTAGGAGTGATGTCAAAAATTTGGGGTTCTACAAAATTGATTTTTTGCAGCGGATGTATAGCGGGCGCTTTAATTCTTAAACTCATGATTGGATAGCTTTTACTTTTAATAAAGAACAATTTGTTTTTTGTAGAATCTCTTGTGCGATTGCTAAAATGTGTTCTGGTTGAATTTGTTCGTATAAAATCGCTTCTTGATTCACGCCGTCAGCATCCCCTAATAACTCAAAGTAAGCCAAATTCATTGCGCGATTCAATAAACCTTGCTCTTGAAAAGCTTTTGCCGTTTTGATTTTATTTTTTAGTCGATCCAATTCTTTGCCACTAATTTTTTCAGTTTGAATTTCGGTCAACACCTTCCAAATCGCGGTGTCGACTTCTTCAAAAGTTACATCAGGACTTAATTTTCCGCTGATTACGAGTAATCCATTGTCCAAAGATCCAGTAATATATGCGCCAATTTCTGTCACTAATTTTTGTTCTTTTTGGATTGATGTGTACAAACGAGAAGATTTGTCTCTCCCCAAAGCATCTGAAAGCATGTCGGTTATGTAGTAGTCTACCGATTTTCGCTCCGACATTTTGAAGACATAATAAAATGCATCAGACGGAACATTGCGTTCGATGATTTGCTCTCTGAATTCCTTTTGTGGTAATTCTGCTGCCAATATTCTGGCAGGTTTCATTTTCGTTGGAATGTCGCCGTACCATTTTTCAACCAAGCGTTTCACTTCTGCCAATTCAAAATTTCCGGCGATGCATATAATCGCGTTGCTCGGATTGTAGAATTTATGAAAAAAGGCTTTCACATCTTCCATTTTCGCTTCTTCAATGTGACTGATTTCTTTTCCAATTGTCGCCCATTGATAGGGATGTGTGTGGTAAGCCAATGGTCTCAATTTCAGCCAAACGTCTCCATAAGGTTGGTTTAAATAGCGTTGTTTGAATTCCTCAATTACGACACTTCTTTGTGTTTCCAAACTTTTTGGCGTGAAACCAAGCGACAACATTCTGTCAGATTCTAACCATAAAGCAGTTTCGATATTTTGCGCGGGCAAAACGTCGTAGTAATTGGTAATATCGTTGGAAGTAAATGCGTTGCTTTCTCCACCAGCATGTTGCAGAGGCGCGTCGAAATCAGGAATATTAACGGAACCGCCAAACATCAAATGTTCAAATAAATGTGCGAAGCCTGTTTTTTCAGGATCTTCGTCGCGTGCGCCCACATCGTAAAGTGTATTTACAACTGCCAATGGTGTGGTTGTGTCTTTATGAAATATAACTTTGAGCCCGTTTTGAAGGGAAAATCTTTCGAATTCAATCATTAAAATGTAAATTTATCTGAAGTTTGTAATGCAATAGTTTCCTTGTATTCGGCGATAATTTCAGCCACAATTTCCGCTGCTGGTTTAATTTCATGAATTAATCCAGCTACTTGACCGATTTCTAATTCACCTTCGATGAGGTCGCCCTCAAACATGCCTTTTTTTGCGCGACCGCGACCCAATAGATTTTCGAGTTCCTTAGCGTTAGTTCCTTTTTTGTAAGCTTCTTGAACTTGGTCAAAAAATGGATTTCTCAATAATCGAACTGGGGTCAATTCTTTCAATGTCAAAAGTGTATCGCCTTCTTTCGATGAAACTACTTCGTTCTTGAAATTGATGTGACAACTTGCCTCTGGAGTAGCAACGAATCGACTTCCAATCTGCACTGCATCAGCACCTAAAGTCATGGCAGCCAACATTCCTTTACCAGTTCCAATTCCGCCTGCGGCAATCAATGGAATAGAAATTGCTTCTGCAACCATTGGAATCAAGCAAAAAGTAGTAGTTTCGTCTCGACCATTGTGACCACCAGCTTCAAAACCTTCGGCAACGATGGCATCAACGCCCGCTTCTTGCGCTTTCAACGCAAACTTTACGCTTGAAACAACGTGAACAACCACAATGCCATGTGATTGCAAATGTTTAGTCCAAGTTTTTGGATTTCCTGCTGAAGTGAAAATAATTGGAACTTTGTGTTTGATAATCGTTTCAATGTGCTTGTCGATGTCTGGGTAAAGCATGGGTAAATTGACCGCAAAAGGTTTGTTTGTCGCTGATTTACATTTAGTAATTTGTTCGTCCAAAACATGCGGATACATCGATCCAGAACCAATGATTCCCAATCCGCCAGCGTTGGAAACTGCAGATGCCAATTCCCAACCAGAGCACCAAATCATGCCTGCTTGAATAATTGGATATTGAATATTGAAAAGTTGTGTAATGCGATTTTTCATGATTGTTTTGCGCTTTTGTAGGACAATCGTTTCTCATTATCCGAATGCTAATCTCAAACTATCTTTTGTTTTTATTTTACAGCAAAAGAACAGATTTTTTCTTATAGCTACGAAATTACAAAACAGAAATGAATCTACAATTTGTAATTGACTATGATTGTGAAAATTTTAGGAAATTTGATTAAAAACATATTTTTAAAATCGGCTGGCTGATTATTGTGTTGTATTTTCAGATTGATTAATTTTACAGCATGACAAAAACAAAAGCTTGGATTCACGCATGCAGATTGCGAACACTTCCACTTTCATTATCGGGAATTATTTTGGGTTCATTTGTTGCTAAATCACAAGGTTTTTGGGATACTACGATTTTCATTTTTGCCTTGTTGACCACAGTTTTATTTCAGGTCCTGTCCAATTTAGCGAATGATTTGGGCGACAGTCAGAAAGGAGCAGACAATGACGGGCGTATTGGTCCAGAAAGAGCCGTTCAATCTGGTTTGATTTCGATGAAAGAAATGCGTAATGCTGTCATTTTATTGAGCGTTTTGTCTTTTGTTTCCTCAGGAACTTTGATCTATTTTTCATCCTTGAATAAATCGCTTTCTTTTTGGGTTTTTTATGCTGTCTTGGCTGTTTTTTGCGTTCTGGCAGCAATCACTTACACAGTAGGAAAACGCGCGTACGGCTATCATGGATTGGGAGATATTTTCGTCTTTATTTTCTTCGGTTTAGTGAGCGTTTTGGGTGTTTATCATTTGTATTTGTCTGAATTCAGTTTCTCTACTTTTCAATTTGAAAATCTCCTTCCTGCAGCCACAATTGGTTTTTTAAGTATGGCAGTTTTGAATCTCAACAACATGAGAGATAGAACGAATGACGCCAAAGTTGGAAAACGTACTTTGGTTGTTCAGTTAGGCGGTGAAAGGGCAAAGTTTTACCACGCTTTTTTGATTTTAGGCGGAATTGCTTGTTTCACGATTTACGTATTTCAATTTCAATCTGAAAATAAATGGATGACACTTAGTTTGTTGCCGTTGATTTTCTTGATTGCACATCTAAGAAAAGCCATGAGTATCGTGCAAGAACGCAATTTTGACCCAGAATTAAAAAAAGTCGCTTTATCAGCATTTGCACTTAGTGTTTTATTTGCATTAGCGATTGTATTAAATACTGCATTTTAAGATGTTTATTCGCGCCAAATTCGAGAAAAAAACTTTTCACTTCAAACGACCAAGTGGCACGAGTAGGGGAGTATTGACCGAAAAACACGCTTGGTTTATTTCGCTTTTCGATGCTGAAAATCCATCGATTGTTGGTATAGGAGAATGCAGCATTATTCCAGGACTTTCACCTGATTTTATTGATTTTATTCAATATGAAAAGCAAGTGAAATTTTGTTGCGATCAAATCAATTCAAGCGAAGCAACTTTTGAATCCATCGAGAAATTTTGCGCCGAAATCATTGAATTTCCCTCAATCGTATTTGGACTTGAAACGGCTCTATTAGATTTGAAAAATGGAGGAAAATCGCTATTTTACGATACGTTTTTTACCAGAAGTGAAGCGAAAATTCCGATCAATGGATTGATTTGGATGGGCGATGAAGCCTTTATGCAAGCGCAAATTGAGGAAAAATTGGAGGAAGGATATCGTTGCATCAAAATGAAAATAGGGGCAATAGAATTTGACAAGGAATTTGTCATTTTGGAATCTTTGCGCCAGCGTTTTCCAGCGGATCAATTGACTCTGCGCGTGGATGCAAATGGTGCTTTTTCGGCGGATGAAGCTTTAGATCGATTGACTCAATTATCGACTTTAGAAATTCATTCAATCGAACAACCCATTCAAGTCAATCAGTGGGAAGCGATGGCCGAATTGTGTCAAAAATCACCATTGCCAATTGCGTTGGACGAGGAATTGATAGGCGTTCATGATTTGGATGCGAAACGAAAATTATTAGAAACGATTCTACCGCAATACATCATTTTGAAGCCCAGTTTACATGGCGGAATTGCTGGAACTAAATCTTGGATTGAAACCGCTGAAAAATTGAATATTCCTTGGTGGATTACCTCAGCTTTGGAGTCAAATGTTGGCTTGAATCACATTGCACAATTTACTTCCACGCATGACAATTTACTTTTTCAAGGATTGGGAACGGGCGGTTTGTATGTTGAAAACACACCAACAAAATTGCTTACGAAAGATGGTTTTTTAGAAATGACCCGTTGATTTTTTGGAAAGTAAGATTGCTAAATTTTGTATTTACATTTTATTGATCTAATAGTTCATCGTCTTTTTGAGGTGCGTTGTTTTTAGTAAAAGGATTGTAGAAAAATGAAAGTCCAACAACAAATACGCCAACTATCAGCGCTATTTCATTGTATATTATTTGATTCATTTTCAAGATTAATCCAACAAAAACGCCCATGCTACCAATCCAATAAATCGGATTATTTTCGGATGATTTATCAAATCTAAAAGATATCAAATTCATGAGTAGCGCTGTTCCACCAAATAGAATCATGCCTATTTTTGCTACATATCGCGGAACAAAATTCCCTCCATAATTTGTAAAAACGACAATGGCCAATAAAAAAGCCATGGCGAAACAAATGGATCCTAAGCGCTTAAAGAGCATAATCTTTACTTTAAATAGAAAACGAGAAAGCTACTGACGATTTGGAATTATTGATTGCTTTTGGCTAATCGAAAAATCAATCTTCACTTTTTCTGAATGGTTTTCTTTCCTCCGAACTTGCGTTTGCTGGTCTTTCACTGTTGTAAGCTGGTTTCGCTCCTGCAGGATAAGGTCTCTTTTCAAAAGGTCTTTTTTCGAAAGGTTTTTTCTCAAAAGGTTTCTTTTCAAAAACTTTTTTCTCGGGACGATTTCCTTTTGGGGAAGCAATTTTAACGTCTAATTTTCGTCCATTAATATCCATACCATTTAACGCTTCAATAGCAGCAATTGCGCCATCTGTCGTTTCCATTTCAACATAACCAAAACCTTTGGATTTTTTGGTCACCTTATCAAAAACCACGTGGGCATAAGTAACTTCTCCGAAAGAAGAAAAGGTTGCTGTCAAGTCATCGGAAGTAATTTCCCAATCTAAGTTTGCAATAAAAATATTTGTCATCTAATATATAAAAATTAATCACCTGGATGATTAGTACCTAAAAAAAGCAAATATAAGCAATAGTGTTTTGATTGTACAAATTTATTATTGTCTGGAGCAAATTTTTAGTTAAAATAGACGTCGATTTTCGTGAATATTCCAAAAATGTTAAAAAACAAAAAAAGCTTCAGAAAAATCTGAAGCTTTGCGTTAAACGAGGTTGCGGTCTGGACGGCACCGCAAAATCAGTGTTTTCGGGGGTTTGCGGAAGTTGGTCTAAATTGGTCTTTATTTGCTTGTATTACAGTTATTTATATGGTTTTGGGTTTGCTTCATTTTTGTTAAAAAACAACATAAAAAAAGATAAACCGTCCACGGTTCCGTCCACGGTTTGTGTTATATTTGTAAAAAAAAACGAATGATAAAGTTCTATTTGAGGGATAAAAAGTCAGTTTTATCGACTGCAATCATGATGACCGTGTTCTACGATAATAATCGTGTTAGAATTTCTACAGGTTGTTCTGTTCCACCCAAAATGTGGCAAGAAAGACATCAACGTGTAAAATTAAGCATGGAAATTGAAAATGCAAACGAAATCAATGATAAACTAGACGATTTAAAAGCGGTGATGGATTCTTTGCTCAAAAAGTACCGTGACGAAGATTTTTATCCAAGTCCAAGTAAAATCAAAGAAGATTTATTCAAACAAAACAATGTTCCCCTCAAGAACAAGAAGGCCAAAAAATTTTGGGACCACTTTGATGATTTCGTTGAAGACAAACGAAAAATCAATCCTGATGTAAGGGATTACAATAATTCACTTCGTAAACATCTACTTAAAGTGGAAGCAATCATGGAGAAACCAATGAGTTTTGCGATGATTTCAAACACTTCTGTTGACTTTAATCTAGAATGGATGAATTATTTGTCATTTGTTGCCATAAATTCAGAAGGAGATCATGGTTTGATGCCAAATACGATTGGAAAACAAAACAAGAATCTGAAAGCATTCTTCAATTGGTGTTTTGATAAAAATATCATTTCAAAATTTAGTACCAAAGCATTTCCGACTATTATGGAGGATGTAGATAAAATATATTTGACGGAAAATGATCTAGAGACTTTGGAAAATCTAAAAATAGAAGATCCATCTTATCAAGTTGTGCGGGATTTATTTTTGATAGGCTGCGAAACTGGATTGCGTTTTAGCGATTTTATCAGATTGACCGATCATGATATTCGAAATAATGAATTACATATCGTACCAAAGAAAACTAGAAATCAGGGCGTAAAAAAAATAATCATTCCGTTAAGTGCACGCTTTCAAAAAATATTGAAAAATTACAACGGGATACCACCAAAATTTGACAGAAACCAACTGACGAAATTCAATAAAATTATCCGTGAAATTTGTGAACTCGCCGAGTTCAATGACGAAATCAAATTCTACCGCCAAATTGCTGGAGAAAATTTGAAGATCACCAAGAAGAAATTTGAAGAAGTCTCTTCACATACTTGCAGGAGAACTTTCTGTACGCTCAAATTTTTGAAAGGAATGCCAGCGGAAGCCATCATGAAATTCACCGGACATAAAACGGAACGGAGCTTTATGAAGTATCTAAAATTAGATGCAGAATTGACTGCAAAGAAGTACAATGAGTTTTTCTAACTAATTCGAGGAGCTAATCTGTGGTAAGAAAATATATTAATAAAATAATTTCTACATTTTATTAAAAATAACGGTTTAAAAAATTGATTTTCAGTTTTTTAAATCCAGTGTTAGTTAACGTCACGTTGGATTTAAATTAACTTCAAGTTAGTGTGACGTTAAAGTGGATTTAGATTTTAGTTAAAGCATAGCTAGCTTGAATTTAACTTCAAGTTAAAGTACATTGATTTTTTTAAATTTCACTAATTAAATGACCTGTTTTAAGGTCCCTTTTTTACCTAAAAAACAAGTAAATCAGCACAATATAGACTATCAAAGGCAAGGACAAACAAATGATAACAGATGATGCTTCGTAGTTACTGCCGAAGCGATTAAAGTAGAGCAGAAAATTTGCAGAGCGTCTAAATAATTTATCTGAATAATTTTTGAAGTTACGACAGCCAGTGAAAAAACCAAGGGTGAAAATCACAAATGAAATCTTCAAATAATGAAATCCGAAAATAATATCTAAAAGAAATAAGTAACTAAAAGGTACAATGAAATAGTACACAATAATATTAATTTCATTGTATGTCAGCTTGGTAATTTTAGCTAATTGCAAAAGAAATTTTGCTGTTAAATTGAAGGATTTTTGAATCATCATTTTTTATTTTTTTTGAAGTTATTTTTATGCTGTGATTTAAAAATTTGAAACAAGATTTTTAATCAATCTTTCAACTTTCACATGCTCGTTTTTTTCTGAATTGCAAATTGAATTTCCTGGTATCCGTATTTCAATTATTTGATTGTCCTTAAATTCAAAACAATATCGAATGACATGTTCATCAATGAAAGGGTCTTCCATTTCGCCAAATTCGCTAATGAAAGAGCAGCAAGCATAACGAATTTCTAGCATCACTGAGCCAGGTAAAACATCTAGTGAAATTCCATGGTAGAATTTGATGAAATTGTAATTGACAAGCCCTGTTTTTTCATCTTGAAATAATTTTTGAAAATAATTTATTGCTTCATTTTTCGATAAATTTTCTAGAAATAATCCTTCCTCATGCAAAATTCCAGCAAGTATTTGGTGATTCAATGATTTAAAAGCTTGAATAAATGAATTTAAAATTTGGGCATTTATTTCTTGTTTTGGGGCAATTTTGGTTATCATATTTTACACTTTTTGAAATAGTAATTTTAAATTGCTTTGGCAATTGTTAGACCAATTTGAAAAAGTGTGGTTGATACTTCATTTTATTAAGTATGATGTGTCATTATGTGTTTTTTGATGTCAAAAATTTATATCTAAATACACCACCTATTTTCAAATATTGATATAATTAGAGTAGAAAAGGACTCAAATGAGTAAGAATTTTAAATGGCACATACTTTGACAATTGAAGGCAACTCAAAAAATATTTTCTATGCTACAAGAATTTCCAAGAATCTCAATTGAAGAAAAAAAGAACAATGAATTGGCATTTGAACAATTCCAATATGCTTTTCATTCGGAAAACTACAATGCTATTGACAATTTGTTGGATAAAAAAGGAGTGTTTTTTGGTGTGAATAATAATTTTATTGCCATTTCTAAGCTACACAGGTTGTTGAATTACGAAAATAAGAACAAGAAATTTTTGGTCTCGGAAGTTAGCACAGGTTTTAGTTATGATCATCGACCTGGTGAACATGTTTTTGAAATTCGATACATGAATATTACTCCAGATAATTTATCTGAAATCACCAATTACAAATTCGGCCAAGCTCCAAGAGTAAAACTTGGTGAACATGTTATTCAACTTTCATTTCGATTTAATAATGGAAAAATATCTAGTATTCGGGTTCCTAGGAGAGTGATTGAGTCTATTAATAGGTTTGAGTTGTGCAATTAGAAAAAAATAATTTTCAAAAAAGGTTTTTTTAACATAGGAGTTAATTTTCTATGACATCTAATAATTCAAAAAAATCAATTTGTGATATCAATCAATTACCAAATGTCACAATTATTTCGTTTTGTCATTTCAGTAATTTAATTTCGAATCTATAACTCTTAAAGTTAGAATTTTGTTTTTGGAAATAAATTTAATTAGTAATCAATTTTAGTTTTCAATTTTAAGTTATTTGAGGTGTCAACATCTTTGAATTTATTTCTACCACACCATAAATTTTCTAATTTGCTATTCTTCGAAACGTCCAAAGTATTGAGTTCGTTTTCTGCACACCATAAATCTGTGATGTTGCAATTGGTCGTAACATCTAATGTGGTAAGTTTATTATTTGAACAATCTAATTTTTCCAATTTACTGTTTTTAGATAAATCTAGGGTGGAGAGATGTTTAATAGAATAACAATATAATTCGGTTAAGTTTTTATTATTAGAAACATCCAAGTTGAAGAGTGGATTTTCTGAACACCATAAAATTGTTAAGTTGCTATTCTGAGATACATCTAGCGCGGAGAGTTGGTTTTCATGACATACTAAAAAAGTTAATTCAGTTTTATTAGAAACTTCCAAGTAGGTTAGTTTATTATTTGAACAATATAAGATATTCAATTTACTATTCTGAGAAACATCCAGATAGGTAAGTTGATTATTACAACATACTAAATAGTTTAGATTTAAGTTATTTGATATATCTATTTTATTTAGTTGATTATCTGAACAATCTAAGTCTTTTAGATTAATGTTTTGTGATAAATCCAAGCTGGTGATTTGATTTTCAGAACAATATAAATTGGTCAAGTATTTGTTCTTTGAAAAATCTAAGTCGGTGATTTTGTGTCCTGAACAGTCAAGCGAAATTAAATTTTTGAAATATGAAATGCCACTTAAACTTTCTATATAAAAGCCCTCTTTAAACCCTCTTTCCCATTGATAGTTATATTCGGGTATAAAATTACATGCAATCACTTCAACATTCTTTATTTCCCCATAAAAGACTTTTCCATTTTCAACGTTTATACCGATATCCCTTAAATATTCTTGAAAAGCTACATCTGGTATGTTAACTTTAAATTCATCATTAGGTTCACGGTTTTCTATCTCTGTCATCAATTTATGGGTGATAGCCAAAGTCCTGGAAACCCTCAATAATTGATGTTTTCCACTAGGGATTAACTGATTTTTACTTTCGAAAGGAGACATATCAATCTAAAGTTTTAATTTCAATTTTCAACATTTCAATTTCATTTCGCATTTGTTCTTTCACATTTGAAAAATAAACACTCCAATCATCAATTTCTGTTATCAATTTGAATTCATCACTTAGTTTGATATTAATTATCTCAACTTCCAACTTTTTAATTTTTTCTCGCAATTTTTTTACAAGATTTTTTAGTTTGATTTTATCGCTATTTTCACCTGTTTTTTGTGATGAGATTATTCCTTTTTGTAAATCATTTAAAATTTCTTTTACTCTTTGTAAGTCTTTTTTATCCTTTGCTATAGATAATTGAATCATAAGCTCTTCAGCTTGTTTCTGAACTTCTGATGGAGCTTGTGAAAATTTATCTGGGTGGCAAAGGATAGCTGCTTTTCTATAATTAGATGTCAATTCTTTTTTCTCTTCTTCACTCAAGTCGAATACTTCTTTATCTTTTTCAAACTCAAATTGCTTACTATACTCTTGTTCATCTCTCTCTGCCTCTTCATACTTTTCTTTGTCTTGTGCATACTTCAGTTTTCTGAATTGCAAAAGTTTTAAAATTAAGTCCCCAACTGCCAAAAAATGTTCTCTTTGGAAGTCACGTAAAACACCTTCCAATTCAGACCGTTCATTGTCAAATGATACAACTTGATTTTCAAGAATTTTAATTTCTAGTTTTAAAGCTTCTATTTCTGGGTCAATCCAAACGGAAATTTGGCGTTGATGATTGATGAAATTTTCAATTAAAGTAACTGCTTCTGAAAGTTTACCTTTGGAGATGAAGTCAAGGATACTGTGCAAGTCAGTATGAAAAATGTAATCTTTAAGTTTATTACTTACTGTTTCTACTTCCTCAATATCTTCCAAGAGAATGTAGTTTTTGATTATTTCCAAACGCTTGACAATCCTGTCTACAGGTAAATCTTGAGCTATTTCTTTTTGATTTGGAAAATATTGTTTTTTGATGTTATTAAATTCAGTAATAAATTGTTCCGCAAGTGATTGGTCACCAGAAGTTATAACTATATTCTCAAAGTTTTTTTCAGCTTTATAACTCCAATTATAAGAACCAGTAATGACTGTATTTCTATCAATGACACAAAATTTGTTATGCATTAATTCTTTTTCGCCATCACCAACAAAGTATACTTTGGAAGTACCAATATTTAATTTTTCAAATTCGATGCTTGAATCATTGTTGATTAGGTCATTTGATAACATCAGATTAACGGTGCAACCCTCATTTGCTTTTGCAACTAGTTCGTCAAAAATGTTTTTGTTAGTGAACCAGGCAACTGCGATAAAAATAGTGCCTTTTGCTTTTTTAATTTCCCGCTTAACACTTTCAGCTATGTTTTCAAATAATGCTTGTGTTTCCATAATTATAAGTTCTTATCTTCTAGATTTTGGTTATTGTAGATGTTAATATCAATTATTTTGATCGCAAAACAAGTTTTTCAAGTTAATATTCTTAGATAAATCCAAGTTGGAAATATAATTATCCTTGCAATCTAGGTAAAATAATTCGACATTATTTGATACATCCAAAAAGTTGATTTTGTTCTGGCCACAAAATAACCATTTCAAGTTACTATTCTTTGACACATCCAAATTTGATAGTTGATTGACAAAACAACCTAGATCTTTCAACGCACTATTATTTGATACATCCAAAAAAGTGAGTTGGTTATGCGAACAACTTAAATCCGTCAACGCTCTATTATTTGATACATCCAAAAAGATGAGTTGGTTATTTGAACAAACCAAGTTCATCAAGTTGATATTATTCGATACATTCAAAGTTGATATTAAATTATTTGAACAGTAGAAAAATTTCAATCTGGTATTCTTTGATACATTTATCGTTGTCAGTAGATTAAAATTACAGTTTAATTCTTTCAAATTAGTGTTTTTGGATAAATCTAAGGCGCTAATTCTGTGATTTGGACATATTAGAGTTGTTAAACTTTTGAAAAAGGAAATACCTTCTAACCTCTCAATTTTCCAATCTTCCTTAAAACTTTCCCACTTTCCATTTTCATTCCAAAAAGAGCATTCGATCAACTCAATATTTTTGATATCTGCATAAGCGACAGTTCCATCTTTAACTTTAACTCCAATATATTTCAAGTATTCCTGAAAAATTTCATCGGGAATTGAAACTCTGAATTCATCACAAGGCTCACGATTTTCAATTTCGTTCAATAGTTTAATGGTTATTGATAAAATTTTAGAAACTCTTATCAAAGGTTGTTTTTCACTTCGAATTAACTGGTCTTTTTTACTATTTTCAGTATGGCTCATTTTTAAAAAAAATCTACTTTTATTAAATTCAATTAATAATAAACTTCTAACTAGGTGCTAATCCAGCGATATGTAAAGACTTTTTCTTGTTTCAATTGGCTACCAAAATTTGTAGTAAAAAAACTTCTTTTTCATAACTTAACCATGGTCGAATTTAATTAAAAAAATTAAACAACAAATGAACAGTATCTATTTATCATCTAAGCTTTAATTTATTACAACCCCCCTTAAAAGCACATTCAGCAGGAGAATCACAATAATTATGCTGTTCGGTAATTAAACCTTCATTTTTGAGTACATCTTTGAAAGAATTTATTAGTTCATTCTCAATAGGAGATAAATTTGTAAGTATTTCCATCAAATCTTGAATATACCAGTCCTGTCCATTATCTCCCGACCTCAATATTAAGTTAAAGGAATTAAAATTATTACCGAATCGCTTATTACAAATTGTATATTGCTCTGCTAATTTTTTTAAAACGGATTTATTCACCTCTTTCTCATATTTTATTTCAAAAATGTCAATTTCCCCATTTTCATTTTTTACAAGCACGTCGCACATTATCAATACGTCATCTTCAATTATAGTTGCTTCAAAAATGACCTGTTTGCCTGATAATTTCAACAAATAATTGGTGTAGGAATCAAAGAATCCCCAATTTCCGACTTTGTCTAGTACATTTATTGCTCTAGGAAATTGTTCTTCTCTGAACCTATCACCATGATCACAAGTGGAATTAAAAAGAGATGATTGTGGCTCAATCATAGCCGATTTTTCTTTTTCGGCAAATAAGTTTCTGAGACATCTTTTTCCGATATTGTAAAATAAAACAGAATTACTTTTATCTTTTTTCTTCTCAAGTCGATCAATCAATTTATTTAGATCAGCTACAGATCTTAAAAATTCCTCTGATTTATTATTTGACTTAGTTAAAATCTCAAGAGCGATGATGTAATTGTTTAATGCACAATTAAAGTCACCAATTTCATCAGCAGTTCTTGCTAGTTTTATTATTTGATTGTAGTTTTTTTTAAATAAATGACTCATGATTTTAAAGATTTTTCGCTCTTATTTTTCAGAATTAAATTTTTGAAAATCTAATTTGAATAAATGATTGGACTATCTAGGCTAATTGATTTTTTTGGCTCACGAATTGTGAAAATCTTACCATTTCTGAAAGTAAAAGCGAATTGATGAACAATTTCATTTATTTCTTTATCTATCTGTTCTCCAAAATTCTTGGATCTCCAAGCGATTTTACTTTCGAAAAAATCCAAATCAGAACAACGTATTTCCAGCATAATTTCACCTGGTCGAAAATCACAAGTTATTCCTTCCCTGTCAACGATATGGTATTTATTCTTTATTCCATTTGGACCATTAAAAATATTAAAGAAATATTCAAGAGCCATTTCTTTGTTCATTCCCTCAAAATATTTTCCATAATCATCCAGAATATTTTTGATTTCGCCGGCAGATTTATTGCAATAGGCTTTTATGAAGGCTGCTAAAATTTTTGAATTTCTTTTGTTTTCAATCTCGAAAGATTTTTTAATAATAGATCTATTCATATTTTGTAATTAAAAATGAGTTGATATTTCAAGATTTAATAATCATCATAAGGGTCAGAAAAGAGGTCGTAATTTTTACCTGTATACCTTTCGATATCATATCTATCCATTTCATGATCCCACAACTTGCCTTTATTTGTAGTCTTTGATTTAGATTTTATGAAACTAAGTAATATGGCTAGGAAAAAAATTGTAAGTAGAATTATCAATGTTGTCCAAAAACTCAGATTATAATCAATTTTATAAACATCAAAAATCCAATTAATAAAGTGGGATAAAGCCCAGGAAATTAGAAGTAAAATGATTGATAGAGTGGTGGATAAAAGAAATACAAAAATTATTGTATCTTTTCTTTTTTTATTTTTAGTTATCATAATTGTTTAACATTTTTTGAATTATTGATTGCATTTTTTCTTTTAAATATATTGGCTTTTGAATTGTAATATCCTGCCCGTAAGATAGTATAAGTGAAATAAACTCTCGGTTTGGGATAATCTTAATTCGAATTTCGAAAAAGCCATTTTCCAAATTTTTTACACGTTGAGTTGGGTGAAGAGGTTTTGTTTTTACGAACGGAATTGTTTCTTGATTTACATGAAGAATTATTTCTTGAGGTTCTTCGTTATATCGAATTACGCCAATAATATCATAGAAATAATCGTCCCAATCCAAGTTGCATGATAAATATGGAATTTGATGATTTATTGAAATATTTTTTATTCGATCTAATGGTAAATGCCATGTATCATGCGGCTGTCCATTGTGTTTCCCGAAAATGTACCATCGATTGGCGAATTGCTTTAAATAGTGAGGATGATAAATAATATTTCTTGCCATTTTACCAAACGGTTGATAATCAAACTGAACAACTTGTTCGTTAAGTATAGCATTGAAAAAAAATGGTAATAATTCATTTCCTTCATAATCAAGGTTTGATTCATAAGAAATAACTGGATTTGTTCGTTTTATGTATTGACTGTCTAAAAGTGGACCAATTTCATTCAACCAACCAAGTTCCTCTCGACCTTCAAACATTCTGAGAATATTAACGGCTTGAGCCAAAGATTTTAATTCTGTTTCATTCATTGCTGATTTAGCAATAGTGAATTGATTTTCATATTCGTATATACGTTCTCTGCCTCGGACTCTTTTTATAATTGGTGCTTCGTAGCCGTCTGAACTCATCATAAAGCGAATATCAACTCTCAATTGATGGTCACTAATTCCTCCATATTCAGGGTTTTTCTCTAGTAATACACGGTCTATTTCTTCCTTTAAATCAAAAAAAGTATAGCTTCTTCCAGAATTATTGAGACATCTATCGATTATTCTATACCGTAATTGTGCATTTTTATTTTGACTCATTTTTACTATTTTTTTAAATAATTCTTAAAAGATTGGATCAATTGCCTTTTTTTTTGAAAACGATTAATAACTCTGATTGCGATATTACATTGCAACTCATCAAACATTCCAAAGTGTGTTTCTTCCTTAGGTAGATTCATTTTTACTGAAAGCCATTTATACGCGGCATCTCTTGACTTAAAATAATGATTTTGTCCTTGCCAAAGTGGATCAAATAGTGCATGAGCTTCCATTTTTTTTTGCCTTAGTGATTTGTTAGCAAGTCTTCCAAGTGACTTCCGATTAGCAAATGTGCCAACATAATGATCGGGATTATTTACACATTGAATAAAATATTTATTATAAGACGAAAATCGTCCGAAAATCTCTTTATCTGTTACCATATGCGTCTTGCATTCACAGTAGGGGCATATTTGACCATTAAGAATTTTATTTTTAAACTGATCTTTCGTAATGGGATTTTCATTTCCTGTATAATAAACAAAAATAGTGTTTTCATTTTTTACTCCATTAATCTCCCATTTATCATCAGAACTGCGTATATAAAATTTACATTTTCCGTCAGGGTATTTTATTTTTCGGATATTTATTCTTAATTCAATTTGTGTAAAATAAGATTGATTCCCTTCAACAATATTTATTTCTGATTTATCATCAAGAATACTACTAATAAATTCTATAGTTTCGCGATTGATTTCTGCACTTAGATAAGACCAGTTAGAGTTTTGAGAAGCATAATTTATTTTAGTCAAACAAGACATAAAAGGTTTGGTGAAAAATAAGTTAATACCTGAATTGTAAAAGATTAAGTTATTTACTCTAACATCTTTAGATTTTATTTCAATGGATTTCTTTTCTGAAGTTTTTATTTTATTAACTTTGTCAACAGTTTTGTTTTCTTCTGCAATTTCTTTTGAAATAGTGTAAGGCTCGTGATAAACCTCATTTATAATATTAACTGAAAGCCGTCTTACACTTTCCTTTTGATAGAATTCGTTGTTTTCTCTGTAATTCATGATTTACTAATTTTTAAAGTTTCACAAATTTTTAGCTGATTGTTGTTTGTTTTACTAACAACAATTAAAATTATTTAAAAAAAACTAAATTTGACCATTACTGGTGGATAAAATTCCAGGATTAATAAAACGGATTAGTTGTTTTTAATAGTTATCTTATTGTTTTAAATTCAATAGATTAGGTTTATTTTTTAAATTAAAATTCTTCAATAGTATCTTCCATATAATCCTGCCAAAACATTATTCGTATTTTTGGATTAGTAACGTAAATAAACCTTACAACAGATAAAAAGCAACATTCCGCTACTTAATTCAAAATTAAAAAGCAAATAAATATGGGTTATCGCCTCTGTAAAAATAAAAAACATTACATCTCTTTGGATCGCGACTTTTGTGTTCATTGTGCTGTTATTAGTAAATTTCAAAAAACTGAAGAAAGTGGCATTGAACTTTTAGAGGGAATTAACTTCTATGAACGAAATCTCAATTCTAATTTATTTTACTTAACACTTAAAGCTATTTTAAATAGTGATTTTTCTGAAGAATTTTTACAATTTGGAACAAACAAAAGTCCTAATCTAGATTTTGAATTTACTGAAGAAGAAATTGAGAGACTGATTATTTCATTGAATATTTCAGATTTTACAATTAGACCAAAGATAAGTAAACAAGTTCAAGAAAATATTGATCTGAAAAATGAAAATTTCTTAATTCGCATCCATGTCGAGTCTGAAATCAAAGGTCCTTTAGTTGGTTATGGCATAAATTTTTACTTGGAAACTAAGGGACAGGAAGTGCAAATCGTTGATTCTGGTTGGTGGGTATCTTGAAAAAAGGGGGTGTAATTTCGTAGTTTAATGAAATAAATTAAACAAAGTATAACATATTTAAGATTCTCGTTTCAGAAGTTCTATGGTAATCTCATCTCTCTCATCAGAAAAATAGCGTTCCAATACTTTACCAAATATAGTCACATCTTCATGTGTTACAAAGTCAAATAGAGTCATACAAGATCTTATTTTCTTTGCATCATTTTCCCCTACAACATGTTCAATTTTTACATTATTTAAATTATAAAGTTCTAGCGTGATTTCCAATAGTCGAGCTCCTAAAATAGTGTGATTAAAGTAATTTATCGCTTCATTTTTGTCTTGAATTGCATAAAGCTGAGTATTTAAAGTAGGGGATTTAACTAAACCTGTAAGTTGAGGAAAAATGTACCAAATCCAATGCGACGTTTTTTTGCCTGATTTAATTTCACGCAAAGCTATTGGGTATTGCTTTTCTTGTATTATTAGGAATCGATCAAGTGGTTTCATCTTTTTTATAGTTTATTTCACAACAACAGCATCCACCTTCTGAGCAACTAGCGGTTCTCCGCCTTCGCAACCGCAGCAAATTTCGCCTCCTGCATACTTTTTTGCGTAGCCATTTCTAATTTCAACAGCCTCGTAAGCCGATGTTTTTTTCATGTTTTTACTATCGGCATAATATGTTAGTAGTCCAACAAATTTATAATCTGCTAATTCATACATTTCATATTGCTGATTGCAATCTTTTGCGATGTTTTTGAATTTTTCTTGTATTTTATGAATCATCTTTTTCCATACATCTTCCTTGATGATCAACATTTTATCATTTGTCGAATTTGTATAAACGCCTTCTTCTTTGGTTGGTTTAAATTCCTCTCCATCAATACTTAATGCTTCTTTTATTTTTTCGAACATCGCATCTTGAATTACTTTTGCTGTGGCAACTGTATCTTTCTCGGGACTGGTGATTTTCTTTTCTGTGACGCTAGGATTTTTACCCTTTGTAATAACGTAATATGTTAAAAGTCCAATAGCCGCGATGCCTAGTATTCCAATAATTATTTTTGTAATCGATTTCATATTTTTTATTTTAGGTTGCCTATACTTTACACGGCTATTGGCTTTACTCCGTTCGAATTTTGAGATTATTTAATTATTTGCTTTTCAATCAATGAACTGAACCAATTCTCTGTTTAATAATATCTTATGTGTCCCTTCTGGAGTGTAAGTTATTGCATAATCTTTGGCTTGATCTTCACCGACTGCATTTTTGAATTTTGATCGAATTCTAGCCATTACTTCATTCATATTGTTATCGGTTACATCAACAAGTCGGTTAATTGCATCATCTATGAGCTCATTTGTTGCTTGACTGCTGATTTGAGCATAGTAAGATCTAAGTTCAGCTTTATAATCCACAAGATAACTGCGTTGAATGCCTTCTGGATGATTTAAATACAATAAATAAAGTGCTCTCTCCTTTGGATTTAAATTAATTTGTAAATCTCCTAAATCAGTAAGAAAGATGCTTTTACTGTGGTTTCTAATTTCCATTCTACTCAATTGCATGAGCAAATGTGAGCGTTGTCGAAACATGATATTGTCTCGAAGTCCATCTAGGATTAAAAACAACTGGCGAACATGACTGCGATTGACATCTTTCTTTTCTAGTTTCGCCAAACAATCAGGACATAAATCAGCGGTTCGCATTTTCAATACAATTTGTGTTTTATCGACACAAAAATCCATCATACAACCTCTGGGGGATTTATGAAAATTTTGAATAATCTCTTCCAGAGTATTAAACATCATGCTTCTTATAAGCCAAGAAACTATCTCATAAGCAATTGGAAATCGGTCATCAATCGTCGATCCTAAATACCAATCCCAATCATTTGTTTGAACAAAATAATTATTTAGTGATGAATCAACACAACCAAACCAATTTCTATCATTTTGAACGTCATTTAAAAGTATGACTTGTTCATCTTCACTCAGTAAATAGTTTTCTCTATAAACATGACAAACATTAAATAATTGTTTCCACGTAAGTGTTTCGGTTTTGTGAGGAAAGGAAATTTCATCATCTGAACAATCTACTGAAAAAAATTGATATTCTTTTTGCGTTTCAAATTCTTTTTTTGTTTCATAAAGCTCTTCACTCTGTGATTCAGGCATCACAATGGGTTTTGAAGGCACAAATTCTATGCTTCCTCTGTGTTTCCGGAGTAAATTGAGCACATTGTTGAAGTCTTCAATGCTGTAATTTTCCGATCGAATTAAATGTACATTCATGAATTTTCTCCCGATTATTTATTTCTTCTTTCTTTATCCTCAAATATATCAAAAATATCTCGTTTCAGATTACCATTTGATTTCTCATGTGCATAAGTTCTAATGGATTCACTTACATCATCCATAATTTCATAATACTCACTTTTGCTAAAATTCATCACATTTTCACGTCTAATATTCAACATTTTAGAGGTATGTATCGCGTCAAAATCTGCCCCTAAAAAACTGAATGTCCATTTCCCAGTTTCATCTAATTGCTTAATTAGATTGGCAACATCATGGTAGGAATAAAGTCTAGATGCATTTTCATATCCATCGGTAATGATAACCAATACAATTGAAATTTCATCTTCGGAAAGTTCTTTACCAAACTTATTTTTTATCGAATAAATTGATTTTCCAATTGCATCCAAAAGTGCAGTTGATCCGCTAGGTAAATAATTTTGTCTGGTCAACGGTAGAATTGCGTCTACTTGTCCAAATTGAATTCGATCCTGGACTTTATCATTAAAGAAAGTTAATGAGCACAAAAATTCTTGGTTCGTTAGTTCCTTTTTTAAACCTTGAATTGTGGTTAACTGAGAATTAAAGCCAGTAATGGTTTGATTTTCTAATCCTGCCATAGATCCACTTTGATCAACGATAAAGTGGTAAAGTGTTGTTTTGTTTTTCATAATTATTGAATTAAATTTTTACAAATATTTCTTTAATTATTATGAATAAACCAATTGCTGCAAGCTTGCAAGGAAGATGCAAAAGATATACGAGCAAGCGAATTTTGCATTGAAAATCAGTAATCACTAAAATTAAAACAATGCACATGAAGCAAAGAGCAAAACGAATTAAAACATTTTATACAGAGAAACAAGTATGTTTTCAAAACATTCAAAGTGGTTCTTTTTCTAAGTCTCCATTAAAACCATATTTGTTAATGCAACGAATAAAAAAGCAAGGTCTTAACAAACATTTTAGTATCAAGTCAGATTTCGAGCCCTTCACCAAAGAAGATTTTACGATTGCACATACGGAACTGTATGTGAATAATTTTTTCAAGGGTGAAGGAAATCACCTTTCTAATTCCTTGCCTTGGTCTAAAAATTTAGTTCAAAGTGTCGGATACACTAACGCATCACTTTACGAGGCAAAAAAGCACAGCATTTTAAATCCTGAATCGATTTGCTTTGCACCAGTTTCGGGAATGCATCATGCTCAACCAAATAGAGGAAGTGGTTTTTGTACTTTTTCTGGTCAAGTCATTTCTGCGATTAAATTATACAATGAATTGGGAGTTAGTGGTGCTTATTTTGATTTAGACGGACATTTCGGAAATAGTATTGAAGACAGCAGAGATTTCAACCCAATTTTAAATTTGGCAATTCCAATAGGTTGTAACATAAATCCAACAGGTATTAATGAATCTTATATTGAATCTTTCAAATTAGGCTTAAAGCAAGTTGGCGAGCTCATAAAAGCAGGGAAAATACATTACGTCGTTTTTGCTCACGGTGCAGATTCTCATGAAGACGATGACATCGGCGGCGGTTGTGACACCAAACATTGGTTACTTTGTGCGACGTTATTTGCGGAATGGGTTAATGAAATTTCAAAAGAAATAGGTAAACATTTTCCAGTAACCTTGGTTCTATTTGGTGGCTATCGTTCGGATAATTATGATGCGGTGCTTGATTTGCATTTGAAATCGTTGATGATTTGTTTGGAGGGGCTTTGTGGTAGTGAAAACAAAAATGAAGTTGCTGTTTTATCGAAAAGGGCTAACTTTTAGGGTTAATGGACAAAAAGTAGGCTGAAAGCTCTGGAAAGCGTTATGTTTAGTAGCTTTGGAGCAAATCAAAGACTTTGAACAAAAAAACTGCTTTTATTGTAACTCTACAATTACCAAGAAAAATGGTAAAAAAGATGAAAAACAAC
>CAMDFX010000014.1 GCA_945897805.1 Chryseobacterium gleum
CAGAGCTCGATTCCGTTTAACTTTGATAATTCAAAAATAAAGAAGTGAGATATTGCTTCAACAAAATATCAAAAATAAACAGCCTACTTTTTGTCCACTTGAACAAAACGTCTAAAAATTAGCCTACTTTTTGTCTATTACTCCTAAAAGTAAATCTTTTCATTTGATCATTATTAATTTAATAAACTGTCTAATTCTTTTTTCAAAAACTGCGCTAAATCTTGAATATTCCTTTCAGAAAAATTAAATTCAACTCCTGCAGTTTGATAAATTTCAGTAATTTGTTTGGTATAACCTAATTTCAATGCATTTTTATATTGTTGGATTGTCAGTGGCAAATCTTTTTTACTATTTTTCCAAATAGCCAATGCGCCCAATTGTGCAATTCCATATTCGATGTAATAAAATGGCACTTCAAATAAATGCAATTGTCTCTGCCAGGATCTAGATTTAAATTCTTCGTAGCCATTCCAATCAACTAATCCAGTTCCGTATTCTTTGGTGATTTTTTCCCATTGCATTTGTCTTTCTTCCACCGAATGCTTGTGGTTTTCATAAATCCAATGTTGAAATTCATCAATTGTCGCCACCCACGGAAGGATTTTTAGAATCGTTTCCAATTGCTCAATTTTTGCTCTTTTCAAATCCTCAGCATCTTTAAAAAAGACTTCCCATTGATCCATACTCAATAACTCCATCGACATTGAAGCCAATTCTGCCACTTCTGAAGGAAGATTTTTGAATCCTGTTAATGCCAAATCTCTTGATAAAAAAGAATGAACCGCATGTCCGCCTTCGTGAACCATCGTCACAAGGTCACGCAAAGCGCCCACTGCATTCATGAAAATAAATGGAACACCAATTTCATACAAAGGATAATTATAGCCACCAGGCGATTTGCCCTCTTTCGATTCTAAGTCTAAATGACCCATTTCATCCATTGTTTGAATGCAATTAGCGAAAAACGGATCTATTTCTTTAAACATTTTGATTGTTCCGTTCAATAATTCTTTGCCATTTTCAAAGGGTTTTAATGCTTTTCTTCCCAATGGATCAACCTCCAGATTCCACGGAAGCAGTTTTTCAACGCCCAATAAATCAGCTTGTTTTTGCTGAATTTGTTTCACCAAAGGAACAATGTGTTTTTTGATAGATTGATGAAATTCAAAACAATCTTCTTTGGTATAATCAAATCTTCCAAGTGCGTGGAATTTGTAATCTCTGAAATTTTCAAATCCTGCATTTATAGCAATTTGGTGTCTTTTTGCTACCAAAGATGAAAACAAAGCGTCTAGTTTTTCATTGTCTTGCGCCCTGCGTTCTCCAATCAATAAAAATGCTTTTTTTCTGACATTTTCATCCAAATCTTTCAATAACGTTGAAGCTTTTTGCATGGTCATTTTTTCGCCATCCAACTCAACCATTTGTGCTGCTGAAATGGCGCCATACTGCTGAGATTCTTCACTGATTTGAGCTTCTATTGCGATATTTTCTGTTCTGAAAAGATCCAATTCTTTTTGTATGCTTCGGAAATAGATGAAATAATCACTTTCATTTTTCAATGATTCGATGAAAGACGATTGTAACATTTTTTGGTTTAATTCGTCTTCGAAAGGGGCTGTTTTTGGTTGAATTTCAGTAACAAAGTAGGAGTAAGCTTCTGTCAATGATTGATTTCTCGTATCAATAGTCATTTTGATGTATCTCCAAGCAGCATTTTCTTCGAGTACAGCATCCAATTCACTTCGATTTTGCAACCACAAAATGTAATCTTCTTTGGAGTTAATTACTCTATCTTTCAAATTAATAAAATAGGATTCAATATCTTCCCAAGTTTGAATTGATAAATCTTTGTCAATAAATTTTCTTTCTGGTGCGGAAATTTTCATGTCAAAATGTTTTATTAAAAAAAAACGAGAATTGTAAAAGAGCTAACTCTATTTTCAATCCTCGTTTACTAATTTTATTGATGCTTTTACTTTCCTCTGCTAGTACCTGATTTAGGAGCTGAAACTTTCTTCGTTCCTGCTGATTTTGCAGTTATTTTCGGAGTTGAAGATTTTTCAGAGGCTTTTTTTGCTGGTGCTTTTTTTGCCGGAGCTTTCTTTTCTGTAGATTCAACTTTTACTTCTTTCTCAGAAGAATCAGAATTTTCAACAGTTGCATCATTCACTTCTTCCGCTTTATTTAATTCACCCGCTTTGTGCAGTAAATTATACCATTGAAAAAGTTTTTTGATATCTGAAATATAAACTCTTTCTTGATCGTATTTTGGTAAAACTTCAAGTAAATAGCTTTCTAACACTTTTTTGTCTTCTTTGTGACTTGGTGCTATACCGCCATTTTCTTTGGCATAAATTGAATCAAAAATAACTTTCAAAGCCACATCTTCATCGTAAGCATAAATGCTAATATCTTCAAGAGCTGAAATTCTATCAGAAGCATAAGCTGGAAAACGCTTTTTATCTTCCAAAGATTCAACAATTAAATTGTTTTTTCCTTGAGCTACTACTTTGTACAGGCCTGCACGACCTGAAATTGCAATTATACCTGTTAGATTCATGCTGTTAATTAATTTGCGCCAAAAATAAGAAGTTCTAGACGTTTTGCAATCAATTTCTGATTATTTTAAAATAATATTGTTTATCGTTTCTAATTATACTTAAGTAATAGACACCATTCTCAACGTTTGAAAGGTTGATTTCATTGGTGTTAGACTGATTTATTTCAATCAATTTCCCTTGCATATCATACATCTTTAAATTGTCACTGCTGATTAATCCATCTATTTTAATCACGCCAGATGTTGGATTTGGATAAAGATAAACGTTTTCCAACTCAATCATTTCAACGCCCAAATAGGAATTATAAGGATTAGAAGTTGCGATGCAACCATCAGTTCCTGTTGTTGAAACAGTATAAACTCCACCGGTTGCTATGGTTATTGTTTGGTTTGTATCGATAATCAAAACATTTCCATTTAAATACCATTGATAGTTTGAAGCAGTTGAAGCTGTTAATACACTTCCTGCTGCTGAAATTGTTGGCGTTGCTGGAATATTGCCTAATGGAATTTCAATCGTTGCTTGAGTAAGGCAATTTCCATTGTAAATAATATTGCTGGCTGTAAATTGACCAGCTTGATTTATCAATACAGGATTACCTGAAAAGCCTGTTGACCAATCGCAAGAATTCACAACTGATCCGGCGATGGCAGTCAAATTATAAGGCATTCCACAATAAAAACTTGGACCTTCGATTTCTGCATTGAACAACAAAGTATTCAATGCATTGGCTTTTCCATAACCATAAGCATAGTTTGGAGTGGTACCTGTGAAAGCATCTGATGTGGCATTTCTAGTCAAATCTTTTTTGAAATCCGCATAAGTCGAAGAATTGCATTTTTCTAAATATAGTGCTGCAATTCCTGCAATGACTGGTGAAGCCATCGATGTGCCACCATTTGCTGCGTGCATACCGCCTAATTCGATTAATCCATTATAAGCTGGATTTGCCAATAACCAAAGTGGGGCAGGAGAAAGCGTTACATCTCCAGCAGCAGTAATGTCTGGTTTCATCACTCCCAATCTTGATGGTCCTTTGCTTGAATTGACGCTCAATTTTCCTGGCGGTGTTAAATCTGTTGGTACATAAGGGCCATTGTTGTTATTTGTATATGAAAAACGATTTCTCATGTTTCCAACTGTAATCACTTTTTCAGAACAAACCCATGCGGAAACGATTGTTTGTAATGAATCTGGCATATTGTAATGAATTATTTCTGGCACTTGGACAGCGTTTGGTAAAATTGTCACGAAGTCATTCACTCCAAGCCAAGCACCGCTCCACATATCATAACTGCCAGAACCAGTTGTGACAAAACGAAAATTGTAGGTAGTTGAATCAATATTCGTTATCAATGCTTCCATGTGGAAAACACCATTGACAATTTCTGAATATGCTTGAATTGTTCCTAAACGCTGACCTGCGGCATTGAAAATTGTATCTAAAACTGGAGAATTTGCAGTTTCTGCAATCGTATGGAAACTAGAAGTTCCGCGCAGACCATAATTTGGTGCTGGTTTGTCAGCTGCAAAGGCATATTGAACATTTTGAAATTCACTTTCGTCAGCCCAGAGGTCAAAATAAACAGAATTTGGAACAATTTGACTTAAAGGATTATTTTTAAGCCAAACAAAAGATGTGTCGCTATCTACAAGGCCGTGAACGTGGTATTTCCCTCTGTTTCCTGAATTCCCAGCTGCTGCTACGATAATTCTTCCTGGCTTTTCATCCAGCAAAGATTCCATTAAGATTGATGCGGGGTCATTTCCATCGTGCGAACCAAAATAAGTTCCTAAACTCAAATTTATAACGGCTGGCAAACCTAAACTATCTGCCACTTTGAAGATATAATCACAAGCATCTGCCACTGTCAAAGTCCAATTTTGAAGGTTAAAATTTGATTCAACAATGATGATTTTAGAAT
This sequence comes from Chryseobacterium gleum, assembly GCA_945897805.1. Lineage (GTDB taxonomy): Bacteria > Bacteroidota > Bacteroidia > Flavobacteriales_D > Crocinitomicaceae > JAQVCM01. Next base: position 4,490 of record CAMDFX010000014.1, read on the forward strand.
CTGGCGCCATTCCTTTATTTTTTCCATTTGCCAAACCATTTCCCGATCCAGCACCTGCAACAGTCGTTCCGTGAGCAGATGTGGCTTCTCCACTTGTGCAAATTCCATTGGCAATATCAGTTGAATCCCAAACTTGACCATATCCATAAGGTTGTGGAGTATTGGCAGCAACTGGAAGTGAATGATCCCAATATCGTAAAACACGTGTGTGGCCGTTGGCATCTCTAAAATCTAAATGATTGAAATCCAAACCTTGATCTACATATCCGATGATTACGTCTTGTCCTGTGTATGAAGTTGGTAAACCATTTGTGCCAGCATGAACCTGATTGACAGAATGATGCATTCTAGATGTGTCGTTGTCATTCAATGCCACGGGACTTGATAATTCGAAGTAGAAACTTTTAATCTTGCCAGAATTTTTCGCTTTTGCAATCACTGCAGGTGACATGGTGACATAAATCCATTCTTTAGTAATTGATTTCACTTTGATTTCTTCTCTCAAAAGATAATCCAATGTTGATTTACTATCATTTTCAATAGCAAAACACATCAATGAATTAGGTTCTTCAGCTAGTAACTTCTTAAATCTAAAATTTTCAGTTTGAGCAAACGAAAATTGAGTTATAATCAAGCCAACAAATAGTAATAGTTTAGGGTACATACATTTAAAATTTTAAATAAGATGCAAATATAATTGAATAAGCAATTCAAATAACCGAAAGAGTTTTAAGTGACTGTTTTTTCTAAAAATCATTACCTAATGAATGCCACTTATCATTAGTTCTCACCAAATATTAGATGTTATGAACCAAAAAGTACATTATTTGAAATTATTTCAATTTTTTATTGATATTTGTTGCAGAAATAGAAATTGTAATCTAAAATAGATTCAAAGCTCAAAATATGAAAAAATTAGTAGTTAGATTGTCCTTTTCCTTTTTCGCATTTGGTTTTTCAAGTGTCGTTTTTGGTCAAGTTGATAAAGATGTATTGAATTGGTACAACGGCGGTGGTTCAGGAATGCAGACTGAAAAAGCCTACAAATCCTTGAAAAAGAAAAAATCAACAACGGTTATTGTTGCGGTTATTGATTCTGGAATTGATATTGAACACGAAGATTTAAAAGGGAAAATCTGGACAAATACGAAAGAAATTGCTGGAAACGGAATTGATGATGACAAAAATGGATACATCGATGACATCCATGGGTGGAACTTTTTAGGAAGTGCAGGCGGTGCAAACCAAAATCATGCAAGACTGGAAAAAACAAGGATTTACGCGAAATTGATGGTGAAATATGAAAATATGGATGCTTCAAAAGTTTCAGCAGAAGACAAAACGGAGTACGACTTATTCCAGAAAGTTAAAAAAGAAATCGTAGAAGAAAAAGAGAAATATTCTCAATATTTACCGCAATTGGAGCAACTTCCAATGATTTTGCAAATGGTTCCTGGGATGGTTTCAAATGCTATCGGTAAAACAGATTATAGCATGAAGGATTTGGAAGCATGGAAGCCTGATAACGAACAAATGGTTCAAATCAAAGCGGTTGCCATGGCAATGCTTACAGGGGAATTAACTGAAGAAGTAGTAAAAGAGCAGTTGAATCAAATCAAAGGAATGATTGATTACAATTTGAATGCTGATTACGATGACCGTCAACTTATTGGTGATAATCCTTACGATTTTAACGATGTAAAATACGGAAACAACGACGTTGAAGGTCCTGATGCTTTGCATGGTACGCATGTTGGTGGGATTATCGGAGCTGTAAGAGGAAATAACCTTGGTGGTGACGGTGTTGCAAGCGATGTGCTTTTGATGTCTGTGAGAGCTGTTCCAGATGGTGATGAAGCTGATAAAGATGTTGCAATGGCTATCCGTTATGCCGTTGACAATGGCGCAAAAGTTATCAATATGTCTTTTGGAAAAGGATATTCTTCAAACCAAAAAGAAGTATACGAAGCATTTAAATATGCTGATTCTAAAGGTGTTTTATTGGTTCATGCTGCTGGAAATGACAATGCAAATGTAGATGAGAATGATAATTTCCCAACATCAATGTATTCTTTCCAGAAAGAAAAGTTGGATTTGTATTTGACAATTGGCGCTTCTACACGCTTTCCAAAAGAAAAATTACCAGCTGATTTCTCCAACTTTGGTCAAACGAAAGTAGACGTTTTTGCTCCAGGTCATGATATTTACAATTCTGTGCCACAAAGTGAGTACAAAAAATTGAACGGTACTTCAATGGCTGCTCCAATGGTTGCAGGTGTTGCTGCAATGCTGAAATCATATTTTCCTAGTTTGACTATGAATGAAATCAAAAGTGTAATTTTGTCGACTGCCAAATCTTACAAAGGGTCAAAACAATTGAAACCAGGTTCTGAAGATAAAGTTGATTTCGCGACTTTGAGCGTAACAGGTGCAGTTGTGGATGTAAACGCAGCGGTAAAAAAATGTCTTGCTTTAGAGAAATCTAAAAATTAAGAAATAAAAGTTTATTTTTAGAGGCTGATTCAATTCGAATCAGCCTTTTTAATTTCAAAGAATATGGTTTTTAAATCACTCATTTTAATGCTTTCCGTTTTTGTCATCGGAGCACCCAACAAAACAGAATTAGACAAATTGGTCGACCAATGGCATGTTGCTGCTGGAAAAAGTGACTACAACGCGTATTTCGATTTCATGGATAAAGGTTTCATTTTTATTGGAACAGCGCCAAACGAACGTTGGAACAAAACCGATTTCGCTGCATTTTCAAAACCCTATTTCGACAAAGGAAAAGCATGGAATTTTAAGCCGCAAAATAGAAAATGGAATTTCTCCACTGATGGAAAAACAGCTTGGTTTGATGAAGAATTGGACACTTGGATGGATGGTTGCAGGGCCACAGGAATTCTAGTCAAAGTCAAAAAATCTTGGAAAATTATTCACTATGATTTGCATGTGCTGATCGAAAATGAGAAGATGGTTGATTTCTTGGAGTTGAGGAAGAGGTAAAATTTAGTTTTAAATATTTTCTCTAATTTATTGATAATTAATTTCATAATCCTGTTTCCATTTTGAACACCATTCTCCATTTAGACCAAAAACTTCCGCTCACTTGCACCCGAAAAGGTACTTGTTGCCATGGAAATCAAGTCATGCTAAATCCATGGGAATTGCATCGTTTGGCATTTGAAAAGCAAATCTCTGTGCGCGAATTTCGAGATTTGTATTGTGATTGGAATGGAATTCTACTCAAATTCAATGGAGAAAAAGATCATCGAGGAAAATCTTCGTGCAGTCAATATATTGCCAATTTTGGTTGCTCTTTGCACCAAGGAAGACCGCTGGCTTGTCGCTTATTTCCAATTGGTCGACAAATTCAAAATGAAACAATTCAATACATTTTTCAAGGTGAAACCTTTCCTTGTTTGAACGGTTGTCCTGAGGTGAATGAATTGCCGCAACAATCCGTGGAAGATTATTTAAACGGTCAGCAAACATCGCTTTTTGAGCAAGCGCAAGACCAATATTTGGAAGTGATGCAAAACATCGCCGATATTGCACTTATGTTATTGCTCGACACTGGTTTGGCAGCTTCTGGAGATACACAAACACGAATCGAATGGCGCAAAATGGGAGCTGAAACGCCCACGCAAATCGCAGAAAGAATAGGAGAGAAGTGGCTGGACTTATTGACTTTACCAAACATTGCTTTTAGCGCTGAAAATTCAAAAGTATTTATTCTGGCGCACCAAGAATTACTGCAAGAAAATGCACAAAATCAAATTGACACTTTGACGAACTTCTCGGAAATTCGTGAATTCGCGATTATAATGATGGCACTTGCATTGTTTTTAGGAAAAGCAATTGGTGCAGGTGTGAAATCGCTCTCTGAAATGTGGAGCGAAGTGGGTGAGTGAACTTGAGTTTTGGACTGACAATGTTGCCAACGATCTTTTTGGCGATTATTTGTCAAGTGAAGTTGACCGTTCCTATTTCTACGACAATTCACTGGAAGATAAAGAGCCTAAATTACTTTTTAGAGCCAAAAACGGGAAGATTTCCAAAGAATACCGCAAAATTGCTCCCTGGGCTGTGCCGATTTTGGAGAAGTTGAAGGCTTGATTTTTTGAAATAGGAAATTACTTTTAATTATTCTTTTTTTTGCTTTCCCCAAATTAATTGCAGAATTTTGCACCAAGTATGAAGACAAAAGTTGAAATTCTTGCTCCGGCAAAAAATCTATATCAGGGAATGTTTGCCATCAATGCAGGTGCAGATGCGGTGTATATTGGTGCTCCGTTATATGGCGCACGCACCAATGCAACCAATTCGATTGAAGACATTGCTGAGTTGGTAAAATATGCCCATTTATTTAAAGCACAGGTTTTTGTGGTGGTAAATACCATTTTGTACGACCACGAATTGGCGGATTGCAAAAAGATGATTTATCAACTTTACGACATTGGAGTAGATGCACTCATCATTCAAGACATGGCGATTTTGGAGATGGATTTGCCGCCGATTGTGCTGCATGCGAGTACCCAAGCCAACAACCGCGATCCAAAACATGTCAAATTTTTGAAAGATGCTGGAATTAAACGTGTGGTATTGGCACGAGAATTAAATTTAGACCAAATCAAAGATATAAGCGAAGCAACGGATGTGGAACTGGAATTTTTCGTTTCAGGCGCATTATGTGTTTCATTCAGCGGTAATTGCTACATGAGCATCGCAGGAGGAGAACGCAGTGCCAATCGCGGATCTTGTGCACAAAATTGTCGTTTGCCTTATAATTTGACAGACGGAACAGGCGCAACGTTACTTTCAAGCAGTCACTTATTGTCAATCAAAGACTTGGATTTGAGCGATCAACTACCGAATTTGATTGAGGTAGGAATTACTTCGTTTAAAATCGAAGGTCGATTGAAAGATTTGGTGTACGTAAAAAACAACGTTTCTTATTTACGTCAGCGCTTGGATGCATTTCTAGAAAATAACGAAAACTTTGTCAAGGCTTCTTCTGGAAGAACAATTTTCAATTTTGAACCGCAAATGGATCGCAGTTTTAACCGTGGTTATACCGATTATTTCGTCAACAAACGCAAGGAAAAGATCGGTTCATGGGAAAGTCCGAAATCAAAAGGACAGTACATCGGAAAAGTGACCGAAGTGACGCCAAAAGGATATTTCATCGAAAACGCGGAAGAATTGAACAATGGCGATGGTTTGTATTTCATCAATCCAACGGGAGAAGGCGACGGCGTGCAAGTCAACGTGATTTTAAACAGTTTGGTGATTCCAAATAGTTACAAAGAAATTGAAGTTGGAACCGAAATTTACCGCAATTCAGATGCTGCTTTCAACCGTTTGGTAGAGCGAGAAGATGCAACTATACGCAAGATTGGCGTGAAATTGCATTTCTCTGAAACTGAAACTGGATTTGCTTTGCAAGTTGTGGATGAAGATGGTCACACATCGACTTCCAGTTTTGAATTTGAGAAAAATCCGTCTAATAAAGGCGCTCAAAGTTTGGAGGAAATCAAGAAAAACTTGGGCAAAACAGGAAATACGCCGTTTGTGGTCGATGAAATCGAAGTGAACTTTACTGATTTTTGGTTTTTACCGACTTCAAAAGTGAATGAAATTCGCCGTGAGGTCTTAGAAAATTTGATTGATTTGCGCGTAAAAGAATACCACAAAGAAGAATACCAAATTACGAAAACAGATCATCCTTATCCTTTCACTGAATTGGATTTCACCTACAATGTTTCCAATCGATTGGCCCGTGATTTCTACAAGCGTCATGGCGTTACGGAAATCCAAAAAGCGTTTGAAATCCAGTGGAATCCTGGAAAATCTCGCGTGATGACAACGAAATATTGCGTGAAATACGAGTTGGGTAAATGTGCACGTTTCCAAAGAGCCACAATGGGCGAAAAAGTCGTTGAGCCTTTGACTTTAACTCATGGTGAAAATAGCTATAAGTTAAAGTTCAACTGTAAACCCTGCGAAATGGAAATCTGGGAAAAAGACGCTGAGTTGGAATACATCGACGAAGACGAGCAAATGTGGAAGTAAAATGGTTTATTTAGCTGAAAATTAACACCTAATAAATCCAAAACCCCTTTTTTCTTTGACGATCGAAAGTTCATCTAATACACTTTGTAAATTTTGGAATCTTTCTTTTTGGGCGCTAATTAAGCATTGATCTAAATCAGCATTTTCCATCAAGTTGGGCGGCATTTTAAAGGTGTGTTTGTGACACATTTTATTTAAAATTTGTTGTATTGATTTGCTAATATTTCCGTGAGTTGGCAGCGGATACGTGATTTGTAAATTGGTCATAATGCTTGGGTTTGGATGTGTCAATGGTAAATTTCCTGCATACAAATGCCATATAGAAATTCCCAATGCAAAAATGTCGCTTGTTTGATTGGCGATTTGCAAGCGATTCAAAATGATTTCTGGGGCAGAATAACCCAATGCGAAAAGTGTTTTTCTTTCTTCTAGTTTATTCAAATCTAGGGCCATTCCAAAATCAATCAAACTAAAATTTAGTTCGTTTTCAGATTCATCAACCAAAATATTGCTGGGTTTGATATCACAATGAACAATATTTCTTGCTGCTAATTCATCAAAAATTGGAACCAACGATTCAATCATTTTTTTAAGAAATTCCAATTGATTTTTTGATTTCAATTTTCTCCAATATTCATTGATTGGTGTGCCTTTTTGAAAATTTCTAATTAATAGTATTTCCTCATCATTTTCAATAAAGTGCCAAGTTTTGGGCAAATTTTGAGAGGTAAAATCGAACTGAGATTCAACTTTCAAAACGCACCAAAGATGTTTGTTTTGATTGGTTTTGACCAACTTTTTAAGGACAGCTAAATCTCCTGAGTTCATATTTTTAATTAAATATACTTCATTGAATTTACGTTTATTAGGTGTTCCTAATTTATTAATCACTTCAAATTGATTTAGATATTCATTTTCCTGAAAAGACAAATTGGAAACGATAGAATTGAGCGTTTGATTCATGGCTTTAAATTAATCATTTACAGCCAAATCAGCCCGAAATTTCTTTTCCAATAAATCTCCTCCATTCAAGATTTTTGTGCACCAATCGATTTTTAAAAGTGTTTGTTCTTCTTCAGACAATTTCCAATTCAAATCACTTTGTTCTAAACGCTGACGCAAGGAATTCAAAACAATGGCTGCAGAAACAGAAATATTAAAACTTTCCGTAAAACCATACATCGGAATTTTCACAAATTCATCAGCCATTTCAATGACTTCCTCACTGATTCCGCGCCTTTCTGTGCCAAAAACCAAGGCAATTGGTTGCGATAAATCCAAGTCGTAAATCGTTTGAGAATCAGTATGCGGTGTTGTTGCAATAACTTTATAACCTTTCGATTTTAAGTTATTTAAACAATCTTTGGTCACGTTTTCGCTGTCGTCATAATTGTACATATCGACCCAACGTCCTGCGCCCAAAGCAATGTCACGCTGGATTTTATAGGCATTGTCTTTTTCAATCACATGTAATTCTTGTAAACCAAAACAATCGCAAGTCCTCAAAACTGCACTTGCATTGTGTTCTTGGTAAATATTTTCCATCACCACAGTTAAATGTTTGGTGCGATTTGCAGCAATTCTGTCAAACATTTCTCTTTTATTTGGCGTAATTATCTCATAAAAAGCGGCCAATACTTTTGTATTCATACAGAAAAATTAAATGTCGGTTACAGAATCCACAAAATCCAACACAATGTCACAAACTTTGGTCAATGCTTCAGGCATTTGCTTTGAATTCCAAGGATGTGACGTGCCAAAAACATGATCAGTATTTTCAATGATATTCAATTTTGTTTTTGTCCAATCGGCTATTTCTATTCCTTCCTCAATCAAAACGGAAGTATCGTCGTAGCCGTGAATGATGCAAACAGGCTTTTTCAAAGCTTTGCCAGCGGCTTGAATATCTAGTTCTTTTTGGTGTTCGATAAAATCTTCATATTGGCTAAAATGATGCGGCATTTCTTGTTTTGTCCGTTGATTGGTAATCAGACGAATAGTGTTTTTTTTCCAAGTTTCAATCATTTTCGAATCAGCGAATCTTTTCTGCACGGAACTAATAGAAGCAAGCGTTATTACCGCATGAATTCGAGTGTCAGCGCCATTTAAAAGTACAATTCCGCCGCCACGACTGTGCCCCATCAAATAGATTTCGGGCAAATTTTCAAATTGATTCTCAATCCAATCCAACGCAAATTGCACATCATTCTTTTCCTTTGAGTAATTGTTTGATGCAAAAGCTTCTAAATCAATAAAATCAACTGGATTGTCAGTTGTTGTTCCATTGTGAGTTAAATTAAATTTACAAAAACCAAAACCTTCTTCAATAAAAAAATCGCCCATCAAATTCCAAGCACCCCAATCTTTAAAACCCATGTAGCCGTGCACAAAAACGATTACTTTTTGGTTGAAATCGGCAGGGATTTCAAGGTCAATTAAACCTTTACGTTTCTCGCTTCCAATATAGTATGCATTTGTGATTTTTTTCATGATGACAATTTGATTGGTAAATTTATAAACTTTCCATGGATTTTTTGTAAAAACTATGGTAACTGAATTGAGAACTAATCTGTTATTTTTTCGGGATGCAGTTTCAGCTAAAAGAAGAGAATAATTCATCCATTTGACTAATTGAACGATTAAATAATCTTATCTTTGAAAGCAGAAATTGTGAACAATGAGCAATTATTTTTGAAGGAAAAAAGGGAGATTGTATATTCAGTCATTTTTAAAAACCAATTTTCATTCTTTTATATTGTATCAGTAGATTCATTTTCAGTTAAATAGTTATAGATGAAAATATCAGCTTCCATATACAGTGACAAAAAACGGCCATTAAAAGATGTAATTCAAGATTTGGTTGCTCACAATGTTGATTTGTTGCATGTGGATTGCAATGATGATCTGGCAGTTTTTGATGATATTCGCGAAATTCGCAATTGGTGTAATATTCCAATTGATTTGCATATAATTACAGAGAATCCATCAAAATACATGGATTTATTGATTGCAAATCCGGTTGAATATGTGACTTTTCAGTTCGAAGATTTGAAAGAACCGTTGATTTTCCCTGAAGAAGTGACTGGAAAAAAAGGTTTGGCAATTATCACACCAACTTCGATTGATGCATTTGATGCTTATGCTTATTATGATTTCATTTTAATCATGGCAACGATTCCTGGTCAAAGTGGCGGTGTTTTTGATACTTGGAATTATTCTAAAATCAGATCTTTCAAGAAAAAATATCCTTCAAAATCCATCCATGTTGACGGTGGCGTTAATGCCGAAGTTTCATTCATTTTGAGAAATATGGGGGTGAGCAGTTCTGTTTCAGGTTCATATTTATTCAATGCACCAAGCATCGGACATGCTTTGATGAATTTGACACAGCGAGATGTAACTTCACATTTCAAAGTGAAGGATTTCATGACTCCAATCAATGAAACACCTTGTATTCAATACAATGACCTGAGTTTAAAAAACGTGCTGGAATGCATTGAAGCAGGTCAATTAGGATTTTGTATTGTCATCGGAGAAAACAACCAATTTAAAGGATTGATTTCTAACGCAGACGTTCGCAAAGGATTGATTAGGCAATTAGAAAATCTGTCGAATGTGGATGCGAATTCGATGGTGAATGAAAATCCAGTGACAATAAACGAAGAAAACACAGTCAACGAAATGTTGAACTTGATAAAAAAATGCCCTTTTCCAGTCATGTATCTTCCTGTAATCAATGGAGATAGAGAAGCTACTGGAATTGTAACATTTGTAAACTTGATTAAAAGTGAATTATGATATTACATTTAAAAGACAATGTAAGTGCGCAAGAAGCACAACAATTGGCCGATAAAATCAAAGCATTTTACATTCTATCTGAAGGAAAATCGGTTTTAATTACTGGTTCAGGCGTGAAAGAAATTCCTGCTGAATTAGACGGAAAAATTGAAGATTCATGGGTTTTTGCAAACGATATTCAATTGGCTTCCAAAAGGTATAGAAGCGAAACTCGAGAAGTTAAAATGGGTGGAATTACCATTGGAGGAAATACCAAGAATACAGTTTTAATCGGTGGTCCTTGTTCGGTAGAATCAGAAGATCAAATTCGTGAATCAGCAGAGTTCTTGGTAAAATTAGGTTTAAGTACTTTGCGAGGAGGCTGTTACAAGCCACGAACAAGTCCATACAGTTTCCAAGGAATGGGATTAGACGGCTTGAAATTGTTGGCTAAAATGCGAGAAGATTACGGATTGAATGTAATCACCGAAGCGCGCGATGCAACGCACATTGATGAAATTATCGAATATTCTGACGTGATTCAAGTTGGGGCAAAAGCAATGTACGACCAAGGAATTTTGAGAGCTTGCGCCAAAACACAAAAACCTGTTTTAATCAAAAGAGGTTTTGGAACAACTTTACAAGAATTTGTACAAGCAGCTGAATTTGTGCTTGCTGGAGGAAATGAAAACGTGATTTTGTGTGAAAGAGGAATTAGAACTTTTGAAACAGGAACACGATTTACCTTGGATTTGTGTGGCGTTGCATGGTTGAAAAATTACACCAATTTGCCGATTATTTTGGATCCAAGTCATGCGATGGGTTACGCTTATGGAATCGCTGATTTAGCGCGGGCTTGCGTGGCAATGGGCATTGATGGATTATTAATTGAAGCACATAGAAATCCGAAAGTTGCGAAATCAGATGCATCTCAACAATTGACGCATCCTGAATTTGAAGCTTTGTTGAATTCACTGCAACCTGTGGCAAACAGCGTTGGTTACAAAATGATTTAATGATTTTTCTAGAACAAAATACCAAAGGAATTTGCAGAAAATTCGGTTTAGATTTCAATGAATTACTAGCTGATTTTCAAGTTGATTCCATTTTTGAATTGGGAATTGCCGATTTAGAAGCATTTGCTGATGAATATGAAATCGATTTGCAATCTTTGCTTTTCAAACCATTGTTCAAAACTGACGAATTGACCGTGAAATTAGCAAAAATCAAAATGCTGATTTTAGATGTCGATGGCGTGATGACTGACGGTGGAATGTATTTTGCTGAGAGTGGAGATCAGTTTAAGAAATTCAATACCAAGGATGGAATGGGAATCATTCATTTGGTAAAAAAAGGGTTTCATGTAGGAATTATTTCATCTGGTTTTAAAGATGTTGTAGTGAGCGCAAGGGCTGAAATGCTCGGAATTCAACGCTGTTACGTTGGTCGTGAACCAAAAATCAATATACTTAGAAAGTGGTGTGCAGAATTAAATTTTAGTTTGGATGAAATCGCAATGATTGGCGACGATATCAATGACTTAGAAATTATGCGGCTGATAGGATTTAAAACTTGCCCCAAAGATGCCGTGGAAGTTGTTAAAAAAGAGGTAGATTTGATACTGTCAAAGAAGGGTGGCGAAGGATGCGTGAGAGAATTTATCGACAATTATTTAGAAATAGTTCCATTAGGCAGTTTATAGCCACAATTTCTAAAGAAGAAAAAATAGTATGAAAAAAATTAAATTGGGAATTGCAAGAGAAGGAAAAGTTCCGCCTGACTTTAGAGTTCCTTTGACCCCAAAACAATGTAAATTGGTTGAGCTTAAATTTCCTAATGTGGAAATAATCGTTCAAAATAGTCCAATAAGAACGTTCAAAGATGAATTGTATATTGAACAAGGAATCAAAGTACAAGAAGATTTGTCTGAATGCGACATCATTATGGGTGTAAAAGAATTCAAAAAAGATGATTTAATTCCCAATAAAAGATATATTTTCTTTTCTCATACAATTAAAAAACAACCTTATAACCAAAAATTACTTCAAACAGTGCTTCAAAAGAAAATCCAGTTGATTGACTATGAAGTGATGAAGAATAAAATGGGAAAAAGATTGATTGGTTTTGGTCGCTACGCTGGAATTGTTGGTTGTTACAATGGTTTCAGAGCTTTCGGTATGAAAAATCAAACTTTTCAATTGAAAAAGGCCTCTGAATGCGAAAATCGTATTGAACTTGAAAATGAATTAAAAAAAGTATTGCTTCCCGCAAATGCTAAAATCGTTTTAACTGGTTTTGGTAGAGTAGGTTATGGCGCAAGAGAAATCATGGATTTATTGCCAATGATGGAAGTAAGTCCTGCTGAATTTTTGAATGATAATTTTGATAAACCAGTTTTTACACACTTGGAAGTAGAAGATTATTTCGCACCAATTTCAGGCCAAGAATTTGATAAAAAACATTTCTATACGCATGGAAATGAATACAAATCTGTCTTCGGTAAATATGCCAATGAAGCAGATATGTATATTGCTTGTCATTTTTGGTCAAGTCCTTCTCCTTACATATTAACTGCGGACGATTTACGAAATGAAAAATCTAGATTGAAAGTTGTTGCAGATGTTTCTTGCGATGTTGCCGGTCCTATTGCATCAACAATCAAAGCAAGTACAATTGCGGATCCTATTTTTGGTTACGATCCTCAAACGGAAGAAGAAATAGATTTCATGGCTGAAAATGCAATTGCAGTAATGTCTGTTGATAATTTACCGTGCGAACTTCCTATGGATGCTTCTGAAGATTTTGGAAATGAATTGATAAAACATATTTTTCCAGCATTGTTTAATGAAGATCCCGACAATATTATTGGGCGAGCTTCTGAAACAAATTTGAATGGCGAATTGACTGAATATTTCAGCTATTTGAGTGATTATGCAAATTACGTTGCTGTTAATTAAACGCCAATTTGTATCTTGTAACTCAAATTTGAACTATGGAGAAGGGTAACAAAAAGATAATCAGAGGTTGGGTGTTTTATGATTGGGCAAATTCTGTTTATAATTTGGTCATTTCATCAGCGATATTTCCTTTGTTTTATGATTTTAAAACCAAAGCAGCTTTTATCAAAGCCGATAAACATTTGGGAGACAATGTTTCCAGTGAAACGATTCAAACTTTAGTCAAAGAAATTCCCGAAGGAACTTACATTCCAGTAAATTTCTTCGGCTGGGAATTTTCCTCCTCTGTTTTATATTCATTTGTTTTATCGCTTTCATTTTTAGTCGTTTCATTTCTTTCTCCCTTGCTTTCTGGTGTCGCAGATTACAGTGGAAGCAAAAAAAAATTCTTGAAATTTTTCTGCTATTTGGGTGCGTTTTCCTGCATGTCCTTGTATTTCTTCGATACAGATCACATTGAATTTGGATTTCTTTCAGTGTTTTTGGCAAGTATCGGATTTTGGAATAGTTTGGTTTTTTACAATGCCTTTCTTCCAGAAATCGCAGAAGTGAAAGACCACGACAAAATTTCTTCCAAAGGTTTCACCATGGGCTATTTTGGTTCGATGTTGTTATTAATTATTTGTTTGATTTGGATGAAAGTATTCAATTATCCAACCGCTTGGTGTTTTGTTTTTGTAGGAATTTGGTGGATCGGATTTTCACAAATTACATACCGCGTGTTACCTAACAATTTGTACAACAAGAAACCTGAAAAAGGAGTTTTGTGGCGCGGATTCAAAGAATTAAAATTGGTTTTCAAAGATTTCCGTAAAACCAAAAGATTAAAGAAATACTTATACGCTTTTTTCTTTTTCAACACTGGCGTGCAAACAGTGATGCTGATGGCAACTATTTTCGCAAACAAAGAAATCGCTTGGCCCAATGATTCTGGTACAACTGGATTGATTATTGCAATATTATTGATACAAATATTGGGCGCTGCTGGTGCATTTATCATGTCTAGAGTTTCTGCAAAAATCGGAAATATCAATACATTAATTGTATCTGTTTCTATCTGGATTTTGATTTGCTTGGCTGCATTTATTGTAAAAACTCCAGTTGAATTTTATATTCTCGCTTCCAGTGTTGGTTTAGTAATGGGTGGAGTTCAGGCAATTGCACGATCAACTTATTCGAAGTTTTTGCCAGAAACAACAGATCACGCAAGTTATTTCTCGTTTTATGATGCGACCGAAAAAATCGGAATTGTATTGGGAACTTTGTTTTTCGGTATGGTTGAAATGTGGACAGGATCTATCAGGTATTCAATTATTTCTGTTGCTTTGTTTTTTGTTTTAGGATTGATCATGTTATTTCTCGTTCCTAAAAATGAAGTTGTGATTGAATTGAAAGATAATTAAAAGGTTGTTTTTTCTATGAATCAAACTTTCACTTTCAATCAAAAAATCAAGCTACTTTTTAGTTTGCCAGTTATTATCGCTGCATTAGGCTATTTTGTAGATATTTATGATTTGCTACTTTATAGTATTGTTCGCGTTCCAAGTTTGACAGAATTGGGTTATGATCCAGATACTTTGGGTCCAATTATCAACAGTTGGCAAATGGGCGGACTGCTACTTGGAGGAATTCTTTGGGGCGTTTTAGGCGATAAAAGAGGGCGATTATCTGTACTTTTTGGCTCAATAATTACTTATTCTTTGGCAAATATCGCTTGTGGATTTCTTCCAAACATCAATTTCATGGACAAAGGAAATGCATACTTAATTTTGCGTTTCATTGCAGGAATTGGTTTGGCTGGCGAATTAGGTGCCGGAATCACCCTTGTTTCTGAATCTTTACCCAAAGAATTAAGAGCCATTGGAACTTCTTTGGTTGCTGGATTTGGACTATTTGGTGCTGTTGTTGCCAAATTTACAGTGGAACTTTCTGGTCATTGGTCGATTGTTTATTTTGTTGGTGGCGGAATGGGACTTTGCTTGCTTTTGCTTCGTGTTGGTGTCATCGAACCAGGAATGTACAAAAATGTAAAAGCTGATTCACACATTCAAAAAGGAAATTTCTGGATGTTTTTTACCAATCGAAATCGCTTTGTAAAGTACATGAAATGCATCGGTATTGGACTTCCAACCTGGTTTTGCATTGGTATTTTAGCCACTTTAGGAAATCAATTTGGCGAAGCAATGGGAATCAAAGAAAAAATAGATCCAGGTCTGGCGATAATGTGGGCATATATTGGAATTTCAGCAGGAGATTTTATGAGCGGTTTCATTAGTCAATGGCTGAAATCAAGAAAAAAAGCCATTTTAGCAATGATGCTTTTTACGGCAGTCGGCGTATTTTTGATGTTGTTTAGTGAGGTGAAATCTGCGCAAAATTATTATTTCTATTGCACTTGGCTTGGATTGGGTACAGGTTATTGGGCGATGTTCGTTACAGTTGGCGCAGAACAATTTGGTACAAATATCAGATCTACAGCGGCCACAACAATTCCAAATATGGTGCGCGGAACCGTTGTTTTAATGACTTGGTTTTTCTTGAGTTTTAAAGTTTCTCTAGGAGTCATTGTAGCTGGGTCAATTTTAGGTCTAATTTGCTTTTTGATTGGCATTTATTCAACAGTTACCATTCCCGAAACGCACGACAAAAATTTAGATTTTGTGGAATGATTAATCTAATTTCCGAATTACTTTGCAAGGGTTTCCGGCAGCAACAACATTTGCAGGAATTGATTTCGTAACAACACTACCGGCTCCAATTACCGAATTTTCACCAATTGTTACGCCCGGATTTACTAACGTATTTCCACCAATCCAAACGTTGTTTTCTATGACAATCGATTTGGCAAATTGAAATATTTTTTTCCTCTTTTCAACTTCGATTGGATGTCCAGAAGTGTATAAACTCACATTAGGACCAAAAAGGACGTGATCTCCAATTATAATGGGCGCACTGTCAAGAAAAGTGCAATTGTAGTTCGCGAAAAAGTTTTTACCAATACTGATATTGTAGCCATAATCGCATCTAAAAGGCAATTCAATAAAAACATTTCTACCCAATTCTCTGAAAATCAAATTAAAAATTTCTGATTTTTCCTTGAAATTATCTGGAGCTAAATTATTGAGTCGAAAAAGTAACTTTTGCGCTTCTTGTCGCTCTTGGGAGAGAATTAGATCAAACGAATGATACAACTCACCAGCCAACATTTTCTCTTTGTTTGTCTGCATTTTAAATGATTCTTTGATTCTTATAAAATCGCTATTCAAAACCTTAAAATTAAGCTTTAAATCTCTTACCTTTGTCTTTCAAAATCTATTTAATGGAAATAAATTTTCATAAGTATCAAGGAACGGGGAATGACTTTGTGATGCTCGACAACCTTGATGGTAAATACAATCATCTCACAGTAGATCAAATTCAATTGATTTGTGATCGCCGTTTTGGAATTGGTGCTGATGGATTGATTTGCATAAATAAACATGAGAATTATGCTTTTGAAATAGACTACAGTAATTCAGACGGTTCCAAAAGTTTTTGCGGAAATGGCGCAAGGTGTTCAGTTGCATTTGCGACTTCACTCGGAATTGACTGTGAGAGCATTACGTTTTTAGCTTTTGATGGAGAACATCAAGCCAAATTGACTCAAAAAACCATTGCCATCGAAATGCAAAACGTAATTGAAGTCAAGGAAATTTCTGGCGATTTTGAATTGAATACAGGTTCACCGCATTACATCAGATTTATCGAAAATAGTGAAATTCTCAACATTGTTGATTTCGGAAAAAAAGTCCGCTATTCAGAAAATTACCAAGAAAATGGAATTAATGTGAATTTAGTTCGTCAAAATGGAAAACATCTCAATGTCGAAACTTATGAACGCGGAGTAGAAGATGAAACACTGTCTTGTGGAACAGGTGTGACTGCTGCTGCAATTGCTTGCGCATATAAAGAAAAGCAATTAGGTTTCAATGAATATGAAATTGCGGTTAAAGGCGGAAAATTGAAAGTTTCTTTTGTTGCAGAAGATAATTTATCATTTACAAATATTTGGTTGTCAGGCCCTGCAGAATTTGTTTTTAAAGGAACGATAGATGTATAATGGAATGACTGATTCTTGGAAAAACACTGACAATGAAGATTTCAAACAAGGGATTTTTCTTTGGGTTTTTCATGCTGATAAAATTCCGCCACACATCGGTATTTCCAAAGATGGATTTTATTTCAGCCTCAAAGTTTCTGGGAAAGACGAATTTGTGTCCGTAGAAAAAATCAGCAAGTTGTTGAAAACAAAAAAGATTCCCACATTAATAATCAAAACTTCTGAAAACAGCATCAAAAACAGACAATTAGAAACCATTTTTGAAAAGTATCAAACTGCCAATTCTGATGGATTGACTTGTTTAACACCGATAATTGAAATTTATTTTTCTGAAACAAAAGATTTAATTCTCATAGAATTATTAAACTTGCTGAACGAAGCAGGCGTGATGGAAACCATTTTCGGGATCAATTTACCTGCCGATTACAAAGGAATTCCAGCATATTCTAGACAAGATATTCATAATAGATTACACCAATTAAAACATGCTAAAAGGTAGTAAGATTCACTTAAGAGCCATAGAACCAGAAGACGCCGCAAAAGTTCTGATTTGGGAAAATAATCCCCAAAATTGGCGCGTGAGTGGGACAGAAGCACCATATTCTATGCATGGAATTTTGGAATATATAAATAGCATTCATAATTTCAGACAAAGTGGCGAAATGAGGTTGATGATTTGTCTCAACGATTCCAATGAAGCCATAGGAACTTTAGATTTATTCGAAGCAAATTTCAAGCACGGAAGAGCAGGAATTGGTATTTTAATCGCTGAAGAAAAAGAAAGAAACAAAGGTTTGGCGCGAGAAAGCTTAGTGATATTAATCGAATATTGTAGATTCATGTTTGATTTTCACAATTTGACAGCCAACATTTTAGAAGACAATATTTCAAGCATTCATTTATTTGAAAGCGTAGGTTTCGAATTGGTCGGAACAAGAAAAGAATGGTTTTTGGATCAAGGAAAGAGGATAAACGAAAGAATATATCAATTATGTTTAAAAAAGTAGGAATTGCCTTGCTCATCCTTGGAGCAATTGGGAGCGTGGCTTTTTGGCCAAAAATTTCAGTTTATATGGCTGGAATGAAAACCACGGAAAATTCAAAAACAGTGGCGTTTTATTTTGATGCTTCCAAAGGTGTAGAAGGTTTGGCAAATCAATTAGAAAATGAAAAAATTATCGCCAATAAAGATGCTTTTTTGAAAGTAGGCGAATACAAAGGTCTAGATGCTAAAAGATTGGCTTCTGGGAAATATGAGATTGAATCAGGCACAAGTTACAGAACGTTGTTGAACGGTTTCACTAAAAATTCAGCAGGAAATGGAAATGCTGAAGTTGAAGTCGAAGTAACTTTTAACAACTGTCGCGATGTATATCAGATGGCTGGAAAAGTTGCTAAATGTTTGATGATTGACAGCGCAGATTTGGCTGATATGTTGACAAATGATTCCACCTTGGAAAAATATGATTTTACTTCAGAACAACTGCCAGCTTTATTTTTACCTAATACCTACAAGATGTTTTGGGATACAGACGCGGAGCAGTTTTTGGTTCGAATGGCTGATGAATTCAAAGATTTCTGGACTTCAGAAAGAAAATCGAAATTGGACAAAATAGGTTTAGATTCACCATCAGAAGCTGTAACTTTGGCTAGTATTGTTTATTCAGAACAATCAAAAAATGCGGAAGAATGGCCAATTATCGCAGGTTTGTATTTAAACAGAATAAATCAAGGGATTCGTTTGCAATCAGATCCAACATTCAAATTTTGCTGGGGAGACCAATTAGATGGCGTTCAGCGATTAACCTACGAACACAGAGAAATTCAATGTCCTTACAATACCTATTACAACGACGGATTGCCTCCAGGTCCAATCTGTATTCCCCCAACGCAAGTAGTTGATGCAGTTTTAAATAGAGATAAAAACGATTTCATTTTCATGTGCGCCAAAGCCGATTATTCCGGAAAACACAATTTCACAGTTGGCTATGCCCAACATGCAGCAAACGCTAGGAAGTTCCAAGAGTGGCTGTCGCAACAATAGAAATATTCGAATTAAATTTGAAAGCCGGAAATCTCATTTTTGGCTTTTTTTATGCCAATTTAGCACAGCAATTAAATTATCGCAAAAGCGACAAAAGTCTCTAATGCTTTAGCAAACATTTATATAAATGGCGCCTTAGGCACCAAATATTGGTAGCCACGGATTTAATCCGTGGTGGAGTAGCGGCATGAATTCGTTTTTGGCATTTATTTTTGATTTAATTAATTCGAAAGCGAAGCAATGAAAGGCGAGTTTGAAAATCATGCCAAAAACCTTTTTTGTATTTTCTTTATTAAATCAAATTCTAGATTTCAAAACAATTTCCAAACATTTATTTTCCATTTTTTATAATAACTAGAATTTTTGGTTCGTTTTATGGTAAAATAGTGTAACGAATTATAAAGTTTGCATTATTTGATTGTAAAGTCTGCAAGCTTTGCATTTATGAAACCATAAATAAAACCAGAAATCATGACAGTTAACCCATTGTATCACCACACACACGAGCGTCTTGAGGAGGAGCAAGTGTGGATACAGCAAGCTAAAAGCAACCCTGAGTTGTTTGGCCCGCTGTACAAAAAATACTATGAGCCTATTTTCCGGTACATTCATCAGCGAATGGATGATACAGAAATGGCATTTGATGTTACGTCACAAGTATTTATGAAAGCTTTAAACAACATTCGTAAATATGAAAATAGGGGTGTACCATTCGGATCTTGGTTGTATAGAATCGCGAAAAGTGAATTGTATCAATCTTTTAGGGATAAACAAGCACAAAGAACAGTGAATGTTGAAAGTGTTACTTTATTTGAAATGATGGATGAAATGGACGAAGATCAATCTGAAATCAACAAGAAGATTCTCTTTCGTGCATTGGGTAAATTAAAAGAAGAGCCTCTTCAATTGATTGAAATGCGTTTTTTTGAAAGACGTTCTTTCAAGGAGATTGGAGAAATATTAAATATTACTGAAAACAATGCTAAAGTTAAATGCTTTAGAGCGTTAGAAAAATTAAAAAAGTACTTTAATGAAAAATAATAAGCATCAATTTAATATTCCTTTCTTCCTGCTGGAAGAAAGGAATTTGTATCAAATAAACAGGAAACAAAACTTTTTGAAAGTCAAATTTGAACAGTTTTGTAATTTTCAACCTTTATTTAATTCGTGCAGATGAATAACAGAAAAATGAATCTGGATCGGCCCAACCTAAATTCAGAGCAAATCAGCGCAAGACAAAATTTTGACCAGATACTGTCAAAACATCTATTGTCAAAACCTCCAGTTTGGAAAAACCCTTGGTTTTGGGGACCAACAGGATTAGCCTCAATCGGAATTGCACTTTTTTTTAGTGCCAATTATTTAAACAGTCAAAATGAAACGAATGATAAAATAAATACTTTAGCAATCACAGATTTACCTAAAGACACTGAATGTATTCACCCAACAATTGAAGGTGAAGATGTTCCATTTCAAACTTTTGTAGTAAATCCAAATAAAAATGAAGATATTATTCTCCCAAGTGGTACTAAAATTTCAATTCCGAAAGAAAGTTTGTTGCCAGAAAATAAGCATCAAAACGTAGAAATTGAAGTGAGAGAATTTCCTGATAAAGTTTCAGCTTTCATGGCAGGCATACCTATGGATTATCAGAAAGAGGATGCTTTTATTTCTGCTGGAATGATTGAAATCAGAGGAAAACAAAACGATCGAGTGGTTGAAATAAATGCACATCAACCAATTGAAATCGACATGAAGTTGACTAAAAATCCTGCTGATTTTGATTTTTGGAGTTTGAATGAAACAACCAAGGATTGGACAAAGTATCCTGTTAAATATGAATTAGGTTCTGGGAAAGAGCAGTCGAAATTGAGTTTGAATAATCCTGCAGGACTTAAAAAAGAGATTGTAAATATTGACAATCAAATAATGGATTTAAACCAATCTAAATTGGATTTTCAAAAGCCATCATCAGAAAGTTTTAAAATTCCCAATGAATCTCACCAAAAATTTGATTTGGATTTTAATAAAAAAATGTATCCTGAATTGGCAAAATTTGAGAATTTAGTTTTTGAAATTCTCCCAACTTCTGGGTACGACAAAAATTTCACCAAAAAAACATGGTCAGACGTCAAACTGGAGAAAAATAAGGAAGTGTATGAAATGATTTTTACAGCAACTACTGAAAAGTTAAGATTGCCTGTAAGACCAGTTTTGCAAGGAAAGGAATTGACGGAAGCCAAAAAAGAATTTGACGTTGCGATTGTGAGTTTCAATGAAACTATAGCTGAAATTGAGAAGAATAAATCAGTCCTACAAGAGCAAAAAGAAGCGTATCAAAAAGCTTTGATGGGAGATTTATCAGCTTTAAATGACAAATTAGTGAATAATACAACAGAAAATGGAACAGCTAATTTTCAAGTGAATCAATGGGGCGTTTATAATTGTGATAAGCCAAGTAAATATCCGTCGGCGATGAAAAATGAACCGTTTTTTGTTTGGGAAAATTCATCAACTTCTGCAGATTTCAGTCAGATTTTTGTTTTCAACCTCGATAAAGATTTGAGATTCAATTACGGAGATAGAGCATTTCATCCAATTTCCAATTTTGGATTTCATGCCAATGATGATTTGGTTATCTTTGGAGTTGAAAGAGGAGGCGATTTCGGAATTTGTGAGTTAAAACATGGAAAATCAAAAGCGATTATTTCAAAGATAATATTCAAAAAGGGCGAAAGTGGCGAGTCGGTGAGGGATTTACTCAATAAGTTAATGAATGAAACTGTTTCTGTTTAGTTTTATATTGCTTAATAATTTTTTATTGATTGCTCAAAATGAGAATGTCGAACATATTAAGATTGGTGGGGATTCGACTCAACAAGAAAATTTATTTCCCCACATCAATCAAATATATGATGGAGAAATTCCGATAGCTCAATTAGGAGATTTAGAAGGAATCCAAACCGCCAAAAATTATAAAATAATTTCATTTGTAATCAGCTATCCGCATGGAGAAAAGAATTTAACGGTTAGTATAGCTGGAAATGTTATTCCAAAAGAAGTGATAGAAGATATTTATAAATATTCCATGGGTGAGATGATATTTATTACAAATATTGTGACTGAAGATACAAATAGAAATATTTTTGAAGTCGTACCAATGAGTTTAATACCAGTAGAATGAGAAACATGTTGACCTGTTTTATTATTGTATTTTCATCTTTTAATTCATTTTCTCAAGAAAAAATTGAAACAGTTAAAATTGCTAAAAATCAATCGTTTTTGTATCGCGGACAAGGCCAAGAAATTAATAACGGATATTTATATATTGATGAGGAAGGATACTTTTATTTTGTGGTATTAACAATCAGTCAAACAGAAGTTCTGAAATGGTTTGAGCAACGAAGAGATAGTCAAAATGTGTACAAAGGTATGCTGCAAAATGGTCAATATAAAACGCTCTCGTTGTCTCGCGAAAATGAACCGGGTGAAATGATTGTCTTTTATTTTGAAAAAAAAGACAAAGAATCGATACAATTAATATCTTTGGTTGATGGGAAGATTTATGATTTTAAACTTATTCAATCATATTAATAGTTATTATGCTCGTTCACAAGTGGGTTTTGATAACTTATTTCATATATATTTACCTATTTATGTTTTTTATGATTAAATTCGTGACGTTAAATAGGCTTTTGAGGTCTTTTTTATTTTTATTATGAGATATTTTTTAACTTTTTGTTTAGTTGTAACAACTCTTTTTTCTTTTGGACAAGGCTCTAATTTCAATTCTTCAAGGAACTGGAAATTGAACAGGAAAGAGCTTATGCTTCAAGCTGGTGCAACACAATTCTTAGGTGATTTGGGCGGTAGAGATCAAATTGGAACTGATTACAGTTTGGTTGATATTGACTTTCCATCAACAAGTTTAAATGCAGCAGTTGGTTTTAGATATCGATTTGCGCCGCATTTTGCGACAACTTCATTATTGAACTTTGGGTTGTTAAGAGGTAGTGACGCGCAAACGGCAGATAGAGATAGAAATGCACGCAATTTGGCCTTCCGTTCAATCGTTCTAAATTTTAACCAAAGATTTGAATGGTTGATTTATGTTAATGAAAAATACGGTAAGAGGTATAATATGAAAGGCATGAAGGGTTTTGGTGAACACCACGATCAAGTTTATGTCTTTGCAGGAATTGGAGCCGCTTATTTTAATCCTCAAGCACCTTACAAAGGTGGTTGGCAAGACTTGAGACCTCTGAAAACTGAAGGTCAAGGATTAGAAGGTGGTGCGAAAGTTTATTTGCCATTTACCGCAACAGTTCCAATTGGTATAGGATATCGAAGAGCGTTAGCAGGAATGTGGAGAGTTGGTATTGAAGCAACCTATGTTAAAACATTTTCTGATTATATTGATGATGTTCATGGATTTTATTATGATCCTGCAATTTTAGCAACTGAAGTGTCTGCAACTTCTGCAGCTTTAAGTAATCCTTCAGTAACAAATCCTGAATGGTTCAATCCAGGTTCTAAGAGAGGTGAGCCGCAAAAGGATGCTTATTTTTATCTGAATGTTACTTTCTATAAAAATTTCACATATAGACCATTGAAGAAAATGTATATTCCAAAATATAAAGGTGGAAGAGCAAAATTCTAATTGTTAGAAACATATTGATAAAATTAAAGCGAGGGGCAATTGTTCCTCGCTTTCTGTTTTTACCTTTGTTGAAAGTTCATTATTATGTATGCATTCATTAGATTTTTCTTATTTCAATTCGATCCCGAAAAAGTACATCATTTTACAGCAAAATCGATTCATTTTTTATTGTCCATTCCAGGAATGAAATGGATTTGGAAGAAAATGTACGTTCTTGAAGATGAAAAATTAGAAAAAGTAGTTTTTGGATTAGAATTTAAAAATCCGGTTGGTTTAGGAGCTGGATTTGATAAAGATGCCAAAATGTTTAATGATTTAGCATACTGTGGATTTGGATTTATTGAAATCGGCACAATTACACCAATCGGACAATCAGGGAATGAAAAGCCACGACTTTTTAGAGTCAAGGAAGACCATGGAATAATCAACAGAATGGGATTCAATAATGAAGGAGCAGAAATTGCTGCTGAACGATTAAAGAATAAAAAGACGAAAATTATTATTGGTGGAAATATTGGAAAAAATAAGTTGACCGCCAATGAAAACGCATTGTCAGATTACCTCATTACTTTTAGGATTCTTTTTCCTGTTGTTGACTATTTTGTTGTCAATGTTTCTTCTCCCAATACGCCTAACTTAAGGGATTTACAGGAGAAAGAACCGCTGATGGCTTTGCTTTCAGAATTGGTAAAAGAAAATAATCAGCATGAATCGCCCAAACCAATACTGTTGAAAATCGCGCCTGATTTAACCAATGGGCAGCTTGATGACATTATTGAAATTATAGATAAATCTAAAATACAAGGCGTTATCGCGACAAATACGACTATTTCTCGTGAAAATCTAAAAACAAATCCCGAAATTATTGAATCTTTTGGAGCAGGTGGTTTATCTGGCAAACCTGTTAAAGATCGATCAACTGAGGTGATTCGTTACTTAGCCGAAAAGTCAAAAAAAGCATTTCCAATCATTGGTATTGGTGGAATACATTCAGAAGCAGATGCATTGGAAAAATTAGATGCAGGTGCAGACTTAATTCAACTTTATACTGGCTTTATCTATGAAGGTCCAGGATTGATCAAAAGGATTAATAAGGCAATACTAAAAAGAATATAATCATTAAATTAGTCTTTTTATTTTTTTTGAAATTCCTTCGATTTTACCGTTAAATAAATTAATTTTACAAGCATGGAAAAGTTGAAAATTATTGAATGTCCTCGCGATGCAATGCAAGGTATTATTGATTTTATACCAACTGAAAAAAAAATAAGTTACATCAATCAATTACTTAAATGTGGGTTTGATACTTTAGATTTTGGGAGTTTCGTTTCACCAAAAGCAATTCCACAGTTAAAAGATACTGTTGATGTTTTAAACAAACTAGATCTATCAAATACAGATACGAATTTATTAGCCATAATTGCCAATGAAAGGGGAGCAGAGGAGGCGGTTCAATTTGACGAAATCGATTTTTTAGGATTTCCGTTTTCTGTTTCAGAGACATTTCAAATGCGAAATACAAATTCAACAATTCAAGAATCTTGGTCAAGATTAGAGGCAATACAAAATTTAGCTTTCAAGAACAACAAAGATTTAGTGGTTTATCTATCCATGGGCTTTGGAAATCCTTATGGTGATATTTGGAATTCAGATATAGTAATTAGTTGGGCAGAAAGACTATATAACGAATTAGGAGTTAAAATTTTAGCGCTTTCAGACACCATTGGTTGCGCCACACCTACACTGGTTTCAAGTTTGTTCAAAGATTTAATTCCTTCATTAAAAAACGTTGAGTTTGGAGCGCATCTTCATACAATTCCAGAAAATGCAAAACAATTAGTTGAAGCAGCATATAACCATGGTTGCAGAAGATTTGATGGAGCGATTAAAGGTTTTGGTGGCTGCCCAATGGCTACAAATGACTTGACTGGTAATATGCCAACTGAATTGATGTTGCTGTGGTTTCAAGAAAACGGTATAGTGACGGGAATTAAAAACCAAGAATTTAATAGTTCATTTGAAATGAGTAACTCCATTTTTTCACGTCATATTTAGTAACAAATCAATATTATTACGTTTACTATTAAATTTATTATAATGATTAAAATTACACCTTTTTTATTGTTGTTGGTTTCCTTTACTGCATGTAAGGATGAACCAAAAGAACTACCCGAAGTTAATATTGACAATCAAGAGGTAGAAAAGGAGAAAAATATTGAGATTCTTTTTGATGAAGTTAAATTTTCAGATCCTAAAATGCTGGATTTATTATATGAATTAAAAATTTGTGATGCCAATCAAAAAGACTTGAATGATGCCATTCAACCTGCTTGTAATCCTAAATTTTTTCATGTGTTGCCCTTCATTGAAAAAGAAAAAATCGAAAATGCTTTTATTCTTGTTATTAGATCTGGTGTGCATGATTGGCCGCTGAGAAGAGCACTTGTATACCAGCGTGAACAAGGAAAGTTAGTGCTTGTAAACACTTTTATTGCTCATTTAATAGGCATGAGAAAATCGACTTCTGGACATGACGATTTGGTGCTGCAATTCTTTGATGAATATGAAAACAGACTACAATGTTTATATAAATGGAAAGAAAATCGCTATCAATATGTTCGCGTAGAAAAGATTGAGGGCAGTAATATCAAAAAAGAATTACAAGATTCAATGAATATGGAAATCGCCAAAGTTATTCGAGATAATAAAATGGCTTTATAAGATTGAATGAGAAGAATTTTAAAATTATTTTTTTTGATTTTGATTCTGAATGCTTGTGTTTCAGATAATGAATTACTTACGGTAAATCCTGCATTTTTTTTTCATAATAACAATTCCAAAGTTTGGTTGGTAATTCATAAATTCAGGAATGGAAAAGATTTTTCACCCTTGAGTATGAAGTACAAAGAAATTTTTATTTTTCACAAAACGGGAAATCTCTATTTTCAAAAGATGAATACTTTGGGTGATGAAATGGGTCAAAAAGGTTCATTTGAAGTATCCGATAATTTCAAAAGTGTCAAATTTTATTTTAAGGATATAGTTTGGGTATTTGATATTAAAATGCTTAAAAATGAAAAGATTATTTTGAAGCCAAAGTTCAATTACAACTTTACGCTTGAATTAATTCCAATTCCAGAACCTCGATAATAATTAGTTAATTTTTAACTATTCTAACCATTTTGAGACTACCAGAAATTGCCACTTGAACTAAGTAAACACCTGCTTGCAAATAAGATAAGTCTATTTGGTCTCCATTGCTGTAATTCATTTGCTGAATCAATTTTCCATTTATAGAAAAAACTGAAACTTCATCAATTTTTTTAGCACAATTGATTTTAATATTTCCAGGTGTTGGGTTCGGATAAACTTCAACAGAAATATCAGTTAATTCTTGAATTCCAACAGGGTCATTTTTTCTTACATTGATGTCATCTAAATACAGTTTATAACCGTCGTTTGTTGTATTAACAAAAGCCAAATAAACAGTTAGACCATTAAAGCCTAAGTTACTTAAATCTATTTCTCTATTTGTCCATTCAGGATTTTCTAATACAATTAACCGCACAGTATCCATGAAATCAGTAACTTGATTGGATGTTGAAATCAAAACTTTATAATTTTCAGGATAAGATGGATCGTGAGATTTTGCTTGCCATGAAAGGTAGTTTCCATAATCGCCTAAGTTTATTGCTGGCGTAATCAACCATTTATTTGCTTGTCCTACAGGTTCGTAGAAGGATGTTGAACTTACAACAGAATCTATTGTGTTTTCAGGATCGGCTTTTATAATCCATGGATTGCTATATTCAGAAACTGCCGCATTAGGAATTTGTTGGTCAACATCAACCATAGTCCAAGTTGCAGGAAATCCCAATTGAAAATCTTCATTCAAAATTACAACTTGACTCATTGAAATGAATGAAAATCCAAGTGATATAAAAGCTAATATATATTTTGACATAGATACAAAGTTAAAAGAATATTGAGAGTTTGCATGAAATTGCAGGCTAAAAAAATGTTAATGCGGAATTTCTTATTTAACTAATAGGATTATAATGTCTTTAAAATTTTGATAAAATTCATCAAAAGCAATTAATTTCCCTTCTAGAAATTCGAAAATTACAACTTGGTCTGACTCACGAAAAATATTTACTGAATCGAGTTCCCATTTGATTCTTGAAAAAGAAGATATTTCAATTGTGCTGAAATTATAATTCCAAGATCCATCTTCGCCCATGCTACTTTCCATCACTATTTTTAGTTCCTCCATTTGTTCCCAAATGATTTCCCTCACAGCTTGATCTTTTGCTTGAATATCGAAACAAATTCTAGCTCCAAATTTATCAACTTCCAGGCGTAAAAAAATGAATTTTATTTCAGTAGGGTAGTTGATCCAATTGATCCTTCTGCCTGTAGTCGATTTGTGTTTGGACATGTAGGATTTAAAATCAGTCCAAAATTGAATATTTTTATCCTTTAATTCTTGTTTTGTAAGCATTTACTTTGAGCTAGAATAAAAAATAAATCTTTTGCGGTCTACAAGGAATTCAGCGGGTAAATTTTCATCATCGTAGGTTATTGAAATATTTTTAATCAATGTGCCATGCAGATGTTCGGAATATTTAATAGGCTGCTTATTTGCATTATATTCCCATTTTTTTGATTGTTCCTGTTTATGCCATTTTGAATCTAAATGAAAACTTTCTTGAGGCAAATTATTTTCTAAAAAAGTAACAGATTTCTCTGAAAATTCAAAAATATTCAACGTTGAATCTAAAGTTTTTGACAGCGCTTGAATTTTCTCAAGATTTGCACCTTTCTCCACGAAAATTTCAAGTGAATTTATTTTGTGGTTAACAATTTCAACAATTAGTTTTGGATTTTCAATGTTTGGATAAAAAAGCAATGAATCAAAACCGTTGCTATTTTTGGATGTAATAACTGTTGTTTGAATTGAATCTTTCTTGATGAAAATAGGAGGTACATTTCCAAATTGCATAAATCTGTAAACATCAATTTTTTCCAATGCGCCATTTGAATCATAAGTGAAGCCAGAATTTGAAAAGGATTCAAGGGAAATATTGTATAAATAGTGATTGAAATTCAAAGCATTACCATGTGAGTTGAAGATATATGATAATTTTTCTGACATGTTATTTTTATACTTTCCTCCTTTAATAAATAAACTTATTTTGTTGATTTTCAATGATTCAATTATATTCTTATTCCAAATTGACCCAAAATTATTTGGTGCATCAAACAAAGATGTCAAGTAGATAGGATTAAAAAGGTTGGCTTTAAATTCAATGTTTGCTATTTTTTCAGTCTCAACCTTGGGATTTTTGGTTGAGCATGAAACAATAAACACTAAGCTGAATAAAATCAAATACTTGAACATAAATCAATATTTATTATTGGATAATTTTGTCTCAAATAGCTTATTGAAGTTAGGAAAAAAGGTTTACCGTTTCCAGTAAACCTTCTTAACAAAATATTTAATCAGATTTATTTTTTCTTTTTCGCTTCGATTTGTGCTTTTTGCATTTGCTCTAATCGCTCTTGAAATTTAGATTTCTTTTTCACAGCAGAGTTTCCGGTGGATGCAGCCGCTTTTCTGGCAGACATTTTTTCTTTCAATTTATCTTCATCCACAAAGAATTGTTTGATTGCCACCATGATTAAAATTGAAATCAATGTTGAAATGAAATAGTAATAACTTAATCCTGAAGAATAATTATTGAAGAAGAAAATCATCATGAAAGGGAAAATATACATAATCACTTTCATATTTGGCATTCCTGGTTGTGTTGGTTGTTGCATATTTCCACTGTTTACATAAGTATAAACCAAGGTAGTTGCAGCCATCAACAAGGTGAATAAAGAAATGTGGTCTCCATAAAGTGGGAGATAAGTTCCAAAATTATATACTGAATCGTAAGAGGATAAATCTTCTGCCCACAAAAAAGGCTGTTGTCTCAATTCAAAAGCAGCAGGAAAAAATCTAAAGACAGCTAGCAGAATCGGCATTTGAATCAACATCGGAACACAACCAGCGAGGGGAGAGGCGCCACTTGTGCGGTACAATGACATCATTTCCATTTGCTTTTTCATTGCATCTTCCTTGTTTGGAAATTTTGCATTTAATTCATCAACTTCAGGCTTTAAAATTCTCATTTTAGCTGAAGAGACATACATTTTCCATTGAATTGGCATCAAAAATAATTTGATAATCAATGTCACTAATAAAATTACAATTCCAAATCCCCAACCGGAACCGGCCAATAAATTGAACAATGGTTGAATGGCATAAATGTTTATCCATCTAAAAAGTCCCCAACCATAATTAATAATGTCTTCGTAATTTGAGTCATAAGATTTCAAAACCTCATAATCATTTGGCCCGAAAAACCAATTGATTTTGGCACTTGCATCGCCAGTATTTGCAAAAGCCAAGTTCATTGATGCTTCATATCTCTTTATGTGTGAATGATTTCTATCTTCAGTTTCACTGAATTTTTTGATTTTCAAAGTTGAACCAGTTTTATCAAATCCTGCAATAGGTTTCATGATTGAACTGAAATAACTTTGTTTAAATGCAATCCATTCAACAGCTTGTTCCATTTTTTCTTCGTCGTCAGATGCTTCGCTCAACCAGTCTTGCTCTTCGTTTTTATATTTGAAGCAAACCGTTGAAACCAATCTTTGTGCATTTAAAAGTCTTTCTGATTTTTTCAAATCAGCATTCCAATTCAACATTACGTTTTTTGGATTAACTTTCCCAGCAAAACCTTTCAGTTTCACCTCAAAGTCCATGTCGTAAGCATTTGGTTTTAACGAATAAACAAATTGAATTACTTGCTCATTTTCTCGTTTTAATTCAAAAGTGATTCCAGTTTTTGAAGAATCTACCACTGTAAAAAGTTGATTACCTGTAGCAAATTGTTTACCATCAAGCGGAAAACTTAATTCGTTGACGGCATCGTTTTCTCCGAATAATTTCAATGGAATCCATTTTTTATTTTTCGAAGCAAAATCAGTGTAAGATTGATATTCTTTTAAATAAACAGCTGCTAAAATCCCTCCTTTGGTTGAAAAATCAAATGCCAATTTATTAGTTTCAAGTCGAATAATTTCTCCTTTAACAATTTGGTTGGTTTCCACTTTTTCTTTTGCTACTTCAGTAATTACCGTATCTTTTTTTGTGAGAGTATTTGTAAAAATTAAAGCGCCATTTTCATCTTTAAATTGCACTTTATTTTTATCCAATTTAGGAACCAAAATTTTGGCTATTTTTTCTTCACTTTTAGCGACAACTTTCGCCGTCTCTTTCTCATTTGCATTGTTTATTGCAGCCTTAATTTCTTTTTTTTGCTTTGCAAGTTCCTCTTTAGTAGGTTCTTTAGGTTTATTGATTAATGTGAAAGTCACCAAGATGGCACCAATAAGTCCAAGACCTAAAATTGTATTTTTATCCATTTTTAATTTTGTTTATTTACTTTTGCCGCATTGATAAAAGCTACAAATAGCGGATGCGGGTTCGCTACAGTGCTTTTGTATTCAGGATGAAATTGAGCGCCAACAAACCAAGGATGATTTGGTATTTCTACCACTTCAACCAAACCAGTTTCAGGATTTTTTCCAGTGGCAATCATTCCATTTTTTTCAAATTGCTCTAAATATTCATTGTTAAATTCAAATCTGTGTCTGTGACGTTCAGATATCAATTCAGTATTATATGCATTTGCTGTTTTGGAATTGGGTTTTAATTCACATTTGTATGCTCCAAGGCGCATTGTACCTCCTAAATTAGCAATGTTTTTTTGCTCTTCCATCATGCTAATCACAGGATGTTTTGAATCTTCAGCAATTTCAGTAGTGTGTGCATCTTCTAAGCCTAAAACATTTCTTGCGAATTCGATCACAGCACATTGCATTCCCAAACAAATTCCAAAAAATGGAATGTTGTTTTCACGGGCGTATCTTACCGCGTCAATTTTTCCTGAAATTCCTCTTGAACCAAAACCTGGAGCAACCAAAATACCATCTAAATCTCCCAATTCACTTTCAATATTTGATTTGGTTAGTTTTTCAGAATGAATCCATTTCACATTTACGCGACATTCATTTGAAACTCCGGCATGAATGAAAGATTCACTGATTGATTTGTAAGAATCTTTCAATTCAACATATTTACCAACCAAACCGATATTTACTTCTGAATTAGGATTTTTCAAGGTTGTCAAAAAAGATTTCCAAGAATCTAAATTCGGAACAGTTTTGGAAGGAAGTTTTAATTTTTCTAGTACAACTTTATCTAATTCTTCTGCTTGCATGAGCATTGGGACGTCATAAATTGTCTCAGCATCTCTAGATTCAATGACAGCATTGATACTTACATTACAAAATTTAGCAATTTTCTTGCGCAAGTTTAAGTCTAACGCATGTTCAGTTCTACAACATAAAATATCTGGCTGAACACCTAATTCAAGTAGTTGTTTAACAGAATGTTGAGTCGGTTTTGTTTTTAATTCACCAGCAGCAGCCAAATAAGGAATCAGAGTCAAGTGAATAACCAAACAATCATTTTCAAATTCCCACAGCATTTGACGCACAGCTTCCACGTATGGAAGAGACTCAATGTCACCAACGGTTCCACCGATTTCTGTAATCACAAAGTCGTACTCTCCTTTTTTACCCAAAATTTGAATTCGATCTTTGATTTCATCAGTGATATGAGGAATTACTTGCACAGTTTTGCCTAAAAATTCACCTCGGCGCTCTTTTTCAATTACAGCCTGGTAAATTCTCCCTGTGGTAACATTGTTGGCTTGTGAAGTTGGAACATTTAAAAAACGTTCGTAGTGACCTAAATCTAAGTCCGTTTCAGCACCGTCATCAGTAACAAAACATTCGCCATGTTCATAAGGATTCAGTGTTCCAGGATCAATATTAATGTAAGGATCCAGCTTTTGAATGGTAGCTGAATAGCCACGTGCTTGTAATAATTTTGCTAAAGATGCGGAAATGATACCTTTCCCCAGTGAAGATGTTACTCCCCCGGTTACAAATATGTATTTCGTAGAATTGGACATGTATATAATTTTGTAACTACGGGGCGCAAAGTTACAACAAACATGACAAGCAAACTATGTTTTTTGTATTATTTTTTCAACCAAAAGAATAGTTATGAACTTTCAACTCACTTTTGTGCTAAAGAATAGATATCTTCTATAGATTTCAATACATTGTTTGAAGTAAAAGGTACGGATGCTTCTTTCAATTTGTGTTGGTCAAATACTACTTTTTTATCTATGATTTGCTTCATTGCATTTACAAGAGATGCAATATCGTTTTTGGAAACTTGAATTCCTAAATGATTATTTAATTGATTTGCGATGCCAACATTTGTAGAAATAACAGGTGTTCCAGTTGCCCATGCCTCGGCAATTACGCAAGAAAAAGTTTCATAATTTGAAAAAAGTACTAATGCGTTTGATTGCTGCATTTTGTTTGCAATTTCTTCAGTTTGCAATGGACCTGAAAATTTTATCAAATGATCCAAGGCTAGATTATTCACTTTTCTTTGAATAGTGTCATAGTTCTCGTCAGAAATAATTTCCAATTCAAAATTTGTTTCTCTGTGATTTTTTAAAAAATTACAAGCATCGATAATTCCATTAATATTTTTGAAGCGGTCATCCAAAGTAGAAACATGGAGGAATTTAATTTTCAAATTTTCGGACTTTTCTTTGAGGGTAAAAATCGAATCATCTATTACATTTGGTAAAATTTCGATTTTCAAACCTGGGAAAGCATGGAGAATTTCATCTTTCAAAAACACAGAAACTGCACTTAAAACGCTTGCATTCTTGATTACTGATTTTAAAACTAGTTTTTCCCTCCAATTCCAAGATTTAGATTTTTGCTTATTAAAATAGGAGGCATGTTCTGTAATTACAAGCGGTTTTTTAAAGTGTTTTTTTGCCCAAACAAACTGCAAACCTTTTGACAAAATAATATTTCCATGAATAATATCCACATTTTCAACAGATTGCACTCCAAGTCTAAACGCTTTTTGGGCATTGATATATTGTCTGATAGGATTTGAACTCTTGGGATATTTGATAACTATTTCAGTCAAATTATCATTTGAAATTTTTGAGATTTGATGCGATTTAATAATTGTATCAGCTTGTAAATCAATGACAGTGACAAAGTGTTTTTTCGCGACTAAATCTATGTGCTTTTTGACAAAATTCCCTAAAAATGGCTTGATGTCAGTAGGATACCAAGAACTTAAAAAAAGAATGTGAAGTTTTTTGTCCAAAATTAAACAAGCGTTTTACTAAAAATTGTTTTCAATTGTGCAACGGTATAGTCGATTTCTTCTTTGGTGGTATATTTGGAAAAAGAAAATCTTGCATTGGGTCTTGATCCCTCGGCTTTAATTCCTTCAAGAACATGCGATCCTTTCGCGGCGCCAGAAGTACAAGCGCTTCCGCCACTGCAAGCAATTCCTTTCAAGTCCAAAGTGAAAAGCAACATTCCCGCTTTTTCTGTCTTCGGAAAACTGCAATTCAAAACTGTATAAAGACTTTTTTTCGGATTTGTTTCGCCATGAAAATAAATGTCATCAAAATTTTGATGCAATAAATCGATCATGTGCGTTTTTAAACCTTGAATATGATTTTGATGTTCAATTAAGTCTTCATACGCCATGTCCATTGCTTTCGCTAGACCTGCAATTCCATATAAATTTTCTGTACCACCGCGTAAACCTCTTTCCTGCGAACCGCCGTGAATTAGAGCTTGCACTTTGAGCATTTTATTCACATACAAAAATCCAATTCCTTTCGGGCCGTGAAATTTATGCGCCGCACAAGCGAGAAAATCAATGGGTGTTTTTTGCAGATCAAACTGATAATGTCCCATTGTTTGAACAGTATCAGAATGAAAATAAGCGTTGTATTTTTTACAAAGTTTTGAAACTTTATCTAAAGGCAATAAAGTTGAAATTTCGTTATTGGCATGCATCAAAGAAACCAGCGTTTTAGTTTCACTTTTCAATAAATTTTCTAAATCATTTAAATCTACATTTCCTTTTGAATCAATTTTAACATGAACAAGTTCAATGTTTTGATGTTTTGCCAGGTGTTCTGCGGTGTGTCCAATAGCGTGGTGTTCTATCGTTGAAGTAATAATTCTTTTTACGCCTAAAGCTTCGATAGAAGTATGTAAAGCCATATTATCAGCTTCCGTTCCTCCAGAAGTGAAAATTATTTCCGCTGGACTACAATTTAAATGTTTGGCTATGGATCTGCGCGCATTTTCAATTACTGCTTTCGCTTTGCGACCATAAAAATGAGTAGATGAAGGGTTTCCGAATTCATTTTGCAAATAAGGAATCATACACTCAACCACTTCGGGCGCCATTGGAGTTGTTGCCGCATTGTCTAGATATACACGCATTTTGTATTTAATTTAGGTACAAAGGTAAAATTTTGGGATTCATTTTTTAAATTTTGATTGTAAATAAATTTTACCTTTTTTCAAATATGAATTAATTTCAGGTTCTAAGTCGAAGAAAAAAATGGCGCCTAAAAAAACAATGGATACAAAAGAAAAATTGAGTCCAATTTCCAAATAGCGATTGACGAAAATGTTTGAAACAAATTCTGTAGCCAGTAAAATCAATCCAAAAAGACATGCGATTTTTAATTGATTCCAATGAAAAGGATGAATTTTATATACAAAAAACACAAAAAGCATTCGAGCAAAATTGTAGACAATTAAGGCGAAACCTGTTGAAATTGCAGCGCCAATGATACCGTAGCGCGGAATTAAGAACACATTTAGAATGAAAACCAAAAAAAGCAAAATAAAAGTAAAAAAAATGTCATATTTATACTTTTTGGAGGTGACGAAGATCCAGCCATTTAAACCAAAATACATGTCGATTATTCTACCTATCATTAAAAAAAGAAACACCCAAATTCCAAGGAGATATTCGCTTGGTAAAAAGGAAAATAATTCAGCTCGGCTTGTCCAAATAAGTAAAAACATAAACAACCCGACAATCAATGAAATTGAACTCACTTTTTGATACAATTGAGACATTTTCTCCATGCTTTTTTCTTTCCAATACTGTGGAATCAAAGGAGTAGAAACACGCATCAAAGATTTATAAGGTATTTGCAATGCGCTAGTTAAATAAATGATTGTTGTATATACTCCCGTTTCTTTCAATCCTAAATAATAAGCAATCATCATGGCATCCATTGTCATCACCAATAAAACTCCAATTGTATTTGAATAAGAAAACAGGCTAAAAGAAAGAATTATTTTCTTAAACTTTTTGGATATATTAAGGTTGCTTTTGTTAAATTTTAATTCATTCAGTTTATACAAATAAATGAATAAGATTAAAGATGGAATGAAGTATACAAATGCATGAATAATGAAAAACTGATTGAAATTTATGTACTTAAAAGCTAAGAGAACAAGCAAAATTGTGATGATAATTCGGAGTAAAAATTCATATAAGAAAACTGAAAGAATATTCTTAAAAAGTGACCTCAAATAGGCTTCAAAAACCAGGAAAAA
This sequence comes from Chryseobacterium gleum, assembly GCA_945897805.1. Lineage (GTDB taxonomy): Bacteria > Bacteroidota > Bacteroidia > Flavobacteriales_D > Crocinitomicaceae > JAQVCM01. Next base: position 40,708 of record CAMDFX010000014.1, read on the forward strand.
AACGTTTGCAATTCCAATTGGAATAATCCAGAAATAGTAATCTACAAAAAGAGCCGATTTAGTTGAATAAAACTTAATTATTTGTCCTTGCAAAAGCACAACCAAAATTGAAAAAAGTAAAATCCCTGCAAAAACAAAAATAATATTGAGTTTCAAAAAGCTTTGCTTTTTAGCGGAATCATCTCTAAAAAAAGGCAAAAATTTCGCAATTGCATTAATTGCTCCCAAATTTGATAATTGTGCAAAAAGTAGTCCAACACTCAAAATAAGATTTATCAACCCAATCTCTTCCGTACTTAAAATGAGGACAAAAAGAATTCCTTTATTTAGATATCCCAATAACAAACCGAAATAGGTTATAATCATTGACCGTAAGGCATCTTTTTGGATGAATCCCATGTAATATTAAACTATGATTAAATACAAATTTAATCAATTAAGCTAAAAATATACTTCGTTTTTAATTTTAGAGTAGATATTGAATGAAAATTAGTGATTTATTAATAAATTTGAACTCAAGATAAAAAAATGAACAGTATTCTCCCTAAAATCTTACGAAAATTAGTTGGTTTATTTATTCTAAAAAGATCGAGTTACTTGATTGGAATGATTTTTATCAGAATTGCCCGCAAATTAAGAAGGAAATACTACGATTCAGCGAAAAAAAGCGAATTTAAAATTGTAGCTAATTGCATGGGATCTATTAAAATGCAAGTTGATAAATACAGTTATATGGGCGGCAGTATTTATTGGTCTGGCTACCATCACGTGAACGAAATCATTTATTTAAATTCTTTCTTAAAGGAGGGTATGACCTTCATTGATATTGGCGCCAATCAGGGAGAATTCAGTTTGTTTGCGGCAGAAAAAATAAAAGATGGACGAATAATTTCATTCGAACCAGTAAGTTTTCAATTCGATTTATTAAAAAATAATATAACTCTAAATAAATTTACCAATATTGAAGTTAACAAATATGGACTTTCTGATGAAGTAGGTATTTTGCCAATTTATAATTCAACCAGTACAGCAATTCATGGTGGGTTTCATGAAGGTTTATCGACGCTTTACAAATCTGATGAAAGAGATAATTTTCAAGAAAATGTAGATTTAAAAATATTTGACGATGAATATTTTGATAAACTTACTCGCTTTGACTTTCTGAAAATAGATATTGAGGGCGCAGAACTTTATGCCTTAAAGGGAATGCAAAAAAGCTTGGCGAAGTTTAAACCTGAAATATTGATTGAGTTAAGCGATGAAACATATATTTCTGCGGGTTATACTGTAAAAGAAATGATTGATTTCCTTGAACAATTGGGTTATAAACCATTTAGAATTCATAGAGGTAAACTTATTCAAACTACAAATATTTACTCCGAATGGGGGAATTACATTTTTAAACAATAAAAAATGCCAAATCAAAAATTCTACAAATTATTTTATCAGCCCACATTAAATAAAATAGTTCGCTCAACTTTACATCCATTCAGATTTGTTTTGCCGGCATCATTGAAAATCCCTGTATCTGGAATAATTACTGTGTATAATAATGGAAAGCCAATAAGATTTAAAACCAATGAAACCAGCCCAATGACTAAAATTTTGTTTTGGGAAGACAAAGGTTGCACATTTGAGTTTTCAGAAATCTTCAAAGATTTAATTCTCAATTGCGAATCTTTTTTTGATATTGGTGCAAATGTTGGATATTATTCTCTGCTTGCAAAAACTGTAAAAGCAGAAATTGATGTTTATTCTTTCGAACCTTCAATTGGTCCAAAGCATTTTTTAAAAGAAAATATTGCTTTAAATAATTTCAACGACATACATTTAATTGAAAAAGCATTGGGTGATAAAACAGGAACCATTCAATTTTTTGAAGAAAAAAACCCAAAATATGCTTATCAGAAATTTCACGCAAGTGGAATTGGAAACACAGAAAATACGTGGGGGATTTCAAATTTCTTAAAGTATGATGTAGAATTAACGAAAATTGATGATGTTGTATCAAAAGAAAATATCAAATCGATTGATTTGATTAAAATTGATACTGAAGGCACTGAAAATTATGTTTTTATGGGTGGGATTGAATCTATAAAGAAATTTCAACCCATCATAATTTGTGAGGTTTTAAAAGACAAAATCGAAGCTAAAATTGAAGAAATAATTGTGTCCGAATTAGGTTACCTCATGTTTCAATTTCAATCAAAGACAAATAAATTAATTGAAATTAAATCAATTAGAGATTGCAATAAAAACGGTGAAACAAATTATTTCTTTGTTCCAGTTTCGAAAAGAGATTTAATTGGAAAATTTGTACTGAAAAATGGATAAAAAAATTCTTTTTATTTCTCATTGGTATCCAACAGAAAAAAATCAAATCTCAGGAAAATTCATAAAAAATCATGCTGAAGCAATATCTTTAGTTGCTCAAATCAATGTGATTCACTTTGATATTCAATATTCTCCAAAGTACTTAGATATAAAACTGCTAAAAATAGTTGATAACAATATTGAAACGTATAAAATTCAAATCCACAGCAAATTCTATAAATTATTTTATTATTCAATTAATTTTCAATATTTTCTGTTCAAAAGGTTAATTAAAAAATTTAATATTGACTTGAGCACTTTTAATCTTGTTCATTCCAACGTTTTATTTCCCGCAGGTTTAATTGGACATAAAATATCAAAAAGAAGTAAAGTAAAACAAGTGCACACCGAGCATTGGTCCAAAATTAGCCGCTTTCTCGAAAAAGATATTCTCAGAAAATCGGGAAAAAAAGCTTTGGCAAATATGAGTGCAATCAGTTCTGTTTCAGAAAACTTCAATAATATTCTTGAAAAATATTACCCTGAAAAAAGGATTTTTATTGTTCCAAATATTATTGATAATAAAACATTTAATGTTCAAAACACAGCAAGAAAATCTGAAAATGTAGCTTTTTTAAGTGTTGCAAATTGGCAGGAACCAAAACATCCCTTTTATTTTTTAGACGCTTTGGAAAAAGTTTTTTTAAGTAAAACATTTGATTTCAAATTAACCATTGCAGGAGAAGGAAAATTATTAGAGAAAATAAGAAATGGTATATATAGTTTTCCAATCAATTATGTTGGTTCAGTAGATAGTAATCAATTGAATACCTTGTTAAATAGCAGCAATTTTTTACTTCACGCATCAAAATTTGAGACTTTTTCTGTAATTATTGTTGAATCATTAATGGCTGGGACACCAGTTTTAGTTAGCGATGTTGGAATTGCATCAGAAGTTATTAATTCATCCAATGGCGCAATTTGTAAAGACAATCTGGAAGATTGGTTTAAACAAATTAATGATTCTCTAACAAAAAAATACGACTATCAAGAAATTTCAAATTCAATAAAAAACAACTATTCACGAGAGGAAATATCTCAAAAATTCAATTTATTGTATGAATTTGCATTGAGTGAATTATAATTTACGCTTAAAATTGGGTTTCTTCAGCCAGCCAACTTTTCTAAAATAGAATAACAAAATACTTGCAATAATTAGCATGATTCCCCAGGTGATATAGTATCCATATTTCATTTCTAGCTCAGGCATGAATTTAAAATTCATACCATAAACACCTACTAGAAAAGTAAGTGGAATGAAAATTGAACTCACAATGGTCAATAAACGCATGATTTCATTCATTCTTTGTCCTTGCACAGCGTAATATAAATTGGCCATACCGTCTAAGATTTGTTTGTTCGCATCAATCTCATCCAAAATGGTCAAGCAATTGTCTTTCAATTCAACAAAGAAGTAGTGATTTTCTTTTTTAAGAAAAGGACTGTGCATTTTTTCCAATTGAGAGGTAATTTCACGCATGGGAAAAACAATTTTTCGCAATTCTATTAATTTTCTTTTTTGGACTTCAATTTTCTTTAAAGTATCACTGTTTGGATGTCTAATTGTTTTCGATTCAAGACTTTCGATGGAATTAACAATGTCATCTAAAGCTTCAAAATAATTATCAATAATTGCCTCCAAGAGTCTGAAAAGAAGAAAATCGGTTCCTTTCAATCTAATTTTTCCTCTTTTCTTCTCAATTCTATCTCTAACATCGGGAAAATGATCTGAACTTTTTTCTTGAAATGAAATCAAATATTTCGCACCTACAATGAAAGAAATGTTTTCTTGATGGAACTCAGATGAATTCAATTTGGGTAAGGCAGATTTAATTTTGAAGAAAAGATAATTATTGTATTCTTCTAATTTTGGTCTTTTGAATTCCTTGTAAATGTCTTCAAAAGTCAAAGATTCAATTTCCAGATTTTTACAAAGCTTTTCAATTTGATCTTTTTCCTTTATTGAATGAAAATTGAGCCAATGCGTTTTGTTGTTTTTTTTTTGCTGATCTGAAAAATATTCAGCATAAAAATCAACTGAGTTTTTCGTTAAAATGTAGGATTCTGAATCATAATCGTATAATTGACAATTTAGGTCTACTGTCTCTTGCATTTGCTTGAAGTTTAGTATAAAAGTAAGGAATAAGTTCAAATATTAACTAAACACTGTGCTATTTTAAGAAAATTTTGATTCTTTTCTGATTTTGGAAACTCTAAAGGCCCAGTAAATTAAGACAAATTGAATGGGGATTCGAATAATTGCAAACCACAAAAGAGGGTTTTCGTTATCAAAAAAATCTACCGCCATTGGAAAATGAACCGTAAAAAGAAAAACGATCAACATGAAGATAATTAAAATCGCAGCAATTTTTCTGGTTTCTCTAAATAGTAGAAAAAGTCCCAGAATAATTTCGAAAAGACCACTTATTGCAATGATAAATTCTTTTTCATCAAAGTAATCTGGAACAAGGCCAGCATAAAAACCTGGATTAATGAAATGAAAAATACCTGCTAAGAGATAAAAGAAGGACATTGTAATTATTGTAGCTTTTTTATACATTTCGAACAAATTCTTATCATACTGTTCAAAATTAAACTAAATTTTTAATTCCTTGTCTTATTTACGTATTAACAAATAATAAACTTTTCTTTAAAATCTAAAGAATCCTTTTTTCTTTGCTTTGAGCTCAGGAGCCTCATTTGATGAAAGTAACTGGTAAATATTTCCCCAACCTAAAAATCCACCGATATTTCGGTCGTCAATAAAAATATCTGCGTTTAATTTTCTTCTGGTGTTTGGTGTGAAATCTTCTTCAGGAAAACTTTTATTTACTGCATAGAAAACAATTCCTTTCTTTTCACAAAATTCCACAGCTTCATCTAATTCTTGTCCGTGACGGTATGTCCACAGAATGAGTCTATGTCCATCTTTTTGCAACAACTCCAGGGTCTCAAAAGCAAACATCAAAGGTTTACCAATGCCAGGATATTTATCTTCTACGATTGTTCCATCAAAGTCAACAGCGATGGTTTTGGTATTTTGAGGTATCATTGATTTATTATTTTACTTGCAAAATTAATAAAAACTTGAAGTGCGAATTAAATTTTCACTTGAAATAAAAATTTCGCAACTAGTTTTCATTGTTCAAAGAAGTGATTTTTTGAGATTATTGATAATATATCATAAATGCCAAAGAATTATAGAGAAATAATTTTCCGTTTTTTACTTCGAAATAAATAATTCATTACCTTTGCACCCTAAATTAAGAGAACTGTCAATTCCAGCATTGGGCGGTTTTATTTTTAACTTCTTTCGAAAGTATTGGAATTCTTCGAAATACAAATTAAAACGCCAAATGGCTGAAACAAAAATTACAGGGCAGGGATCTGCCGATTTTGATTGGGATGCACTCGCAATGGATGGGTACAACAAAATTCAAAGAGCAGAACTTGCTGACAAATACGAAGCAACTTTATCTTCTATCAACGAAAAAGAAGTAATTGAAGGAACAGTTGTTGTATTAACAAAAAGAGAAGCGGTTATCAATGTTGGTTACAAATCTGAAGGAGTAATTCCAGTAAGTGAATTCCGCTACAATCCAGATTTGAAAGTTGGAGACAAAGTTGACGTTTACGTTGAGTGTCAAGAAGACAAAACTGGTCAGTTAGTTATTTCTCACCGCACTGCACGAATGCACAAAGCATGGATACGTGTGAATGATGTATTGCGCACAGGGGAAGTTATCACTGGTTATGTGAAATGCAGAACCAAAGGAGGTTTAATTGTTGATGTTTTCGGAATTGAAGCATTTTTACCAGGTTCTCAAATCGATGTTAAACCAATCCGTGATTACGATATTTACGTTGGTAAAAACATGGAGTTCAAAGTTGTTAAAATCAACCAAGAGTTTCGTAACGTTGTTGTTTCTCACAAAGCGCTTATTGAAGCGGAGCTGGAAGAACAGAAAAAACAAATTATTTCAGGTCTTGAAAAAGGTCAAGTGTTGGAAGGAACTGTTAAAAACATCACATCTTATGGTGTATTCATCGATTTAGGTGGTGTTGATGGTTTGATTCACATTACAGATCTTTCTTGGGGTCGTGTAAATCATCCAGAAGAAATCGTTGAGTTGGATCAAAAATTGAATGTTGTAATTCTTGATTTTGATGACGATAAAAAACGAATTGCTCTTGGATTAAAACAATTACAAGCTCATCCTTGGGATGCTTTGAACACTGAATTAAACGTTGGTGACAAAGTTTCTGGAAAAGTTGTTGTAATGGCTGATTACGGTGCTTTCGTTGAAATCGCTGCTGGAGTTGAAGGGTTGATTCACGTTTCTGAAATGAGCTGGTCACAACACTTGCGATCTGCACAAGATTTCATGAACGTTAGCGATACAGTTGAAGCTGTCATCTTGACTTTAGATAGAGAAGAAAGAAAAATGTCTTTAGGTATCAAACAATTGATGCCAGATCCATGGGAAGCGATTGAAGCAAAATATGCAGTTGCAACGCGTCACAATGCGAAAGTTCGTAACTTCACAAACTTCGGCGTTTTCGTTGAATTGGAAGAAGGCGTTGACGGTTTGATTCACATTTCTGACCTTTCTTGGCAGAAAAAAATCAAGCACCCATCAGAATTCTGCAAAGTAGGAGACGAAATGGAAGTGGTTGTTTTAGAAATAGACCGTGCAAATCGTCGTATTTCTTTAGGACACAAACAATTGGAAGAAAATCCATGGGAAGTATTTGAAACTATCTTTGGAGAAGGTTCAGTGCACCAAGGTACAATCATCGAAACAAAAGATAAAGCTGGTATTGTTGCACTTCCTTATGGTGTTGAAGGTATTTGTCCTTCTAAGCACTTGAAGAAAGCAGACGGATCAAACGCGAAAGTGGAAGATACTTTAGATTTCAAAGTAATTGAATTTAATAAAGATTCTAAGAAAATCGTTGTTTCTCATACCCGCACTTTTGAAGAAGGCGAAGATCGTCCAACTGCAGCTTCTACAACAGCTGGAAAACCAGGCGCTAAGAAAAGTGGTGGAGCTGGAGCAGGAAATGCTACTTCTCAAGCTGTAAAAGCAATCAACTCAAATTCTGAGAAATCTACTTTAGGTGATTTGGATGCTTTATCTGCATTGAAAAAAACAATGGAAGAAGGAGAAGGGAAATAACTCTCAATTCTTTTAAAAATACAAATCCCGGTAATTGATTATCGGGATTTTTTTATGTAAAATAATCTTTAATGTAATTTTGTTGCATTTATAAAGTATTTGACTAAATTTACATCGTGCAAAAATCAAAATGGTGGATTTATATATTGTTAGCGAGCTTTTTAGTACTGCTCGTTCCTAAGAATATATTGCATGATTGCGGCGTAAAACATCCTGTAAAAAAATTAAATAAAACAGAATACATTGTTGCACAAGAACATTGTAGTATCTGTGATTTTCAATTTTATCCATCAATTGAAGTAGACCAACCAATTTTTTTCTATACTGAAAGATTTATTCCGATAAGATTTTTGGCAAAAGTTCAACCTACTTTTGTTTTTATTGTTGGTTTTAATTCACCACGAGGTCCGCCTTCAGATTTATTTTAAAGTTTTTTTTAAAAAAATAATTTAAAGTAAATCAATATCAATGAAAAAGTATTTTTTGATGGCTTTTCTGTTGATATCAATAGCCATTAATGCGCAAAAACAAAGTTGTAACTTCATTTTTGAAGGGCAGGTTATTGATCAACATGAAAACACTGCAGTTCCATTTGCTAAAATTCAAATCAAGGAACTCAATGTGAATATTTTATCAGATTCAATCGGAAGATTCAAAATTGCAGGTATTTGTGCTGGTGAATACACTATTATTTGTTTGCATCATATTGGATGTGAGCCCGTAAAATTTAACAGGGATATAAACGCCAACACCTTTGAAAAAATATTCATTGAATTTCATTTAGATGAATTGGAAGAAGTGCAAGTTGAATATACGGTTTTTAAAATGTCTACATTATCGGTCGATAAACCTTCAGAATTGGAAAAATCTTTTGCAATAGGCAAAACATTAGGCGATTTAGTGAAGCAATTGCCCGGTGTAAATACTTTAAATACAGGTTCTAATATTTCTAAACCAATAATTCATGGAATGCATAGTAATCGTGTATTAATTTTGAACAATGGTATCAAACAAGAAGGGCAACAATGGGGAAGCGAACATGCTCCTGAGATTGATCCTTTTTTATATTCAGAAGTTTCCTTAATTAAAGGTGCAAATGCAGTTCGCTATGGCTCTGATGCAATCGCGGGAGTTATTATGCTTGAACCCTCAAAATTGAGATATAAACCAGGACTAAGAGGGCAATTTCAATCCACTTTGTTTGGCAATGGTCGTCAAGCTAGTTTTTCAACTATTCTTGAGGGCGGATTTAAGAAGATTCCCTATTTTTCTTGGCGTGCCCAAGGTACTTTTAAACAAGGAGGAACTTTACAAACACCATCTTACTATTTGAAAAACACAAGTATTAGAGAGGTAAATTACTCTTTAAATGCCAAATATGATTCAAAAAAATGGGCAAGTGAAGTTTTTTACTCAAAGTTTGATACTGACTTAGGAATTTTTTCAGGGTCACATATTGGCAATTTAACGGACTTAAATAATGCTTTCAATGCAAGTCAACCTTTGGAGCTTGGTACTTTTAGTTATACTATAGATAAGCCAAGGCAACAGATTAATCATGATTTATTTAAGATTGTTTCTAGTTTCAATTTAAATTCTAAAAACAAGTTGGTTTTTCAGTATGGACGCCAGCAAAATTTGAGAAAAGAATATGATAGACATACCCCATATAATGATTCTTTAGCAGCTTTGGGTTTACCTGCTTTTCAATTGACTTTAATTACTCATTCAGGCGATTTGAAATGGGAACATCAACTTTTTAAAAACATGAAAGGCGAAGCAGGCATTTCATATCAAAATCAAGGAAATAGTTATCAGGGAAGATTTTTTGTTCCAAATTTCAAAAAGAATTCAATGGGGATTTATCTCTTGGAAGTTCTTAAGTTTAAAAATTATGAGATTGAAGCAGGACTTCGATTTGATAAAACGGATTTATCGGTTTTCATTTATGAATCGAAAATTTTAAAAAATTATCTACATCGATTTCAGCAATTTAGTGGCTCAACTGGAATCTCCAAAGCCATCGGTCATCATTGGATTGTAAAATTAAACCTTGGAACTGCCTGGCGACCGCCTTCTATCAATGAGCTATATAGCAATGGTTTACATCATGGAGCTGCAGCAATTGAAATTGGAGATAGAAAAATCAAGCAAGAAGTTGCCTATAATTTTCAAACAGGAATTAATTTCAAAACGAAAAAATGGACAATTCAAACAGATGCTTACCACAATCAAATCAATGGTTTTGTGTATTTGCGTCCAACCTTACCAGCTGTTTTGACCATCAAAGGGGCTTTTCCTGTTTTCAAGTACGAACAAATTGATGCAAGGTTTTCAGGAGTTGATTTGTCTGTTTATTACAAACTATTTAAAAAGTTTACTTTACACGCAAAAGGCTCAATAGTAAGGGTTTATAACCAAACAAAAGGGAGCTATCTTGTTGGAATTCCTGCAGATAAGTTAGAACCAGGAATTACATTTAGTCATCAGTTTAGAAAAAACAGATTTTTAAATATTCAATTCTCAACACCGATGGTTCGTGTGCAAGAAAGGGTGGACGTAAATAGTGACTATGTGCCTCCACCAGCTGGTTATGTCTTGGTAAACGGACAAATAACCTATTCTTTTTTAATTAAAAACCAAAAGATTGACTTTAGTTTAGAAGTCAGTAATTTAACAAATCAAGTTTACCGAGATTACTTAAATCGATTTAGATACTTTGCCGATGAAGTGGGAAGAAACATCGGATTTAAATTAAAAATACCATTTAACATTTAAAAATTAATTAATTATGAAAAAGTTACAAGTAATATTAGCAATTTTAACAGTGAATTCATTGATTTTAACGTCATGTAAAAAAGAAAATCCTGAAACTCCACCACCACCTGCAAATGAAGCTGAACTAATTACAACTTTTAAGATTGTTTTCACAGATCCAAATGGCGTTAATCCTACCTATGAGGCAGTTTTTAGAGATATTGATGGAGCAGGAGGGAATCAACCCACTGCATTTGACACAATTCGTTTGAAGCCTAATTCAACATACAACGCTTCAATTCAGTTTTTGAATGAATCAGTTTCTCCTACAGATACAATCACCAATGAAATTTTGCAAGAAGCTGGAGATCATTTAATTTGTTACAATATTAATGGTGCCAATGTTTCTGTACAACGAACCGATTCTGATGGTGTTTTTGAAATTGGACTATTATCAAATTGGACTACATTAAACGTATCGACAGGCAATGTGATTATTACACTGAAACACCAACCGGGAATTAAAAATGGAAATTGCGATTTAGGCGATACAGATATAGAGTTAAACTTTATTACTAGAATTGAATAGAGAGCTAATCGTTTGATTTAATTGGGGTTTATTAAATGGCGTGAAATATTTGAATGTAGAATGAATTGAAAAATATCTTAAATTCCTTTTCAAATCTAATGTTTAAAAGTTCAAATTTTTTACGCTAATTTTCGCTATTAACAATCATTTTAAAATTGTTAAAAACTGCTGAACAATTTATAGTGCTAAACCCTAAGTTTTGCAGTAAATTTACGCTCAATTTGTAGGTAAGTATTGTCAAATTGAATCCATAAAGCGCATAAAATGCCAAAAAATCAATCAATTAAGTCAGTTTTAATTATCGGTAGCGGTCCAATTGTTATCGGTCAAGCATGTGAATTTGATTATGCAGGTTCGCAAGCAGCTCGTTCTTTGAGAGAAGAGGGGATAGAGGTAACTTTGATAAATTCCAATCCAGCAACTATCATGACCGATAAAGTTGTTGCGGATAATATCTACTTATTGCCTTTGGAACCTGAAAGCATCATCGAAATTCTTCAAAAACACAAAATCGACGCGGTTTTGCCAACAATGGGAGGACAAACCGCATTGAATTTAGCAATTCAATGCGAAGAAATGGGCATCTGGGAAGAACACAATGTTGAGATGATTGGTGTGGATATCAAAGCGATAGAAATTACCGAAAATAGAGAAGCTTTCCGTGAGTTGATGGGACGAATTGACATTCCGATGGCGCCGCAACAAACAGCAAAATCTTTCTTGGAAGGAAAAGAAATTGCGCAAAAATTCGGTTTTCCACTTTGTATTAGAGCCAGTTATACCTTAGGCGGAGCAGGTGCATCGATTGTGCACGACCCCAAAGAATTCGACGGATTATTAGAGCGAGGATTGCAACTTTCTCCGATTCACGAAGTCATGATTGACAAAGCTTTATTGGGTTGGAAGGAATTTGAATTAGAATTATTGAGAGATTCAAATGACAATGTGGTGATTATCTGTTCGATTGAAAATTTTGATCCAATGGGAATTCACACTGGAGATTCAATCACGGTAGCTCCTGCGATGACTTTGTCAGATACAACTTACCAAAGAATGCGTGACATGGCCATCAAAATGATGCGTTCAATCGGAAATTTTGCTGGTGGTTGTAACGTTCAATTTGCTGTTTCTCCAGATGATGCGGAAGATATCATTGCGATTGAAATTAATCCGCGTGTTTCTCGTTCGTCCGCTTTAGCTTCGAAGGCAACAGGTTATCCTATTGCGAAAATCGCTTCAAAATTGGCTATTGGTTATCATTTAGATGAATTGAGTAATCAAATCACAAAAAACACTTCAGCTTTATTTGAACCAACATTGGATTACGTGATTGTGAAAATTCCGCGTTGGAATTTCAATAAATTCCCAGGAACAGACAGAAGATTAGGTCTCCAAATGAAATCGGTGGGCGAAGTAATGGGAATTGGAAGATCTTTCCAAGAAGCATTGCAAAAAGCTTGTCAATCGCTAGAAATTAATAGAAATGGTTTGGGCGCAGACGGCAAAGAATTGACTGATCAAGCTGCGATTTTATATTCTATAGAAAATGCGAGTTGGAATCGATTATTCCATGTCTACGATGCAATTAAATTGGGAATTCCTTTCAAAACAATTCACGAAAAAACGCGGATTGACGTTTGGTTTTTGAAACAAATTGAAAATTTAATTAAACTGGAAAGAAAAATTGAAAAATTTCATTTAGGAAATATACCCAAAGATTTGTTGTTCACAGCCAAACAAAAAGGATATGCAGACAGACAAGTCGCTCATTTGTTGCGTTGCTTAGAATCAGAAGTTTACAATAAACGCACTGAAATGGGCATTCAACGTGTTTACAAATTGGTTGACACTTGCGCTGCTGAATTTGAAGCACAAACTCCTTATTATTACAGTACTTTCGAATACGAAAATGAAAGTATTCCGTCGGATCGAAAAAAAGTAATTGTGTTGGGTTCTGGACCAAATAGAATTGGACAAGGAATTGAATTTGATTACAGTTGTGTACACGGTGTTTTGGCCGCCAAAGAATGTGGTTACGAGACGATTATGATCAATTGTAACCCTGAAACTGTTTCTACAGATTTTGATACCGCAGATAAATTATACTTCGAACCGGTTTTTTGGGAGCATATTTATGACATTATCAAGCATGAAAAACCGGAAGGTGTGATTGTGCAATTGGGTGGACAGACTGCATTGAAATTGGCGCAAAAATTAGAAAGATTTGGAATCAAGATTTTAGGAACAAGCTTCGAAGCGCTAGATTTGGCGGAAGATAGAGGTCGCTTTTCGAAAGTGTTGGAAGAAAACAATATTTTATTCCCTAAATACGGAATTGTGCAAGATGCCGAACAAGCAATTGAACTTTCCAAAGATTTAGGTTTCCCATTGTTGGTGCGTCCTTCTTATGTTTTGGGAGGTCAAAAAATGAAAATTGTTATAAATGAAGAAGAATTGGAGCACCATGTAGTTGATATTATCGGAGAAATGGGGCAAAATCAAATTTTGTTAGACCATTTTATCGGTGGGGCCATTGAAGCTGAAGCAGATGCGATTTGCGATGGCGAAGATGTATACATCATAGGAATCATGCAACACATTGAACCTGCGGGTATTCACTCCGGAGATTCTTATGCTGTACTTCCCCCGTACAACTTAGGAGATTTCGTTTTACTTCAAATTGAAGAAATTACCAAAAAGGTAGCATTGGCTTTGAAAACAGTTGGTTTGATTAACATTCAATTTGCTATAAAAGACGATAAAGTGTATGTGATTGAAGCCAATCCAAGAGCATCTAGAACAGTTCCGTTTATTGCCAAAGCATATGATGAACCTTATGTAAATTACGCCACGAAAGTGATGTTGGGACATTCAAAAGTGAAAGATTTCAATTTTCAACCCAGAAAAGAAGGATACGCGATTAAAATACCAGTTTTCTCCTACGAAAAGTTCCCAGATGTGAAAAAAGAATTGGGTCCTGAAATGAAATCCACGGGAGAAGGAATTCGCTTTATAAAAACGTTGAAAGATCCCTTCTTTACAAAGATTTATGCTGAAAGAAATATGCACTTATCTAAATAGAAAATGGGTTTAATTAGAATGGTATTACTCATAGTCGGAGTGATTGTTGCGCTTCGATTTATAGGACAATTAATGATTGCCAAGAGGAATATTGACGAGCAAAATAGGAGTCAGGCAGAGAGAAATCAGTTAGAAAAACAGAGACGACACGTTGAAAGAAATAAAGGGAAAACGACATTGGTTGGTAAAACATCTAAAGCAAGTGAACCTTTTGAAGATGTTGATTATGAAGAGGTAATAAGTTAATAATAAATTTTATATGAATCCATGGAATTGAATTTTCATGGATTTTTTAATTTTCCTTTCGTTACCTTGTATGCATTCATTATCTTCATACCAAAATTTGAAAAAATATTTAAATACTTAAAAGTTAATTAATCAGGTAAATATATTTGATTTTGAATCAATTGTAAATGCCAAATTCAAAATAGACTATGAATTTCAAACAGATTTTTACTAAATATTGGCCTCATTTAGCCATCGTTACTTTGATGGTTGTGATCACTTGCAGTTATTTTAGTTTACAATTTTCTGGCTACGGTCTCAAGCAACATGATATTGAGCAATTTAGCGGTGCGTCACATGAAATCGCAAATCATAGAGAACGAACAGGTGAAGAAACCTTGTGGACAAATTCGATGTTTGGTGGAATGCCTTCCATTCAAATTTCGGTTCTTTATGCTGGAAACTTTATCAAAAGTGGATTAGATCAATTTTTGAATATGTTACCTCCTCCGGCCGGTATCACTTTGTTATATATGCTTGGATTTTATATTTTGGCTATTTGTCTGAAAATAAATCCTTGGGTTGGATTTTTGGGAGCACTTGCATTTGGATTTTCAAGTTATGATATCATTATTATTCAAGCTGGTCACAACTCAAAAGCCTTAGCCGCAGCTTTTATGGCTCCAGTAGTCGGCAGTTTTTTCCTTGCCTATCAGCGCAATATAAAATGGGGTGCTATACTTTCCGCACTTTTCATGACCTTGGAAATGTGCGTTAATCATTTACAAGTTACCTACTATTTAGGAATTCTCTTACTTGGTTTGGGATTGGCTTTATTTGTTGATGCGTTTTTAAAGAAAAATTTCAAGCACTTTTTTATTGCGACTGCAGGAGTCATTGGTGCTTATGCGTTGGCATTGATGATCAATTACGGAAATATCGCTTTGACAAATGACTATGCGAAAAATTCTATTCGTGGTGCAAACGACATTACAATGAATCCTGATGGAACATCAAATAAATCCAACGCTACAACTGGTTTAGACAAAGACTATGTGACGCAATATAGCAATGGAATTGGTGAATCTTTCACTATTCTTTCCCCATACATAAAAGGTTCAGCTCCAGGGGCAATCGCCAATACACATTTCTCAGAGCAAGTGGAAAACATGGATTTATCAAGTTCTGAAATCAATGATTTATTGAATAGCAGTCCTTCTTATTGGGGAGATCAAC
The DNA here is from genome assembly GCA_945897805.1 of Chryseobacterium gleum. GTDB lineage: Bacteria > Bacteroidota > Bacteroidia > Flavobacteriales_D > Crocinitomicaceae > JAQVCM01. The sequence continues at coordinate 56,149 of CAMDFX010000014.1, forward strand.
CGCAGGTTTCAGGTCCAGCGTATATTGGGATTATCGTAATTTTCTTAGCGCTTTTGGGATTGGTATTTTTGAAAACACCAGTTAAATGGGCACTTTTAGGAGTTACATTCTTGGCTCTAGCACTTTCTTGGGGGAAAAATTTCATGGGATTGACAGATTTCTTCCTGGAAAATGTTCCTGGTTACAACAAATTCAGAGCGCCAACAATTATCATTGTGGTAGTAGAATTGTGTATTCCTATTTTGGGAGTCTTGTTTTTAAATTTGTTGTACCAAGAAAAAGAGATACTGAAAGAGAAAAAGAAATTGTTTTTAATCACTTCAGCTGCCATGTTCATTTTCTTGTTAGGAATGAAATTTATCGGATTGGGAGATGGCTATACTTCTCAGGCAGAAAAAGACCAAATGTTAGATTTACCTGCTAGTATGCGGAATCAAGTGATGAGTTTGACGCCTGAACAAATGGCACAATACCAAATTGATCCAAAAAATACCGCACAAGTGAATGCTTTTATTGACGCGCAAGTCCAACCAGCGGAGAAACGATTTGAAAATTTACAAGTAGCAAGAAAAGCGATTTTTGACTCAAGTATGAATCGTTCGATTTTATTTCTAATTTTAGCTATCAGTGCAATCGCCATTTTCTTTTACACTAAATTACCGAATGAAGTTCCAGTGATTTTGTTGGCAGTTTTCATACTAATGGATTTGGTTCCAGTAGATAGAAATTATTTAGGTTCCCAAGAAGAGGGTTCTGGCTACAAATATTGGGACTTTAAAGCAAATACGCTTTATCCAATAGCCGAATCACCAGCAGATTTAACTATTTTAGAAAATGAAATAGCTGAAAGTCCTTCCTTGAAAGCAAAAGTTGATGCTGGTTTAAGAGAGGGAAAAGCAAAGGCTGATGACTTAGGATATGAGGGTGCTGACAGAAGAAGAGTTGAAAACGCTTATAAATTTGCAGCATTAAATAGAAATACAAATTACAGGGTTTTTGACCTTAGCGGTGGTTTTAACAGTTCAAATGCAGCTTATTTCCATAAATCTTTGGGTGGATATCATGGCGCGAAATTGAGAAATATTCAAAATCTTTTTGATTATCATTTAGCGCAAATGAATAGCAAAGTGTATGACATGTTAAATGTGAAATATTTCATGCAGCAAGACAAGCAAGGTATTGTAACATCCAATCCAAATCCGACCGCTTTAGGAAATGTTTGGATGGTAAGAAAAATAACCACATTTGCCACCCCTGACGAAGAAATCAGAGCGCTTGGTAATCAATTTGATTTGAAAAATATTGGAATTGGAAGTTTATTGGTCAACAAAGCACCAATCAAAAATGGAAAAGCATACGGTTCAGAAGAAATCAAATATGTTTTGCAAGGCGATACGATTGATGTGCGTTTACAGAATGGTTTGCCAGAAGGCGTGAAGGCTTGTTTTGTGATGGATGTAAACGGTAAAACCAATTGGATCATGGCGTCAGCTTTACAATTAGACACAGCAAAATCTTTCTTGAAAATGGTTGAAATGTCGATTTCTGATGAATTCAAACCAAATGAAGAAGCGGTGATGTTGAAATCAGAAGCGCAAAAATTGTCGTCTTTGACTTATTCAGGAGAAGGAACGATACAAATGACTGCTTATGCTCCGAATAAAATCACTTATCAATCCAATAGCAGCAGCAAGCAATTTGCAGTTTTCTCTGAGGTTTATTATCCAGAAGGATGGACAGCAACAGTGAACGGTAAAGAAGTTGATATTCGCAAAACAAATTATTTGCTGAGAGGAATTGAACTTCCTGCTGGAAATAATAAAATCGTATTTAGTTTCAATTTACCGAAATTTGATAAGTCAAATACCTATGCCAGAATCGGCGGAATTATCATCGTCTTATTATTGGTTGGTGGTGTAGTGACGGATTTTATGAAGAAAAGAAAAATAAAAGATTAAAAGCGTTTTTATTGACGAATCCCAATATTGAATTTCATTATTGGGATTTTTTTGGCACAATAAAACTATTTTTGTCTCAAACGAACGAATAAAATTCAAATTATGCAAAGCAAAGCAGTAACAGTTGACGCTTACATGCAAGAATTGCCAGAAGACAGAAAAGAGGCGATGCAAAAATTACGTTCGGTAATTTCTGAAAATATTCCTGCAGGTTTTCAAGAAACGATGAGTTATGGAATGGTCGGTTATGTTGTACCTCATAGCATTTATCCCGCAGGATATCATTGTACACCAACATTGCCTTTGCCATTTATGAATTTGGCGTCGCAAAAGAACAATATTGCTTTGTACCACATTGGAATTTATGGAAGTCCTGAGTTATTGGCATGGTTTCACGAAGAATATCCAAAACATACCAAAGCCAAATTAGATATGGGAAAAAGCTGTATGCGTTTCAAAAAAATGGATCAAATCCCTTTTGATTTGATTGCAGAATTGATGCGTAAAATGACAGTTCAACAATGGATTGATCAATATGAATCGCTTTATTTGAAAAGAAAGTAGTTTTTCTTTTAACGAATCGAAGAAATCGCGTATCCAATAAAACACAAAATAAACAAGATTAAAACACTTCCCCAATAATAACGAAAATGTGTATGACTGCTGTTGTTTTCTCTCAAACTGACAGCGATATCTTGCTCGAAACCGTCAAGCGTATTGGTTGAAAACACTTTCAATTCTTTTCTAACGGTGCAAGATTTACAATTCCAATAAACTATTTTTCGCATGGGAAAAAGCGGAAGTGCAAGCATAGTAAAATAAGTTTGATACAATTGATATTGCTTTTCAGATTCCTTTTTGCAAACACGACAAGTAGAAGTTACCTTTTCGGGGTAAGTTGCTACATATCTATATTTTGTGTTCACTTTATTGAAATATATGTCCGTAAAATGCTTTTAGTTCATTGCCTTTGTCCTTTCCTTTGATGACACAAGCGGACCAATTCATTTTAGATTTTCCAAATCGGAAATTAAAAGTGCTGAAAAATTTATTCAATTTAAACCAAACTTTTTCTGAAATCTTATGAACGTTTTTTGGCTCTCCTTCCAATAACTCGATGAAAGTACTTTCCAAGCTTTCAACTGATTCAGCTTCCGCTAGTAATTTTGCACAACCATCTTCAACTGTATTGTCAGTAAAGTACTGGTGCGTCTTGAAAGTTGTCACCAAATAGTAAAAACCAACGGACTTTTTCGGGATGATAAAAACATAGTTTTTTGTTCCGATAAAAACTCCATCTACTTGTTTCAATGGTGATTCAGAAGACATCATTTTGATATCATTGTAGAATAAGTAATCGATTCCTTGCTGCATAATCTTTTAAATATGATAAGTGTATCAAAAATACTATTTTTAATTAGAAGAAGAATGAATTTAGCCAAAAAGTGAGCGCGAAGAACCGACGCAGTCAGTCGTCTAATAATCTAACAATCTAACAATCTAACAATCCAACAATCCAATAATCTAAAACAACTCTTGCAGTTCTCTTTTCAAAAATTCAATCGTAATCTCTGTAGGCAACTGACCAACTTCTGCAGTGATTTCGAAAATCTTTGCACTTAAATCTAGCGCCATTGAAACATCCGACATTTGTCCTCCGGCAATATTAATGATTTTGATTGTTTCTTCTTTTGAATTTCGAACCATTTCCCAAGCTTTCGGCGAAATGAAAATTTGTTGCGCTACATTGTGATCGTATTCTTCTCTGATTGCCTTTAACAATTCTGCCTGCATCACTTTGGCTGGAAAACCTGGATTGTGTAATCTCATCACCAACGAATTAGGCGAAATTCTCTCCATCAATAAAACTGCACGTTGATAGGCCTCAACTCGATTTGGCAAGAAAAAAGATTGTCGCTCTTTCTTTAATTCAATTTGCATATTTCTCAAATCTTTTTCACTTTGTTTTCTTAAGAATAGAACAACAGTGAACAAAACTGCTCCTGCAGGCAATACAATCAATGCAATTTGTGCTAAAATTTCCATGGTTTTTTCTTTATGATACAAAGTTAAAATTCAATTTCAATGAAAAGTAACAGGATTGAGAAAAAAATGAATCTTTTCCCAATCCTGCTTTGCATCAACTATTTTTTGTGCACATAATGTTCGTACTCACCAAAACGATTTATAAATCCGCTGTCTTTGATAACTTCAGAATTAACAATTGTATTTCTGAATTGAACAGATTTCCCAGCAGGAATGGCGATTTTTAACATTACAGTTTGACCTCTGATTTTATCTTTGACGGAATAAGAATAAGTAGGTGATATTTTCAAACTATGATTTTCAAGTTTTAATTCATGCTTGATATTTTTACTTCTCTGATTTGCAATTTCATTTGTTTTTCCAAAAGCACTGTATTCAACATAAATATGAAACAAAGAATCTTTAGAGAGTGCATAATTAATACTTATTCCTGATTGAATAATTTCTTTTTCTAAAATCTGAAAGCCTTCAAAATCAAAGTCATCGTCGTTATGAATATTGTCTGGGGTATTTTTGTCTAAAATTTCAACTATCAGCACATTGGTTGAATCTGGTCCAATAACTTGTTCGAATTCTCCTCGATTGGTAAAATCAGCACCTGTCTGACTTCCCTCCAAGATAATTATACCAATTCCAATAAAAGCAACAATAAAAAGTACAATTTTCACAATCTTAATCCATTTTGACTGCAAGTGAAAAATCAATTTTGCACCTTGAAGGAATAGAAGGGAAACAACACCCAAACCAGCAACTAAAATTCCAATCCAAAGATAAAAAGCACTTGACATATTGACAATAAAGAGCTCGCAGAATTGGTTGAAATTCAATTGGAAACCATTTTTTTCTATGTGCAAAACTTCCCAATCGACAAAAGTAAAAGTTAACAAACCGATTAGTAAAATACTTCCAAAAATTAAAAATGCCGCACCAATTATTTTAGTGAAAAACGAACTAAAATACGTGATTTTTTGTCGCAAAGGACTGTTCTTGTCTGAAATTTCTCTTTCAAACTTCTTTGATGATTTGGAGAATCTGTTTGTCGCCTCTTGAAATTCATCTTTTAAATTCTCCAGGTTGATTGGTTTTCCTTGCATTTGTAAACGATCAATATTCGTTTTTGCCTTAGGCACAATGAACCACATGATGATGTAAAACGGAATGATAAATCCGCCTGCAAAACCCAATAGAATGAAAATGATTCTCAAAACAACAGTATCAATATTGAAGTAAGCTGCTAAACCTGAGCAAACACCCGCAATGACGGAGTTTTCAGTATCTCTAAATAAACGTCTTTCTTTTTTACTGAAAATCTTTTCTGCTGTTTTTTCATCTTTCTCATCGGGAATTTCGTCTTCCAAAAAATCTTCTGGCTGACCCAATGTTGCGATGATTGTCGACATTTCATCAAATGTAACCACTTGCTTTTTTTCTGATAGATAAGCTGTTGCAAGCTCTGCAATCCTGAGTTCCACATCTTCACAAATCTCTTTTTTGTCAGGTGAATTTTTCAACGATTCATTCAATCTATCTAAGTAGTTTTTCACCAATTCATATGCATCTTCTTCTACCAGAAAATTTGAACCTAGGAGGTGAATGCTGATTGTCTTTTTCATAATCTCAATTTTTTACAATTTTATTTACAGCCATTTGCAATTCATCCCAAGTGGCATCTAGTTCTTCTAAAAATGCTTTTCCGATTTTGGTCAGCGAGTAATATTTTCTGGGCGGACCCGAATTCGATTCTTCCCAGCGGTAGGTGAGGAGCTCTTCATTTTTCAATCTCGTCAACAATGGATAAAGTGTTCCTTCCACCACAATCAATTTGGCTGATTTTAGCTTTTCAATGATTTCAGATGGATATGCTTCTTTGTCTTTCAAAATCGATAAAATGCAAAACTCCAAAATTCCTTTGCGCATTTGGGCTTTTGTATTTTCTAAACTCATGATTTCACGTTTTGTTAAACAAAGATATATATAATAAATGGTATTATGTATTACATAGTACTAAAATATTTTAGATAAACTCCAATTATAATTATCAAGATATTGTAATACAGATGTTTATGTTAATATTAAAATTAATTATACTTTTTTTTAGTTTGAATTTATCTCGCACTAAATACTACAAAAAAGATATTGAAAATCATTGTAGAGCATTTGAATAAATTAAAAATGCAAGATTTCAATGATAGATTTACTAGGAATAGTTTGCTATTAATATTGGAAGAAGTACAATTAGTTCTTAAATTTTAGCTCAAATTTTGACTTCTGCTCAGATTTAAGCGTATCTAAATCTGCTGGCACTTCTCTTTTCCAGCGTTTGTGAGACCAAAGCCAAAATTGTGGATTTTCAATAATTTCTTGTTCGAGCAATTGTGTGTGCATTTCAGTGATTTCGCCCCAATTTGTTGCCGCAGGATTGTCAGTGATCAGCTTTAGTTCCATCGAATAGTGACCGCGTTTTACCTTGTGCAAAACGAAAAAAACGACCGCTTGATTATATTGATGAGCCATTTGCTCGCAACCAAATAAAACCGCTGTTGGTTGATTTAAAAACCCCATCCAATAAGCTTTGCGGGCGTCTCCAGGAGATTGATCTGAAAGAATTAAGGTCGCAAAAACATCATTTTTCATTTCTTCAAAAGTGGTTCGGACATTTTTTGCATTCAAAATTTTCATTCCGAAACGACTTCTGCGCTCGTTGATTTTTTTGTCCCAAAAAGCACTTGTCATCGGCATACCGATACCCACAGATTGGTGTTTGAAAAGCAAGTTTTGACCTGTTATTACCCATTCCCAATTGTTGTAATGACCAGAAACAAGCAAAACACTTTGATTTTTCTCAAAAAGTTCATGCATCAATTCAGGATTTTGAACAGTCAATCTTCGACGCAATTCATTTTCAGAAATACTCAGGTTCTTAACTCCTTCAGCCAACAAATCGGTAAAATGTCTGTAAAATTGATTTCTTATTTTTTTGATTTCCTTTTTCGATTTTTCTGGAAAAGAGCGTTTTAAATTTGCTTCAATGACTTTTTTTCGATAAGGAACAAGAGTGATTATCAGCAAAAAGAAAAAGTCTGTAAACAAATAAATCATTCGCAAGGGAAGCAAAGAAATTGGATAAACCAAAATATAATATGCGATTTTCGCGAACATTATTTATATTTATTATTCCAAAGTTTCTGGATGATTTCTGCGATTTCTTGCTCTTTTTTGCTACTTCCAGCCTTGAAAAAATTAGTTGTTTTTATCGCTTCTGGCAAAAAATCTTGTTGAACAAAATTTCCAGGAAAATCGTGCGAATACAGATATCCTTCTCCGTAACCCAATTCCTTCATCAATTTGGTTTGTGCGCTGCGAAGGGGCAAAGGCACGGGTAAATCTCCTGTTTCTTTCACGACTTCTTGCGCTTGATTGATTGCCATGTAAGCGGCGTTTCCTTTGGGCGAAATTGCCAAATAAATCGCACATTGGGACAAAATAATTCTCGATTCTGGCCAGCCGATTACATTAACCGCTTGGAAAGTATTATTCGCCATTACCAATGCGGTAGGATTCGCCAAACCGATGTCCTCACTGGCTGAAATAACTAATCTTCGCGCAATAAATTTGGGATCTTCGCCACCTTCAATCATTCTTGCCAACCAATAAACCGCGCCATTTGGATCGCTGCCACGAATTGATTTTATAAAAGCCGAAATAATGTCGTAATGTTGTTCGCCATCTTTGTCATACATCGCCAAACTCTGTTGCGCTGAATTTGAAACCATTTCATCTGTGATGATAATTTCAGCTTTATTTTGATGAATACCAACGATTATTTCAAAAACATTCAATAATTTTCTTGCGTCTCCACCTGAAATTGCCAACAAAGCATTGGTTTCTTTCAAATTGATTTTATACTTTTTTAATTCAAAATCTTCAGCAATGGCTTGTTTGAGAAGCGCCAATAAATCTTCCTTGGAATGAGATTGCAGTGTATAAACTTGACACCTGGAAAGCAAGGCAGAAATAACTTCAAAAGATGGATTTTCAGTTGTGGCACCGATTAAAGTGACAATTCCTTTTTCGACTGCACCTAAAAGTGAGTCTTGTTGTGCTTTTGAAAAACGGTGAATTTCGTCAATAAATAAAATCACGCCTTTTTGTTGAAACATTCCAGCGTTTTCAACGCGATTAATCACTTCTCGCACATCTTTCACACCTGATGAAATCGCAGAAAGCACATGAATTTCTCTCTTTAATTCGGTTGCAATTAAAAACGCCAAAGTCGTTTTCCCAACTCCGGGCGGTCCCCACAAAATCATGGAAGGAACCATACCTGCATTCAAGGCACTGCGCAGCGAAGCTCCTTCTTTTAAAATTTGCTGCTGTCCAATATATTTGTCCAATGTTTTCGGACGCATTCTTTCAGCCAGTGGAGATTGTATCATCGTTGAAATTAAAATTCGTAAGCGCCTATATCTGGATTTGACATATTTCTAACGACGCCATCAATGTCAAACTGCAAAGAGAATAGGGGATTGGCCAAACCATTAATTGCAGAACTCGCCACTGGTTTGAAATTTCCATCACCAACATTCGTAAAATAAGGATCTGTATTCCAAACTATTTGGTCTTGATAGATGGAATTTGTCGAAGGCGTTTCCAATTTAATTAAACAGCGTTTAAATGCGATATTTAATAAAGTTGGATCGTTATTGGGATTCACAGTATCAAAAGCAATTTCACTAGTTTGTGAACCATATATGATTGAATTTTTAATTTCGCCCACTCCAATTCCGCTTGCTATACCGTCATAATAATTTCTGATTCCAATCGCTGGTGTTTGTCCCGAACTCCCGTAGCCCAACAAATCAGAATGATTGATGTCGTAAGAACCACCTCTTAAGAGAAAAAGCGCATGAATTCCGTTTTTCGAAACCACACAATTTTCCATTTTTAATTTCGGACTGTCATACAGAAAAACACCATAACTCGCATTGTTGGAAATTTTTGTATTGGTAACAGTCACATTAAATTGATTCGGTAAATTGGCGTCATTGTTTGCGGTTAAATGCAATCCAGCTGTACCATTTTTAATAATTGCATAATTAATTGTTGATGGCAAAGATTTATAAAAGTAAATTCCATACCACTGACCAGCAATGTCTTTGTAAAATTCTTCTAATCGGTCGCCTTGAAAAACAACTTCGTGGTCTTTGGTTCCATTCACGTTCAAAGTTCCTTTGTAAACAAAGAAAATACTATTTTTATGTAAATAAATTTTCGTGTCGGATTGAATATTCAAAGTTTCGGCTGAATCGACATAGGCACGGTCATAGATCACATGCGGTTTGTCATTGGCCCATGTACCAAAATTAAAATCTTGGTAATGGAAATAAGCATCTTGTCCCCAAACAGTAAGGCGCACATATTGGTCTTTTCCATTGGTTCTAAATCTGATAGAATCCTCAATTACCAGCGGAGAATTTTGCCCGTTTACACTCAAGGTCACTTCAACAAATGCGAATAAGCTGTCTTTGGCTAGTATTTCGACGTTGGAGTGTTTATCTCCAGAAATGCCATCAACATTGATTCTAAAGGGAGAATTTTCACCACCAACTAACTCAATTTCTTCAATAATTACCGATTTATTTTCTCTGTTGTAAATCTTAAATTGCTGCGTTGTTGATCCTACAGTTGTGAAAACAGTATCGAAAACAAGCGTATCGACAGAAAATTCAAGGTTTCCTTTTGAAAAGCCTGTTTGCTTTTTGCAGCTAGTAAATCCATGAAGAAGAACGAGGACTGTAAAGAAAAAAATAAATTGAATAAAACTTTTCACATTATTAGTTTTGGTTCTGTATGAAACGATACAAAGAACGGTTTTATTTCAGAATAAGACAAGAAACTGAATGAAAACTGTGTACTTTTCAAAAAACAAGTAAAAAACTTAAAATATTATGCATACTTTTATGAAAAATCATTGCAGATAAAAAAACTTTCATTAAATTTGCACTCTGAATTTCGAGATAAAATAGATTCTAATACATAAAAAAATGAGAAAAGACATACATCCAGAAGATTACAGATTTGTAGTTTTTAAAGACATGACAAACGACTATGCATTCCTTTGTCGTTCTTCTGCTGCATCAACTGACACTGTAACTTGGGAAGATGGAAATGAGTATCCATTAGTTAAATTGGATATTTCTCACAAATCTCACCCGTTCTTTACTGGGATTGTTAAGTTTGTTGATACTGCGGGTAGAATTGATAAATTCAACACGCGTTACGGTCGTCACAAGAAATAGTCAATCGTTTGAATTTTTTAAAAGCTCTCTTTTTTGGGGGCTTTTTTTATGTTTTGTTGGTTTATAAATCTTAATATTGTTGTAAATATTATATTTTGCATGTTTATTGGAAAAGCAAATTCAATGATTAAGTCACGATTTTATTTATTGGTATTTATTTTATTTCCTGTTTTTTCAGTTTGTGCTGGAAATATAGAGAAAGGATTTGCTTGTTTAAAAGTTTACAATTACTTCGAAGCTAAGCAGCTGTTTGAGAAATCTGTAAAAAAGCAACCTGCTGCATCTCAATATGGTTTGGCAATTATTTATGGTAGAAACGACAATCCTTTTCACAATTTAGACTCGGCATTTATTTTGATTCAAAGGGCTGAAAAATTGTTTCCATTGGTAAGTGAGAAAGAAAAGGTAAAACTGAAACTAATTGAAGTGGATTACGACCATATTTTATTGCTTCGTCAAAATATTTCTTCTCAGTTTTTTAAAATCGTGCAATCAAAACCATCTGAAATTGCTTTTCAAACATTTTTAGATCAACATCCGTGGGCGATTGAAAGTAAAGTAGCTATTCAGTGCAGAGATTCTTTGGCTTATTCAATTGCTGTGCAAAACAATACGAGTTCTGATTTGCAATTTTTCCTAAATAAATATCCAAATTCAGTATATTCCAATGATGCGAAAAATGCTTTTGACTTGCGATTATATCAAGAAAAAACAAGTAAAGGTACTTTGAGCGAATTAGAACTTTTCTTAATTGATTTTGCAAGTAATCCATATAAAGGCGATGCTGAGGATAGAATTTATGCTTTGTCAATCGAAAAGCAAACATTAGAAAACTATGAAGCTTTTTTACGCAAATTTCCTTCGAATAGAAATGTGGAAGACGCATGGAGAAAATTATATCAGCTTTATATGTATGATTATTCAGAGAAAAGAATCACTCAATTTTTGCAAGAATATCCTGATTATCCTTTCAAATCAGAAGTTGAATTGGATAGATCACTTTCTTTGCAACAATTGTTTCCCTATAAAACAGGAACGCTATTTGGCTGGATGAATGAACGAGGAGAAATTGTTTTTTCTGCTGAATATGAATCACTCGGACTGTTTAGTGAAGGACTTGCATTGGCTGCAAAAGACGGGAAATATGGTTATGTAGATAAATCAAACCAAATCGTTATTCCATTTAAATTTGATTCCGGAACAGACTTTGAATCGGGGAGAGCGATTGTGGAAAGTAAAGGGAAATTTGGAATTATTGATAGATCGGGAAAATTCTTATTTGATATCGTTTTCAGCGATTTGGGTCAATTTTCAGAAGGATTAATTTATGGCTCAAAAGACTCATTGTATGCTTATTACGATAAATATGGAATGAAAAGATTGGACCAATATTTTGAGGAAGCGTTTTCTTTTGTAAACGGAATGGCTAAAATCAAACTCAAAGGAAAAGAAGCTTTTGTCAATCCTTATGGTGAATATATTGTGCAACCAACATACGATGAAATCAATTTTTTTACTGATTCACTGCTTATTTTTCAAGAAAATGACAAATATGGAATCACAAATCTTAAAAATGAAATTATTCTTCCAGCAATTTACGAGCAAATTGGAAATTTAGTCCACGGAAGAGCAATCATTGTTAAAAACAATAAAATTGGATACATCAATCAAGATGGAATAAGTATTCTACAGCCATCTTTTGAAATTTTTCCGAATTATATGGAAAATGCTCAATTTTCAGGAAATTATGCCAAAGCTAAATTAAAAGACAAATATGGCATCATTGATGGTTCTGGAAAATGGATTATTCCTGCAACCTATAGTAACTTAGGAAATGTATCAACCATGATTTCTTTTCAAAAAGGAAAAAAATGGGGATTTATTGACTTGACTAACAAAATAGTTCTGAAACCGATTTTTGATGAAGCAACTTCTATTTTGGAAGGAACATCTTTTGTTTTGGTCAATGGGAAGCAGGGATTAATAAACGCCAAAGGTGAATTTATTATTGCTGCTGAATATGATGAAATTAAGCAATTTGAACAAGATTACTTTTTGGTTTCAATAAATGAAAAATGGGGATTGATTTCATCCAACGGAAATGTTATTGTTACGCCAAATTATGATTACATCAAACTGATTGACAATGGTTTAATGGTGATGTCAAACCTCAGTGAAGTGCATTATTACTTTACAAAAACCCAACAAATTGTTGTTCCGCAAGTAAAAAGACCATAGAAATGAAAATACGCGACATTATCAGATCTTTGGCACCGACTTTTTTGTTAAATACCTACAGAAAAAAGCAAAAAGAAAAACAGCGACAATTTTTACAAAATCAAAAGTTGAACGGTGAAATTTGGACAAAAGATGATTTAATTGCTCAATTGCAAACAATTGGAATTGAAAAAGGAGATGTTTTGCTCGTTCATTCAAGTTTGTCAAAAATTGGGTTCATCGAAAATGGCCCCAAAGATTTTGTAGAAGCATTATTGGAATCTGTTGGTTCAGAGGGGCATGTTTTGATGCCAAATTCGCCAAATGCGTCTTTTCAATTGGATTATATTCAACAGCTTTCTTTATTTGATGTACAAAATGATGTTTCCAAATTAGGTGCAATTACTGAGTATTTTAGAAAATTGCCCAATGCAATAAGAAGTGAACACCCAACAGAACCCGTTTCTTGTGTTGGTCCGAACGCAGCGTTTTTTGTCGGAAATCATTTTGGAAATATTACACCGTACAACGAAAACAGTCCTTTCTTCAAGGTTTCCCAAATGAATGGGAAGATACTTTATGTTGGAGTTACGCTTGATAATGCAGGAACCAATTTACATACTTTGGAGGATGCAATTGAAGACTTTAAATTTCCGGTTTACCATGAAGAAAATTTTGATGTAAAAATCAAGTGTATAGACGGAATAATCAAATCAATGCAAACCAAAGTACACAATCCTGTTTGGTCGAAAAAGAGACAATGCGATGGACTTTTACCTCTTTTTGAATCGCATAATGTCGCACAAAAAGTGAATATTGGAAATGCAGAAACTTGGTTGTTTGATGCAAAAAAGATGCTAAATGTTATGATTGATGAATATCAAAAAAATGGTGTAACTATGTATACGCCAAAAGGTAGCTAAAATTTTAAATGCTTAAACGCAAAAAAGTGCCAATCCAAATAAGACTGACACTTTTCTGTTTTTGAATAAAGGACTCTTAATTATTGCCTTTGGCGTGATCAGCTAAAAATTGCTTTAAACCTGAATCTGTCAAAGGATGTTTGGCGAGTGCCAGGATCGCACTCAATGGGCCGGTCATTACATCGGCACCAATTTCTGCACAGTTGATAATGTGCATTGGATGTCTCACAGAAGCTGCAAGTATTTCAGTATCAAATACGTAATTATCGTAAATTAGACGAATTTGTGCTACTAAATCTAAACCATTTACAGAAATATCATCTAATCGACCAATGAAAGGCGAGATGTAAGTTGCACCTGCTTTGGCTGCAAGTAAAGCTTGACCAGCAGAGAAAATCAACGTACAATTAGTTCTAATTCCTTTATTTGAAAAATATTTTATTGCTTTAATTCCTTCAGGAATCATAGGAATTTTCACAACAATATTTTTGTGTAATGCAGCCAAAATTTCACCTTCTTTGATCATTCCATCAAAATCAGTTGCTATAACTTCAGCACTCACATCTCCATCAACTAGTTCGCAAATAGCTTTATAGTGATTCAAAATATTTTCTTGACCAGTAATTCCTTCTTTGGCCATTAAAGAAGGATTGGTTGTTACACCATCAAGAACTCCAAGATCATGGGCTTCTTTGATCTCTTGTAAATTAGCGGTATCAATGAAAAATTTCATAATTAAGTATTTTAAGTGAAATTTACGTATTCATTTGCAATGAATAAATCATTCGGCTTCAAAATTTAAAGAAATTGATTTTGAAGATTTCATTGTAAAACTTTCTTTGCAATTTACTTCAAAAAAAGTGGGGTAAGCTACTCACATCGCACCGCTCAACTTCTTACCTTTGCTGCATTCCTGCCCTGGAGGAGTTAGAAGGAGCTGGTCGTACAAGACTTACCCCAGCGCAAAAGTACTCATTTTTTTGTGTTTTGCAAAGATTATTGTCAAATTGAATCTTTGAGTCAATAATTTTTAATGAAATTGAATATAATTGAATGGGCGAAATGAATATTTACTTTTAGAAAATTTTGGCAACTACAATTTGATGGGTTAAAAAGTGTGTTTCAAGGGCATCTAATCCATTCATGACACCTCGAAAGTATTTGTTTTTCTTAAATTTTGGGATGAAATTGTTCTCTATAATTTCCTTCGTTTGATTATCAGACAAAATTGTTTCAATTGCTAAACCATTGTAGATTCTGATTTTCCTGAATTGTTCTGAAACTCCAATTAAAACTCCGTTGTTTAGATTTTCGGCACCAACACCCCATAGGTTGGCTAAATTTAGCACATACCCATCAAAATTTTCAACATTACAATGAGTGGAATCTAGTGAAACAACCGCAATTTCATTTCCTGTTGAATTTTTAATTGCTCGAATTCTATTTGTAATTCTTTTTATTTCTTTGGCAGTAAAAATTTGCTCAAAATCTGTTACTGCTCCTTTGCTACTTGGAATATAAATATCTCTACAAAAAAATATATTTTCAAAGGAGTAATTAATATTAGTGATTGGTGAAATGTTTCCTAGTAGGTTTTGAAAACCAAAAAGTGGCATAAATAGTATTATAATAAGCAGTCTTAATTTTCTGAACATAACTTTTAAATGAATGATAAGTAAATTGATTTTTGAAAGGTAATTAGATTTCACTTAAATAAACTTAAACCATTTAAATATTTTGAATTTGTTTTAAAACTTTCTTTCCGGCAGAGGAAAATGCTGGTGTTTCTTTTTGCATTCCCGCTTCGATTGTGCTTTTAAACTCAGTTTTCAATTCTGAATATTTTTTTAAAAATGGCACAATTTGATACATTGAATAAACTTTCAAAGCGACTTTTGTTTCGGAATTGGACAAAAATGAAAAATAAATATCTAATAATTCACCCTCACGGTAATCAATTTTTGGAAGTTTGGTTAAAACATTGCATAAATTCCTTTGCGCAGAAGGTTCTTGACAGGCCAAAAAAGTATCAATTATTTCAAAATGATATTGTAAAACTAATTCTAAGTGATTTTCTGCAACATGAGATAGTAGCCAAGAACTATATTGAGGGTAGGGGTATTTTAAAGTCAAACAATAGCGCAACAAATCTTCAATAAATGATTTATTTTGAGCAATTAAATTGGCTGAATATTTATAATTGCGCTGTGATTTGAAGTCTAAAAGAATTTCTTCAATTGTTTGCATAAAAAAAAGTAAAAAAAAACGTCCAATCTCAAAAGAATGGACGTTTTAATAATGTGTTAAATTCTACAATTGATCCGCACGTTTTTTATACTCAGCAGATTTTTCTGGATTCTTCAAACTTCTATAAATTTGAGCCAAAATAATCAAAACTTGCTTGTCATTTGGATTTTTAGCAATGTATGCTTCCAACGGAACAACCGCTTTTTTGTATAATTCGTCTGCTTTCGCCAACATTTTTTCATAATTCGGATCACCTTGTTTTAATTGACTTGCTTCTTGTTTCATGCTAATCGCACTGCCTGAAAGCAAAGCGCCTAATTGATATTGCGCGTCCGTGTAATTTGGATCAATTTCAATCGCTTTGTTTAAAGCTACTTCAGCTTTTTCATCTTGTTTCAATTCGATGTAAATTGTTCCGATGGTTAAATACAGTTGTTTGTTGTTTGGATCTGCAGCAATGGCATCTGCCAAGCTTTTTTCAGCAGCCGCATTATCGCCCGCTTCGATGTCAGAATTAACTAATTCAAGCAAAATATCTTTATCGTTTGGATATTTAGAACGACCAACCATCAAAATTTCTCTTGATTCTGCTTTTTTGCCATCTTTTCTTAAAGCATTTCCTGCCACCGCATAAATTGATGGAGCTTTGTATTGAATTTCCGCTGATTTTTTATATCGTGCTGCAGCAGTTGCGTAATCTCCTGTTTTTTCAGCACATAAACCAGCGTTAAAAATAGACGATGAATCGATTTCGCCCACTACATCTGAAAGTCTCACTTGCAAGTCGTATACTTCTCCAGCTTCTTTGAATTTACCAGCTTTATATAGTTGATCACAACCCAGTGAAAAAAGGCCTTTCTTCATGTTTATTGAAGACAAAACTTCTTCTTTGTATTTCTTGCTAGGAAAAGCTTTTTTATAACTTTCGATTCCTTGATTTAGAAGAGCTTCACCGTTTTCTTTCATATAAGAACTATCATCGGCACTCACCAACAAAAGTCCAGTATAAATTTCGCCTTTGTAAAAAAGCGTTTTGGGACTTTCAATTGTTTCAGGATGAACAGCAGCTAGATCAATGTATTCTTTGGCTTTTAACAGTGCTTTTTTACCGCCTTCCAAGTTGTTTTCACCTGTCATCATCATTCTAGCCCAAATGTCAGCACACTTGTTGTATTCTAATGCAGCAGAAGTTTCATTCATTTTTTGGGAAAATGAATTGAATGTCAATAAAATACTTCCTGCAAAAAATGAAATTTTGAATAGTTTATTTTTCATCGTTCTAAGTTTATTTTTAATAAGATGCTTAAAAAGCAATTATTCCACATCGCTGTTTTCAATATCCGTGCCAGTTTCAGAATCTTCTGTTGCATCATCTTCTGAAAGTTCTGGATTTCCATCAATTAACTCTAATCCTTCAAGATCTTCGATTTCTTCTTCATCTTCAGTTCTTGGAACTCTTGCAACTGCAGCAATAGCCGCTGCACCTTTTAAGTTAATCAATCGAACGCCTTGAGCTGCTCTTCCCATCACACGAATAACATCCATGTGCATACGAATCGTGATTCCTGCTTTGGTGATAATCATCAAATCATCTTCATCGTTCACGCTCTTAATCGCCAATAAAGGACCAGTTTTTTCAGTGATATTCAAAGTTTTCACACCTTTTCCACCTCTGTTTGTAACTCTGTAAACTGGTTCGCCATCTTCAGGATCATTCAAGAATGAACGTTTTCCATAACCTTTTTCAGAAACAACTAAAACAGTTTCAGTTGCTTTGTCGATTACACAAACCATTCCAACTACTTCATCGCCTTCGATAGTCATGTTCACACCGCGCACACCTGAAGCATTTCTTCCCATCGGACGAACTTTTTCTTCATTGAATCGAATTGCTCTACCAGATTTAGTAGCCATTACGATTTCATTCGTTCCGTCAGTCAACTTAGCTTCCAATAGTTCATCGTTATCACGAATTGTAATCGCGTTGATTCCATTGATTCTTGGACGAGAATATGCTTCCAATGAAGTTTTCTTAATGATTCCTTCTTTGGTACACATGATGATGAAATTGTTTTGAACGTATTCTTTGTCTGTCAAATCTTGTACTTTCACGTAAGCTTTCACTTTATCGTCTTGTTCAATATTCAAAAGATTTTGAATTGCTCGTCCTTTGGATAATTTATTTCCTTCAGGAATTTCATATACTCGCATCCAGAAACACCTACCTTTTTCAGTAAATATTAATAGATAATTATGATTTGTCGCATCAAATAAATGCTCCAAGAAATCTTTGTCACGGGTAGTGGAACCTTTTGAGCCCATTCCACCACGATTTTGAACTTTATATTCAGTTAGACTTGTGCGTTTAATATAACCAGCGTGAGAAATGGTAATAATTACTTCTTCATCAGGAATCAAATCTTCCATGCGCATTTCGCTAGCAGAATATTCGATTGTTGATCGACGCGCATCACCATATTTGTCTTTCACGTATTGCAATTCATCTTTAATGATTTGCATTCTTCTGTCTTCATTTGCCAAAATATCTTTCAAATCAGCAATTAAAGCCATTAAATCAGCGTATTCCGCTCTTAATTTATCTTGTTCAAGTCCAGTTAATTGTCTCAAACGCATTTCAACTATCGCGCGAGATTGAATGTCACTCAAAGCAAAACGAGCAATCAAATTGTCACGCGCTTCTTCTGGACTTTTAGATGCACGAATGATTTTAATTACTTCATCAATATTGTCAGATGCAATAATCAAACCTTCTAGGATGTGTGCTCTTTCTTCCGCTTTTCTTAAATCAAATTTAGTTCTGCGGATAATTACTTCATGACGGAAATTGATGAAGTGCATGATCATGTCACGCAAAGTCAACATTTCAGGTCTTCCATCAACTAATGCAATATTATTTACTGAAAATGAAGTCTGTAGAGATGTAAACTTAAACAATTTATTTAAGACAACATTTGAAATTGCATCGCGTTTTAATTCATAAACGATGCGCATTCCGTTTCTATCAGACTCATCTCTAATATCAGAAATTCCTTCGATTTTTTTGTCATTTACTAAATCAGCAGTTTTTTTGATTAACTCTGATTTATTGATTTGATATGGAATTTCAGTGACGATAATTTGCTCACGACCATTAGATTCTTCAATCTCAGTTTTAGCGCGCATCACAATTCTTCCTCGCCCGGTCAACAAAGCATCACGAACACCCTCGTATCCGTAAATAATTCCACCTGTGGGAAAATCTGGTGCTTTGACATATTGCAATAATTCTTCAGCTTCAATGTCTTTGTTATTCACAAATGCAATACATCCATCAATAACTTCAGACAAATTGTGAGGTGCCATATTTGTAGCCATACCTACAGCTATCCCAGAAGCACCATTGATTAAAAGGTTAGGGATTTTTGTTGGCATCACCGTTGGCTCCTGTAAACTGTCGTCAAAATTTGGCTTAAAATCAACTGTATCTTTCTCCAAGTCATCCAACATTTCTTCGGCAATTTTGCGCAAACGTGCTTCCGTATAACGCATTGCCGCAGGACTATCTCCATCTACAGAACCGAAGTTTCCTTGACCATCAACTAAAGGGTACCGCAAAGACCAATGTTGTGCCATTCTGACCATTGTATCATAGACAGAAGAGTCACCATGTGGGTGATATTTACCCATTACTTCACCAACGATTCTCGCTGACTTTTTATGCGGTCTATTTGAATAAACCCCTAAATCTTGCATACCATATAATACACGTCTGTGAACAGGTTTAAAGCCGTCACGCACATCAGGAAGTGCTCTTGAAACAATAACGGACATCGAATAATCGATGTACGCAGATTTCATTTCATCTTCAATGTTAATTCGTATTATCTTTTCTCCATCTGCCATGTTGTCACATATTATTTATGCACATTAATTGTGCGTTAAAACAAGCACCGAAATTAGTTAATTAAAGCCTTGCCACAACAAGCAAAATCTTGATTTTATAAACAAAAATCTGTGGAAAATCGCTCTTTTGGTAGAGTTATTAACAATTGAATTCTTGAACTAAACATTTTGCGTTTTTAGATAAATATTAAAATTGATTGGATAATAGAGCAGTGACAACTTTTTGCTACGTTATTCTGCATGACGTTGTCCTTATAAAAACACTTTATTATCACGTTTTTATTTGATGAGCGTTAAGATTTTTTAAAATTAACCAAAGTTATAAAGGGCAGAATAAAAAAATGTCACAGCGTTAAAAAATACAACCGACTTACGAATTCAAGATTTCAAACATATTTCGCCAAGCTTTAGACAAAATGTCATTTGAATTTATTTGCATGTATTTTGTGCACAAGAGGGAAGTATTTCCATGTTTTATGAGAAGTTCAAGAAAGTTCAATAATACATTCTTGTTTATAAACAAAAACGTGTGGAAAATTGGCTTTTTATTTGAGTTTTCAACAATTTATACAGTTTATATTTGTTATTCATTTAAAAGTGTTTATTTAGTCACTTAATAAGGTAATAAATGGAATCAAAATTTTCACCAAGAGTCAAAGATGTAATCACTTTCAGCAAGGAAGAGGCTTTGCGTCTGGGAAATGATTTCATTGGGGTTGAGCACCTTTTACTTGGGTTAATTAGGGAAGGTGAAGGAAAAGCCATTCAAATATTGAAAGAATTCAATCTAGATTTAAAAAGTATTAGGCTAGAGCTTGAGTCCGGTCTTACTAAATCTGTTAAATCCTTTTCTCAGCCAGTAGCCAATATTCCGTTGGTTAAACAAACTGAAAAGGTATTGAAATTTATGTACCTCGAAGCTAGAAATCTGAAAAGTTCTACGATTGGAACGCAACATCTACTTTTGTCTATTTTAAGAGATGAAAACAATGTTGCATGCAGTACATTAAACAAATATGGGGTAATTTACGATAACGCAAAAGATGAATTAGAAAACATGCTAGAAGAAGAAGAAAACAAAACACCGAGAGCTGAGTTTCCGGGCTCATCTGATGATGAAGGGGAAAACTTTGGTGCGGCTCAAAGAAAATCTGCAGATCCTAAATCCAAAACACCAGTTTTAGATAATTTTGGCCGTGATTTGACTAAAATGGCTGAATCTGGCAAACTAGATCCAATCGTAGGTCGTGAAAAAGAAATTGAACGCGTAAGCCAGATTTTATCACGCCGTAAAAAAAATAATCCAATCTTAATCGGCGAACCAGGAGTGGGCAAGAGCGCAGTGGCTGAAGGTTTGGCCTTGAGGATTGTGCAACGCAAAGTTTCCAGAATTTTATTCGACAAACGCATTATTTCGCTTGATTTAGCTTCCTTGGTTGCTGGCACAAAATACCGCGGACAATTTGAAGAAAGAATGAAAGCAGTGATGGCTGAGATTGAAAAAAATCCAGACATTATTTTGTTTATTGATGAAATTCATACAATCATTGGTGCTGGTGGCGCAAGTGGTTCATTAGATGCCTCTAACATGTTTAAGCCTGCTTTGGCCAGGGGAGAAATGCAAGCAATTGGTGCAACAACATTGGATGAATACAGACAATACATTGAGAAAGATGGCGCTTTAGAAAGACGTTTTCAAAAGGTGCTGATAGAACCAACAACAGTTGATGAAACTGTGCAAATCCTGAACAATATCAAGGAAAAATACGAAGAGCATCACATGGTTACGTACACGCAAGAAGCAATTGACGCTTGTGTGAAGTTGACTGATAGATACATCAGCGACAGACATTTACCAGATAAAGCGATTGATGCTTTGGATGAAGTTGGATCTCGCGTTCATATTACAAATATCAACGTACCTAAAGAAATAGTTTCATTGGAAGCTGAACTGGAAGCATTGAAAGAGAAGAAAACGGAAGTCATCAAATCTCAACAATACGAAGAGGCTGCAAGATTGCGCGACGATGAGCGCAAATTGCAAGAACAATTGGAATTGGAGAAAAAGAAATGGGAAGATGAGAGCAAGGCGCATCGAGTGGTGGTTTCTGAAGATGATGTAGCTGAAGTTGTTTCCATGATGTGTGGCATTCCAGTAACTAGAATCGCACAAAAAGAAAGTGGAAAATTGGTTTTAATGGGCGAGGAGCTCAAAGGAAAAGTAATCGGTCAAGAAGAAGCAGTTGATAAAGTTGTGAAAGCAATTCAAAGAAATCGCGCTGGATTGAAAGACCCGAATAAACCAATCGGTTCATTTTTCTTTCTAGGGCCAACAGGAGTTGGTAAAACACAATTAGCGAAAGTTTTAGCTAAATATTTATTCGATACAGAAGATTCGTTAATAAGAATCGACATGTCAGAATACATGGAGAAATTTTCCATTTCAAGATTGGTTGGAGCACCTCCAGGATACGTTGGTTATGAAGAAGGTGGACAATTGACTGAAAAAGTGAGAAGAAAACCATATTCAATCATTCTGTTAGACGAAATTGAGAAAGCGCATCCAGATGTATTTAATCTTTTACTTCAAGTACTAGATGACGGTCAACTGACTGACGGATTGGGGCGTAAGGTAGATTTCAAAAACACTATTTTGATTATGACATCTAATATTGGTGCACGTCAATTAGCTGATTTTGGCACTGGAGTTGGATTTGGGACAAAATCTCAATCTGAGCAAAAAGATGAAAACAGCAAAGTATTGATTCAAAATGCATTACGTAAAGCATTTGCACCAGAATTTTTGAATCGTATGGATGATATGATTATGTTTAAATCTTTAGACAGAGCAAGTATTCATTTGATTATTGATTTAGAATTGAATAAGTTATTCCAAAGAATTAATGATTTAGGTTATCAAATTAAATTAACTGATAAAGCGAAAGATTTCATCGTGGACAAAGGTTATGATGAAAAATTTGGTGCTAGACCATTGAAACGTGCAATTCAAAAATACATTGAGGATCCGTTGGCTGAAGAAATCATCAAAGCTAATTTACAAGAAGGAGATACAATTTCTTTGGATTATGAGGATGCTGCAACAGAATTGAAAACTGCAATTGAAAAAGGAGCGAAGTCTAAGAAGAAGAAAGAATAGAATAAGATAGATAGTTGTAGAAAGGAGTCTTCGGATTCCTTTCTTTTTGCTCTTTAATCCTATTTAACATAATATTAATTATAAGACAGAAAGTTATCTTAAAAAGAATCAACTGCTAATGCATTGTTGTTATCTTAAAATAGAACTTCAAAGGCAAAAGAAAACCAATTATAATGCTCAGTAAGTAATTAGAGGTTTTGAAATAATAAGATTCAGTTGACAAAATGACTAAAACATAAGTGTTAATCCTTGGGTTCTGTTTGTTTAGATAAGTTAACCAAAACAATATATGATTGTTTTATAGTTCCAAAAAAAAATGAATGTGAATGAGTTAATACAAACTCATTCACATGTCATTAGTTATTTTTTAATCAACTTTGAAGAATACGTTTTGTTTTCATTAACAAGAGTAACAAAATACAAACCTGATTCAAAATTTTCAATGTTAATATTAATGTGAGATGCATTAGAGCCTTTCGTTTCAAAAACAACAAGTCCTAAATTATTTATCACTTTTAAATCGAATTCACCAAAAGAACCGTCTAAATCAACGCTAAGTTGACCATTAGTTGGGTTTGGATATATCTTTAATAAATTAGACTCGAAAATAACTTCTTGAATGTCTGCAGTACTTGTGTATACCTTCCAATATGGATTGCCACTCACCCAGACAGAACCAGAGTTTTGATCTTGTGCATCTACTAAATCAGGATTTCCATCGCCGTTAATGTCAACCAAACTGTAATTGGCACCACTCACTTGGTCTAAATTTGACCCTGAACTTTCCATTATAGGAATTGTCCAGTTTTGTGCAGTTGTGTTAAAGGATGAACCGCCGTTTAAGTATACTTTCCAATACGGATTACCACTTACCCATACAGAACCAGAGTTTTGATCTTGCGCGTCTACCAAATCAGGTTTTCCATCACCATTGATGTCCACCAAACTATAATTGGCACCACTCACCTGGTCTAAATTTGACCCTGAGCTTTCCATTATAGGAATTGTCCAGTTTTGCGCTGATGTGCTGAAGGCTGCACCACTATTTAGATATACTTTCCAATATGGATTTCCACTCACCCAAACAGAGCCAGAGTTTTGATCTTGCGCGTCTACCAAATCTGGTTTTCCGTCACCATCGATATCCACCAAACTGTAGTTTGCACCACTCACCTGGTCTAAATTTGACCCTGAGCTTTCCATTATAGGAATTGTCCAGTTTTGCGCTGATGTGCTGAAGGCTGTACCACTATTTAGATATACTTTCCAATATGGATTACCACTCACCCACACTGATCCTGAGTTTTGGTCTTGTGCATCTACTAAATCAGGAATGCCGTCGCCATTGATGTCCACCAAACTGTAATTAGCACCACTCACCTGGTCTAAATTTGACGCTGAACTTTCCATTGCAGGAATTGTCCAGTTTTGTGCTGTTGTACTGAATGATGAACCATTGTTCAGATATACTTTCCAATATGGATTACCACTCACCCAAACAGAACCAGAGTTTTGATCTTGTGCATCTACCAAATCAGGTTTTCCATCACCATTGATGTCCACCAAACTATAATTGGCACCACTCACCTGGTCTAAATTTGAACCTGAATTTTCCATTGCTGGAATTGTCCAGTTTTGCGCTGATGTACTAAAGGCTGTTCCACTATTTAGATATACTTTCCAGTATGGATTGCCACTTACCCAAACTGAACCTGAGTTTTGATCTTGTGCATCTACCAAATCAGGAAAACCATCACCATTGATGTCTACCAAACTGTAATTAGCACCACTCACCTGGTCTAAATTTGACGCTGAACTTTCCATTGCTGGAATTGTCCAGTTTTGCGCCGTAGTCGGGAATTGAGCACTTGCTTTGATGCTGATTAGCAAAACACTTGTAAATACTATTAATTGCTTCATTTTGTAGTAATTTATTTGGATTAAAGAATTTTAGTTTTTCACAAACGTTTTTCTTGAAACAAAACCATTTACAGTTTTAACCTCATAAATGTAAGTACCACTATTCAAATCAGAAACATTAATTTCTTGTGATGTACCATTGATTACTTGAGTTTTAACTACTTTTCCATCCAAAGAAATAATAGCAATATTTTCAATCTCCAAGTTAGAATTAACAGTCAATGTTTCATTTGTTGGATTTGGAAAAACATTAAAATTCAAAGCTACTTCTTCTTCAAGAGAAACATTATTAACATTGAGCACAAAATTATCAACTTTCAAAGTTGAGCCAGCAGTGTAAGTGCCAGTTGCTGTTTGCCTGAATGAAGATTGGCACCAAATTTCGACTTTAACAATTGACCCTGGGTTTTGAGAAACAAATTGTAAAGTTTTTGACGTCCATCCAGTTGTTGCTTCTGCAGGAGTTATTATATCATTTGCAAATGCTATAGTTTGCCCTCCAAAATTGTATAGAACTACTTGAATTATTGCAGTATCACCTGCTAATGGTCTTGCATCATAAGAATATGAAACTGAAGACAAATCTGGACCTGAATAATTCCATTCACCCATTAATTTCCCAGGAATTACTGATAATCCAAAATTTATAACAGCTGGGTCAGTGGCATTTTTCGACTCTAGCAAAGCAGCTGAACCTCCAGATACTCCAGCAATTGCTGTGGTAGTATATGCCTCTCCATAAAATCCAAATAAGTAATTATTTGTGCCAGGTTCGCTTCCTTGACCGTAATTGAACATCCAATTTGTGGGATCGGAAGTACTAGCATCCCAAGAATCTAAATTACCATTTTGAATTTGTGCAAACATTGTGAACGTAAAGTTCATCAATGCTAAAGAAAGTAGTGTTTTTTTCATAAAATTGTTCATTAAAAAATTGTTCATTAATAATTGCTCATTTTTTTTAGCAATAGAAGTAAAATAAAGATATTTTATCATCTCCTAAAAAAACAGTTACAAATATAGTTATAATTCATCCCAATGTATGCTTACTCCGATATTTTGTAATGAAAACAACTTTAATGGTTTTGTTATCAAGTTTTTTAATCTTCAAACATCTATTATTTATTACTAAAACTCTTTTTCTTTTCAATCGAGTTTAGAACATTCCGTGTAATGCTCTGGTATAATCTTCAATAAAAGAATTGCTTTGTAAGTGTTTGTATTTTAGTCTATAGAAGTCTCCCCTATTCAAGATGGAAATTCGTCTCATAAACTACTTCACTTTCTTATCAATCAGCAACAAATAATATTGTCTTTTTTCAGGTGCTGCTTGCACAAAAATGTCCCAAACTAAATGAATTGAATTTGATTTACTTTTCTTTTTGGATTCAACTTCAGCACTGTAAACTGTTGATGCAGGTGTAAACATTTGTGCTTCAACATAATTTCCAAATTTTAGTGTGTCGCCCGGATTGATGGTTTGTTTTGAAACAAAATCAATTCCATTTGTTGGTGTTTTCTTTGAAATGACGGTTTGCGATTTGCGCGTAAGATTAACAACATAAATTTCTGAAACATAAATAATGGCGCATTCAGCTACTTTAGGTTTTTCTTCTTTTTTGGGTGCAATGTAAGGTTGATCTTGCCTAAATGTTGGGATTGTGACTGTTCTTCCGTGTCCATCATCACTTAAATCGATTACGCTGGTAACCGTTCCTTGTTCGTCGAAATAATGAGTTACATCACCATGTTGAATTCCGCCATCAGGTTGGTCAGTGGCGTGCGCTTTTCTAATAGCTCCACCTGGATAATATTCTACTTGTACCGATGCGTGACCTCCAACATTTCTTGTGTAGGTGGTGTAAATTTCTGTACCATCGATTTTGTAGGCTTTAAAATAGCCAAAATGAATCTTATCATTGTTTACTAATCGTTTGGTGGAAATTTTCCCGTTTTTGAAATACTTAAATTCAAAGGTACTGTCAGATTTTATTTTCTGATTTAAGCCAAAGAAAGGAATCAATATAAAAAGTAAAAAACAGCGCATAATTTTATTTTTTTTCACATTTTATCAATAAGCGTGCTAAAAAAATATTTTGTTCCTTTTGCTTGATCAAAACGAACCCAAAAATCAAGGCTGAGTCATCAAGTTAAAGCGCAAATTGTTGCACGAAATCAAATTCATGTCATATGCGCTTTATTTTAAAAGCTTCTGAAAATCTGATTTTGTCGGTGATCTAATCCGCTAGCGCTACTTAGCTTCCTCCAAAAGTCTATATTTTCAGTGCACCTTTAAAAACCTTTCTTCCAAGGCCATTTGCTAAAACTATTAATTGAAGCGTCGCCGAATTTAAATCATCTTAAACAATTTGATTTATTGTTATTATAAGATTTTTATCAGACAATAGTGATTCTAACTAGTGATTTTTATCAAGGAAGCCAATTCTAAACCCTCATTTTATTCCTAGGCAAACCAATTTCTTTGTCCACGGGATAAGGTGCTCTGTGTGTGGAGCTGACGTCGGTTTTCCATTCTTTTTGAATTTTATTCGCCATGTCTTTGTTGTCAGCATAGCGTGGATCGGGAACAAAAGGCAATTTGGCCATTTTTTGTATCACCAAAGAAGGAAATCCAAAATCGACATCGACTTTTCCTAATAATAAATAGCAACCACCGCCTTGAAATGGGAAATTCGCCAATGAATCTGGCCAATGTGTGGTGTCAAAATACGCGCCGCTGGCATCAATCCAAGTTCCAAAATGCATCAATCCACTTTTGATAGGAACGTGTTTGATACTAATTAAATAGCCAACTAATTTGATGAATTGATTTTCAAATTTCAAGAAGTCGTTGGTTAAATGCATGCCTCTGAATTTTGTTTCCAGTAAATCAAACGGAGAAAAAGAAACAGTGAAACCTAGCAATTCAATTTCATCAAAAGCATCTTCATAAGGCGAGCGCTCTAACGTTGGCAATTCATATTCCACAATCGGTTCTTGAATCAGCAATAAATCTCTATTTTCTGATTTGAAGTTTACCAAAATCATTCTGGCAGTGAGAATTAATTCATTTTTAGTTAATCCAGTAAATCGAAATGCGCCAATAAAAATCAGAATTTGCAGGTTTTCAATCCCAATGGAAATTCTATTGATGAAATCTTCTAAACTGCGGTAATTTCCATTTTGCGCTCTTTCTTTGGCGATTTGTTTGCCGATTTTTTCTTCTAAATTCTGCAAATTTCGAAAACCTAAAAAAACTTCTTTTCCTTTTACTGTCGTGAAATATTCACTGTTGTTGACACATGGACAAGAAATGATTGCACCTGCCATTTTTGCTTCGTGCATGTAAACTTCTGTCCGATAAAATCCGCCTTCATTGATGATGACAGCAACCATGAATTCAATTGGAAAATAGGTTTTT
Organism: Chryseobacterium gleum; assembly: GCA_945897805.1. GTDB lineage: Bacteria > Bacteroidota > Bacteroidia > Flavobacteriales_D > Crocinitomicaceae > JAQVCM01. The sequence goes on from CAMDFX010000014.1 coordinate 84,240, forward strand.
AGATACAAACTTTGGTAACTTTCTACTGCGTAAGAAGCTGAATGCGCCTTGCAAAATGAATAGCCCGCAAAAGATTCAATTTGTCGGTAAACTTCTTGCGCCAGTTGGTCTGAATAGCCCATTTTTCGGCAATTTTCGAAATAAATGTGCTTCACGCCGTCCAATTCTTTGATTGATCTGGTTTTTCCACTCATCGCCCTTCGGAGAATATCAGCTTGTGCCAAATCGATGCCTGCAAAATGATGCACAATTTTAATTACATCTTCTTGATACACCATCACGCCATACGTATCGCCCAGATGTTCTTCAAAAACTGGGTGAAAATATTCGAATTTATCAGGATTATTGTGCCTGAAAATGTATTCGCGCAACATGCCACTTTGTGCAACACCTGGACGAATAACGGATGATGCAGCAACCAATGTTTGGTAATTTTCACAATTCAATCGCCTCAACAATCCTCTCATGGCGGGACTTTCGATGTAAAAACAGCCGATCGTTTTGCCTTGGCGCAGCATTTCGTTGCATTTGACTTCGTTTTTACTCATCGCAATATTGCGAATATCCACTTTTAGTCCTTGATTTTGTTCAATTAATCTTACACTGTCGTTGATGTGACCAATTCCTCTTTGGCTCAAAATATCAAATTTTTCGAAGCCAATATCTTCTGCTACATGCATATTGAATTGGGCCGTTGGAAATCCTTTGGGCAACATTTCCAGCACGGTATAATTGCTGATTGGTTCTTCCGAAATCAAAATCCCACAAGAATGCATGCTGCGTGCGTTTGGAAATTTCTCCAGCATTTTTCCGTATTCATGCACTTGAATGGAAATTGAATTCAATTCAGGATTTGACTTTTTGTTTTTAGATAAATAATCCAATTCATCTTTAGGTAGTCCAAAAACTTTCCCTAATTCTCTGATAATTGAACGGTATTTAAATTCTACTGTTGTGCCACAAAAAGCGACATGTTCATAGCCAAATCGCTCAAAAATATAGGCTAAAATGGTATCTCTGTCTGTCCAAGACCAATCGATGTCAAAATCTGGCGGACTAGAGCGACTTGGATTCAAAAAACGTTCAAAATACAAGTCTAATTCGATGGGACAAATATTGGTAATTCCCAAGCAATAACTCACAATACTGTTGGCGCCACTCCCCCTTCCAATGTGCATAAATCCTTTGCTGTTGCTGTATTGAATGATATCCCAAGTGATTAAAAAATAGGCGGAAAATCCTAAATCATCAATCACTTTTATTTCTTTTTCTACCCGTTTTTTGGCTTCTAAATTTTGATCGCCATACCTCCTATTCATACCTTCCAACGCCAATTTATTGAGCAAAGCTTTGTCTTGTTTTTTATTTCTAGTATAGTAAAATTTATTTTTATTGGTTGTGAAATCAAATTCAAAATTACAACTGGCAATCATCCTTTTACAATTCTTAATCAATTGAGGATAATCCTTGTATAAATCAGTCAATTCGTTCAAAGGAAGCATGAATTCCTCTTGTCCGCAACAATCTTGTTTTTCAAGTTTTGTCAGAATCGTATTTAATTCAACCGCCCGCATAATTTGATGCAATTTGAATTCTTTTTTAGTACGAAAAGTCACAGGATGCCAAAGCAACATTTTGTCTATATTCACTTTGTTTTCCTTTTTAATCAACTGGTTTAAATCCTGGTGTTTAACACCGATAAATTCATGCTTTTTCAAACTTTTTGGAGAGTTTTCAAAAGGATAAATGACCATCACTTCTTTAAAATCGGGACTACATGTTGGAATCGCTGTTTTGGCAATATTGTGTTCAGAAAGAAACCGGCACATTTCTGAAAATCCATTAAATGTTCTCGCCAAACCGACATAAAGTAATTTATTATTCAATCGAAATTCAATCCCCACAATTGGCTTTATATCATTTTTCAAGCAAGCTTTCACGAAATCAAAAACGCCCGCACTGGCATTGATATCAGTCAATCCCAAGACTTTTGCGCCTTTTTCTTTTGCCATAATTACAAGTTCCTCCACGGGAATTGTGCCATAACGCAAACTGTGAAATGAATGACAATTTAGATACATCTTAAACCGATTGATTTTTATTAAAAACACCTACACTTCTTTGAATCGCACTTTCTCCAAATCGATTTTTGATTTTATCAATCGCATCATACAAGGAAATCAATTCACTTGTATCTTCAAACAAATCAATTTGATGCGTTCCGTGGACCAAACTACTCAAACGAACACCGATTAATCTCAATCTCATTCTTCTGGTATAAACCGAATCGAACAATGTAAGCACCTTATTTATAATTACATGATCGCAAGATGTGTATGGAATTTTACATTGTTTTGTCTCTGTATCGAAATTACTGTAACGAATTTTTACAATCACCACAGAAGTCAACCACTTTTCTTTTCGCAATTGAAAACCTAATTTTTCGACCATTTTCACCAATTCACCTTTCATGCGGATTAAGTCGATGCTGTCTTGCGCAAAAGTATGTTCGGTGGACAAAGATTTTCTTTCCGTATAAGGTTCTACAGGCGTAAAATCAATTCCATTTGCTTTTTTCCAAAGTTCTTTTCCATTTTTTCCTAGCAATTTTTGCAGTAAATCAATCGGCATTTCTGAAAGTGTTTCAATTTTTCGAATACCAATTCGGGAAAGTATTTGAAAAGTGACATCGCCCAACATCGGGATTTTTTTAATCGACAAAGGATTTAAGAAAGGTTTGACATGGTTGTTTTTAACTTCCATCCTACCTAAAGGTTTTCCTTCTCCAGTGGCGATTTTAGAAACTGTTTTATTGACTGACAAACCAAAACTCATGGGCAATCCAGTTTCTTTGTGGATTTTTTGAATCAATTCGCTTGACCATTTGTAGCAGCCAAAAAATTTATCCATTCCTGAAACATCTAAATAAAATTCATCCACACTCGCTTTTTCCATCACAGGCGCAACTTCTTGAATAATTTCGGTCACTAATTTTGATTGTTTGGAATACAATTCCATGTCGCCCTTCACCACTTTTGCTTGCGGACAAAGTCTCAGCGCCATTTTCATCGGCATGGCAGAGCGAACGCCAAATTTTCGCGCTTCATAGGAACAGGAAGAGACTACTCCCCTATCAGAACTTCCGCCAATAATCAAAGGTAAATTATTTAATTCTGAATTGATTAAGCGCTCACAACTCACAAAAAAAGTATCCAAATCCATGTGCACAATTGTTCTATTCATTGCAAGAAATTTTAAATTGAAATATTTCTACAATAGTATTCTATTTTGGGACAATTTTTATTATTTTTGTTGTCCTAAATTGGAACAATGTCAATATTCTCAGAAAACATCAGGTATTTAAGAGCACAAAAGCAATTGTCGCAACAAAAATTGGCGGATCAACTTGAAATCACCCGTTCAAGACTTTCCAAATATGAAGATGGATTATCGGAGCCGCCTTTGGATTTATTGAGAAAAATCTCAGGTTATTACCACATCAGCATTGATTTATTGATCAGTACCGATGTACGTAAAATTGATTATGAAAATCTTTTGACCTTGGCCGACAATCGAATTGTGTTGCCCATTACGATTGATAAAAATGGAAATGACAACATTGAAATTATTCCGCTCAAAGCAAAAGCTGGTTACTTACAAGGATACGGAGATCCTGAATTTATTGAGAATTTAGAATCTATGACTTTACCGTTCGTTTCAAAAGGCAAATGTCGGGCTTTTCCCATTGAAGGAGATTCCATGTTGCCGCTCAAAAATGGTTCATTTGTGGTAGGAAAATACATTGAAAGTTTGGATTTAATCAAAGATGGAAAAACGTATATTGTTTTAAGTATCTCGGAAGGAATTGTTTACAAAAGGGTTTACAGAAAAAACAAGAAATCAACTTCCTTCCTACTTCATTCAGACAATCAGTTTTACAAACCATTTGAATTGAGGGCGGCAGAAATATTGGAAGTTTGGGAATTTGTATGTTCGCTCACAACAGTAGAATACCAACCCAACGAGTTAAAACAAGAAAATATTCAGGAAATGTTTCTTACCTTACGTTCTGAAATTGGTGAGATTAGAGCGAAATTAGAAAAGAAATAATGTGTTACCATACAGAACATAAAGCGCCGGCGAAGGAACTCAAAAAGCAATACAAAGCGCAGTTTCCTGAAGAAGCGAAATTTACGACCAATGAATTTGTAAACGGATTTGAGCATCCATTGTGTCCAATTATTACGCGTGAAAAGCCTACTGAAATTCAGTTGTATAATTGGGGATTATTGCCAAATTGGGCCAAAGATTTAAAAATTCAGAACAACACGCTCAATGCCAAAATAGAAAGCATTCATGAAAAGCCTTCCTTCAAAAATTATTTTGAACAGCGCTGTATCATTCCCGTAACTGGACTTTATGAATGGGAACACAAAGGAAAAATTAGGGAGAAAAACTTGATCAAAGTTGCAAACAAACCCATTTTTTCCCTTGCAGGACTTTGGAATAGTTGTTTGAATCCGTTGACAGGCTTACCAATGAGCACATTTACGGCTGTCACTTCTGACGGTTTTGTAGCGATTCTTGACAACGAAGAAGCATGGTTAAACGAAGGAAAACTGCTTATCAATACAAACACTATTTGGACGAGTTTGGTTGCTCCGCAGTTGGGGTTATTTTGAAGAATCATCAGATAAATCAAGGGGATTCACTTCGTGGCTACCTTCGGTGGTTATTTTACTTCGGTAAACTCACCACAAGTATTTTGAGGTGCTGACTATAAATTTACGTTAAACCTCAAAATGGTCTTTCATCCAAGATTTTTACTTTTCTTTCCTTGATGAAAGTAAAGTAACAAAAGAAAATCAAGTCTCCGTGATTGAACTTGCTTCCGTAAACTACAGCATTTTTAAAACTTCTAAAAAGTGACTTCTGTCGATGAGCTATCGCTATCTTAGTCGTTTACACTTTTTAGTGCGTTTCAAAAACCGTCCAATCACTAGGACGGCTATCTTCTTCAATATC
>CAMDFX010000015.1 GCA_945897805.1 Chryseobacterium gleum
TAACGTTTCGCTTCACGCATATGCGTCTATTTCCGCTTTACCTGCTCGTTTCAAATCGCTCAATATCAATAACAAAAACGTTTTTAACCGAATAAATTCACTTTTCATATATTTCTTTTCGTTCATATATCAACCGATTGGCAACCAAAGCTAACCATTTATTTTAGATTTCCAAATTATCCAATGGACTTTTTAATTGATCAAAGCCTTTGGTGGTAATGTGGGTGTAAATTTCTGTCGTTTTTGAACTTTCATGCCCCAATAAAGATTGGATATAACGCAAATTAGTGCCATTTTCTAGCAAGTGGGTGGCAAAAGAATGCCGCAAAGTATGCACAGTTACTTTTTTGGTAATCCCCGCTTTTTTAATCATTTCTTGAAAAAAAGCCTGAATGCTACGACTTGAATATTGCTCTGAAAATTGACCTTCAAACAAATATTTTTTGGGTTGATATTCCTTGAAATAAATTCTTAAAAGCTGTAAAGTTTTGTTAGCTAATAAAGTGTAACGGTCTTTTTTACCCTTCGACTGTTCTATCCTAATTTGCATTCGATTTGAATCTATATCGCAAATTTTTAAATTAATGCACTCCGAAATCCGCAAGCCTGCTGAGTATATTACCATCAATATTGCTTTGTGCTTCAAATTTGAACACACTTTTAAGATCGAAATTATTTCGTTTTCACTTAAAACAACTGGTAACGTTTTTTCCTTTTTAGGTCTGTCGATAAAATAAGTTTTCCTTTCTCCTTTCAAAACTCGCTCATAGTAGAATTTAATGGCATTTATTGCTTGATTTTGATAGGATGAAGAAACATTTCTTTCCATAACCAAATGACGCAAAAAAGATTGAATATCCGCTTCATCCAATTTATCTATATCCTTGGCGAAGTGGAAATTTAGATAATCTTCAAAAGCGCTTTTGTACGTTTTAAATGTGCTTTCGCTGTATCTCAATTCTTTTATTTTAAGCAAGAAAATTTCTGGGCATGATTTATAATTTGCTACATCAAAAGGTGTTTTTCGCTTCAGAGTCTTTGTGTCTGATTTTTCAATAATTTCTGAGTAAGTAAGCTTTAATTGCTTTATTTTAAGCATTATTCTTTCCTTAATTTGCTCAGAATAAGGAATCGACCACCATTTATTTTTACTATCCCATGAATGAAAAGGTATTTTTTTAATTTCGAGCATTAGTTCTTTATTGAAACCAAAAATGACTCTCAACCGATTGCTATTCGTATGAATTACGAGTACTTCATCTATTTTTTTCACGATACCGCTCCCAGTTGTGGAAGCAAACACAGTTTCTGTTTGATGCGCTATAAAAGAGTCAATTCTTCCTAAAAAATAGTTGGTGATTTTCTCTTTGTTTCCGGGATAATTTGGAATTTCCCAATGCAGCAAATTTGCATTCCATTTGATAAATTGAAAAGTTCTCAAAAACTGGATGTCTTCAAGTGATTTTGGAATTTTCAAGATTATTTTTCTTTCAAAAATTTCAATACTTATTTTGTGATATTCGCTTTTAGGAATAAATAATTCTCTAATATCAAGTGATTCATTGATTTTTTTGATTGAATTCAAAACACTATAAGAATTTTTTAACACAAGGAAATTTGCATTAATTTGCTCAATTTCAGAACCAATCAATTCAATAATTGGATCTACATTTTCTTCTGGTTTTACAAACAATAACAATTTGTTTTCAACTGGAAAGGGTTCAGTTTTTATGTACATGGGTAGTTTTTAAAGATAATCTAAGTTAAGAATAAAAATTACAAAAACCAAAAAAAGTTGCGTTAAGCCATCCAAATAAGAATATAAACGCAAGTTTTCACATCAATCCCCACGCCCCGGCGGAGGTGGAAAGCCCACAGCAGTGTTTACCGCGAGGACTTGCAGCCGAAGACGGAAAAGGCGCCCAAAAGAAAAAAAGTCTACAAAATTCGTTTCGCCAAAGCGTGCATCAAATACACGAAAGGTGTCAGCAAAACGGCGATAATTAATTTCACGCTGTAACCGGAAATCCAAAACACGAGAATTTCTTGAAACGAATAAACGCCCGGCAACCAAAAACCGATAAAAAGCACGATAAATCCATCAATCAACTGAGAAATCACGGTCGAACCGGTACTTCGCAACCAAATCATGCGGCCCTTGGTCAATTTGTTGAAAACACCAAAAAGTTGCACATCTATCAACTGCGAAACCAAGAACGCCGTGATGCTGCCAATCATAATTGGCAAACTTCCGCCAAAAGCCTTGCGAAATTCACTGTCGCTCAAATAAGAATTGGCATCCGTCGGCATTTCCACCGCGATGTAGACCAGCAAAAAACAAAAGGCAATCAATCCAGCGGTGATGTAACTCAAACGTTTCACTGTTTCTTTACCGAAATAATCGTTCATCACATCGGTCAACAAAAAAACGATCGGCCAAGGAATGATCCCCGCAATAATCGGCGACAAAGGCGTAGGCACCGACTTCGCAGAAATCAACTCCGCCACAATCGCGCTGGTAATAAAAACGCCAGCAAAAATGGTGAAGATGATTTGTTTTTTTGAATTGAGCATTTTTTTGAGACATTAGATATTAGACTGAAGACCGGAGACATTAGATATTAGACCGAAGACATTAGACATTAGACCGGAGACATTAGATATTAGACATTAGACCGAAGACATTAGACCGAGGACTCTCTAATTTTCTTTAGAATTAAAATTTTACGAAAAGTTGCGTAGCAACCACAAAAATCTAATCTAATAGTTGCGAAGCAACGGGTCTTTTGTCTAATGTCTAATAGCGAAGCGGGTCTTTTTCCCTATTTTCCAATACCAACTTTCATCCCAATTGTCGCAACAAAGCGTGAATACTTGTCGTCCTCTCTCAACCAGGTTTCTTGCCATTCATTGTTCACAAATACCGAACTTGCTTGGTAAGTCGTGGAAGCATAACTTCCGATTCCGATACCGAAATAATAATCGAAAGAGAAATTATTTGCAAGCCATTGCTGATATCCGAAGTTGAAAGTAAAAATTGCTTCGTTGGTAAAACCTTTGATACTTGGCAATACACTGCTTGAATTTCCCTCAATTAATTCGTTGTATCTTCTATATTTGAATTTTGGTGAAATATACAATTGATTCAAAGCAGGTCGACCGTCTAAAGGATAAAATTTAAGCGCAACAGAAGTGAAAACGCCCATCGATGAATTTTTAGTGGTCATAGATTGATCAACAAAAAATCTATTTCTTCCCAAATTTGAAACTGTTGGTCCTAATTCAACTTCCAAACTCATTGGATCATCCAATACGCGTTCATAAGCGAAATTAATCTCTCCAATAGCCATTCGAATTGGATCAAATTTGAAAACATTCATGTGTTCCACTAGGCGTCTAGGCATTTTGTTCTCTTTGGGACGACTTCTGTCAGAACTTCTGTCAACAATGATTACTTGTCTGTCTTCTTGAGCAATCAGCTGTAATCCTAAACAGCAAAAATAAATTAAAACGAGTTTTTTCATAACTATTACATTAAAAACGTTTAAACGAGAATTTACAAAATTCATTGTTAAATTAATCAATTAAAATTAAACCTGACTCTGATTTAACATTGTTACCAACATAAAAATCGACTCTTCCAAGCTGCACACCAGCCCAACCGACTTGATTCACCAACGTTATATTTCCGCCTAAATTGTATTCCACAGTCGGTTTTTCCAAAAAAGTGTGCGTATGTCCACCGATTATCAAATCAATTCCATCTGTTTTTTGCGCCAATTTTCGATCTGAAATCTTCTCCGAAGCATATTCATATCCCAAGTGTGACAAGCAAATAATCAAATCAACTTTTGCCTCCTTCAGCTTTTTGATTGATTCTTGCGCCATTTCAATCGGGTCTAAATGTTTAGTTTCCTTAAACTGCAGATCAGAAACCAATCCATTTAATGCTATTCCGAGTCCAAAGACGCCAATTTTCAAACCACTTTTTTCAAAAATGTGGTGTGATTTTGTATGTCCGTCTAGGATAGTATTGGTGAAATCGTAATTTGAGCACAAAAACGGAAAATTCGCAAATTCCTTGGCTTTCAAAAATCCATCCAATCCCCCGTCAAAATCGTGGTTTCCCATTGTAGCGGCATCATAGCCCAAATGTGACATCAATTTCATTTCCAACAAGCCACCAAAACGATTGAAATAAGGCGTTCCTTGAAAAATATCTCCGGCATCTAAGAGCAAAACATTTTCTTCTTGAAATCTGATTTTTTGAATCAATTCATGTCGCCTAGAAACACCACCCAAATTCGCATATTTGGCATGATTCGCTGGAAAAGCATCGATGTTTGAATGCGTATCGTTGGTATGTAAAATGGTGATTTTTGTGGTTTTCCTTAAATCTGGAGCAGCCAATAATTGAGGAGAAACCATCAATCCACCAAAAGCCAAACTTGAACTTTGAATAAATTTTCTTCTTTCCATGACTTACAATTTAATTCTTATTTCTGAAATTTCGCCCAAAGATTTTCGCTTCTGCAAACCTTCTAAAATGACATTTCTGAGCAATAAATTTGGATTTTTTACCTCTAATTTGTCTTTAAAGAAATTCATATTATCGCCACCATTAAAAAGATAATCTGATGTTACCACCCAAAAATCTTTCATTTTCCATGTTTCATTATGTACATTAAAAATAGAATCTTGCAAAATTTTAAATCCGCTGATTGGTTCACCACCCGATTTTTTGAGATATTCTTTGATGTCAATGATTGAATTGGCAGGCATTTTGACTAAAATAAATTGATTATCAAAAGGCATCAATTTAAATACATCGCCCAACAAAACATTTCCTTTGCTTATTGGTGCACGCAATCCGCCTGTGTTAATCATACAAATCATGCTTTCACTTGGAAGTATTTCATTTCCTTTTTCCAACAAAATATCAGCCACTAAAAATCCTAAATTTCCATTGGGTCTTTGGTTGATAAAATCTACTTCCGCTTGCGCAATGACCTGATTCATTTCTTTGTCCAATTCAATTTTATAAGGTGAAACGATAGAATCAACACTTCTTGAATTGGCATACTCCGCAGACAAAGGAATGGATTTCCCATTCACAAAAGTTTGTTTACAAAAAGAGCAGGCCGATAGACCTGCTCCTAAGATGAAAATATAAAATTTAAATTTCATTATTCAATTATTTTTGTTCAAAAGTGTATTAAATAAATTTGAAGACATTCAAATATAAGGATTTCATTTCTATTCAAGTGCTAATTCCTCACATTTTCAAAAGAGAACATTTTGTAATGTTTTGGGCGGTTGATCAATTTAAGTTTTAAAATCTGATTAAGAGATAGTTGAAAATATATTTTGACAAAAAGATTCAGAAACCCTTTCAATTTTGAGGGGTTATGTGTTTCAATTTTTATTGCTATTTTTGCATTATAGTCTTATGAAGTATGAATTACAAAATATCATTTCAGGAACGAGCAAAGTTAAATTTGGAAAACTTATCCAAGCAGCCGCCAGTCACCTTAAAAGAAGCAAAGGAACAAGCGCTTTGGTTGAAAACGATAAGCAAATCAAAAGTACGGAAAGTAAAAGTTTAAAGGTTTTTATAGAAGAAAATAAACTGTGGATTACAAACATTAATTTCAGAAAATTTGTTTCCGAAGGAGCCGAGCAAAGAGTTTATTTGAAAAACGGCAAAAAAGTCTTGAAGCTGAACGATGCTATTTATTACCTTTCTTGGATAGATTATTTTAATAATTTATTGCTCAATAATTACTTTTTCCCTGCAACTGCTTATAATTTGAAAGGGTTTTATCTAAATGACGAAATCCTTTATGCTGTTGTTGAACAAACTTATGTGAAAGCAACAGAAAAAACCGAGCTAAAAAATGTGAATGAATTTTTAACTCAAAACGGATTTAACAATACCAAAAATAATGATTATTTTAATCCTGAACTTGGTATTATTTTAGAAGATTTGCATGATGAAAACGTTTTGACAAAAACAGGTGATTTGTTTTTTATAGATACCGTTTTTTACTTAACTGATGAGTTTTACACCTAACACTTATTCAATTTTATCGATTCAATTTTATAAGGTGAAACGATAGAATCAACACTTCTTGAATTGGTATACTCCGCAGACAAAGGAATGGATTTCCCATTCACAAAAGTTTGTTTACCAAAAGAGCGGGCCGATAGACCTGCTCCTAAGATGAAAATATACAATTTAAATTTCATTATTCAATGATCAATGATTTTTGAGCTTCTCCGTAAGGTGTTTTCACTTTCACGATGTAAGAACCTGCTCGCATCGATTCTGTGTTGATATTTACAACAGAAAGATTAGAAACTGCATTTGATTTCACAACTCTTCCTTGCATGTCGATAATTTCGTAGCTCAAAATCGTTGTTGCATCAACGTGTAAAAACAATTCTTTTTTCGCTGGATTTGGAAAAACGATGAATGCACTCAACAATTGCTCTTCGATAGAAGCTAAACAACCATTGGTTTCATAAGTCATGTCTGAAAAATTCACATAACAAACATATTCAGGATTATCGACAAATGGATTTCTATTGCTTTGTAAAGAATCAATAAAGTCATTTCTAGAAATTTCCCAATTAGATGGCAAATCTTGCAAAGCCCATTGTTTCAAAACATATTGATCTTGTCCATAAGGAATACTTCCACTGATATAATTTGGAAATTTCCAAGAGTTTCCGCTAACAGTTGTGTAGCAAGTAGCCTCGTACATCATCGCTCTTGCTGCATCACCTTTGTGTTCATCTCGCGGCTCATAAACCATCTGACCGTTTGCATTTAAACCAAATTTTGCACCCAAATAAGAAGAAGAAACTGTAACCACTTTTCCTAAAGGATAATTGCTTCTTACAGCATTTGCGGAATTTTGATTTGTTGGAAATAAATGTTGATAATCATTGTATTCTGGCAATAAATCTGCTGGATTTGTTGGCATCCAATTGTGGCAATAAGTATGTTCTCTGCTGAATCCTTGTGCTGTGAAATCAAAAGGTTCTGTATAAACTTTATTTTCACCACTGTAAACACAAGTAAGCACACGTCTATCATCTGATGTATCTCTTGCAGCAAACAAAGCAATCAATCTTGTTGAATAATTACTGTAAAATTGCTCGGTGTGCGGATTAGTTAAGTTATGTAAATCAGCAACAAATGTGGCACTTGTAGTATTGATTCCACTGTAATAACCAGCAGGCATCATTGTAGCTGGAGTCATAACATTTCCTGTCAAAGGATTTGTAGTCAAATAATTTCTATAAATTCCAGGACCGTTGTATGCATAAACAGCGAAATAATAATCCGTAGAAGCTACAATATTATTTGGTCGAAAAGTGTTGGCATTTGCACTGAAAACAACTTGCCCATCACCAATCATATCACCTCTTTTGTAAACAGCTCCATCAGCAGGAATCCCTGTGATTGCAGAACCTTTTTTACGCAAAATTAAATAACCATCTGGAACTGATGCAGGCGCAGTGAAAGAACCAGTAACTCTGTAAGTTTTCACATTTGTAAAAGTCAAATTAGTTGGTTGTGCAGTTGGTTCAGTTGCATAGTTTCCGCCAATACCTAACACGTTTATAATGTAAGGATTTTCGTCAACATCATTGCTCGCAATATTGATTACCGCATTTCTGTTTCCTGCAACTGAAGGTGTGAAATTGATAGTCAAGGTTCCATTTGTCAAACCTGCGATAGCTGAAGGAGAATTTGCTACAGCAAAATCTGCTGCATCAGGACCTGTGATTGTTACTCCAGAAATATTCAATGTATTGGTTGTTCCCAAATTTTCAATCGTTAAGTTGACTGGAGACATCGAAGCAACTGGCGATGCAGTTACAAAAGTACCACCATTTACAATCGTTGTTGCACCTTGTTTTACATTTATTTCTTGCTCTGGAGTTGCAGCACCAACGGCGATATTTACATCATCTAAACCAATATTGCCAGTTACTTTATTTGTATAATTAAAACGAATGTAACGAGACAATGCATTTGGTATGTCTGTAAAAAGCATGTAAGTTCCTGCTGGAGGAGCGGTGTGTGCTCTTAATGTAGTCCAAGTTGAACCATCAGCTGATTCTTGCACTAAAAATGTTCCACCGCTGAAACTGTTGCCTGCCAAATAATAAGTTAAATCACCAGGATTACTTGCGAAAAATATGGTCATCATATCACCAGTGCCATCGAATTTTTTAGCCGGTGGTGTATTTCCAGAAGCAGTGTAAAAAACACTTTCTGATTCAGTCCAACCCAAAGGCAAACCGGTTGTTGTAAAACTCCAAGTGGTTGGTAAAACTGCTTGTGCAAAACCTGAAAGGTTACAAGCAACAGCAAGGAGCATTGAATAAATGATTTTTTTCATAATTGTTTTTTGTTTACTTATTTTTAAAATTGTAACGCGATGGATAAATTATATCTAAATCCTCCACCGTACATAACACCTGCAGAAGCAGCATCGAAACCAGGACCAAAAGTGCTGGACAATGTTGCATCAGTCATAAATTCACTATTTAAGGCATTTTGAAGCATCGCATTGAATTGTAATTCAGAATGCTTCATTTTATATTTGTATCCCATGAATAAATTCAACATTCCATAACCAGGAAGTTGCCATGACTCGCGCCCTCCGTTTTCACCAGTCAATTTAAAAGGATCAAAATCTGCATAAAATCTATTAAAATACATGTATTGTGCTTTCACATAGAAATTTTTGAAAGGTTCATATCTCAAAGCACCACTGTAAGTTGACTGTGGAGCATCACCAACATGCACCCCTTTTGCATCAAAAGTGAGAGTAGAATCTACACCAGTAAATGGAAGATCAATTGTTGGAGCAGAATTCCATGTCCAATCACCGATAGAAATCATTACTTCAGCTGATAGCTTTTTAGAAATGTTATAGGCTAAATCTATCTCCCCACCGTAATGAATTGCATCCATTCCATTTACATTGATTCTAATTGTTTGCGTAGGATCTAATTGATCTGGCACAGCATAACCGTTCGGAACAGGCTTATTTTTCCAATTGGTTGCATATCCATTCAGATTCAAACCAAAAAACTTGCTTGTGTAACTATATCCTGCTTCAAATGCTAAGATATTTTCATTTTTGATTTCAGGAAAAAAATCATTGATTCTACTGTTTACTACATTTTGGTACATTGGTGTTCTCGATAAATAACCTGCATTTACAAATATCGTAGATTCCTCATTTAAAATGTAACTTGCACCAGCTTTAAATGTTCCACCCGGAATCCACTTCCAAGGCGTGGTAAAATCTTTCAAACCTTCACTCTGAGCATTGTAAGTTTGTCCGTTATATTGGATTTCATCATTAGCTCCAATTCTCAAGGTAGTATCGCCTACTTCCAATACTTTTTTCTGAAAATAATCTGCACCCTTATAACCATTGTAAACCCCCGAAAGATTGATGAAAGCTGTCCAACGAGTTCCTGTGTATTCCGCTTGACCAAAAACTCCTGCCCACTGAACGAATCCATCTCTATCATTTTGATATGGCTTGTCTGTATCTGCAATCCTATCACCAACTCTTTTCATAGCTGAGGAAGCATTTTGATTTGAAGGATTAATGAAATAATCACCTCCCAACAAATCTCTGATTTCCCTGTAGTGTGTTCCTTTATAACTTCTATAATCTAAACCACCAGAAAAACTCCATTCTTCGGACATTTTATAGTTTGCTTGTCCCAAATAACCAATCCAAAAATGGTTGTTGATTGAAGCCGTCAAGACCAGGTTTGATTTCAATTCTGTCAAAGAATAAACGGGATCTATATTGGGTATAGTTTGACCAAAACCAGTAAATGATTTATTATTTCTTATAATTGCATCCCAATCAATCGTTCCATCTGCTGTTCTTACAGCTGCGCCAAAATCAGAAAGACTTGTTCCTCCGCCTCTTCCGATTGAAGCGTAAGCTAAATTGGAAAGGGACAATTTTTTATTGACTTGCCAAAAATCTTTTAAAGTAATTTGTGGCTTATTGTAGAAATTCAATCGTTCGTTTAGAATGCGTTTGTTACCGCTTCTAAAAGTGTTTTGAGTACTTTCGTCGGTAACATAACCCCAATGTTCATTCGCTCTAATTCCTCTGTTGTAAATTTGAGATTGATCTACCGGCACTCCATTTTCATTTGCAGCCAATGTATCCCAATATTGAATTCTTTGGTTGAATGATCGTTGACCATGTCTTTGGGGTGCCATAAAAGCACTAAGTGAGATTAGGTGTTTTCCCGCTTTCTTTTGAACTTTGGCATACAAAAATGCTCCTTGTGTTGAAAGACCATCAACCCATCCTTGCCCTTGCTTGTATGAACCAGAAAGCGTTACACCAAATCCATTTTTCATCATTCCTGAATTGTATGAAATCGTAGACCTCATCAAATTTCCAGTACCGTATTCTTGTTTGATGGTTGTTCCTTTTCTATTTCCAACACCAGAAGTCATGATATTAATCGTTCCTCCAATAGAAGGCATGGCCAATTTAGTAGCTCCCAATCCTCTTTGCACTTGAATATTGGAAGTAATTGCATCTAAACCAAACCAGTTTGACCAATAAACTGCTCCATTTTCCATGTCGTTTACTGGCACACCATCAATCATTACACCCACGTTTCTTTGATCGAAACCACGCACAGTAATTCTAGCATCACCATCTCCCCCGCCCTGCTGCGTTGCGTATACTCCGGGAGTTGCATTCAACAACATGGGAATGTCTCTTGAACCCAATTCTTCTTGAATTTTCTTTGGGCTAATTCTCGTAACTGGCACGGGCGTTCTCCTGCCAATCACAGCGCCACTGATTACTTGGACTTCTTCCAATTCTAAGGTTTCACCCAAGGAAACTGGAAATCGAACTTTCGGTGCATTGACTTTTATTTTTGTGATCAAGGTGTCGTCCATTATCACCGACATCGTATATTCACCATAAGGAACATCCTTAAAAATCAAAATACCTTGATCGTTGGTTGTGCCTTTGATTTTATCTGACAATTTCACTTTGGCAAAAGGAACAGAAGTTTTAGTTGCAAAATCTGATACGATTATTGTCACTTCAGCCGATTGAGAAAATGAAAAGAATGGAATAAATAATATGACTAGAGCTAAGAAACGCATCTTTTTAAATTTTTGAGCAAAGAAAAAGGCCGGATTTTTCCGACCTTCTCTCTGATAATATTAATTATTTTACAATAACTCTTTTTGTAACGATACCATTTCCAGTTTCAACTTTGAAGATGTAAACCCCTGGAGCATCACCAATATTGATTACTGTATTGTTGGCATTTGCTTTTATTGTTTTTACAGTTTGACCTAAACTGTTTAAAACGATAATTTTCTCGATTCCTGCTGAAGCTGCAATATTGAAAGTTCCATCAGCTGAAGGATTTGGATAAAGTGAGAACTGATTCAATTCAGGAATTTTATTTACAGACACAAAATTGCAAGCACAATCATGTGTACCTAAAGATTCCCAGTTTCCAAATTGAATTGGATTTCCTGCCGCACTTTTAATGGTATCTCCATTTGCATCAAACAAATAAGTTGTCGCTGGAATTGAATCGTACTCAGCCAAAGCATTGAACTCGGTGATTGCGAAACTAGATACACCTTTGAGCACAGTTGATTTACGAATCAATGAATGATCTACTGTTAAACTAGTTCCTGGAGATGTATATGGCGGCTCAGCTGTCCAACCATCAATTGGGTCTGAACCTGACCCCGGATTTTGACCTACTTTTCCAAAAATATCAATCGGAATCAGTGCTGGTATAATTGTTGACAATTGCGTTGTTGATGAACCAGTTAAAGTACCTTTAAACAAAACAATTGCATCATTACCGTTCCAATAAAATGCATCACTAGTATTGTAAATCGGGCAGAAAAAACCATCCCCTTTAACCTCCAAAGAATCCCAAATTGGTGCTTCTTGGCCAGTTCCTGCAGGATTTCTTTTGTCCAATACCGCAACAAAAACATCACGTGCAGCAACAGTTCCAGACAATTGTACTGCATTTTCAACAGCAGCAGAATTTACACCATTTGAATAACGAGCAACAATGTACTCACTCAAATCAATAGGTGCATTTGTTGGATTGTAAATTTCAATCGCTTTGTTGTTTGACCAACCTTCAACATACTCAGAAATAAAAAGTTTCGAACAATCCTGAGCGAATGTTGAACCTAAGGTGAAAAGACTAACGAAAAGTAAAGCTTTTTTCATAACAGATGTTTATTTAATTAAGGGAATACTTTGAATTTACTATGAAATTGACCGATTTGAATAAATCGAATCTAAATGAGTTAAAATAAGCATCTATACTTCTCAACCTTTTGGTTATCAAGAATAGGAACATTTACTTCATAGTTTGCAATGTTTTGTTTTTGAATGGTTTCAATCAATCTTTATCGATGACATCAAGGGTAACACCCAAAAACTTGCTACAAATGTAAGATATTTTTTAATGTCTTTAGGTTACTATAATATTAACAATGCTTAAAGGTTTTTGAACAATTTATCTTTCGTCCTGCTTATAATTGTATTTTTAACCCATCTAAAATAAAAAAATCATGTTCAAAAAAATCAATTTTCTTAGCTTCATTTTATTTGTAATTATGTCAAATTTTGTTCATAGTCAACCCATTGAACAAATTAATAAAATCATCAAACAACCACTGACAGTCGAAAGTATTTGGAAAAATTACGAATTCTCTTCCAAAGGATTTCCGGGTTTCAATGGCATGAATGATGGTGAACATTTTACTAAAATAAATTTCGAACAAGGAAAATTTTCGATCACCAAACATGCTTTTCAAAATTATTCAGGTGAAGGAGAAATTTTGGTTGCCGAAAAAGACCTACTATACAAAGGTGTCTCGATTCAAGTAGACGACTATTCTTTCAACGCGGATGAAACCAAATTGTTGATCACAACCAATTCGGAATCAGTTTACAGAAGAAGTTACATCGCAGACTTTTATATCTTAGATCTTAAAACTAAAAAAATAACGCCTTTAGATGAAAAAAGAACTGGCTCAACCTTGGCTGAATTTTCTCCTGATGGAACCAAAATTGCTTATATCCATAGCAACAATATTTTTTTAAAAGACTTAATTTCTGGCAAAACAACTCAAATTACTTTAGACGGTCAAAAAAACAATACCATTAACGGAACTACTGATTGGGTATATGAGGAAGAATTTGCTTTGACCAAAGGTTTTGACTGGTCGCCTGATAGTAAATATATTTCTTTTTTAAAATTCAATGAAAGCAAGGTACAAGAATTTCAATTGGCTTATTATGGGAAATTGTATCCTGAAATTTACAAATACAAATATCCAAAAGCGGGTGAAGATAATTCTAAAGTTACAGCGCATGTTTTCAATTTGACATCCAAAAAAACGATTACACTAAATCTAGGCGAATATGAATATATTCCACGTTTACAATGGTCGAATTCTGCCAATCAATTGGTTATCCAAACCTTGAATCGCCACCAAAACCATGTGAAATACCAATTGTCTGACTTTACGGGGAAAAGTTTGGTTCAGAAGGTTATTTTTGAAGAAAAATCAGACACTTATGTGGACATTGACGACAACTTAATTATCCTAAAAGATGGAAAATCACTGCTAAGAACCAGCGAATCTTCCGGATTCATGCATATTTACCAAGTAGGATTTGATGGCACCAACAAACAAATCACGCAAGGAAATTGGGATGTAATTGAATTTTTGGGAATCAGCGACGACAATCAAACGATTTTTTACACCTCTGCTGAAAAAGGAGCAATTTACAAAGGCATCTACAAAATCAATTTGAATGGTTCAAATAAGATGGCTTTGAGCAGCGAAACGGGCTATAACCGCGCAGAATTTAGCAAAGGAATGAAATACTTTGTTAAATACAATTCTGATGCAAACACGCCCAGTGTCATTTCACTTTGCGATGCAAACGGCGAAGAACTTCAAGTGTTAGAAAGCAATCAAAAATTAAAAGACAAAATGAATAATTACAATTTGTCTAAAAAAGAATTTATGACCATCGAAGGTGCTGCAGGAAAATTAAATGCTTGGATGATTAAACCAATGAATTTTGATCCATCCAAAAAATATCCTGTCTATATTAATATCTATGGTGGCCCAGGAAGCAATACTGTGACCGATGAATTTGATGGAAATGATTACATGTATCACCAACTTTTGGCACAAAGAGGATACATCGTGTTCAGCGTCGACCCAAGAGGAACCATGTTTCGAGGAACAGCATTTAAAAAATCTACCTACTTACAATTAGGGAAATTAGAATTGGAAGATTTCATTGCTGCTGCCAAAGAATTAGGTAAAATGACCTTTGTGGACAAAAATAGAATTGGCATTCAAGGATGGAGCTATGGCGGCTATATGACATCGTTGGCAATGACCAAAGGAGCAGACTATTTTAAAATGGGGATTGCTGTTGCACCAGTCACAAACTGGAGATTTTACGATAATATTTACACAGAAAGATTCATGCGCACACCGCAAGAAAATGCGACTGGATACGATGAAAATTCGCCCATCAATTTCGCCAATAAAGTCAAAGGGAAATATTTCTTAATTCACGGTTCTGGCGATGACAATGTACATTACCAAAACTCGATGGAAATGATCACTGCATTGACTAATGCCAATGTGCAGTTTGACCTTTTCATTTACCCCAATAAAGACCACGGAATTTATGGTGGAAATACAAGAAATCATCTTTTTAACATGCTTTTCAATTACACATTGGAGAATTTATAAAAGCAGATTTCTTAATTTATTCAAAAGAGGCGTTTTTATGAAAGCACCTCTTTTTTTGAAAACAAAATTCCACCTTCTGCCTTAAGAAAATACATTTCAGCCAAAGTTTTGCCTCGAATTTAGTCGAAAATGAAAGATTAAGAAAAATTATACTTTTTTTTGAAAATTATGTAACTAAATTTTGCTGTGCATTACTTTTTGTTTAGTACTTTAGATGCCGGTATAAAAAAAAGACTCACACATATAAAATCCGTTAACAAAATGGGCGAAATTGCTAAATTAGAATTAGAAGGGAAAGTTTATGAATTCCCAGTTATCGAAGGAACCGAAAATGAAAAAGCGATTGATATTAGCAATCTGCGTTCAGCAACTGGTTACATTACACTAGACATTGGATATAAAAACACAGGTGCAACACAAAGCGCGATTACTTTCCTTGACGGAGAGGAAGGAATTTTGAAATACAGAGGTTATCCAATTGAAGAATTAGCAGCCAAAGCAACTTTTATTGAAGTCGCTTATTTATTGATCTACGGAAACTTGCCTACTCAAACTGAATTAGACAAATTTTCATCTGATATTACTAAACACACATTGGTTCACGAGGACATGAAGCAATTTTTTGAGGCATATCCTGCGAAAGCGCATCCGATGGGTGTTTTGTCTTCAATGGTTTGCTCTCTTTCTACTTTCTATCCTGAGTCTTTAGATCCTAATAGAAGTCCTGAAGCAAAAAATTTGACTGTTTTGCGTTTGTTAGCTAAATTGCCAACATTGGCAGCTTGGTCCTACAAAAACTCGATGCGTCATCCTTTCATGTATCCAAAAAATGAGTTCGATTATTGTAAGAATTTCATGTACATGATGTTCTCCATGCCAACAGAAGAATACAAAGTGGATCCAGTGGTTACAGATGCCTTGAACACGCTTTTGATTTTACATGCTGATCATGAACAAAATTGTTCCACTTCAACTGTGAGAATCGTTGGGTCATCTCAAGCAAATCTTTACGCTTCTATTTCTGCAGGAATTTCAGCGCTTTGGGGTCCACTTCATGGTGGAGCAAATCAAGCAGTATTAGAAATGTTGGAACAAATCCACAATGATGGTGGTGATGTAGATAAATGGGTATTAAAAGCAAAAGACAAAAATGATCCTTTCCGTTTGATGGGATTCGGTCACAGAGTTTACAAAAACTTTGATCCTCGTGCTACAATCATCAAAAAATCTTGCGATGAAGTTTTAGAAAAATTGAATGTACAAGATCCGCTTTTAGCCATTGCTAAAAAATTGGAGCAAGTGGCTTTGGAAGACGAATATTTCAAATCTAGAAGTTTGTATCCAAACGTAGATTTCTATTCTGGAATCATCTACCGCGCTTTAGGAATTCCAACCGAAATGTTTACTGTAATGTTCGCCTTGGGAAGACTTCCAGGCTGGATTGCACAATGGAAAGAAATGACTGAAAATAACGAGCCGATTGGTCGTCCTCGTCAAATCTACACTGGCGAGGTATTGAGAAAATACATTCCAATTGCTGAAAGATAATTTCAAAAAACACATATTAAAGTCTTCTTAACGGAAGACTTTTTTTTGACTTTAATTTTGAAATGTAGCAAGTTTTTTTTTTGGTCAGAAGAAAATCGAGTAAACCTGGCGCTTTTAAATTTGGAATTTCTAATATCTTTGCTTGTTAAATACAAAATATCGCTTGCAAATGAAATTCATAAAAATCACATTGGTAGTTTCAATCTTTTTTAATATTGCCGCTGGCGCATTCATGCTCGCTGGCGGAATCTGTTATGATGAAAAAAATAGTGTTTCAAAAAAATTAAAAGCCATTGTACATCAACCAAAATCATATTATTTTATGGGAAGAGATTTACTTTTTGATATTTTACCAGCTGATTCAGAAGCAATTGTTTTTTTGGGTGATAGCCATACAGAACATTTTTTAATTGATGAATTGTTGGATACAGAACATTTAAAAAATCGAGGAATAAGTGGTGATCGAGTAAAAAAAATGATTCCTAGATTGGGACCAATTGTGGCCATCAAACCAAAAAAAATCTTTATTCAAGGTGGAATTAATGATTTGGGTACGGGAGGTTCAAAAGAAAACCTGATGGAGCATTATTCAGAATTACTGGACGAAATTGCCCAAAAAACACCAAATTCAAAAGTTTATCTACAAAGTATTTTTCCAACTGAACTGAAAGATGGTTCAACTTATTGCAATCAGCAAGTAAATAAAGATTTGGTAGTTGTAAATCACTTTTTAGAAAAGGAAGCGAAAAAAAGAGGATATACTTATATTGAACTATACAAACCACTGGTTTTGAATGGTCTATTAAATCCAGATTATTCCTTTGATGGTATCCATTTGACAGCAGAAGGTTATTTACTTTGGACAAAAATTCTCAAGCCATATTTGGAAGATTAATTTCACTTTTTGATTAATTTCAAAATGGCGTAGTGCAAGGAAACTTAACTTTCAGCTTAAGTTCGTATCTTTGCACTCAATTTTATTATAGCAGCACTTCATGAAGTACCAGGAATCTATTGAAAAACGAAGAACGTTTGGAATTATCGCGCACCCTGATGCAGGGAAAACGACACTGACTGAAAAGTTACTGCTTTTTGGTGGAGCGATTCAAACTGCAGGTGCAGTAAAAAATAATAAAATTAAAAAAGCAGCCACTTCGGATTTCATGGAAATTGAAAAACAAAGGGGAATATCTGTTGCCACTTCCGTTATGGCTTTCGAATATGGTGGCAAACAAATAAACATTCTCGATACTCCTGGTCACAAGGATTTCGCAGAAGATACCTACAGAACATTGACTGCGGTCGATAGCGTTATTTTGGTGATCGACTGCGCAAATGGTGTGGAAACACAAACTGAAAAATTGATGGAAGTTTGTCGCATGAGAAAAACACCTGTCATTATTTTCGTCAACAAAATGGATCGAGATGGAAAAGATGCTTTCACACTATTAGATGAGTTGGAAGATAAATTAGACATCAAGGTACGTCCTTTGACTTGGCCGATTGGAATGGGAGATTTTTTCAAAGGAGTTTACAACATATATGATCAAAATCTGAACCTTTTTCAAGCAAATAAAACCAAAATTTCGAAGGAGATTGTTTCTATATCAAATTTAAATGACCCAGCAATTGACAAATTAATTGGCGAAAAGCCAGCAGCTGAATTGCGTGAAGACATAGAAATGATTGATGGTGTTTACGATGCTTTTGACAAAGAAACATATTTGTCAGGTGAAGTAGCTCCTGTGTTTTTTGGATCTGCGGTCAACAATTTTGGTATTCAGGAATTACTTGATACTTTCATTCGTATTTCGCCTTCTCCGCGAGGACGCGATACAGACTTGAGAATGATTGAACCAAACGATGATAAATTTTCAGGATTTGTGTTTAAAATTCATGCCAATTTAGACCCAAAACACAGAGATAGAATTGCCTTTTTGCGCATTGTTTCTGGTCGTTTTGAACGAAACACTTTTTACAACCATGTTCGGTTGAGCAAGAAATTTAAGTTTGCAAATCCAACTTCTTTCATGGCACAAGACAAAAGCGTGATTGATGAAGCTTTTCCTGGCGATGTAATCGGATTGTACGACACTGGTAATTTCAAAATTGGAGATACTTTAAATGAAGGAGAAAAATTTACTTTCAAAGGTATTCCAAGTTTCTCTCCCGAAATTTTCCAAGAATTGGAGAATTTGGATCCAATGAAATCAAAGCAATTAGAAAAAGGAATTCGCCAATTGACAGACGAAGGAGTTGCACAAATGTTTGTTCAACAACCTGGAAATAGGAAAATTGTTGGAACAGTTGGCCAACTTCAATTTGAAGTGATTGCGCACCGTTTAGAACATGAATATGGCGCTTCGTGTCGATTTGTTCCTCGAAACTATCACTTAGCTTGCTGGATTACAACTCAAAATGAAGAACAGTTGAAAAAGTTCATGAATGCCAAAACAGGAAATATGGCAAAAGACAAGGATGACAATTGGGTTTTCTTGGCTGAAACGCCATTTTTATTGACCATGGCAGAACAAGATTATCCAGATTTAACGTTTCATAGAACATCTGAATTTAAGCTGGATTAATCTACTTTACAAATCATCGTAATTCGGTAATTCGTTTAGAATTTGAATTTGACTATTGATTCTATCGATGAAATACAATGCATGCTCAATGCCATTGGTAATCCACAAATAATCGACATTTAAAGTCGCGTTGTAATGTGCAATTTGCTGCAAGGTATTTTGGTTCAGCTTCACTTCGGGCGCTTTGCATTCAACCAATAATTTTGGTGCTTTTTCTCTCCCAAAAATCACAACATCGCAGCGGCGATTTAATTGGTGAATTTGTATCCCTAATTCAGAAGAAATTAGTCCCAAGGGAACATTTTTTTGATTGATAAGGAAATGAATTACATGCTGTCTCACCCACTCTTCAGGCGTCAATACAAGCGCCTTTTTCCTAACAATACACCAAACAAAAAGTTGTTCGTTTTTCTTACTGAGTTTTAAATTCGCTTGCGGTAAATTGAGAGGAACAATCATGCAATGAAACTAATAAATTCCTTTCACTTTCAAAAATTCTTCTAGTGCTTCGAGGTCAGAATAAAGTACTTCTCGCGCCTTACTCCCTTGGAAAGGTCCCAGAATTCCATAACCTTCCAATTGATCAACAATTCTTCCTGCACGGTTGTAACCCAATTTCAATTTTCGTTGCAATAAACTTGCAGAACCTTGTTGGTGTGTTATCACGATTCGAGCAGCATCAGCAAACATGGGGTCGATGTCATTTAAATCTATTTCTTTGTCATCACCACCTCCTTCGCCAGAATATTCGGGAAGAATAAGCGCTTCAGGGTATGCCCGTTGATTTCCGATAAATGCACAAATTTCATCCACTTCAGGCGTGTCTACAAATCCGCATTGCAAACGAATCATTTCGGAACCAGTTGAAATCAACATATCTCCACGACCAATTAATTGATTAGCACCAGATGCATCCAAAATCGTTCTGGAATCTATGGAAGACTGCACTCTAAATGCAATTCTCGCCGGGAAATTGGCTTTGATCATTCCCGTGATTACGCTCACAGAAGGCCTTTGTGTGGCCACAATCAAGTGAATTCCAATGGCGCGGGCAAGTTGTGCAATACGCGCAATTGGGTGTTCAATTTCTTTTCCGGCGGTCATAATCAAATCTGCAAACTCATCAATCAAAACAACAATATATGGCAAATATCGGTGTCCATTTTCAGGATTTAATCTGCGCGAAATGAATTTTGCATTGTATTCTTTGATTGTTCTAACTTGCGCTTCTTTCAGTAATTCATATCGCATATCCATTTCGATACAAAGTGAATTCAACGTATTTACCACTTTCGATGTATCCGTAATAATTGCATCATCTTCACCCGGTAATTTTGCCAAGAAATGGCGTTCAATTCTGCTGTAAAGCGTTAACTCAACTTTCTTTGGATCAATCAATACAAATTTGACCTGTGAAGGATGTTTTTTGTAAAGAATTGAAATCAAAATGGCATTCAAACCAACTGATTTTCCTTGTCCAGTAGAACCAGCAACCAGCAAGTGAGGCATTTTTGTTAAGTCGAAAGTATATGTTTCGTTGGTAATTGTTTTACCAATAACGACAGGCAATTCGTAGTCAGAATTTTGAAATTTCTCTGAAGCAATCAGCGAGCGCATCGAAACCATTTCAGGATTACTATTCGGCACTTCGATACCAATTGTACCTTTACCTGGAATTGGCGCGATAATTCGAATTCCAAGTGCTGATAAACTCAAAGCGATATCATCTTCCAAGTTTTTGATTTTCGAAATACGTACTCCTGGCGCAGGAATAATTTCATATAAAGTAACCGTTGGACCAACAGTCGCTTTGATTTTAGAAATATCAATTTTATAGTGAGAAAGCGTTTCAACAATTTTATTTTTATTGTCCTCTAATTCTTGTTTGTTGATATTTACAGAACCGCTGCCCCAATCTCTCAATAAATCAATCGAGGGAAGCAAATAGCCAGACAAATCCAGCGTTGGGTCATAATCACCATATTCTTTTCTTAATTTATCTTGTTCATCTCCTGAAAGAATTTCTTCATTTTCAGTGGCAACAACGGTAAAATCATCAGAATCCAATGGCTCTGAAAAAACGTCTGTCGATTCTGGAATATTGATTTCAAAATCGTCCTCGATGGAAGTAACATTCTCTTTATTTTCAGGCATTTTCATCGTGATTTCAAAATCACTGTCAACTTCTTCTTCCTCCTCATCATTAAAAAGAACTGGTTCGAAAGGCTTATCAACGATAATTTGTTCCTCTCTTATAGGATTGATAATATGGATATCAGCCATTGAGTTTTCTGATTTCGGGCTAACAGTTTCCAAAACTTCATTTTCATTTTCCATGAAATTTTTTGAAATGTATTTATTCCAAAGTGCTTTAAAATCAGGATTAAATAAAGCAACTAAAACGATATAAAGCAAAACTACAATAAAAATAAGCGAGCCAAATTTACCCAAAGTAAACATGAGCCAATTATTGATGTGATAACCGAAAGAGCCGCCTAAGTAGTTAACAGTTCCTGCAAAATAACCAAAGAAAAGTGACGACCAAATCATCAAAACAATTGAATTGATGACTGATCGAGTGATGGGCAAAAGCTCAATAGCTAGTAACCATTTAAATCCGATAATGAAAAAGATGAAGGAGAAAGTAAAAGAAGAAATACCAAACCATTTATAAATAAATAAATGAGAGGTCCAAGCGCCTATTTTTCCTAGCCAATTGTTTACAGGCTCTGTGTTTTCTTCAAAGAGAAAATCCAACAAAGATTTTTCAATTACTCTATCTTGATCCGCCTTCCAAGTGAAAAGGTAGGACAAACAAGATAGAAAAAAATAACATGCAAACAACAACAACAATGCACCAATAATGGTTTTTGTTCGTTTTTTATCAAAGCGATTTGAAAGTGAAGCTAATGGGTTTTTTCTCGGGTCGAGTGGCGCTTTTTTTTCCTTTCCAGGCTTTTTCTCCACTTTTTTCTCCACCTTTTTTTCTTCTATTTCTTCTGCTTTTTCATCCTTAGGGATAAATACATTTCCTTGTGCCATTTCGAAAGACTATTTAACAAAGATAAACACGAAATCAATCAACAATATTTGCTTTTTGAACCAAGTTTAAACAATGATGTGTTAATGCAGGAAAATTGAAGTGATTTAAACACTTAAAAGAGAAAAAAATAATCGTTTTATTCCTTAATTTCAGGCTGAAGTTGCATCATTTGATCCACAAATTCATCGAAACTCACTTTTTTAAAATCAGTTGGAATTCCAAAAAGATCTTTATTTACTTCAGAAAACTCTATTTTTTCTAAAGTATAATGCAAAATCCCATCTTCAAGTTGAAGATAATAATCAACCGGCAAACCATTAATTCCCTTTAAAACATCTAAATATTTAGGGCTAATTTTCGGAAAATACCACATTTCAATAGGTTTATCAAAGCTTGCAGCATTCACTAAAACCCTTTTTGCTTTCACTCCATCAATCTTTTTAGAGCCAAATTTCTTTTTGAAAGTGTATTTTGACGGAATGGTATCCTTTGGCACATTCTGTTGAATGGCAAATTTTGTATCGTTGTAATTGATCAACAAATAATATTTCTGAAAAATCAAATGTTTGATTAAAACTTGTGGCCCCAATTGTCCTGTTTCAGATTCCACTCTTACCAAGGTGTCATTTGTATAAACAATAGACTTAAATATAGTATTTTGAGTACTATCCACTGGATTAATGAATTCAATTTTATAAATCAATCTACCTTTAAAAGGAACTTGCTTTTGAGCAAATACAGCAAATTGATACAAAAATATTAAAATGAAGCATGTTTTTTTCATGGTGCTAAATTACAAGTTTTTATGAAACCTACATTTTAATTTTCGTTACCAATTATTCATTTCATTTCGCTAATAAATGTCGATTACTATGGATTTTACTTCCCTTTCTCGTTTCCTAATCTGCCACAGAAATTGTACATTTGTATTCTACAATCGATTATATGCGAAAGGAAATTAATTTCATCATCAATACCTCAGAAATAACAGCAGGTACAAGGGGTTCTTCCCTAGGGCCATTAGCAATTATTGCTGCTGCAAGAAAAGAAGGAAGTACCATTTTTGGAGACCATAAAGTCACTTTTTTAGAAGACAAAAATTACTTATTGGATCATCCGACAAAATTTCAATTTGCCAAAAGAATAGATGGACTTTTAGCAGTATACAACAATGTTAGTAATGCCATTTGTGATGCAGTTGATAACAACAATTTTCCATTTGTTTTGGCTGCAGATCACGGTTCGGCCGGTGGAACAATCGCTGGAATTAGAAAATCATTTCCCGACAAAAAATTGGGTGTAATTTGGATTGATGCGCACGGTGATTTACATTCACCATACACTACACCATCGGGAAATATTCATGGAATGCCACTTTCAACTGCCTTGAATGAAGACAATATTCCTTGTCAATCAAACGAAGTTGATGCAGAAACAATTTCGATGTGGAATCAATTAAAGCAATTGCATGGAGTTTCCCCAAAAATCACTCCTGAAAACCTTGTTTTTATTGCAGTTAGAGATACTGAAAGTCAAGAAGATGCGTTAATAAAAAGATTGAATATTCACATCTTCAAAGTAGAAGAAGTGAATGCGATAGGCGCAAAAGAAACAGCGATTCAAACTTTAGATAAATTAAATGATTGTGATATCATTTACATTTCATTTGACGTTGATTCAATGGATCCAGACATTACTTCTTATGGAACAGGAACGCCGGTAAAAAATGGATTATTGCCAGCACAAGTGAGTGAAATTTTCAGCACGTTGATAGAAAGTCAAAAAGTAGTGTGTATTGAATTTGTTGAGGTAAATCCTTGTTTAGACGAAAAAATGAATACCATGGCAGAAACAGCTTTTGCGTTGTTAAAACCAATTGTACAGAAAATAAAATCTTAAAATAATTGCCAACAATATCAAATGGAACAGCTTATAAAACAAATTATCATCACCAATTCTGAAACGCTTTTCGGACAACAAATCGAAGAAAAAACAATTCAATTTCAGCAAACAAGGAAAGAGTTTGAGGGCGATTTAACTTTGGTAGTTTTTCCATTTGCCAAATTATTGAAAAAATCTCCAGATCAGGCAGCAAATCAGCTGGGTGATTTTTTGAAAGAAAATTTGTCCGAAGTAGCAGCTTTTAATGTCGTTCAAGGATTTTTAAATCTTTCACTATCCACAAAGCATTGGTTAAATCAGCTGGAAAACATCAATCAAAATCCCACTTTTGGCTATAAAAAACCCAATAGTAAAGCCACCAAAATGGTTGAATATTCTTCGCCAAACACGAATAAACCTTTGCATTTGGGCCATTTGAGAAATAACTTCTTAGGTTATTCAGTTGCCGAAATATTGAAAGCAAATGGACATAAAGTGGTGAAAACACAGATAATTAATGACCGTGGAATTCATATTTGTAAAAGTATGCTGGCATGGGATCGATTTTCTCCATTGAATGAAAAGGGTGAAAAAGAAACACCCGAAAACACAGGTTTAAAAGGCGACAAGCTGGTTGGGAAATACTATGTTGAATTTGACAAAAACTTCAACATCGAAGCCAACGAAATTATTGCAAAATGGAATGCTGGAGATTTTTCAAATTACAGCGAAAATATCCAAAATGAATACCTCAAATTTGAAGAAGCGAAAAATGGCAAAGATGAAAAAGCCATTGCTACATTAGATGATAAAATCAAAGATTTAGCCAAAAATCAAACAGGAATTTTGCGTGATGTGCAAGAAATGTTGGTAAAATGGGAAGCGCGCGACCCTCAAACATATCTTTTGTGGTCAACGATGAACAGTTGGGTTTATGATGGCTTTGAAGTGACGTACGAAAAAATGGGCGTTGACTTTGACAAATTATACTACGAATCAGAAACTTACCTTTTAGGAAAAGATTTGGTCATTGAAGGATTGCAAAAAGGAATTTTATTCAAAAAAGAAGATGGTTCAGTTTGGATTGATTTGACAACTGACGGCTTGGATGAAAAATTATTATTGCGTTCAGACGGTACTTCTGTTTATATGACCCAAGATTTGGGAACTGCAACTGATCGTTTTCACGATTATCCAGATTTAGAAGGAATTGTTTATACCGTTGGAAATGAGCAAGACTATCACTTCAAAGTATTGTTTTTAATTTTGAAAAAACTAGGTTATTCTTGGGCAGAAAGTTGTTTTCATTTGTCCTACGGAATGGTTGATTTGCCTTCTGGAAAAATGAAATCTCGCGAAGGAACAGTTGTTGATGCCGATGATTTAATTGACGAAGTAATCGGAAAAGCCAAAGAAATGACTCAAGAACGTGGGCATTTGGAAGGAATGACTGAAGAAGAAAAAGAAAAACTTTTCAAATTAATAGGCTTAGGAGGTTTAAAATATTACTTATTGAAAGTTGATCCAAAAAAACGCATGCTTTTCAATCCTGACGAATCAATAGAATTAAACGGAAATACGGGACCTTTCATTCAATATGCACATGCGAGAATTCATTCTTTGCTTTCAAAAGCTGAGGAAATTGGCGATTTTTCAAAAGCAACTTTGGGGGTAGAAGAAAAGGAAATCATTAAAATATTGGCACAATTTCCGTCAGTATTGGAAGAAGCCGGAAAAGTATACTCTCCTGCATTGATTGCAAATTACGCGTATGAATTGGTGAAAGCATTTAATCACTTTTATCAAACGGTTCCCATAAACATTGAACCTAATTTGGCAGTGAAAAATTTAAGATTGATTGTTTGTCAAAATGTTGGTCTGGTAATCAAAAACACGATGAATTTACTAGGAATCAATGTTCCAAACAGAATGTAAGACCAATTAGATACTTTTGAAGCGGGTAAATTTTACTCGCTTTTTTTATAATTTAGATTTTTCAAAAAGGGAACTTTATGCAAATTTCTTTGGCAAATTGGAATCAAATCGCATAATTTCACCAGAAACTGGATGTTTGAACGACAAGACTTTGGCATGTAATCCCAATCGACCTATATGATTCAATTTTGCACCATACTTTTTATCGCCCACAATTGGATGTTTGATGTCTTGCATGTGCACACGAATTTGATTTTTTCTCCCAGTTTCTAAATTGACTTTCAATAAAGTAGTGCCTTTTTTCCTAGAGATAACTTCATAATGAGTAATTGCTTTTTGTCCATACGTTTCATTTTGGCTAGAATGAACAATCAACGCTTTACTTTCTTTGAGATATGAAATTATTGTGTCTTTGTCTTTTTTTACATCACCCTCAACCAAAGCAACATAAGTGCGCTCGATAATATTTTCGTTCCATGATTCTTGCAATGTTTTTTTAACTTTTTCCGTTTTTGCAAAAACCAATAAACCAGAAGTATCACGGTCTAATCGATGAACAATAAAAATTCTGTTTTTTGGATTTGATTTTTGAACATGTCTTGTCAACATGGCATAGGTAGTTTTGGTACGTTCTTTTTCAGAACCCATGGTCAGCAAACCCGCTTGTTTGTTTACAACAATAATTGCTGCGTCTTCAAAAAGTATTTCGATTCCAACCAATGGTTTTTCAGCAACAATTTTTTCAGCCAAAATAGTCATTAATTGTCCTATTTTTAGTGGTGTATTGAATTGTGTTTCGACTTTACCGTCGACTGTAATTAATTTTTCTTTGAGCAAAAATTTTACATTATTTCTACTTTTCCCAGGCAAGGACTCCATGATGAAAACCATCAAAGTGGTTGAAGATTTGACTGTAAATTTCAAATCTTTCTTTTTTGCTGGTTTCCCGGCAGTTCTTTTTTCTTTAAATTTCATTTAGGATCCTTGAGTTGGAGAGCAA
Organism: Chryseobacterium gleum; assembly: GCA_945897805.1. Classification (GTDB taxonomy): domain Bacteria; phylum Bacteroidota; class Bacteroidia; order Flavobacteriales_D; family Crocinitomicaceae; genus JAQVCM01. Next base: position 26,850 of record CAMDFX010000015.1, read on the forward strand.
AGATACGGTTTTTGTCTTAGAGTTGGGTTTTATTGTTTGGTTGGGGAGATGCTTTTCATTAAAGGTTTTTATCGGTTAGAATCGCTTATGCAACAGTAAACACTGATATATAAAGATATTTTCTAATTAAAAGAATCGCATTTTAACCCATTTTTCATATAAAATGTTCGAGTTCTACAGCAAAATTTTAGCTGAATCTTCGTTTTTGAAATATTGCGGTAAATCGGGATTTACGTTAAGGGTTTTTATCCGTTAGAATCACTTAAGCACCAGTAAATTCAAATAGAAAACTTACTTCAAAAAGGCATACATCATTATATTTGCACCCATTTGAAGTGCTTGTAATCTTTTCTCAGTTGCATCATTGTGCACCGCTTGATCCTCCCAACCATCGCCCAAATCGGTTTCATAAGTATATAAGCAGACCAATCTGCCCTCCACAATAATGCCAAAGGCTTGCGAACGTTTGTCATCATGTTCATGAATTTTTGGTAATCCATTGAAATTGTATTTTTGATGAAAAATTGGATGATTACTTGGCAATTCAACTAATTCTTGATTTGGAAATACTTTTTTCAGTTCCACACGGATAAATTCGTTCATTCCATAATTGTCATCTATGTGCAAAAAACCACCGCCTTGCAAATAAGTTCTTAGATTTTCAACCTCTGCATTTGAAAAGACAACATTTCCATGACCAGTCATGTGAATAAATGGATAATTGAAAATATCATTGCTTCCTGGTTCAACGTATGGTACATCTTTACTGATGTTTGTAGAGAGATTTTGATTACAAAAAGTGATTAAATTGGGTAAGGAAGTTGGATTTGCATAATAATCTCCGCCACCATTGTATTTCAAAACAGCCAGCTGATAGGTTCCTTGACTAAAAGAAGATAGTGTGTAAGACAAACTAATTACAAACAAAACAGTTTTAAACATAGAAAAATAATTAATCAATTAACAAACATTGCATGCAAGCATAAAGTCCTGCGGTTTCAGTTCTCAATCTATTTTTCCCTAAAGTTACAAAATCATATCCAACATTTTTGGCTAACTCAATTTCGTCTATCGAAAAATCGCCTTCTGGACCAATTAAAATTGGATAATTATTCTGTTGGAAAACATCGTTCAACGTTTTCTTGTCATTTTCATAACAATGCGCCAGAGCAGCAGTTGGATATTGAATTAAAAAATCTTTAAAGGTTGTCATCAAATTCAGTTTCGGTAAGTAAGAGCGTTTTGATTGTTTCATCGCCGAAACTAATATTTTCTCCAATCTTTCTTCTTTAATGAGCTTTCTTTCACTGTTTTTACAGAGTAAAAATGTAATTTCATCAATCCCTAACTCCGTTGTTTTTTCTAAAAACCATTCAATTCGATCCATGTTTTTAGTGGGTGCAATAGCTATGTGAATATATTTTGTCTCTTTGGATTCAAACTCATATTTCAAAATTTTCACATTGCATTTTTTTGGATGCGCATCATCAATTTCAGCCAAATAAGTTCCTCCTGTCCCATCTAAAAGCGTTATTAAATCTCCACTTTTTAGTCTCAATACGCGACAAGCATGTTTTGACTCTTCCTCAGAAAGTGCTATTTGCTTAGCCTCTGGGTTTAATGTAGGTAAATAAAAAAGATTCATTCAATGCATTATTTTATAAATCAACTCTTTCATCAAATCTGCTTTAGAAAATGAATCATTATTCAATCCTTTTGATTTCAAATCGTATTCATACAAAAATGTAATATTTCTTGAAATCATTTTTGGCGGATAAATTTTGCTTGCATTGACCAACTCTTTTACCACAAAAGGATGAATTTTAAGCAATTGAACCAATGCTTCATTCGACTTATTATTTGAAAAATGAACACGCATCAACCTGAAAAACAAGTTAAATATATTGGATATTACTACCGTTAATTCGCCAGCTTTCGGATTATGTTCAAAATAATTAACAATTGTATATGCCTTATTGACATCGCGGACGGCAATGGCATTTGTCAATTCAAAAACGTTATAATCTTTTGAAATTCCAATGTTTTCATCAATATGAACCTCATTAATCGTCGTGCCCTTTTGCAGTAATAATGCTAATTTATCCAACTCATTAATAATCTTACTCAAATCATTTCCTAAATAATCTGCCAGTAAACTTGTTGCTTTGGGCGTGATAGAAAATTCTGTGGTTTTAAGATAATTGTTTATCCAATCCACTAATTGATAATCTCTGAGTTTATCAGAACCAAAAACCAATCCACTTTTAGAAATATCTTTGAATATTTTTTTCCTAGAATCGAATTTTTTTCCTTTGTACATAATTACCAGAACAGTCGTTGGCTCTGGTTTTGCACAATATTTCTCGAGCATTTCAAAATCTTTAAGGTCTTGCGCTTCTCTTATAACAACCAATCGCCTCTCAGCCATCATAGGATAACCTTTTGCTTCAGAAATAATTGATAAAACTTCGGAATCAATACCATAAAAAACCATCTGATTAAAATCTCTTTCATGGTCTTCTAATGCATTTTCAATAATTGATTTTGAAATCAAATCAATGTAATAAGGCTCTTCACCATGCAAAAGGTAAATCGGCTTAAATTGCTTATTTTTGATATCTTGAATTATCGATTTGTGATCCATAAATCAAAGGTAATAAACTAGAAAAAGATAGACATGCTTTTTGTAAAAAAACTTTTCAAAATCAATTACGGATCTCGTTTTTTGTTATCAAATTAAATAATTAAGAAATATACTGATTTTATTTGGCACAATTTCTGATATTTGCACTGAAAATAAAAGATAAAATGAAATTTCTATTAATAGCATTCAGCATTCTTACATTTACAGTTTCTGCGCAAGATTCCAAATCTCAAGCGATTCTAGATAAATTATCTATCAAAATGAAAGGCTTAAAATCTTTCTACATCGAATTTAGCGCCAGTGTCAAAAACTCAGCGGGAGCCAATGAGAGTGAGATCGGAAAGGGTTGGGTAAAAGGCGACAAATTTTGCGCATCTTACGGCGACAATACCATTATCTCTAACGGTTTAAAAACTTGGACGATTGTAAAGGAAGAAAAATCTGTTTATGAATCAGACGCTAGTGGTGGCGATGAGCAATCAATCAATCCTAAAAAATTGATGACCATTTGGGAAAAAGATTTTAAAAATGCTTTCGAAAAAGAAGAAACGCTAGGAGGTGAAAATGTTTCCGTAATTAAATTGGTTCCAAAAAACCCTGGAAAAGTTGATTATCACACCATCGTATTATACATCTCGAAAACCGAAAACGAACTAAAAAAAGCGGTAATGAAAGCTAAAAATGGTACAACAATGACTTATTCATTGACAAAATTCACTTCAAACCCAACGGTAGATGATTCGAAATTTGTGTACGACGCTAAAAAATACCCAGGATACAACTTGATCAAAGATTAGAAGCTTAAACAATTTTTGTAAAGCCCAATTCATTATTGATTTGGGCTTTTTTTATTGTATGCGATGCGTCTAAAGAAAAAGTTGTTAAACCTTATTCTAATGCCTTCATAAAAAAGTACAATTTAAGTGTTACTGGCGTTAAAAGAGCACTGTTTTCCTTAATGGAAAAAGACATGGTTTTCTTTCAGAGTGGACTAGAATTTCCATTCTATGAGGTGCAAGATAAGTTTTTGCGTCTTTGGTTGCAGTACAAATAATTATACATTTTGAATTATACATTTTGCACAATAAAATTAAAAATAAAATGCTGAAAATCAAATTATTAATTTATAATAAAACTAAATAATTGAAATTTTATAATCAAAATTAGACTTAAAATAAAGCAAAAAACCTAATAAAATTGCACAAAAAAGGAATTTTCATGGTTTTACAAGTCGAAAAATAAAATCATAAAACCATTTACAAATAAGATTTCGGAATCATGATTTTGTAAAACATCCAAATGAAATGTATTTACCTTTCGAATAAAGAAGTGAGTGAAGACAAAGAACAAGGGGGAAAATATGCCAGTGTGCCTTTGAAAAAAGACTTGAATTGATTCTTAATTGACGAAAAAATCGGCGAACTTGGGTATAAAAAAATCGCTGACTAAGTAGCCAACGATTTCAAAAATTTGGGAGACTGATGGGTCTCGAACCCACGACCTCCGGCACCACAAACCAGCGCTCTAACCAACTGAGCTACAACCTCCATTTTTTGCGTGTACAAATATAGTACTTTTATGCCTTTTACAAAGCACATCATAGATTTTTTTTTAATTTTAAAAAAAGAAAATCATTAATAGTACTAAATATGACGACAAAAACAATGATTGTAAATGAATTTGAAAGAAGGCTTTTTGAAGAGTCTTACAGCAGAATTTTCAAATGTTTATCGCTTTTAAATGAAGAGTCAATCTGGTTTTCGCCCAATAATCAAATTCCATCTGTTGGAAATTTAATACTTCATCTTTGCGGTAATGCCCGCCAATGGGTTTTGTCCGGTATTGGTGGCTCTGTAGACAATCGAAACAGAGAGCAGGAATTTGTAGTTCAAAAAAATATCAAAAAATCTGAGCTCATTTTTTTACTAGAAAACCTGAAAGTAAATCTCAAAACAACCATACTTGAAATGCCTGATTCAGCTTTAAATGAAAGAAAAATCATTCAGGGATTTGAGGAAACGGGATTTTCGATCTTAATTCATGTTATTGAACATTTTTCTTACCACACTGGCCAAATTACCACTTTGACAAAAATGATTACCAACAAACAAACAGGATATTACCATGGATTCAATCTCAATCAGTTGAATTAAAATAATTAGTTTCACAGTTAATATTGTTGAAAATTAGGATTGATATAATTCAAACTAAAATCAATATTCCGCTATCTTTGCCACAAAGAAAAAAATATGCTTAAAATAGGTGTGCTTGGAGCTGGTCATCTTGGAAAAATTCACGTTAAATTAATCTTAGAATTGCCTGCAATTTTTCAATTAGTTGGTTTTTATGACCCCAATGATAATAACGCACAAGCAACAATCAACCAATTTGGAATCAAAAGATATGATTCTTTGGAGGCGCTTCTGCACGAAGTTGATTGTATTGACATAGTCACTCCTACACTAGCCCACTACGAAGCTGCAGTAGCTGCGATTAAAAAAAGCATCCACGTTTTTGTTGAAAAACCAATTACACAGACGATAGAGGAAGGCAATTCACTGCTAAAACTTGCTAATGAAGCCGATATAAAAGTACAAGTTGGCCATGTCGAAAGATTCAATCCTGCATTTTTAAAAGCTTTACCGAATATACAAAATCCTATGTTTATTGAAACACATCGTTTAGCGCAATTTAATCCTCGAGGCACAGATGTGCCAGTTGTTTTAGACCTAATGATTCATGATTTAGACATTATTCTGAGCATTGTTAAATCTGACATAAAACGAATTACTGCCTCAGGTGTTGCAGTTGTATCAGATACACCTGACATCGCAAATGCGCGGATTGAATTCAATAATGGTTGTGTTGCAAATCTTACTGCATCTCGCATTTCACTCAAAAACATGCGTAAAACCCGAATTTTTCAGAAAGACAATTACATCAGCATTGACTTTTTAAACAAGAAATTAGACATGATGAAATTAGAGGATCTTGTAGGTGAAGCTGCTCCTTTAGATGTCATTTTTGAGTTAGGAAATGGCAAAAAGACCAAAAAGATTCATTTCGATCAACCTGAAATTGAAAACACTAACGCAATCAAAGAAGAATTGATTTCATTTCACCAAGCAATCATAGAGAGCAAAGCTCCAATTGTTTCGATCGAAGATGGTTTGAGAGCACTGGAAGTTGCAAACCAAATTTTAGATAAATTAAAGTCTACAAACATTGCTTTTGCTGACAATAATTTCTAATTTACCGCGTTAATAATTTTCAAAACAAAAGCTAATTATGAAATTTTTATCTTTATTTGGTTTACTTTTTATTTTCTCTTCTTGTATCAAAAACAATCCAGAACCAACTTGGATTCAAATTGATCAATGGCAATTAGAAGCGAATCCATTTATCAGCGGATTAGAAGGTGAACTGAATCATAATTTCACGGATGCTTATGTTTACATAGACGAAAAAATTATCGGCATTTTTGAATTACCAGTCAAATTGCCTTTATTGCTTGATGGTTATAAAAAAATCATGATTTATCCAGCAATAAGAAATAATGGAATTGCAGCTTCAAAAAAAATATATCCTTTTTGTCAACCACACGTTTTCTATGCAACACTAGTGAAAGGTGAAACGATTAAAGTCAATCCCAAAACGCAATATTATACCAACTGTAATTTTGCCTTTATTGAAGATTTTGAATCAGCAGGAATTAAATTTACAACCGATCCAACTTCTAATGCAACCATTGAACAAATTCAACATACAGACCCCGGAAAAACTGGAAATTGCGGTCACGTAGCTATGACTATTAGTGATTCAATCTGGACAGGATATACCAGTGCTCAGATGGTTTTGCCTCAAGGTAGCGCAGAAGTGTATTTGGAAATCGAATATAAAACCACAAATAATGTATTGACAGGAGTTTTGGGAATTACACTTCCTGGAACAAATAAAATCAATCCAAACATTCAATTAAATGCACAATCTGCTTCGGATGTTACTTGGAAAAAAATCTACATTGATTTAAAAGAAATTATTTCAAGTTCAACAACAGCTGACTATTTTGAGCAATATCTGCAAGCGCAAATTGACCCGGGAAAATCTTCCAGTGATATTTACATCGATAACTATAAAATCATTCATTTCTGATGTTATCAATCCGAAAAGCAACTTTCTTAATTATTATTGATTTTCTTACTGCTTTCGTTTCGTGGGCACTTTTTTTTGTGTTTCGCAAAGTTTATATCGAAAAAATCCCACTAGAAATAAATGATACTTTCTACTACGGAATATTAATTATTCCCATTTGCTGGTTAGGATTGTATTTTCTTCAAGGAACATATTCAGATGTGAAACGAATGTTTCGAATGAAAATCTTAAGCCTGACGTTTTTCGGCACTTTAATTGGCTCAACTTCTATCTTCTTTATTTTTCTTCTAGATGATTCAGTTCAAACTTATGCGCATTACTACCAGTCATTTTTGGCTTTATTTGGAATTCATTTTATCATTTCTTTTATCCCAAGAATTATATTCACCAGAATTCAAGTGAAAAAAATTCATAGTGGAAAAGAAGGTTTTAAAGCATTGCTTTTAGGTGGAAGTGAAAAAGCCGTTGGCATCTACAAAGAGATTCAAAACTTGGACAAAAGTATTGGTACACAATTTATTGGATTTGTAAACCTTAACGGGATAGACACATTATTGAAAGATGAATTAACTTATTTGGGGCATTTAGATGAACTTGAAAAAGTAATTGAAAAATATGAAATTGAGGAAGTGATTATTGCCTTAGAAAGCACTGAACACCAAAGATTAAGTTCAATAATCACAAGGCTTTCTGGAACAGGAATTAAGATAAAAGTACTTCCAGATGTTTTTGATATTTTAGCAGGATCAATCAAAATGACCAATATCTTCGGCGTTGTACTGCTAGAGGTAAATCCTGAAGGAATGCCGATCTGGCAGCAAAGTATCAAAAGATTTACCGATATTTCCTTTTCGCTTCTCGCCCTGCTTATTTTGATTCCATTTTATATTTTCTTGGCAATTGCTGTAAAAACATCGTCCAAAGGTCCTGTATTTTTTCGGCAAGAACGCATTGGTTTGAACGGCCGAAAGTTTAAAATCATCAAATTCAGGACCATGTTCATGGATGCCGAAGCAAAGGGCCCGCAACTTTCAAGCTCTTTTGACCCTCGAATAACCAAATCAGGTAGATTTATGCGTAAAGCAAGATTAGATGAATTCCCTCAATTTTACAACGTTTTGAAAGGTGATATGAGCTTGGTTGGTCCTCGACCTGAAAGACAATTTTACATAGATCAAATTGTAGCCAGAGAACCTCAGTTCCTGCAATTAACCACCGTCAGACCAGGAATAACCTCCTGGGGACAAGTAAAATATGGATATGCCGAAAATGTTGAACAAATGCTACAGCGCATGAAATTTGATTTGCTTTATTTGAAAAACATGTCACTTGCCTTGGATTTGAAAATTATGCTTTACACAGTTTTAATTATTCTAAAGGCTAAAGGAAAGTAAGATCTGACAGAATTTAAAAATTATTGAAATTATTTAATTTTCAAGTCAAACATTTTTTTATCCTCAATAAATCCTGTCAAAACATCACCAATTGCAACTGGACCAACACCTGCTGGAGTTCCTGTGAATATCAAATCTCCAATCTTCAAAGTCATAAATTGTGAAATATACACGATGATTTTGTCGATATCAAAAAGCATATCTTTGGTGTTTCCAACTTGAACAAGTTGACCGTTTTGTTGCAATGAAAAGTTTAAATTCGTGAGATCTAGGGTCGCTTTATCGAGGAAAATTTGAGAAACTGGCGCACTGTGTTCAAAGGATTTTGCAATTTCCCAAGGCAAACCTTTTTCCTTGCATTTTTGTTGCAAATCTCTCGCAGTAAAATCAATTCCCAAACCAATTTCATCATAGTAAGTACTGGCAAACTTTGCTGCGATATTTTTACCAAGTTTATTGATTCTTACCACAACCTCGCACTCGTAGTGAAGATCCTTAGTGAAATTTGGATAAAAAAACGGACTTTTATTAGGCAACAATGCTGTATCCGGTTTCATAAAAAAAACAGGACTTTCAGGAATTGCTGAATTCATTTCTTTTGCGTGATCCGCGTAATTTCTTCCAATACAAATAATCTTCATATCAATATTATTTACCAAATTTACTTTTCAATGCCGCCAATTTATCTTCCATCGAAAAATTATCTTCTACTTTATTTTCCTTTGGTTTAAATTCCTTTGGCTGGTTTTGAAGCATTCTTTCTGTTTTAATTTTGTCCATTTCTTGTTTTAACTTTTGCTTCGTATATTTCGGGAAATCTGTAGATTCAGAAACAAACCAACCATAATATCCAGGCTCTTCAAGGTCTATTTGTTTCACTGTTTTTCCTTTGTGTTTCCCAAAATTGTATACAGCATCACCATCTTCATTGATTGCCAAACGGCCGGCAAAATCTAAGATATTTAGATTACCATATTTTGAAAAATCTGCCAAGAAATCAATAGTTCGCTCCAAATCTGGATATTTTTCAAGTTGTGCCTCCAAAACATTCCACGTCGCTTTAGTATCAGCTAAAGCATTGTGTGCATTTTCGATTTCACTGTTGCAATAAAATTTATAAGCGGCAGAAAGTGTGCGTTGTTCTTTTTTGTGAAAAATATTTTGAACGTCTACAAATTTTCTGTTTGACATATCAAAATCACAATCTGCTCTCAATAATTCTTCTGCCAATAAAGGTATATCAAATTTACTTGAATTGTAACCTCCTAAATCTGCATCACCAATAAAAGAGGTAATCTTTGTTGACAAATCTCTAAAAGTTGGACAATCTTTTACTTCTTCGTTGGTGATTCCATGAATTTCAATCACCTCGTCAGGAATATTTATTTCAGGATTGATTCTAGCAGTGAAAGTTTCTTCCGTGCCATCAGGATTAATTTTGATTATTGCTATTTCAACTATTTTATCTTTTGAAATATTTAATCCTGTTGCCTCAAGGTCAAAAATGGCCAAAGGACGTGCTAATTTAAGTTTCATTTGAAATTCTTTGAGTCCAAAGATAACGCAATCGATGAAATGAAAATCGTTTTTGTCAACTATTCTGTATTCAATTTTAGGCACAAAAAAAACCTGCACTATTTAAAGCACAGGTTTTGAATATTCAATAATGAGTTGATTATATTTCTCTATTTACATCAAATTGTTCCAAATAATCAGCCACTTTTTTCACAAACATTCCACCTAAAGAACCATCGACCACTCTGTGGTCATAGGAGTGAGACAGGAACATTTTGTGACGGATTCCGATAAAATCTCCTTCTGGCGTTTCAATCACTGCAGGAACTTTACGAATCGCTCCCAAAGCTAAAATAGCCACTTGCGGTTGATTGATAATTGGTGTTCCCATCACATTTCCAAAAGTTCCAACGTTGGTAACAGTATAAGTACCGCCTTGAATATCTTCTGGTTTCAATTTATTGTTTCTTGCATTTCTAGCCAATTCATTTACTGCTTTAGCCAAACCAGTTAAATTCAATCTATCAGCATTTTTAACGACTGGAACAATTAAATTTCCTGATGGAAGTGCAGTTGCCATTCCTAAATTGATATCTTTTCTTTTGATAATTTGATTGCCACTCACAGCCACATTGATCATGGGGAAATCTTTGATCGCCTTTGCAATCGCTTCCATGAAAATAGGTGTGAATGTGATACTTTCACCTTCTCTTTTCTCAAAATCTTTTTTGACTTTATTTCTCCAATTCACGATATTCGTCACATCTGCTTCAACAAAAGATGTAACGTGAGGAGAAACGTGTTTAGACATCACCATGTGGTCAGAAATCAATTTTCTCATTCTGTCCATTTCGATGATTTCATCACCTGGCATTGGCAAAACAACAGGAGCTTTTATATTTGACAAGAAAGACGATCCACCATCATTTGACGAAACAACAGCAGCTTGCTTGGATGCAGGAGCTGACACTTGAACCTCAGCAGCCGCAACAGATGGCTGTGAAGCTCTTGTTTCTATGTAAAATAAAATGTCTTTTTTAGTAACTCTTCCTTCTTGACCAGTTCCAACAATTGTTTCCAATTCGTGTGCGGAAATTCCTTCTTTGTCAGCAATACTGCGAACCAAAGGCGAATAGAATTTATTAGAATTTGCATTCGAAGGTGCTGAAACCACTGGTGCTTCTTTAGCAACAGTAGCTGCGGCAATAACTTCAACGATCGGTGCAGCAACTTCAGAAACTGGCGCTACAATTGCTCCACCATCAGTGGAAATAATTGCAATTACATCACCAACTTGCGCTACTTGATCTTTTTCAAAAAAGATTTGAACCAATGTTCCTTTCGCTTCAGATGGAAGTTCATTATCCACTTTATCAGTAGCTACTTCTACCAACGGCTCGTCCATGTCAACATTGTCGCCAACATTTTTTAACCAGTTTGTGATGGTAGCCTCTGTAACGCTTTCACCCATTTTCGGGAGTCTAATTTCTACTTGTGCCATGTTCCTAGAAGAATTTCTTGTTTTTTCGAGTACAAAAGTAAAAGAAAAAAGATGAATAAATGGTTATGAATGAAAAATTAAAAGGGAGTAATCAAAATTAGCTTCATTAGGAATCTAACTTTCGCCATGCTTTTCGAACGATTTCAAAATCTTTCCAAATACTGTAATCTCTTGCATAAATAAGATTTAGCTTGCTCAAAACTGAGTTGTTGGCAAATTTCATGGCGTTTAATGGATTTAAAACACCTTTTTTTATTGTCGGCAATTGTTGGTCTACACCTTGCTTTTCAGTATAATAACCAACCAATGACTTCTTCCCAAATAGACATTGGATCATATTTTTAATCCAAGTAGACTTACTTTTGAAGTACCAGATAAAATAAGGAAAACTTACTAAAAAACATAAACTAAGCACAAAATCAAAAGTTCGCTTATTTCTAATATTGCTTTGTTTTGAAATTTCATTGATATTGAAAACATATAAATCACCTGCTGTATCAATGGAATTACTTCCAATTAAGTACAAACTATCAGGTTGTGCTATTTTAAAATCAATATTGTTGCTTCCCAATAAGGACATCCAATGCATGATTACTTGCGCTGAAGTATCTTTGGCACAGAAAATGATTTCATCCGCATTATAAAAAAAGACAATTTGATCTAATTGAGAAAGAATACCTATTTGCTCAACGCTTTTGACATCAGAATCAGAAACCAAAAAAATTGAATCAATTTTTGAATTAGTTTGTCTCAAAATCGTGGTCACGCGGAGAGATTCTTCCAATGAACCAACAATGATAAACTTTTGATTTTGAGCACCAGAAAGATTAAATTTTTTCTTCAAACTGAAATGAAGGAAAATCCTTGAAATCAAATAGTAAATAAAAATCCAGGACGTTCCAATTAAGATGTATAATCTCGAAAATTGCCAGGTCTTTGGCAACAAAGCATAAATTACTAAAATCACCAAAGTACCTAAAATTGCGCCTTTAAGATATTTTCCCAGTTTGATCGGAAAATCATATCCTCCAGCATAAAACGCAGTGATTATCCAAGTCAAAGTATAGGCTGGTATCGCAACATTCATTATGTTTTCTGGAAAATCAATATTTGCTTTTTGCCAATAATGCGTCATCAATAATAATCCGCCATATAAATACAAAAAATCGAAAACTGGTAAAGCAGCACGTTTGATAAATCTGGTAAAAATGGCTAAACCAGCGCGCAAATAAATCGCAAAATTGATCAAAAACGAAAATAACTTAGCGTTCTTTTGCGAAAAATGTTTCTCGGCAAAAATGACCATTGCTCTATAAAAAACGAAAACATAATTGACAGAACTTTTCTTAGTGCTTTCACCTTTATAATGAATAATTCTCGTTTGAGGAAAATAATAATTTTTGTATCCGCCTTGTACAATCCTGTAAGACAAATCAATGTCTTCCCCATACATAAAAAAGGCCTCATCCAAATACCCAACTTTATTTAAAACCTCTGTGCGCATCAGCATAAATGCACCGCTCAAAATTTCAACTTCATTTGTTTCAAATTCAGACAAATAACCCAAATGATATTGTCCAAATTTCTTTGATTTTGGAAAAATAGCAGCAAGTCCAAAAATCTTATAAAAAGCCACTGTTGGAGTTGGCAATCCACGTTTTGATTCAGGTAAAAAATTACCTTTTCCATCCAACATCCTCACTCCTAGCCCACCCGCTTGAGGATTTTCATCCATAAATTGTACAACTTTCAACAAAGTGTCTTCTTCAACAACTGTATCTGGATTCAGAAGCAATTGATATTCTCCCTTGGCAATAGCCATCGCTTGATTATTGGCTTTTGAAAAACCTCTGTTGTCTTTATTGGCAATTAAAATCGCTTGCGGAAATTTTTGGCGAACCATTTCCACCGATCCATCAATTGAATTATTATCCACAACAAAAACTTCTCCTGAAATATTTTCTAAGGCCTTGAAAACAGAATTCAGGCATTGCTCCAAAAAATATTCAACATTGTAGTTGACAATAATTACTGATATTTTGAAAGGGAAATTATTCACTTTAGCGGATCAAACAGAAATTTATAAAATGGCGATACATGAAATTTCAATCGAAACATCCATTGGCAACCTGCTCACTTGAACTGTTTCTCTTGCCGGCGGATTGATTGAAAAAAAAGATGCATAAACGCCATTTACTGCTGCAAAATCATTCAAATCTTTGAGGAAAATGGAACATTTCACCACATTTAAAAAATCCATTCCGGCTTCATTTAATAAAGAACCAATATTATTCAATACTTGAGACGTAGCATTTTCTATCGTATCAACGACTAAATTCCCAGTTTTTGGATCCAAAGGAATTTGTCCACTAACATATAAGGTGTCATTTTTAAAAATTGCCTGGCTGTATGGTCCAATCGGTGCTGGTGCTCCCGGAATTTGAATAATTTTCTTCATCTTTCTTTACCTTTGTGCAAGTTTACTAATTTTAAGCCAAAAAACAGTGAAAGTACTTCTTCTGGATAATTTTGATTCGTTCACCTACAATCTTTTTCATTATTTGGACGCATTGGACTGTGATGTCACCGTTGCTAGAAATAACGCCGTTTCTATCGAAGAAATTGCATTTTTCGATAAAATTGTACTTTCACCTGGACCTGGATTGCCTAATGAAGCTGGTAAAATGTCTGAAATTATTAGCTTTTACGCTTCTTCTAAACCTATTTTAGGTGTTTGTCTTGGAATGCAAGCTTTAGGAGAATATTTTGGTGGAAAACTTTACAATCAATCAATTGTTAAACATGGAGTTGCAGAAAAATGCAAACACAATTTCGAAAGCAAAATATTTCATAAGGTGCCCGAAATTTTCGAAGTTGGATTGTACCACAGTTGGGCGGTTAACATTTCAAAAACCAAAGAATTAAAAGCCACTGCATATTCGGAAAATGATATTTTAATGGCCTTCGAGCATCAAACGTTGCCGATTTATGGGGTTCAATTTCATCCTGAGTCACTAATGACCACGGATGGTAAAACGATTCTCCAAAACTTTATCAATATTTAAGTTTACAAATGTTATTATTTTGCTTTAGACATTTTTTTGAAATTTATTTGCTTTATTTTCAATTTTAATCGCTATTTTTAGAAACAAAATTGTAATAATTAAATAATTTAGATCGTATATGAAAAATTTAGTTTTATTGCTTGCTTTTAGTATCATTGGAAATGCAGCTATCAGCCAAACTTGTGTTGGCAAGTGGACCACAATTGACGATGAAACTGGCAAGAAAAAATCAACGGTAGAATTGTACAAATACAAAGATCATCTTTATGGCAAGATTGTTTTCTTGTATCCAAGAGAAGGTAGAGAAGAAAATCCAGTTTGCAAAAAATGCACAGACGACAGAAAAAACAAACCTTTGGTTGGACTTCAAATAGTACGCTATTTGACTTGGGACGGAACTGAATGGGAAGGCGGAACTATCGTGGATCCAGAAAATGGAAAAATTTACTCTACTAAAATGTGGTTAGATGAAGGAAATCCAAATAAATTGTATGTCAGAGGTTATATTGGCCCATTTTATAGAACACAAACTTGGCTTAGAGTAGCTGAATAAAATTTTTGGTTAATAAAATATTAAAGTGGCTTTTAGTCACTTTTTTTTTCTAAGAAAGTCCCAAAAATAATGTTCTAAGCAAAAAAAAGAGGTTGATTAATTCAATCAACCTCAATCTCAAAAATTAGTTATAATTTAATAGTACCTTTTTTAACGGAAGTTTTAGTTTCGATAATTTCTTTCTCTACCACTTTTTCTTCTTCTCTTTTCATCCCTTGCTCCAATTTATCGCCCAAACCTTTCTTCACTGAAGTTTTAGTGCTGATAATTTCTTTTTCTACTGATGCAGCTGTTTCTTTTGGTTTTGTTTTAGTTTCTTTTTTAACTACCGTAGTTTCTTCCACAGACACTGGTGCTTCATCATTAACAGGATTAACTTCAGTTTTAGTTGTTGTTGTTTCTTCAGTTGTTGTTTCTTCAACTACTGGTGCTTTTTCTTCACCACCGCAACTAGCGAAAGTTAAAGACAAAACCATTGCGGATACAAATAATACTTGCTTTTTCATTTGGTTACTTTTATTTTGATTTTCGTGATAAATATAGTTAAAAAACTCAAGGAAAAACAATTGATTAAAAGTTAAAAAAGCAAAATGATAAAATAATAAGATCTAAACATAAAACCAAAATCTTTTTTTAGGAAATGAGAAAACAAAAAAACAATCAAGATGACTACCTTTCTGCTAAGAATACTATTTGAAAATCACAATTTTTCTACTTTTTTTTGAAATTACAATTTGAAGAGTAAAATTTAAAATATACCTTTGAGATAAATATAGAAAACAAATTTAAATTACAATAATTATGGCTTTTGAATTACCAAATTTACCTTATGCATATGATGCATTAGAGCCGCATATTGATGCGCGAACGATGGAAATACACCACAGTAAACACCACAATGCTTACACAACCAATTTGAATGCAGCAATCGCAGGAACAGATTTGCAAGGAAAATCAATTGAAGAAATTTTAAAAAACTGTGCTGACAAACCTGCAGTTAGAAATAACGGCGGTGGATTTTGGAATCATTGTTTCTTTTGGGAAATTATGGCACCAAATGCTGGCGGAAATCCAACAGGAGATTTGGCTACTGACATTGACAATACTTTTGGATCTTTCGAAGCGTTCAAAGACGAGTTTGCTAAAGCTGCAACAACAAGATTTGGTTCTGGTTGGGCTTGGTTGTGTGTAACTGATGGAAAATTAGAAGTTTGTTCAACGCCAAATCAAGACAATCCATTGATGGGTGAAGGTTGCAAAGGTACCGCAATTTTAGGTTTAGATGTTTGGGAACATGCTTATTATTTGAATTATCAAAACAGACGACCAGATTACATCAACGCATTTTTTAATGTGATTAATTGGGAAGTTGTTTCAAAAAAATATGCAGAAGCAAAATAATTTTTAAATTTCAAATAATCAAAAATCCATGTTTTCGGGCATGGATTTTTTTATGCCACAAAAAAGCCGCTAACCAGTAGATTAGCGGCTTTCAAGAATATATTTAATTTGAATTATGCCTCTGCATTCATGTTATCCAACACCTCCATCACACCTTTCACCGCAACAGCTGATTCTTCTAACAACGCTTTCTCTGCATCATTCAATTGTAATTCAATAATTTTCTCGATGCCGTTTTTGCCGAGAATAACTGGAACACCTAAATAAATATCTTTCATTCCGTATTCACCATTCAACCAGGCACAAACTGGGAAAATTCTTTTTTGGTCACGCACAATTGCTTCAACCATCTGAGCAGCAGCAGCGCCTGGAGCATACCATGCAGAAGTTCCTAATAATTTAACGATTTCACCACCACCAAATTTTGTTCTTTCGATTATTTCATTCAACTTTTCCTCAGAAATCAATTCAGTTACAGGAATTCCAGAAACAGTAGTATATCTTGGAAGTGGGACCATTGTATCACCATGACCACCCATTAATACTGCTTGAATATCTTTAGGGGAAACACCTAATTCAGTTGCCAAGAAAGCTCTGTAACGCGCTGTATCAAGCACTCCAGCCATTCCAAACACTTTGCTTGAATCAACTTTCGCATTCAAATATGCACAATAAGTCATTACATCTAATGGATTAGAAACAATGATAATGATTGCATCAGGAGAATGTTTGATAATATTTTCAGTAACTGTTTTAACGATTCCAGCATTGGTAGCAATCAAATCATCACGAGACATTCCTGGCTTTCTTGGTAAACCAGAAGTGATAACAACTACGTCAGAATTAGCAGTTTTAGAATAATCATTTGTTGAACCAGTTGTTCTTGAATCGTACAAATTAATTGGTGATTTTTGCCAAATATCCAATGCTTTACCTTCTGCAAAACCTTCTTTGATGTCTAATAATACGATTTCATTGGCAATTTCTCTTTGGGCAAGAACGTCAGCACAAGTCGCACCTACATTTCCTGCACCCACTACAGTTACTTTCATGTTGATCTATTTATTAAAATTTACTCTTTCAAATTTACGCGTTAAAGTTACTACAATTGTACTTATTTGGCTCTAATTTGTTAGGAAATTTATAGAATTGTCAATAAGAAATAACAATCTTTGTATAATGGCAACCGTTCTAATTATCTTGCGTCATTAAAACGTTGAATGTGGAAACAAAAAAAGTAGAATTAGATTTGATTATCAAAGGCTGTATTCAGAACGAACGCAAAGCCCAAGAGAAATTATTTGCTATGTTTTATGGAAAAATGTTAAGTGTTTGCTTGCGTTACACCATTGATCATGATTCTGCTCAGGAGATTCTGCAAGATGGATTTATAAAGGTCTTTGAAAAAATTGAATCTTTTGATTTTAAGGGTTCTTTTGAAGGTTGGTTGAGAAGAATTATTGCAAATACAGCAATTGATTCCATTAGAAAAAACAAAAGAAAACCTGTGTTATTTGAAAATGATACAGATTTTGTTTCTGAAATTATCAATCCTATGGAGGATGCAGAAATTGAAAGTTTTAAAACTTTAAAAGCAGAAATAGCGATGGAAGCGATTAATAAACTCTCTCCAGGCTACAAAGCTGTTTTTAACTTATATGTTTTGGAGGAATATACCCACAAAGAAATCGCAGAAATTCTTGGAATTAGCGAAGGTACCTCCAAATCAAATTTAGCCAAAGCCAAACAAAATCTTCAACGAATAATAGAAACGAAACTTGTTAAATTCGATTAGAATGAGCAATATAGAAGAAATATTTAAAAATAGTTTGAAAGACATCGAAGCTCCATATGATGCAAAAGCATGGGAAGCAATGTCAAAAAGATTAGATCAACATTTACCTGTAAAAAGTGTAAAAACTTCCTTCCAATGGGCGTGGGTAGCTTCATCAATACTAATTATTGGTATCGTTGCGTTTTTTGCATTGCAGAAAAATGAATCCAGTAACAAGACTGCCAAAAAATTGAATAAAGGCGAAAATCCAATTTCAAATACAAATAAGGTTGAATCGAAAAATGCAACTGTGAAACAAATTGCATCTACTACCAATACTGAATCAATTTCTAATTCCAAGAATCTTTCTCCTATTAACAATGAAGAAACTGAAAAGGAACTGTTGAATAGCATACCACCGAAAAAAGCTGAAAACGTTTACATTTCGAATCAAGCTAATTTTGGCACGCCTGATCCTGAGATCATTCTCCCTAAATTTTCAAATAAATATTGTGAAAATGAAATTATCGAGGTTCAAAACTCAAACAATCGTGGTATTAATCTTATTTCGGCGAACGGGACAAACAAGCTAATCAAAGAAAAAAACACATCAAACATCGAGCTAGTTGCTGGTGACTATTTTTTCAGCTATGTTAATAATGGAAAAATTCAAAAAGACTTTGCATTTTCCGTCTCTCCTAAAGTAAAAGCTGATTTTTATGCTGATGACGAAATGGTTTTCTACAAAGGTTTACCTGTTATTAATTTATCATCAATCAATACTGCTTTGAAATACACCTGGTTAAATGATAAAGGAGTTGTACTTTCAAAGGAAAAAAGTTTTGATGCGCACTTGTTCAGTAAAGGCAATCACTCCATTTCCTTGATAGTTCAAGCTGAAAATGGTTGCGAAAGTAAAATCACAAAAAACGTAAGGTGTGAGGCAAGCTACAATTTATTGGCCATGAACAGTTTTATTCCAACAAGTTCGAATTCTAAAATCAATACATTCCTTCCTTATGCATTATTAGAACGAAACATTCCTTTTACAATGCAAATAATCGATCCGAAAACGGGACAAATATTATATGAAACTAAAAATGAATCAGAACCTTGGGACGGAATAGATAAACGAACTCAGCAATTGATTGCACCTTCTACGCCATATATCTGGAAGGTTAATTTAGAAAAACCAGAAATTGGTGAATCAAAAAATTACCAAGGCACAATCACCAGATTTGAAGATTAATAGCTTTAAGATTTAATGGAAAAGTCATTGGTTAACCAATGGCTTTTTTTGTTTTAGTAAATTTCATGAACTAATATTAATATCTCATCACCTAAAAACCTTGCAACAGAATTAAAAAGAATCTAATCAACGGACTTCTCTTCCATCCAAAAGCTAGATAGCAAAGTGAGTTTGGTTTTCAACTTTTATATAATAGCAAGTGACATTAGGTATCTTAAAAATTAATGCTCCTGGGAATCAAAATGAAATCCAACCTACCAGTGAATGAAGATAATTAATTATTAACAGCTAATTTATTATCTTCCAAGTACTCGTTTTACAATTTTCTTTCTGTTTTTCTTGAAGAAAGCTAATCTTGGGATATATGAAAATATAAAATAATCAAGCGTTTGGAAAAGGTTGATTTCGTAATCTATTTTTAGCTAACAATGAACATCTAAAATGTTTTTTAAATGTCAAACTTTAAAGCAAAAAAAAAGTCCTTCCACCGAAGTGAAAGGACTTTAAATAAGTGAGTTAAAATTATTTTTTAACGAAAGTACTTTTTACAGACTCACCGCTAGTTGTAGCGATTTGGTAGATGTACATTCCTGCGTTCAAAGAAGAAACGTTTACAGAACCTGCAGCACCGTTAGCATCTTGAGATAACAATAATTTTCCATCTAAGCTATAAATATTAATAGATGTAGCTTCAGTTCCTTTGACATTGAAGTTCAATACATCTGAAGTTGGATTTGGATAAATCACTGAATTAGCGATATTATTTTCTTCAACATTTGCAGATGAACCAGTACTCATAGTAATTGCATCTAACTGCAATTCAGAACCTACTCTTGGTAAAATAAAACCATTAAAAACAGACCCAATAGAAGAAGAACTTAACAAAAAGATTTGGTTTGGTGTTCCCATACCACTAGCCGCAATAACAGGAATGGTTCTATCTGTCCAAGTTGAAACGTTACCTGTAAAAATGGTAACACCTTGAAACAATAATACGTCATCAGCTACTCCAACAAATAATGTATCGTAAATTTCAATTACAAAACAAGCAGTATCACTTTCAACTGGCGCATATTTGAATTTCAAACTTACACTTACAGCAGATGGATTACTTAACGGTCCGTTTATTTCTTGACTAATTGTTCCAGCAATTGTATCAGAAGTAAAACCAACAGCTGCAGCTAAAGGAGCATCTAAAACTGTAGTTAAATTTGCAGCTTGTGCGCCTTCACCTGGCATTGCAGTTTGAGATTTAAAAATCCCCGTTCCCCAACCTGCTGTTTCAGAAACATTTGGAAAAGTTGGAAAAGGTGTTGTAAATGCAGCTTCAAAATTTCCATTTACTAATTGTGCAGATGCAGTTCCTGCTAATAAAATTCCTGCAATTAAAGTGTAAATTTTTCTCATAGTTTTTTAAATTAAATTCGTCCAAATGTACAACGAAAATTTAAATTTACACAAATTGACAGGGATTTTTTTTGAACCGTGAACTTTTAATATCTATTGAGTGGTAAATCGATAAAATGTTAGCTGTAAAAATCATAAAAAATTTAATGGAACTTTTTAAAAAAGCTTAGCTAAATTCCTACCAATTTAAATGAATGCAAAAAAATTCTTTTTATCTCCAACTTTCTTTGTATTTTAGTGAACAAAAATTTAACTATGAAGTCCCCACTTCTCATTTTAATAGTCTTTTTTACATCTTCTCGTTTATTTGGACAAGACTTCACTGTTTTAAATGAAAATGATTTTGAAATAGTGATAATGCATCAATTAAAGGACAAAAAACTAGAAAAAATTGACTTAAACAGTTTAGAATATATCAATTTTAAATCTAATTTCAAAAACACTGCAGAAAAAACTGGAGCTCCTGCACTGCCAAAATTTAGCACCTCAATTTTGATTCCTGACAGAGGAAATATCAATATTGAAATACTTTATAGTGACTTTTATGAAATCGAAAACGTAAATGTTTTGCCTTCCAAAGGAAATTTAAAAAGAAACATTGATCCATCAAAAATTGAATATCAATTTGGAGAATCTTATACAAAAGATGAATTTTACCCTGGTAATTTGGCTGAAATTTCCAATCCTTTTATCTTGAGAGCAGAAAGAGGTGTAAATGTTACTGTTTTTCCTTATCAATACAACCCAATTTCTAAGAGAATTCGCGTCTATGAAAACATTCAAATCAAATTACTCCATGATAAAAAAGAGCAAGGAATCAATGAAATATTAGCTACATCAAAGTCTAAACCTTTTAACAACTCATTTTTCTTAAACACAAAAACACAAAAATATACTTCCATTGAGGAAAATGGCGATTTATTGGTGATTTGCCCAGACTCACTCATTGAAACAATTCAACCATTTGGGAACTGGAAAAATCAAAAGGGAATTTTCACAAAAATTGTGGGAACTTCCGTTACAGGCACTTCAGCCCTTGCAATTAAAAATTATATTCAAAATGAATACAATTCAAATCCAAATCTACTTTATCTTCTGCTAGTTGGCGACCAGGCTGAAATTCCAGCCTATATTTATGGTACTTCAGGTGGTGAAGAAATAATCAGCGACACTTATTACAGTCAAATGGCTGGGACAGATTTTTATCCCGAATTATTTGTAGGAAGATTTTCTGGGAGTACTGCGCAGATAAAAAACATGGTTGATCGCGTTTTAGAATACGAAAAAAATCCTTCTGCAGGAGATTGGATGACCAATGCGATAGGAATAGGTTCAAGTGAAGGCGCTGGAATTGGTGATGACAATGAAGAAGATTGGATTCATTTACGAAATATAAAAAACCAACTGACAAATTTTGGCTACAACCAAGTTTATGAATTTTATGATGGGTCGCATGGAGAACAAGATGCGGTTGGTGATCCAAATTCAGCTATTATATTACCCGCATTAAATAGCGGCATTGGATTGTTGAATTACACCGGACATGGCGATATCAATGAAATGGTCACTGGAAGCTTCACCTCATTGAATGTTAACAATGCATCAAACAACGGAAAATATCCCTTTGTAGTTTCTGTCGCTTGCAACAATGGTACTTTTATTTACGGAAATTGTTTGTCTGAAACTTGGTTGAGAGCAAGTAAAAATGGTACTCCAAGTGGAGCGATAGGTGCTTGTGGTTCTTCAATCTTGATGTCTTGGGCTCCACCGATGCAAACACAAGACGAAATGACTTCGATTTTAACAGAATCTTATCCAACGAATAAAAAAATCACTTTGGGTGGACTTTTTTACAATGCGCAATTAAGCATGTTGGAAAACTATCCAGGAGCTGATGGAGACGAAGTGATGCAAACTTGGGTGTTTTTTGGAGATCCTTCAGTAGAATTTAGAAATAAAATAACGCAAGAATTGAGTGTAAATCATGTTACCCAGATTGCCCAATCAGAAACACAACTTAATATTGCTTGCAACCAAGAACTTGCAACAATTGCAGTGTCACAAAATAATATTTTACTTGCTAAAGGAACAATAAATGCTGGAAATGTAAATTTAACACTTCCTACATTGACTTCAAATTTACCTTTAACAGTGACAGCAACAAAGCAAAATTTCAAAGCATATCAAGGCAATATTCAAGTTGGGAATGGTCCTTTAGAGATTAATGAAGCTGATTTTGAATTGTTATCAGTTTTCCCAAATCCAACTGCTGATTTACTGCAAATCAATATTCAATGTAAATCAAAAGCAACACTTACAATCTTAGATTTATCTGGGAAGATTATCCAAAGCAAAAATTTGCAAGTTGGAAACTCGTTGGAGCAAATTGATTTGTCGGCGCTTGCAAATGGAATTTATCAATTGAAGATTGAATCACTAAAAGCGCAAAAACTGGTAAAAATTATCAAAAATTAAAGTTTAAATCATTTCATGAAAACTAAAAAAGAAATTGTAGATAATTGGTTACCAAGATATACAGGTGAATCATTAGAGAATTTTGGTTCTTATATTATCCTGTGTAACTTTTTGAATTATGTCACCAAATTTGCGGATGAAAACCAAGTTGAAATTAAAGGAATTGGAAAACCTATGCAATGTGCCACGGCTAATGGAATTACTTTGATTAATTTTGGAATGGGAAGTGCTTCTGCTGCAACAGTGATGGATCTACTTTCTGCCATCAAACCAAAAGCGGTTTTATTCTTAGGTAAATGTGGCGGTTTGAAAAAGAAAAATGAGGTTGGCGATTTAATTCTTCCGATTGCTGCCATCCGCGGAGAAGGAACAAGCAACGATTATTTTCCGCCGGAAGTTCCAGCTTTGCCTTCTTTTGCTCTACAAAAAGCGATTTCTACGACGATTCGCGATGCTGGATTTGATTACTGGACAGGAACTTGCTACACCACAAATAGAAGAGTTTGGGAACACGACGATGATTTCAAAAAATACTTGAATTCTATTCGAGCAATGGCAATTGACATGGAAACAGCAACAATTTTCACTGTTGGTTTCGCAAATAAAATTCCTACTGGCGCATTGCTTTTAGTTTCTGATCAACCGATGATTCCAGAAGGTGTAAAAACTTCTGAAAGTGATACAAAAGTAACTTCTGAATTTGTAGACAGACATTTAGCGATGGGAATATTATCACTAAAGCAATTAATCAACAACGGAGATACAGTGAAGCATTTGAGATTTTAATCTCGAAATGAAATATTATGTATTGTGCAAGGGATGGTGAAATTTTCACCGTCTTTTTTTTGCATTAAAAAAGGACCTCAAATTAAATTTGAAGTCCTTTCCTACTCTACAGTATTTTATTACTATTCAGTAATCATTGTCAAATCTTCCTCTTTGTCAGCGTTCTTTTTTGAACGAAATGAGGCGATTTTATCTTTTACTCTGTCAACAGAATAATACATAATTGGCACTACGATAATGGTTAGAAACATGGAACTTGTCAATCCTCCAATCAATACCCACGCCAAACCATTTTTCCATTCTGCACCCGAACCTGTTGCGGTTGCAATTGGAATCATCCCAACAACCATGGCGATTGTTGTCATCAAGATTGGGCGCATTCGTTCGCTCACAGATTCCAACAATGCGTTGTAGGTTGAATATCCTTTTGTTTTCAAGTGATTTGTAAAATCGACAATCAAAATCGCGTTCTTGGCGACGAGTCCGAGTAACATCAACATTCCCAACATGGTGAAAATTCCCATGCTGGAAGAAGTCAAATTCAGGGCTAAGATCGCTCCAACCAATGAGACTAAAATCGAGAACAAAACGACGAATGGATAAACGAAGTTGTCATACAAAGCCACCATGATGAGGTAAACCAAAATCAAACCAATTCCCATGGCTGTTCCTAAAGCGCCAAAAGATTCATTTTGCCTTTTAACCTCTCCACCCCAAAGCATTCTGATATTTTTATCAAGTGGATTTTTCTCCAAATATTTGTCAATTTCTGCTGAGACAGTGCCTGAAGCAGTTCCTAGTACATAAGATCTAATAGTTGTATTTGAAATACGATTTTTACGTTCCAACGAACCATTTCCATTTTCTACCGTCACGTCAGCAAACTCGCTCAAGCGCACTTGTTTTCCATCATTGGCAGTAAATGTCATGCTTTTAACATCGTCCACATTTTTGCGGTCAAATTTATCCATCATGATTCTGATATCATATTCTTGGCCTTTGTCGTCAAACTGCGAATCGCCATTTCCAGTCAATCCATTTTGAAGTTGCATTCCTACACTCGCAATTGGCAAACCAAGTTGTCCCATTTTTTCACGATCAAGTTCGATGCGCACTTCTGGAGTGACATCATCCGTGGAAATCGTTGGATCTTTCGCTCCTTTGATTGCCATGATAGCCGTTTTCAATCTTTTTGCTTCTTTCATCAACAATTCAGAATCGTCTGATGATAAGAAAATTTCGATCGGTGCTTCTTCTGATTCAACCATTCCAATATTCAATGCTTTCACTTCAACACCTGAATATTTCGATTCGATTTTATTTCGAATTTCATTCATGTATTTCATCGTTGGATAATCTATTTGCTTGCCTTCTTTCATTTTAACAGTCAGCTCTGATTTGTTTTCTGCGCCAAAAGATGCTGCACCCATTCCAGAACTTGGACCTCCAACGTTCGCAAAAACGATATCAACAATGTCTTTTTGCGCCAAAATCATTTGCTCAATTTCTAACGTCGTCGCGTTATTTTCTTCAAAAGTGGTGCTTTTATCATATTTCAATTTAATCATAAATTTACCTTGATCTCCTTGCGCCACGAATTCTTGTCCCACAATTCCCAATCCCATGGTGGCCATACTTGCGAAGAAAATGGCAATAACAGCTAATCCTGCGATGATTTTATGTCGCAAAGACCAGCCTACTAATTTCACATATTGCTGCGTAAAAATGGTAACTCTTCGCTCAAACCAAAGCAATACTGCTTGAAATGGATTTTTGGGATTTAGTTTTATGTCTTTCGCAAAACGAGAGGCCAGCCAAGGTGTAAGCGTAAAACACACCAAAAGTGACATCAATGTTGATACAACGACGACGATTGAAAATTGGTGCAAAATATCAGAAATTGTTCCTTCGATAAAAACGACTGGTGAGAAAACCACGACATCCACCAATGTGATTGCCAATGCAGTAAATCCAATTTCATTTCGACCATCCAAGGCAGCCTGACGGCGATTTTTGCCCATTTGTAAGTGGCGGTAGATATTTTCCAAGACCACAATCGAGTCATCAACCAAGATACCAATAACCAATGACATTGCCAAAAGTGTCATCAAGTTTAAGGTATAACCCAATAAATACATCGCAATAAAAGTAGAAATCAAAGAGGCTGGAATGGAAATCAATACGATGAAAGCATTTCTTAAACTGTGCAAGAAAAGCAGCATCACAGCGGCCACCAGAAGGACAGCTAATTGTAAATCATGTAAAACAGCATCAACCGAGTCGATTGTTGGGATAGAAGTATCTGTTGCAACGGTAAACTTCACACCTTCTTTGCTGTATTTTTTCTCAATGTCTTTGAATTTATCTTTTGTAGCACGCGCCATATCTACAGCGTTGGCATCACTTTGTTTTTTGATTCTCAAACCGATACCGTTCACTCCATTGAATCGAGAAACTGTGATTTGATCTTGAGATCCATCTTCCACATCAGCGATATCGCCTAATCGCACAGTTGAAGTTCCATTTGCAGAAACAATTAAATTACGCAAATCATCAATCGTTTTGAACTTTCCAGCCAAACGAACGGTCATTTGTTCAGAATTGTCTTTCAATTTCCCTGTTGGAAATTCAACATTTGATAAGCTTACTGCTTGATTTATTCCGCTGAGCGAAAGACCGTATAATTTCATTTTGTCTTTGTCAACATTGACTCTAAACTCTCGTTTTTCGCCACCGATTACAATGACTTCAGCAACCCCTTTCGTTTGTTTGATTTGAGGCAAAATTTGATCGTCCATCAACTCCATGAAATCTCTTTCAGGCATATTTTGAGCCACTGCACTAACTTGAAGCACTGGTGAAGCATTTGGCTCAATCTTAGCAATTACAGGAGTTTTTGCTCCATCTGGTAAATTATTTAGAATATTATTAATCTTTCGTTGCGCATCTTCCAAAGATTGATCTATGTTCGCTGAGGCTTTAAATTCCAGCAACATGACAGATGCATTATCCAACGAAAAAGCGGTAACTTCAGAGATATTTTCTAATCCACTTAAAGCGTCTTCCATGGGTTTTGAAACCTGACTTTCAACAGTTGCGGGTGAAGCTCCTGGATAAAGGGTCGTTACCGTTAAAATTGGCGGAGAAAAATCGGGCAGCAATTCATAACTCAGCTGATTATAGCTAAGTAATCCACCTCCAATCAAAATCGTAAAAATAACGATGATAAACGAAGGTCGTTTGATTGATAATTCTGTTAATGTCATGATTTAAATTATTTTGAAGTCGTTTTTACGTTCGAATTGTTTTGTAAATTCACTTGTCCTTTGATGATAATTTGGTCGGATTTTGACAATCCATCGACTACTTCAATGAATTCACCATCAGAAGTTCCTGCGTTGAAGGAAGTCAAAATCGATTTGCCATTTTTGATGACATAAACTTGTGGGTTTTTGGAAGAACCAACCAATGCTTTTCTTGGAATAGAAAGTGCTGTAATGCTTTTGCTATTGTTCAAAGAAACTGATCCATACATACCAGCCATCAATTCTTGTTGTGCGTTTTTGACTGTAATTTGCACTTTGAAATTGTGTGATTTGTCTGCTTGCACACTCACGTTTGTCACTTTCCCATCAAACATTCTTTTTCCATAAATATCAGCACTTACAGAAACTTCTTGATTCAATTTAAATTTCAAAATGTCTCTTTCAGGAACACTCACAGTCAATTTCAACGAAGAAATATCTGTGATTTCAACCAAAGGTGAACCAGCTCCGATTACAGAACCTAAATCAACCATTTTCTTGGTAATTACTCCTGAAAAAGGTGCTGTAATGTTGGTGCTTTTCAATTGTTTTTGGATTTGTCTTTTCTGAATTTCAGCAGAACGCAATCCCAATTTTGTTTTCTCAACTTGCACGCCTGACACCGCATTTTCTTTGGCTAAATTGCTGTATCTCCCATCATCATTTTTTTGACCCTCGATAGAAACTTCCGCGTTTTGCAATTGCAATTGTAGCATTTCATCGTCGACTTTTGCAATAATTTGCCCTTGAGAAACTTTGTCTCCTTCTTCGACATTCAATTTGATAATTTTCCCATTTGCATCAGAACCAATGGTGTTTTGTCGAACAGCTTCAAAAGTTCCCAAGAAAGAAAAAGAACTTTCAAATGTATGCATAGAAGCAACAGTTGCTTGCACCAAAACCGATGCTGTCATGTCGTGGATATAAATTTTCTTTTCTACCTCTTTTTTGTTTGACATCAATTTCATCACAGTCAATCCAACTAAAGCTACTGCTGAGATTCCGATTATAATTATTCGCTTGTTCATTTTTTAAAATTTGTTTAAATTTTTATAGGCTTATTTTATGTTTCCGATTGATTTCAAATAGGTTAATTCAGCTTGACGCAATTGAACATACGCTGAAACCACATTTGTTTGTGCTTGTTGCAAATTATTTTCCGCAGTGATTAAATCATTTGAACTGACTGTTCCTTGTTTGAATTGCGCTTCAGTCATTTTGTACACGCGATCAGCCAAAGTCAATTGCTCTTGAGAAATTTGCAATGAATTCGCTTGAATATCAATTTGTTTTCTTGCGTTTTCTGTTACCATATTCAATTGCTTCTCAACCAATTCTTTTTGATTTTCCAATTTGGTTTTAGTCAAAGCATTTACCTTTTGTTTGTTGTTTTTTTCAAAACCATCAAATAAAGTCCAATCTAAACGGAATCCTAAAAAAGCAGATTCGATTCCCGTTCTAAAATCGTCTTTTGGCTTCATATTGTAGCTGTAATTATAAGCCGCATAAAAAGCCAAACTTGGTAAATACGCCATATTTGTTCCTTTTCTCTCCTCGCGATTCAGATCCAATTGAATTCCCAACAACTCGATTTCTGGGCGATTGATTGCTGTTCCATCTACCAAAATTGATTTTTGAATCAAATCATCTGCAACCAAATCAATTTTTTGCGCTGCTTCGTATCCAATCAATATTTTCATCAACGCTTCTAATTGTTCTTGCGTTGCTTTCAATGTTTGCAAAGAATTAACCAAACTCAAGCGCGAAATATTCAATTTGTCCACTTCAGTTTTGATAATCATTTCTTGGCGATACATGCTTTCCATGTTGGCAATCAATTTGTTTACATTTTCGATGTTTTGATTCAAAAAAGAAACTTGCTTTGAAATCGCTTGCAAATTGAAATAGGTACTTGCCACTTGTTGCTTGATTTCTTGCTCGGTCATGCGTTGCTGAATTTCAACCACTTTTTGATTCAAAGACAAGGCTGTCAAACCATAATTTAACTGTGGATTGTAAAGTATTTGTTGCAACTGAACGGTATTGCTCAAAATGTAAGGAACGCCAAATTGAACCGTTGAATAAGTGCCGGGAGGACCGCCAAAAAATGCACCTGGAACCACTTGTCCAGGAATGATTGCGTTGTATTTATAATCGCCAGTAAAAGTCACTTTTGGCAATCTTGCCGCCATGTAAGCATCAATTTGTTTGCTGTTGATTGCCACATCAAGTCTTACATTTCTGAGGGAAAGATTGGCAGTATCAGCCATTCGCAAGCACGTTTCTAAATCCAAGATTTGAGCAGACAAGGTAAAAGTACCGAGTACAAACATCAAACCGAGCCATTGTTTTTTCATATATTTTGGTCTAATTTTAATTCTTTGTTTAACATCTATTTTTTGGCTGGAAATAAATAGCCAATCATCATTTCAATTACATATTGTTTGTGTAAAACCAATTGCTGTGCATATTTCTCATCGTCGATGTTGTGCATTTCTTGCATCAATCCTTTGGCAATAAAAGGAAAATGACAATTGCTCATCAAGATTAAAGAAGCACTCAGCAAATCAATTTTTCTCATTTCCCCGCTAAGCTGCGCTTGATGCATCTCTTCAAAAATGCCAGTTTCAGCGATTTCGTCCATGATAAATTGTTTGTTGGAATCTCCTGGTTCACAGCGGTTCATTTCTGAAACAATAAACCCCGGAATTTCAGGATGTTTGGTGATAAATTCGTATTCTCTTTCGATAAATAATCGAACTTTCGTTTCCAAGGGTTGTTTCATTCTAAAAACGTCTTTCATTGCAAGCATGAAATCATCCATCACAGCATGAAAAACAACATTGAATAATTGTTCTTTGGATGTAAAATAATAGTTTACTAAAGCGACATTCATCCCAGCTTCTTTGGCTATTTCTCTTGAAGAACAGCCTGAAAAACCCTTATTGGTAAATACCCGCTTAGCCGCTTCTTTGATTTTCGCTTCTGTTGATATGTCTTTACGCATTGTTTTCTCTATTGACCACAAAATTAAACAACAGATTTAAACAAGTGTTTAAAAATACATCTAAAAACTATAAAAAAAGTTAATTTATTTAAAAAAAATCAAACAATTTAACCTATCATTATAAAAATAAATATCTAAATATCAAATATTTAAATATTAAAAATTAAGCAAATTAAAAACTAGTACAACAACAACAAATTAGTTGCCAAAAACAGTAAAATATAGCACTTTGAATTTATTTTGAAATCAATCTTTTTTGCTTTGAATCAAATTGCTTAATTCTTTTTTAACTTTACATCATCAAATTACCAAACTAAAATGTCAAATTCACAGACCATCATATCAAGCGCAAAAAAAGGAGTACAAATCTTACTTTCACAATGCATCGAACTCGGATTGAAACATGTCGTGATTTCTCCCGGATCTAGAAATGCGCCTTTGATAATTGCTTTCAATCAACATCCTGACATACAAACATATGTCATTCCAGACGAAAGATCTGCTGCGTTTTACGCACTCGGAATGGCGCAACAATTGAATCAACCAGTCGGCATTTTGTGTACTTCTGGCTCTGCCCCACTCAACTATTATCCAGCGATTGCTGAGGCATATTACCAACAAATTCCGCTGATCGTTTTTACCGCCGACAGACCGCAAGCGTGGGTAGATCAAGGCGATGGACAAACAATCGTGCAAGACGAAGTTTTCAAAAGTCACATCAGATATTCGGTGACGATTCCTGAAAACGAAGGAAGCAAAGATTTGAATTGGTTTTTATCGCGCGAACTTTCTGCGGCTTTTCATGCGGCGACTGGCAAGGTGAAAGGTCCTGTGCACATCAATTTGCCATTTTCAGAACCTTTGTACAACCAATCAGAATTGGCGATTTCAAACAGCGATTTCAAAAACATTTTCGCGTTGGAACCTGATACAAAATTGACACACAGACAAAGAGAAAAAATCAAAGAAATTTGGTCAAAATCTTCCAAAAAAATGATTGTTTGTGGTCAAATGTCACCAAATCCAAACTTGGAAAGGCTTTTATCCGATTTAGCGAAAGATCCTTCCGTGGCCATTTTGGTGGAGAATACTTCCAATTTAGTAAACAGCGATTTCAATCATTGCATAGACCGCTCGTTGAATTCGATTTCAGAAGCAGAAAAAGCAGATTTTGCGCCCGATTTATTGATTACGATTGGTGGCGCGGTGGTTTCAAAACGCATCAAAACGTATTTGAGAACTTTTCAGCCGAAAGCCCATTTCAAAATTGGCTACGACTTTTTGTTTATGGACACTTATCAATCTTTGACCCACACAATTCCGATGGACGAAGACCGATTTTTCAAAGAAATTTTGGATTTCGAAATCGCGGGCAATTCACGTTATGGCTTGATGTGGAAACAAAAAGACTATTTAATTCAAGACAAATCGCAGGCATTTTTTGTGGAAAATTCCGTTTTTAGCGACATTTCCGTTTTCAACACCGTGCTTGATTTCATTCCAGAAAGTTCGGAATTGCACATGGCGAACAGTTCGGTGATTCGCTATTGTCAACTTTTTGACCCTGTGAAAAGCATTCATTACAGATGCAACCGCGGGACGAGTGGCATAGACGGAAGCACGAGTACCGCTTGTGCCGCTGCCATTGTGAAACCAGAAACTTGGCACACACTCATCACTGGCGACATGTCGTTTTTCTACGACAGCAATGCGCTTTGGAACCATTTATTGACGCCGAATTTGCGCATTTTCATGATCAACAATGCGGGAGGTGGTATTTTTAAAATCATTCCAGGACCCAAAAGCACCGCAGAATTGGACGATTTCTTCGTTTTCAACCACCAATTTTCTGCTGAAAACATTTGCAAAGCATTTCAAGTGGAATATTCTTCCGCCAAAAGCATCGAAGAAATCGAAAACCAAATGCCAGATTTTTATGCTTACACAGAAGATGGACGCCCGAAATTGATGGAGATTTTTACTTCATCAGCGATTAATGACCAAGAATTAGATGCGTTTTTTGAAAAAGTAAGGTTGTAATTGTTAGATAAAATACTAGGATAATAACACAAACTGTTATAAGTTTGGCACCAAAAACATAAATAAAAAAAACAAGCGTATTTTTGGTTTTAGTAATGGTAGTTTTAACTTCTTACGCTGCCAGCGGACAAATCTTAAACTCTAAAGCTTTTACGATACAAACCTATTTGGGAATGTACATGGAAGGCGATGAATTGATGTCTTATGATGTCAATGAAATTTACAATGTTTCTTTAGCCGATGGATACTTGATTCATAATATTTTCACGGATGGCTTGGTCACAGATTCACAAGTATACAAACTCAGCAATATTAAAAGTACAAATACGGAAGGTGAAACGACTTACACTTTCAATGCAACCTCTGGCGTATCAGGAAAAATTTATCACTATGAAGTTTCCACTGACGCCGAAGACGCCACGACAATGACTTTGACTCAACCAGAAGGTGACAAAACGATTTACATGGCGACCGTTGTTCTTTTAAAAGCATACAAGCAATAAAATTCGAATTTTACATTCATTAAATAATCTTTAAATCCTGTCAAAATATTGGCGGGATTTTTTTTGTCGAAATAAACTCATTTTAATCCAATGAAATAACGGAACTAAATTCTATTTTTGTGAAATAACAAAACAAAACATGGATTATTTTTCAATTTTATTCTCGGGAGAAGGTATTTTTTATTTGGTCGTTTTAACACTACTTGAAATTGTGTTGGGAATTGACAACATCATTTTTATTTCGATTGTCACAGATAAATTACCCGCAGAAAAAAAGCGTTTTGCTAGAAATATTGGTTTGACTTTGGCTTTGGTTGTCAGATTGTTACTTCTGAGTGTCGTTTCTTACATCATGGGAATGACCAAACCGTTATTCGAAGTTTTTAATCAGGAATTTACCGGTCAAAGTTTGGTTTTACTCGCTGGAGGTTTATTTTTAATTTACAAAAGCACCATTGAAATGCACAGCAGCGTGAAAGGATCTGAACACGGAACAGCGAAAACCAAGCAAAAAATGAGCGGCATCATTCTGCAAATTGTTTTGATCGACATCGTTTTTAGTTTTGATTCTATTATTACAGCTATTGGAATGACGAATGAAATTGGTCACAACGATCCTAAAAACCATCCGATGGTAATTATTTTTGGTGCAGTGATTATTTCTATGTTAATCATGCTTTTATTTGCGAAACCAATTTCTGAATTCATCAATAACAGACCGACAATCAAAATGTTGGCATTGGCTTTCTTGGTAACAATTGGTGTATTGCTAGTCGCTGAATCTTTCGGTCAACACATTCCAAAAGGATACATTTACTTTGCAATGGTTTTTGCTTTGTTGGTGGAATTTTTGAACATCAAAATGCGCCGAAATAAAGGCGAAGATGAATGACAAAAACCGAAGCACTGAGTTTATTTGAGTTGGATGATGCGTTCAACGAAGATGATTTGATTGATCTTTACGAAGAGAAAATATTTGAATTCAAGCAATATTTTCTGTCCAAAACACCTCTTTTTAAGCTGTTTGAAAGCAAACTTTCCAAATTGGAAAAAGTTGGGAATGCATATAACTTATTGACCAACAACAGTATCGAATTCACCGAAACGAAACTTGAATTCAATGGTTCGCAAACTGAAATTTTAACAAATTACTTGCGTTTTCAGGAGAAAAAAAACAGCATGAAGACCAAAATATCCAATTCAGAAAATGCTTCTGAAACGATTCATTGGGTGCATCAACTATTGGACTTAGAAAAAATCAATGCAAAAATTTGGTTTTCAGAAACAGAAATTGATACTAACATTCTTGTTTCCAAAGAACCTAACCCCATGGAGATCTTGGAAGGAATTAAAATCTACCAACAAAACGGCGGAATCAATTTCCACCAATTAAAAAAACTTGAAAACAATCCACCAGAGATTCTCATTCAAGAAATGAAACGATTATCTTTGCTGTTCAAAAAGTACTAATGGAAGATATGTTTGGAAAATTAAGGGTGCAATTGGAACTTTTAGAGTGGCCAAATGTTTATCTTTTTAAGTTCATTGTTCCAAATCATCCTGATAAAATCGCGTTGTCGAATGCATTATTTGATGACACTGCTGAAATTGTGATGCATCCGTCTAGTCAAGGGACTTACATTAGCATTAGCGCAAAAGAATTAATGCTCGACGTTGATTCAATCATCGCTAAATATGAAAAAGCCAGTTTAATCGAAGGTATTATTTCTCTCTAAATATAAAATTATGCTCGTTCTCCTCGGATTAAGTTTTGTCAAAATTGCATTGGGTGTTTTGTACACTTCAATTACGGTAATTGTGGTGTACATTCTTTATAAAAGACTACTTCGATACATGAATAAAGGTGTCCCAAACAAGGCACTTTATTGTGAATTGAATGCGTTAGAGCAAGATCCTGCAAAAGGAATTTTGGAATTTTATTTCACTTCCTTGGAATCTAAAAAAGTAAGCGTTGAGATTTTAGATGAAAGCTACCAAAGCATTGAAATACTTGCTGATAGAGATTTTGAAGCTGGGCAACACATTGTGCGTTATGATTCAACAAAAGTATCCAATGGTGTTTATTATTACCAGTTAAAAACAGACAATCAACAAACAATGAAAATGATGCGAATTTTGAATTAGATTCTATCCAAAACATATTGCACCAATTCTTTCATTTCATTTTCATAGCCTTGCGAAAATTCTTGATTCGGACGATTCGCTACTCCCAAACAAATTGTCCCGCAAGCATGTCCGAGGTGTTTTCCAAGTACAAAAAGCGCTGAACTTTCCATTTCAAAATTGGTTACTTTTCGATTGTCGAAGCGAAAATCAGTTAAATTTTCATTTAAATTATTCGTCGATAAAGGCAAACGCAATTCCCTGCCCTGCGGTCCATAAAAGCCACTGCTTGTCACTGTGATTCCTTCGTGTGTCAAATCAGAGCGCAAAGCATTGACCAAATTTTCATCTGCGGAAATCGTGTAGGGCTGAATCTTTGCCGGTAAATTCAATTGATTCATCAACAAATTATTGATTTTCAATTCTTCATCCGTGAAAGAAACATCGTAGAAATGAGCCACATTGTCGAGTCCAAAAGCGTGCGTCGACAGAATGAATGAATGCACCGGAATTTCTGGTTGCAAAATACCACAAGTTCCGATGCGAATCAAAGTCAAAGCGGTTTTTGTTGTCAAATCGATTCTTTTTTCTAAATCTATGTTCACCAACGCATCCAATTCATTGACCACAATATCAATGTTGTCCGTCCCGATTCCAGTTGACAAAACAGAAATTCGTTTGCCTTGATACATTCCCGTATGACAAATAAATTCTCTGTGATGCGATTGATGTTCGATGGAATCAAAATAGGCAGAAATCAAACCAACACGGTCTTGATCTCCAACCAAAATCACTTTTTTAGCCAAATTCTCAGCAGACAATCCCAAATGATACACTTGACCATTTTTATTCAAAACCAGTTCAGAACTTGGATACATAATTTTAGATTTTATTTTCCTGTGATACTTCCAAAAACTTTTGCCAAAATATCGGTAACACGAGCCATTGGGTCTTTGCGAATTTTATTTTCTTCTTGTTCAACCAATTTAAACAAACCCAAAATAGCTCTTTCAGTAACATAAGCATTCAAATCTGGATTCATTTTTTGTCCGCCAGTAATCGCCATCACACTATTATATTTGGTGATAATCGGATTCCAATATTCCGTCAATTTTACTTTATTGATTGATTCACCAACTTTTGGAGCAAAAGCAGCAGTTAATTTCGCTGTCGTATTGTCTCTCAAATACTTGGTTGCAGCGCCATCTCCTCCATTCAAGATTTTAAAACCGTCTTGAATTGTCATGTTTGTAATCGCATCTGCAAAAATCGGCAAGGCTGCTTTTGTGGCATCTTCCGCAGCGCGATTCAAAGTCATTTCAAATTTTTCGACCTGACTTCCCATTCCCAAATCCATCGCTTTTTGCTTCACCTTGATGGCATCTTCAGGAAAAGGCAATTTAATTGCACTATTTTTAAAAAAACCATCTGTCACAGAAGTCAAATTCACAGAATTTTTAATTCCAATTTGCAAAGCTTCTTTCAATCCCGAAATTACTTCACCGTTAGATAATGCAGGTGCAGAAGTAGCTGTAGGAAATTTAGTGGCAGCATCTTCCAAAACTTCACAAGCAGCAACCATGCACACTGATGAAATTAAAAAAACATTTTTTGCTAATTTTTTCATTTTACTAAAGATTTTCGTCAAACTTACAATATTTTTGCACTCTATCACAAATACAATACCAATGCAAGCAGAAATAATTTCAATCGGTGACGAATTATTGATTGGTCAGACAATCAACACCAACGCATCTTGGATTGGTGCAGAACTATCATTGATTGGCATTCCTGTGAAATGGGGAATTGCAGTGGCCGATAATCAACAAGCGATTTTGCAAGCGGTCGACCAAGCGATGCACAGAAGTGAATTGGTTATTGTAACAGGCGGTTTGGGCCCAACAAAGGATGATATCACCAAACACACACTTTGTCAATATTTCGACACAACATTGGAAATCAACCCAGACGTTCTCAAAAGAATCGAAGCGATTTTCAAGAACAAAAATCGTCCGATGTTGGATGTCAATTTGCAACAAGCAGCTTTGCCAAAATCTTGTGAAATAATTCAAAATTTCAATGGAACAGCGTCAGGTATGTGGTTTGAAAAAAACGGATCTATTTTGGTTAGTTTACCTGGTGTTCCTTATGAAATGAAAGAAATGATGAAAGATTTTTTATTAAAAAAATTTCAACAAATATTTCAAGTTTCAGCCTTGTTTCACCGAACGATTTTAACCACAGGATTGGGTGAATCATTTTTGGCAGATCAAATGTCTGATTGGGAAAATCGAATTCGTGAAGCAGGTTTAGGATTGGCGTATTTACCTTCACCAGGGATAGTAAAACTGAGAATTAGTTCATCCAAAGGAGAAATCGATGCACCTCAAATTGATTCATTTTTCAATGAATTGAGAGAAAAAATGCCGCTGTACGTTTTTGGAGAAGAAAATGAAACCTTAAATGGCGTAGTTGGTAGACTTTTAAAAACACAGAATAAAACCTTGGGAACAGTTGAAAGTTGCACCTCTGGTGGAATAGCGAAATACATCACAGAAATCCCAGGTGCATCTGATTATTTTCAAGGAAGCTTAGTGACTTACAGTATACATTTAAAGGAATTACTTGCTCATGTTCAATCAGATACAATTATATCATTTGGGGCTGTGAGTGAGCAAACAGTGAGAGAAATGGCACTGGGCGGCTTGAAAAAATTGGGTGTCGACTATTGTATATCAACATCTGGAACTGCTGGTCCGGACGGTGGAACAGAAGAAATTCCAGTTGGAACTATTTGGATTTCAGTCGCAAGTAAAGAAAAAGTGATTTCCAAAAAATTAAATTTAGGAGATAATAGAGAACGTAACGTACAAATGACTATTTTTGCATCTCTGAATTTACTTCGATGTGTACTTTTAAATATTTACACTGAAAAAAAGTAAATTATTCTTGTGTATTAAGGAAATAATGATTTCCTTTGCACCCGCTTTTAGAATTAGGATAAATAAAAAAATAAGATGTCACGAGTTTGTCAATTAACGGGTAAGTCAGTAATGGTGGGGAACAATGTTTCTCACTCAAACAGAAAAACAAAACGTAAGTTTTACCCAAACTTAGTTACTAAAAAGTTTTTCATCCCAGAAGATGAAAGCTTTATCACGTTGAAAATTTCAACTTCAGCGTTAAGAAATATCAACAAGAAAGGAATTTCTGCTTGCTTGAAAGAAGCGCGTGAGAAAGGATATCTAAAGTAAAATTCTGATTCGTCCCATTGCGAAATGGTAAAATCTAAAGTTAAAGAAAATGGCAAAGAAAAGTAAAGGAAATAGAATCCAGGTTATTTTAGAGTGTACAGAACACAAACAAACAGGAATGCCTGGTACATCTCGTTACATTACGACAAAAAATCGTAAAAACACACCTGAAAGAATGGAGATTAAAAAATTTAATCCAATTCTTAAAAGATATACAGTTCATAAAGAAATTAAATAACCATCTATTATGGCAAAGAAAGTAGTAGCATCCTTGCAAAAAGGAGGAGGAAAAGAGCATACGAAGGTAATTAAAATGTCTAAGTCAGCTAAGACAGGTAATTTCACATTCAAAGAAGAAATCGTTCACAACGACAAAGTGAAAGAATGGTTTGATAAAAACTAATTCCAAACAAAATTCATATTGATATAAAGCTTCCTTTTAATTTTGGAAGCTTTTTTCAATTTATAGAAGATTTTTTTATCCGCATTTAATCAATTACCTTTACAAGATACTACAAACATTTTAGAATTATAAAACATGGCATTTTTCGGTCTATTTTCAAAAGAAAAAAAAGAAACGCTTGACAAAGGTTTAGAGAAAACAAAACAAAGTTTTCTAACTAAGTTAACGCGCTCTGTTGTCGGAAAATCAAAAGTTGATGCTGATGTTTTAGATGAATTGGAAGAAATCTTGATCTCTTCAGATGTTGGAGTTGAAACAACCTTGAAAATAATTGACCGAATTGAAGCACGAGTTGCCAGAGACAAAGTCTTGGGCACAAACGAATTGAACAACGTCCTGAAAGAAGAAATTGCAGCATTACTTTCTGAAAACGATCAAGGTACTTTAAATGATTATTCATTACCTGACCACAATGGCGATCCTCATGTGATCATGGTTGTAGGTGTCAATGGCGTTGGAAAAACAACTACCATCGGGAAATTGGCAAATCAATTCAAGCAACAAAACAAAAAAGTAATTTTAGGTGCTGCAGACACTTTTAGAGCTGCAGCCGTTGATCAATTAATCATTTGGTCACAGAGGGTTGGCGTTCCAATCGTTCACCAAGGAATGGGCGCTGATCCCGCATCGGTGGCATTTGACACACTTCAATCAGCGAAATCTCAAGGTGCAGATGTCGTAATTATCGATACTGCAGGAAGATTACACAACAAAGTGAATCTGATGAACGAATTGAGTAAAGTGAGACGCGTGATGGAAAAAGTAATTCCCGGCGCTCCACACGAAGTATTGTTGGTTTTAGATGGTTCTACAGGACAAAATGCTTTCGAACAAGCCAAACAATTTATGCTTGCAACCGAAATAAATGCCTTGGCCATTACCAAACTTGATGGAACTGCCAAAGGAGGTGTTGTCATCGGCATTTCAGACCAAATGAAAATTCCAGTAAAATATATTGGTGTTGGGGAAGGAATTGATGACTTACAATTATTCAATAAAGTAGAATTTGTAGATTCATTGTTCTCAAACTAAACTAAATTCAGATTTCAACATTGTCAATTTTAGCGAATCAATCTCTTTAATCCCATTTGAATCAGACGGGATAACACAAACAATATTTCACGACAGGCTGAGCCAGGGCAGAAATATTCAAATTATCAGAAGCTTTAGAAGCATCAATTATTTCACCACTTTTCATCAATAAATTGATTGTTTGCTTGTTTTGATTATAAGCATTGTTTGTCAAAACTTCAGAATAAACAAAATATTCAACTTCGTTATCTGATAATCCATATTTATCTTTTGTCAATTCTTTTTCCAATAAAATTCTATCAGGACCAAATTGCTCTTTCGAAACTTCAATTTTGAATAAATCTCTATTGACCAATTTCTGAGATAGAAGTGAAAGCACTTTGTCAGAATGAATCTGCCAAACTTTTACTGCACACATGATATCGAAATCATCCAATTGAGCGAAAGTTTCTAAAGTCAAAGGATTATCGATAAAATCAGCATGTTTAATGTTATTCGTTAAGAAATACATCAAAGCAGGACTGGCAAACAAAGTCTTGCCTTGAATAATCAATTCTTTGGCTCTGCGCAAAATGTGAATCAACATAAATTCAGCAGAAACAACTGTTTTGTGCAAATAAACTTGCCAGTACATGAATCGACGTGCAACTAGAAATTTTTCAACCGAGTAAATCGCTTTTTCTTCCAATACCAAATTTCCTTCGTGCACATTAAGCATTTCAATGATTCGATCCGAACCGATTTGACCTTCTGTTACACCAGTATAAAAACTGTCACGATTCAAATAATCCATTCTATCCATATCTAACTGACTAGAAACCAATTGGTATAGGAATGGTTTTTTGGAATATTTGTTTTGGAAAACCAACAATGCTAAATCCAATTTTCCGTCAAATTCCTCACTCAATCGCTGAATAAAAAATCCGGAAATATCTTCGTGACTGACTTTGTTCACAATGTCATATTCCAAAGCGTGACTGAAAGGACCATGACCGATATCGTGCAATAAAATCGCAATTAAAACAGCCCTTTCCTCCTCTTCCGTAATCTCATTTCCCTTTCTTCGAATTGTTGCTACAGCCATAGACATCAAATGCATAGCACCCAAAACATGGTGAAAACGCGTATGCAAAGCACCAGGATAAACCAAATGCGTTAAACCAAGTTGATTGATTCTTCTTAAACGTTGAAAAAAAGGATGTTCGATCAAATCGAAAATAAACTCGTCCGGAACTGTAATAAAACCGTACACTGGGTCGTTAAAGATTTTCTTTTTGTTATTTCTGTTGAGAATTGGTCGCAATTGAATATATTTAAAGTCAATAATATACCAAAATTAAAAAATTACAAGCAATGCAAGCGAAAATTCTTTGGGCAGATGATGAAATTGATTTATTGAAACCACATATTCTATTTTTAGAATCGAAAGGATATTCAGTTGAAACAGTAAATAATGGTGCTGAAGCAGTTGAAAAAAGTAGAGATAAACATTTCGATATCATATTTTTAGATGAAAATATGCCCGGAATTTCTGGACTCGAAGCTTTGACAAGAATCAAAGAAGAAAAACCATTTGTTCCCGTTGTGATGATTACAAAAAGTGAAGAAGAATCTATCATGGAGGAAGCCATTGGAGGGAAAATTGCTGATTATTTGATCAAACCTGTCAATCCAAATCAGATTTTGCTTTGCTTGAAGAAAAACTTGGACCACAGCAAATTGGTGTCGCAAAAAACGAATTCCAACTACCAGCAAGAATTTCGTCAATTGGGAATGCAACTGAATGGCCATCTTGACATTGAAGAATGGATGGAATTGTATAAAAAATTGGTTTATTGGGAATTGGAATTGGATAAAATCGAAGATCAAGGAATGACCGAAATTTTGGCCATGCAGAAAAAAGAAGCCAATTCATTGTTTGCGAAATATATCGAAAAAAACTATTTATCTTGGGTAAATGGTGACGAAGATGCGCCGCAAATGCTTCACACAGTGATCAAAGACAAAGTTGCTCCCTTGATGAATTCGGGAAAAATGTACATGGTTGTAATCGACAATTTGAGATATGACCAATGGCAAATTTTAAAACCTATTGTTTCCAAATATTTCAATATCGAGCAAGAAGAAATGATTTTAAGTATTTTGCCAACAGCAACGCATTATGCTAGAAATGCACTTTTCGCAGGGTTAATGCCTTCAGAAATTCAGAAGAAATTTCCAAAATTATGGTTAAGCGAAGATGAAGAGGGTGGAAAAAA
This sequence comes from Chryseobacterium gleum, assembly GCA_945897805.1. GTDB lineage: Bacteria > Bacteroidota > Bacteroidia > Flavobacteriales_D > Crocinitomicaceae > JAQVCM01. The sequence goes on from CAMDFX010000015.1 coordinate 68,752, forward strand.
CATGCATGAAAAAGAGTTTTTAGATGCCAACTTGACCAGATTGGGTAAAACTGGAAAATGGTCTTATAATAAAATCACCAACAACGAAGCAGGAAAAAAATTATTAGACCAATTCAATCAGTTGAAAGAAAACGATTTAAATGTAATTGTTTACAATTTTGTCGATATGCTATCTCACGCCCGCACAGAAATGGAAATGATTCGCGAATTAGCTTCTGATGAAGCTGCATATCGATCCTTGACTGTTTCTTGGTTTGAACATTCTCCACTTCAAGAAATTTTCAAAAAAATCGCAGAAACAGGAGCAAAAGTGGTTATTACAACTGATCATGGAACTGTGCGAGTGAGCAATCCCGTGAAAATTGTGGGAGATAGAAACACCAATTCAAACTTGAGATACAAAGTTGGCAGAAATTTGAGCTACAAAGAGAAAGAAGTTTTTCAAGTGAAACATCCGCAGGAAGCATTTTTACCGAAGACTTCTTTGTCTGATGAATTTGTGTTTGCCAAAGAAAATGATTTTTTCGTTTATCCGAATAATTACAATCATTTTGTCAACTATTATGGAAATACATTTCAACATGGTGGAATTTCTTTGGAAGAATTATGTATTCCTTTTGTAGTTTTGCATTCCAAATAAAGATTGAAAATTAAATGGAATTTGTAGCAGAAAATTTGCATGATTTACCAGCAATTGCAAAAGCTTTACTAGATAATTTAGGTGAATCAAATGTGATCGCTTTTGATGGTCAAATGGGCGCTGGAAAAACAACTTTCATCCAAAATATTTTGCGCGCCATGGGAATTGAAAACACCAATGGTTCACCAACTTATTCAATTGTAAATGAATACAAAAGTGTGTTTTACGGTTCCGTTTTTCATTTCGATTTATACAGATTAAATTCTGAAGAAGAAGCATTTGATATCGGCATCGAAGAAATGATTTATGGCGGTGGAATTTGTTTCATTGAATGGCCTGATAAGGTTTTGCATTTACTTCCTGAAAATGCAGTTTTTGTGAAAATCCGTTTGAATGAAGATTTGAATCGCGTTTTCAGTTGGGAAGAACTTTCGGCAATATGAAAACTATTTCGGAGTCAATATTTCAATTTATTGCTTTTCCAATTAAAAAATTACCTAAACCGTATTCAAAAAACGGATTTTTGAGTGTATATTCGTAATATTGAAACGAACGTCGAACAATAATTTGTGAAATAACATGATTACAGATCCGAATATTCTGAAACAGCTTATCAGCGAAGGCAGTTTACTTCCGAAAGAAGAAATGCTTGAAATCGCTAGGAAAAAAGGAAATTTGAATATTGGGATTCCAAAGGAAACATCTTTTCAAGAAAAAAGAGTAGCGCTTGTTCCTGAGGCTGTATCATTATTAGTAGCCAATGGTCACCGCGTTTTGATCGAAACAAAAAGTGGCGAATTGTCCAATTTTTCTGATTCTGAATACAGCGAAGCTGGTGCTGAAATTTGTTATGACATCAAGGAAATTTTTAAGTGTGACATTATCTTTAAAGTTGCGCCGCCTTCTGAGGAAGAGGTAGATTTGATGTCAGGAAATCAAACGCTAATTTCTGCTTTGCAAATCTCTGTGCAACCGAAGGAAATTTTGCAAAAATTGATGCAAAAGAAAATCACGGCCGTTGCATGGGATTATATCCAAGACGAAGAAAATGTTTATCCCGTAGTGAGAACAATGGGCGAAATTGCAGGCACAACTTCGATTTTAATTGCTGCAGAATTACTCTCCGCTTTTGAAAATGGAAAAGGTATCATGCTCGGCGGCGTTGCTGGTGTTCAACCGACTGAAGTGGTTGTTATTGGCGCTGGAACTGTTGGTGAATTTGCAGTTAGAGCAGCTTTAGGATTAGGTGCTTCTGTGAAAGTTTTTGACAGTTCATTGTCCAAATTAAGACGTTTGCAAAACAACATTGGAACAAGAATTTTTACCTCCGTTTTGCAACCAAAAGTGTTGGCGAAAGCGATTAGAAGAGCAGATGTCGTAATTGGAGCCATTCGCGCTCCATTAGGAAGAACGCCTTGCATAGTGACTGAAGAAATGGTGATAGATATGAAATCTGGTTCTGTGATTGTGGACGTGAGCATCGACCAAGGCGGTTGTTTTGAAACCTCTGAAGTGACCAACCACAACAAACCAACATTTATAAAGCATGAAGTGATTCACTATTGCGTTCCAAATATTGCTTCGCGCGTTTCTCGAACAGCCTCATTTGCTTTATCTAACATCTTCTCTCCTATCCTGTTAGAAATGGGAGATCAAGGGGGATGCAAAGAATTAATCAAAAATGACATTGGATTTAGAACTGGCGTTTACATGTACAAAGGAACGCTCACCAGTGAAGTTTTAGGTAAAGTCTTCAATCTGAAATACAAAAATATCGAATTATTAGTTTTAGGAATGTAAGCCTAAAATTGTTTCATACTACTTAAATCAAAGCTATGATTGAAGTTAAAAACCTTCGAAAAGAATTTGAATTATCGAAGCAGCAACGCAAAGAATTAGCAACAGATGCTAAAATTGCAGTCGCTGTGGATGATGTTAGTTTCAATTGTGAGCCTGGCAGAATATTTTCTCTTCTTGGACCAAATGGCGCGGGAAAAACCACTATTATGCGCATGCTTTCAACGCTTTTCAAACCAACGAGCGGTTCAATTACAATTGGTGGAATTGATGCCATTGCAAATCCGCAGGAAGCACGCAAAAAAATTGGATTTTTAACTGGTTCAACTGGCTTATATGCAAGATTGACACCGAATGAAATCATTGAATATTATGCCAATTTATATGGCGTTTCAAAAGCTGATTTCGCTGAAAGAAAAAATAAATTATACGATTTATTGGACATGAATCACTTTCAGAATAAGCGTATTGGAAAATTGAGTACTGGAATGAAACAAAAAGTTTCCATTTGCAGAACGATGATTCACGACCCAGAAATTGTGATTTTTGATGAGCCAACAAGTGGTTTGGATGTCATCACGGCAGAAAATATCATCAAATTAATTCGCGATTGCAAAGACCAGGGAAAAACGGTCATTTTCTCCAGTCATATTATGAGTGAAGTAGATTTATTGTGCGACGATTTAGCGATTGTACACCAAGGAAAAATCGTACACCAAGGAACGATGGAAAATTTCAGAAATGAAATGCAAACGCCCAATTTAACAGCGGAATTTATCAGAATCATCAACGAAAATAAAACCGTATGATATCAACTATTTTTAAGAAAGAACTCAAAGATACTTTGAGAGATCGAAGAACATTGATGACGATGATTATCATTCCTATTTTTATCTTTCCGGTCATAATGACTGTGTTTTTGAAAGTATCTGAAGGATTCGCTGAAGATGTAGCCAACAAAACGGTAAATATTGGCATTGTGGTGACCCCAGAAAACATGAGTTTTGTAAAAACCATCGAAAACATGCCTAAAATGCTAGGAAAGAAAAAGGTTTATGTTTACCACGATTCAGCAACTGTTCAAAAACACATGCAAGAAAACAGACTGCAATTTGGCGTTTTTGTGCCTGAAGATTTTGCCAAAAATTCCATTGAAAATAAAACTTCTAATTTCAAAGTTTTTTACAACGCCACTGAAATGGGGATGAAAGACCGTGCTGAAGCATTTTTGAACGCTTTTGAGGAAATGGAGAAAGCAAAGCGATACAAAGCTTTGAAGGTCGATCCTGCATCCTTGTCTCCGATTACATTTGATTACAGAAATGTCGCTTCAGACAAAGAAACCGTTGGAAAATTAATCGGTGGATTTTTGCCTTACTTATTCATCGTTTTTGGATTTGTCGGTTGCATGTATCCAGCAATTGACCTTTTTACAGGAGAAAAAGAACGCGGAACATTGGAAACATTATTGACAACTCCAGTTTCAAGATTGCAAATTTTACTAGGGAAAATGGGCGTTGTGGTGCTATCAGGAGTCATGGCGGCAACTTTCACTTTGTTGGGAATATTTCTCTCCATCGAAGTTTTCCAAATTGTGAAAGATCCGAAATTATTGGAGATTATACATCAAATTCTAACGGTTAAATTTATTTTGTTAATGTACTTGTTACTCATTCCATTGATCGTCTTTTTCGCTGGCGTGATGATTCCAATTACCGTTTACGCGAAAAGTTTCAAAGAAGCGCAAAGCATTATCACACCGTTGAATATGGTGATGATTTTACCAGCGATGGTTGGATTTTTTCCTGGCATTGAATTGAACGCAATTACCGCTTGTATTCCAGTGGTCAACGTCGTTTTGGCAACCAAAGAATTGATCGCAGGAACACTTGATATTGGACTTTTACTATTAAGTTTTGGCGTGATGACCAGTTTGGCTTTGATGGCGATTTTGTTTTCTTACAAGAGATTTGATCGGGAATCTAATTTAGTATCTTAAAATTCAAGTCAAATTCATGCAAGCCAAAGATCCGCACATTCAGTTCTTACTAGACAATTTAATCCTTGAAGAAAAAGTACAAGTTGAACGTTTTTCCGTCAAAGATGCTGGTGGAATCAAAAGTTTGAAAAGAGATGGATTGGCTTTGCATCCGATTAAAATCACGCGAAAATCTTACGGTTTTGCGGAATATCCCGAATTTTCGTTCAAGATTCCGCAAAGTCAGCAGACCGACAATTTCAGAGACGGAACTGCCATCGAATTGTTTTTTGAAAATGAAACTTCCATCAAAGGAATTTTACTCGGAATCAACGGTGGCAATGGCGAAGCACGCATTTTTGCGCCCGATTTTCCAGATTGGATCGAAGACCACGGCGCAGGAATCAAATTGACGCCAGACACCAAAACGCAGGAAATCATCACTTCCGTTTTGCAATCTTTGGACAACGGAAAATCTGCTGATGCATTTCCATTTTTCACGTATGTGCACCAAAATAACGCCGATTATTTGCCTGAACCGAGAAAATATGCGGTTGAAATCAACGAAAAATTGAATGAAAGTCAGCAAGAAGCGCTTTCAAAAATCAATGGAAATGAACCGATTGTAATTGTTCACGGTCCTCCGGGAACGGGAAAAACAACGACTTTGGTGGCGTCGATTGCGGAATTGGTGAAAAATGACGAAAAAGTATTGGTTTGCGCGCCGAGCAATGCTGCCACAGATCACATCGCTTTGCAACTCATCAAACAAGGAATTTCGACGCTGAGAATTGGCAATCAAACCAAAATGTCGCCTGAACTTTTGCCTTATACCTTGGAAGGGAAAATGGCGCTTGGAAACGAGCAAAAGCAAATCAAAAAAATGCGCATCCAAGCGGAAGAATACCGCAAAATGTCGCACCAATACAAACGTCATTTTGGCAAAGACGACCGCGATCAACGCAAATTGTTGATTCAAGAAGTGAAAAATATCCGCAAAGAAATTCGCGCCTTGCAAGATTTTTATGCTGAAAAATGGATTTCTGAAACCAAAGTAATCTGCGGAACACCTGTTGGTTTGAACGACAAATCACTGCAAAAAATGGAATTCAACACCTTGGTGATTGACGAAGCAGGACAATGTTTGGAAAGTTTGGCTTGGGTGGCCATCAAAAATGTACAACGTTTGGTATTGGCTGGAGATCATTTGCAATTGCCGCCGACTGTGATTTCAGAGCAAGCGATGAAAAACGGCTACAACAAATCCTTTTTGGAAGTGATGCTCGAAAAACATCCGCAAAAATACCTGCTCCGAACGCAATACCGCATGCGACAAGCGATTGTAGATTTTCCGAATAATTATTTCTACGAAGGAAAACTGGAAACACCTCCTTTTCTGCAAAACACAGGCATTCATTTTCAATATTTCGACACCGCAGGAACTGGTTTTCAAGAGGAACAAGCGTCTGAAAGTGGCAGTTTGTCGAACGTGGGCGAACTGGAAATCATCGAAAAAATCATTGAGCAAAACCAATTAAACCTCGACCATTGCGCCTTGATTACGCCCTATTCTGGTCAAGTGGCGCTCGCAAAAGAACATTTCCCCAAAAACCTGCGCATCTCCACCGTGGACAGCTTTCAAGGACAAGAGTGCGAAATTGTCTTCATTTCCCTGGTGCGCTCCAACGACGAATGCAATTTGGGATTCTTGAAAGACTACCGCCGAATGAACGTAGCCATGACCCGCGCCAAAACGCGATTGATTGTGGTGGGCGACAGTGTCACTTTTGGCAACGATCCGTTTTTTGGAGCGTTTTTATTGCACAGTGAAAGTGTGGGGAGTTATGGGAGTGCTTGGGAGTTTATGGGGTGAGTTTGGAGCTTTTTCTGAAGGTATTTTTAAAAGGTTTTATTTTTTGTAAATAATTGGTATATTTGAATATACAATTTTTGCATAGATGAACTTGCACAAAGATATTAGTTTTTGCTTAAGGCATTTTATAAGACACTTACTTAAGTAATTTAGCTGAAAACTATTTTAATAAAAGGAAAATATGAAAAAAATTATAGTCTCTACAATTTTTCTAGGTTTAATTATATCGGCTTTTTCTCAGCCTAATGAGACAAAGTATTTCCGCAGAAGCAACAGTAATATTATAGATCCAAATGGAAAACCTTTCATTATACAAGCTACAAATGTCAGTTGTTGGCTTTACCAAGAGAATTATATTTTTGGGGGCGCACAAAATGCACATAAAATTCTAGCAGAAAAATTGAACGAAATTCTCGGTGCTAATGCATATGCCAATTTTTCCAAACAGATGATGACGAATTTCATAACTAAAGAGGATATACGCCTCATGAAGAAAATAGGTTTTAATTGCTTAAGAGTTGGTTTTTCGGCTGAGTCATTTGCCAGTGATTCTACAAAAAAAATGCTATTTTCCACCCTAGATAATCTTATACCCACTTTTAAAGAAAATAACTTACCCATAATACTTTCAATGATTCATGCAGCTAAACCTCAAAACACTTTGTGGGTTTCAAACTATACGATAGGTGAAACAGTTTTGTGGGACTCGGAAGAAGCAAAACTAAAAACAGCAAAAATATGGTCAGAAATAGCGCAACATTACAAAGAAGAACAAATCATTTTGGGATACGATATAATCAATGAGCCAAACATCACTCGAAAAAGAGAAATACAATTAATAAAATTATATCAAAAGATAACTAGCTCAATAAGAAAATACGATCCAAATCATATGCTTATTTATGAAGGGAATCGCTACGCGACAGAACTAGCTCTTCTTTCAAAATATGATAGCCTTCTAGATTCTAATGCTTCTTATCAATTCCATTTTTATAGTTGGTTTGGCGCTAAAATTGAGAAGCAATTACCAAAACACTTAGAATCTGCAGAAGCAACTCAACGTCCCATTTTCTGTGGAGAATTTGGAATCAATCGGTTATCGGCAATTAAGCAACAAGTTGATTTAATGAAAAATATGAGTGAAATAGATGGTTGGGCAACATACACATGGAAATCTATTGAACTTACAACTACAAAAGAAGAGAAGAATAGACCACCATACTATGGAAAATGGATTTTCATTCCATTCGAGGACTTACATATGTCTGTTCTACAGTTTCACATGGACAATGAAATGCGGGATGTAATGGATTGGTTAACGAACGTGAAAAATTCTAAAAAACCAAATGCCGAAACGACGGTAAATGTCATAGAGAAAATTATTAAAGCTGTAGAATTGAAAAATTGTAAAATAGACAAGTTACATATAGAAGCACTCGGACTTACATCATAAAATATTCTTTGCTAGAAACCATTTTACAAGCATTTCAAGAAAATTCTCCACAAAAATAAAAGACCATTATGAAAACGCTTATAACACTATTGTTGATAACAAATTCGGTATTCGGACAATTCAGTTTAGGTGGAAGTGCTAATCGCAAATTTTCGATTGGAGCATTTGGAAATCTTTACTATTATGGTTTTTACACAGGCATAGAAGCGGGAATTCATAAAGAAAAGCACTCTTTCAATTTAGGAATAGGTGCAGAACCTGGTAGTTTGAGATATGCTAAAGATAAAGACTGGGCTGCAAATTTCAATTACAATTATTTCCCAAATGGACACAAAAATAGATTTGATTTATTATTTGATTTTAACGTGATCATGGGTTTTAAAAACTATAAAACAGGTTTTGAATTTGTTCAAGATTATAATTTAGGATTTGGTTTTAACACAAATTTAAGTCAAAGATTTTTCATAAAACCCAGCTTAGGCACTGGCATATCTATGTATCGATTCAAATTTAATGACGTTTCGTGGTCTGCTAATGCAAGGATTTCAATAGGATATAGATTTTAGCAGGTAATTGATGGTAAGGTGTCTAATCTGAATTCCCAGATATCAAAGGCTTTTCAAGAAGAAATATTTATGCGCTAAGGCAAAATGGTATTTGTTTTATGTTCAAAAATATGAATTTATGCCAAAGACGGTGGCACAAATTCCTTGGGGACATAATCGGTTAATTATAAGTAAAATAAAGGACAAAGCATCGCTGATTTTTTTGTAGAACAATGTCTAAAAACGCTTGGGATAGTGACCATTAATTTAGATTTTCACCTAAGTGATTTTATCCGTTAGAATCACTTACAACCGCAAAAACACTGCAATCACCCAACCTGCAATTTGCAAAAATTTCAACGCTTATAACACCAATAATCCTTACTTTTGATTTATGGAACTCCGCAAAATTATTCACATTGACATGGACGCTTTTTTTGCTTCCGTGGAGCAATTGGATAATCCTGATTTGCGCGGAAAACCGGTTGCCGTCGGCGGAAATGCGGAACGCGGTGTAATTGCTGCCGCCAGTTATGAAGCTCGGAAATTTGGGGTAAAATCGGCGATGAGTTCCAAGATTGCAGCGAAGAAATGTCCACAATTGATTTTTGTGAGACCACGATTTGAACGCTACAAAGAAATTTCTAACGCCATTCACGAGATTTTCTCTCGTTACACCGACGAGATTGAGCCGCTTTCGCTCGACGAAGCTTTTTTGGATGTGACTTTCAATAAAATTGATTTAAATTCTGCCACGTTCATCGCGCAATCCATCAAAAATGACATTAGAAACGAGCTAAACTTGATTGCATCTGCTGGTGTTTCCTACAACAAGTTTTTGGCGAAAATGGCGTCAGATCAAGACAAACCAGATGGACTTTACATCATTCGCCCCAAAGAGGGAATCGATTTCATCAATTCACTTCCGATTGAACGTTTTTTTGGTGTTGGCAAAGTGACCGCATTGAAAATGCACGAATTGGGAATTACCAATGGCAAAGATTTGAGAAATTTCAGTCTTGAATTTTTAATCGATCATTTTGGCAAATCTGGTAATTACTTCTACAACATCGCGCGAGGCATCGACAACCGAAACGTTGAATCAGAGCGCGAAAGGAAAAGCATCGCAGTAGAAAGTACTTTTGAGTTGGATATTTTTGACTCAACCAAATTTAGAATGCAAGCTGATATCATTTTAGAACGACTTTGGACAAGATACCAGAAATTTGGTCAAAGTGGAAAAACGCTCAATATCAAATTAAAGTACAACGATTTCACTCAAATCACGCGTTCGACAACTAAAAACAACCGTTTCATTTCAAAGAATTCAGTGGAAGAAACTGGAAAATTATTGATGGAACAAGTATTGCCACTTTCAAAACCGATTAGATTGATTGGATTTCAAATTTCAGGATTTCAGCAGGAATCCGAGGAAATCGCCACGCAAATGACCTTGGATTTTTAAATCAATTCAGGATTGAATTTATCTGTTTTCACGAATTTTGCAATGGCTTCAATATGACTTGTGTGCGGAAATTGATCCACAAACGACAATTTATCTAATTGATAGCCTGCCAACTGCAATTGCTCTGTATCGCGCGCTTGCGTTGCTGGATTACAAGAAATATAAACGATTCTATCAGCACCCAAACGCATCACTTTTCTCAAGGTTTTGGGTGCAATTCCAGCCCTCGGTGGATCTAAAACGATGGTTCCAATTTTACCCTCATATTGTGGATATTCCAATAAAAATTTCCCAACATCCGCCGCATAAAATTGAATGCCTTCGATGCCATTTCTTCGCGCATTTTTCTTCGCATCAACAATCGCTTCTTCCACGATATCAACGCCAATAATTTTGACGTTCTTCGCGCGTTGCGACAAAATCTGACCGATTGTTCCTGTACCACAAAACAAATCCATTACCACTTTTCCATCCAACAGATTTTCTTCAAAAACGTAATCTAACGCTTTGTTGTACAACAACTCTGCACTTTTCGGATTCGTCTGAAAAAAGCTTTCCATGCTGATTTCAAATTGCAATCCAAGCAATTGTTCAATTACTTTTTCTTCTCCATAAACAAGTTGATTGTTTCCATTTTCGATTTTCGCTCGGTCAGCAACATTGTCATTTACCGTATGCTGAAAACCAGCCAATCTTTTGCCTAATTTTTCTTGCAAAAATTGAGAAAAAGCATTGACATCAAATTGTTTAACACCTTCTGATGATGTCACTAAATTAATCAACAATTGATCTTGAAAAAACGATTTTCTTACTACAATGTGTCTGAAAAATCCCGTTTTTTGCGGTGGATGCCAGGCTGGTAAATCTGTTGCTTTCAAGAAATTTCTCACTTCAATAAGTAAATTCTCCCATTGCGCATCAAACAAACCGCTTTCTTTGTTCAAATTTTCGACTTTCCACCAAGTTCCTCTTCTTTTGAATCCCAAAGCGAAAGCGCCATCTTTTTCTTCTCCAGAAATCACATCGTGTTCGATGCTGGAAAAGCTGTATTCCATCTTATTTCTATAATTGTAATCCAATGGAGATGAAACAAATGTATCGAAAACTGAATCAATTTCTTGAATATCAGCAATTCTCTTGTATAGATCTAAAGTCGTTGATTTTTTCCATTCTTCTTGCACTTTGATGGGTACAAAAATGTAAGGTGCACCAGAAATTTCTTGAAAATCAGAAGTTACTTCCAACGGAGATCTTTTGATAACATCAATCAACTTGCATTCTGCGTAGCGTTTTTTCTTTTTTTCGACTTTCGCTTTCACAATTTGACCTGGAAATGCGTTTTCAACAAAAACAACGTAATCACCTTCCTCCGTTGGGATTTTGGCAATGCCATTTCCACCAAAAGCAAATCCGGTAATTTCCAATTCTATAATTTCTCCTCTGTGCATTTTAAAATTATTGACGATTACAAACAAAAAATTTGAAACTGAATTCACTCCAATTTCAAATTTCCATTTCAATCAATTTATTTTTAGATCATTCCTCGGATGATTCCTTTGTCGGAACCTTCAATGAAATCTAGTATTTCTTTGCGAATAACTGTTTCGGGCATCGTTTCTTTCACGACTTCCAAACCTTTCGAAATGTTGTTGTTTTGAACGTAAATAATGCGGTAAATATCTTCAATCTCGCGAACATCTGCGTCACTTAAACCGCGTCTTCTCAAACCAACAGAATTGACTCCAGCAAATGTCAGAGGCTCTCTTGCAGCTTTGATATAAGGAGGAACATTTTTTCTCACCAATGAAGCGCCGCCGATAAAACTATGTGCACCGATTCTTACAAATTGTTGGGCTGCAACTTTTCCCTCTAGAATGGCATAATCATCAATCGTTACATGACCTGAAAGTCCTACATAACTTGCCAAAATCACATTGTCTCCAATCTGACAATCATGTGCAATATGCACATAAGTCATTAACAGACAGTTTTTTCCGATAGAAGTTTTCATTTTATCAGAAGTTCCTCTGTGGATTGTGACACATTCTCTGATTTTGGTATTGTCTCCAATTTCAACGGTTGTGTATTCTCCATCAAACTTCAAATCTTGAGGAATTACGCCAATTACAGCGCCTGGAAAAATTTCGCAATTCTTTCCAATTCGAGTTCCAGGATAAATGGTAACATTTGGATGAATTCTGGTTCCATCACCAATAATTACATCTTCGAAAATCGTAGAAAAAGAATCTACAACTACATTTTCTCCCAATTTTGCATCCGAAGAAATATTTGATAAAGGACTAATCATCTATACTCTGTCTTTGATAATTTGCGCAAGCATTTCAGCCTCCATGACCAATTTTCCATTCACATAAGCTTTCCCCGCCATGTTCACTAAACCTCTTCGCATCGGTGAAATCAATTTTAATTCAAAAACTAAAGTATCACCTGGTAATACCTTTTGTTTAAATTTCACATTGTCAATTTTCATGAAATAAGTGGAATACAATTCTGGTTGCTCCACTTTACTCAATGCAAATATTCCGCCAACTTGCGCAGTAGCTTCAATTTGTAAAACCCCTGGAAAAACTGGATTCCCTGGAAAATGCCCTTGAAACATTGGTTCGTTCATTGTCACATTTTTCACACCAACTATCCCATCTTCAGTAATTTCCATCACTTTATCAACCAACAAAAATGGATATCTGTGAGGCAATAATTTCTCAATATCATTGATATTGTAAAGCGGTTCTTTTGTCAAATCAAACGTTTTGCCAGCACCTTCTTGCTTTTTAATTTGATCTTTCAAAACTTTAGCAAATCTAACATTTCCTGAATGACCGGGTCTTGCACCTAAAATATGTGCTTTCAAAGGTCTTCCAATCAGCGCTAAATCTCCTACAATGTCTAATAATTTATGTCTCGCTGGTTCGTTTTCGTATTGAAGTTTAGAACTATTTAAAACACCAATTCCATCAAATTGAATTTTCAATTCTTCTTTTCCTAGCAATTTAGCCAAACGATCTAATTCTTCTTGCGGAATATCAGCCCTGTCAACCAATACGATGGCATTGTCTAAATCTCCACCTTTGATTAAATTATTTTGAGCTAAAAATTCCAATTCACGCAAGAAGACAAATGTTCTGCATCTCGAAATGTTTTCTTTAAACTCCCCGATGTTATACATGCTTGCATGCTGTGTACCCAAAACTGGCGAATTGTAATCAACCATTACGGTAATTCTATAATTGCTATCAGGAATCGCTAAAAATTCAATTCCCTTTTCAGTGTCTTCCCAAGGAATATTTTCAGTTAACTCAAAATAATTTCTTTCAGATTCTTGCTCTTGCAATCCAACTTTTTCAATTGCTTGAATGAATAACCAAGAACTTCCATCCATAATTGGAATTTCTGGACCATCAATTTTGATCAAAGCATTGTCGATTTCCATTCCGTAAAGCGCCGCCAAAACGTGCTCTGTTGTGTAAATCCTTACTCCATTGTGTTCTAATGTTGTTCCTCTATCTGTGGCCACCACTAAATCTACATCTGCCTTGATAATTGGCTGTCCATCCACATCCACACGCTGAAATTTATAGCCGTGATTGTCGGGCGCAGGACAAATTTCCATATTTACTTTTTCGCCTGTGTGAAGTCCAACTCCAGTGAGTTTCACAACATCTTTAAGGGTCTTTTGCTTATCAGCCATTCTCTATTTTTAATCTTTTGTAAGTGCTTTTAATTTTTGATCCAATTCATTCAACTTTGTCAAAATGAAAGGCAATTTTCTAAATCCAAAATAGGATTTCTTGAAATCTTCTAAAGGAATTCCCGGTGAACCCATCAAAACGCTTGCTTTTTTAACGCTACTTGGTATTCCTGATTGAGCAACAATTTGGGTTCCATCTGCAATGTGTAAATGTCCAGAAATTCCTGCTTGTCCTCCAATTTGTACATTTTCTCCAATTTTAGCAGAACCAGCAACTCCAACTTGTGCAGCCAAAGCTGTATTTTTTCCAATTTCGACATTGTGCGCAATTTGCACTAAATTGTCAATTTTAACGCCTCTTCTCAAAATTGTAGATCCCAAAGTTGCTCTATCGATTGTTGTATTAGAACCGATTTCAACAAAATCTTCCAAAATGACATTTCCAATTTGAGGAACTTTCTGGTAAGCTCCATTTTCATCAGGCGCAAAACCAAAACCATCCGCACCAACAACGGCGCCAGCATGAATAATACAATTTTGACCAATTACACATTGGTGATACACTTTCGCTCCTGGAAACAAGATAGTATTATCCCCAATTATTGTATTGTCACCAACATACACATTCGGATAAATCTTCACATTATTGCCAATCACCACGTTTTCGCCAAGGTAAGCAAATGCTCCGAGGTAAATATTTTCGCCCAATTTAGCAGTGTCAGAAACGTGAGAAGGTTGCTCAATTTTTGCAGGCTTTTGTCTCATCGAATCATAAAATTCCAACAATTTTGCAAAGCATGAATACGCATCATCAACTTTAATCAACGTTAAAGTATCTGGAAGCGGTTTGTTTGGGGTAAATGATTTATTGACAATGCAAATACTTGCACCTGTTTTGTAGATATATTCTTCATATTTAGGATTCGAAAGAAAAGACAAAGTACCCAAAGTACCTTCTTCTATTTTCGAAAGATTATTCACTTTTACATCGGCATTGCCTTCAATATCTCCCGATAATATTCCAGCGATTTGTTCTGCAGAAAATTCCATTGTTCAAAATTAAAAAAAGAACTGAACGTAGATTATTGTTATGTTATGTTTTATTAACAAAATTCAGCTAATTTCTATTGACAATCAGTTTCAAAGGGTAAATCAAAATGATCAATACTTATTTTATTTTTATACCAAACAGCGGAAGCACCAATTTTCCTGCCTTTTTTATCCTTAAAAAATAGATATTGAAGAGCTTTAGGTTTTATATTGAAATCAGATTTTTCAAAATCGATTAGTCCTTGTTTTTTCAAACTTTTTAATATTTTTCTATTTTCAATCATTCCAAAAGCTTGTTGTTGGCATGTTACCAATTTGGTTGTATCGGCAAAAACCAATTCATCATCTTTCGGAAAGTGAATTAATTTCCCTGTACCTTTGATTGAATTTTTGACACTATTTACAGCTACGTTTGCCAAACGAACTTCCGAAATAAAACTTTCATTTGGGAGCGTAAAGAATAATTTAAGCTTGTCTTTTGAAACCAAGTAAATCTTAAATTGTCCGTCTTTTTTGCTTTTGGAAAAATCCACATCGCCATCATTCAATAAAGCGACAATTTCTTTTTGATTTATCCCTTTTTTCTTTAGTTGCAATTCCACATCTGATTGCACAACAATTACTCTGTCTAAAATCGAATTTTTGACTCTATTATCAGGCAACCAGCTACAACCTCTATTTTGGAAAAAGAAAAAAACAAAAACCATTCCGATACCAAAGCCGATGGCGTAAATTTTTAACCTATCAAAAAATGTTTTCATTTTCTTTATTTTTTAGGCAAAGATAAGCTTAATTCAATGAAAATTCAGCATGTAAAACTGTTATTTTTGGGCATAAAAAAACGGCTCTGTTTCCAAAGCCGTTCTAAATATTTACGAAAAAATTAAATCAATGCATCCAATTTTGCTGTCAATTGTGCTTTTGGTACTGCACCAACTGATTTATCAACCACTTCACCTCCTTTTACAAAGATAATTGTTGGAATATTTCTAACTCCAAATTGAGCCGAAACGCCCGGATTTTGGTCCACATTTACTTTTCCAATAATTGCTTTTCCATCATATTCAGTTGCCATTTCTTCTATAACTGGTCCAATCATGCGACATGGTCCGCACCATTCTGCCCAAAAATCTACTACTACTGGTTTGTCTGCTTTTAATACAAGCTCCTCAAAGTTTGCATCTGTAATCTCTATTGCCATAATTTGTGTTTTTTTTAATATCCAATTTTTTAAAGGATAAAATTAATGAATCAATTCAGAATTGCAAATTCTTTGCCATACCTTTTTTTATGACACAATGTCATTACTATTGGTCATTCAAACTACATAGCAATAAAAACCCAACTGTCTGCACACAAAACTTCATGGGTTTTTAAAACAACATAAAATTCTTTCTTATCTGAATAATCAAATAAAAACATATCACCAATATTCCTGTAAGACAATTCTTTGAAAAATAATTCTCCCATTTTATCTTTACGAAACCATCCAGAATCTTGTGCATTTAAACTGCTATCCAAAGAGAATTGCTTTACCAAACTTTTAAATGGAAAACCAGAGTTATGTTGTTTCAATAATAGTATTCTCAAAGAATCAATTTTATTTTTAGACATTTTATGACCGTCAAAAAGAATATATTGACACCTAGTTAAAGGCTCTTCTTCGTTTGCGAGAATTTTATATGTTGCTCTTTTGTCGTAAAAAATATCCCCGACTCGAAAAGTAGCTTTTATTTCTTTGTATTCAATAGAATCAATGATTCGAGTAAAATTTCCCATTCTAGCTGAGGTAGGTCCATTTTTTTTTATAAAGGCTTCAGCTTGTGCAATGGTATTTATTTTTTTCAAAGCTTCCCTTTTTTTTCCACCTTGTGAAAAAGCGCAAAGTTCGTTAATCAGTATAAAAAAAACAAGTATATAACGAATGTTAATCTGTAATAGCATAAAACTTAATACTCTTTAAAATCGGCGCAAAATTAAATAATTAATTCAATTAAATAGTTGATTACATAAAACTATTTGAAATTTAATTCCACCTCATCCACAAACGTCCAAGGATGAAAGCCTTCACCTGGAAGACCTGATAAAATTTGATTTTTGGCTATAATTACAATTTTGACAAACCTTCCCGTTTTCTTGACTTCTTGATGAAAATTTTCTACTGGAATTTCTTTTAGTAAAGCATTCCATTTTTTTTGGTCTTTGGAAACAAATAATTGAATAGATTCAGGAAGATAAATCCAAGATCCTTTTGCATCTAGAAATCCCAAGTCAAAGCTTTCGATTTGAGCATTTTTTTTCAAATCTACGATCCAAGAAATGGTATCAATATCAAATCCTAGCCATTCATTGCCTTTCCAAGGTCGGTGTCCTCTGACTCCATCCACCAATGAAAGCGCGCCAAGATTGCTGTATTTTGAATTTGGCTGAGTCAATAATTTAATTGGTAAACCAACGGCGGAATGAATTTTTAAATCAAAAGGTGTATACTCAAATTCATACGTTTCAGCTGGTGAGATTTCAAAATGTATGTTCTGTACTGACGAATTTCTATCAAAAAACAAAGTGTCGCTTTTGCCCACAATTTGATCTTTTTCCGACGCCAAACCATTGATATTCTGTAAGACATTGAATTTATCATTTCCAACGGATCCTTTAAAATGCACTTTTAAACCTTTTTCTGAAGAGGAAATTTCCATCGTTGGATAAAACATAGCCTTCGAAAAAACAACTCCATGCCTTTTTAAATAACCAATTTGATAATCGATGAGCGTTTTTTCAAAGACTTCAAAAGTTGGTTTTTCTTTGCACCAAAGCACTTGCGCCATGGCCAAAGCACGCGGATACATCATGTATTCAACCGCCTCAATCTCTGAAATATATTCGGTCCATAAATTCGCTTGTCCTCCCAAAATGTAACTTCTTTCTTCGTTTGAAAGCGAAGCTGAAATTGGATTAAATTGATACACTTTTTCTAAAGGTAGATACCCTCCTATCGCAACAGGTTCAGCTGGATGACTACTTTGATAATAATCAAAATAACAAAATTCCGTAGGAGTCATCACCACATCATGCTTCAATTTTGCAGCCTCAATTCCACCGGCCTCTCCCCTCCAGGACATGACTGCGGCATTTGTAGAAAGTCCTCCTTCTAAAATTTCATCCCAACCAATCATTTTTCTTCCTTTAGAAGTTAAAAAGTTATCTATTTGTTGAATGAAAAAACTTTGCAAATGGTGTTCATCTTTCAGTTGGTTCTCACTGATGTTTTTTTGGCAATTCGGACAAATTTTCCAATTGGTTTTGGGCGCTTCATCTCCTCCAATGTGAATGTATTCAGAAGGAAATAAAGTCAAAATTTCTTCCAAAATATCTTTTAAAAAATCTATCGTCTCAGATTTTGAGCAGAAAATCTCATCAAAAACACCCCATTCTGAAGCAACAGGCATCCGTTTTCCTGTGCAGGAATATTCAGGATATGCAGCCAATGCAGCCCTAGCGTGACCTGGCATTTCTATTTCTGGAACAACAGTAATAAATCGATCTTGCGCATATTGAACAATTTCTTTAATTTCTTCTTGCGTGTAAAAGCCACCAACTTTCTTTTTTTCAAATTTGTGCGGAAAATCGTTGTAATGTCCAATCAATGTGCTGTCTCGAAAAGCACCAATTTCTGTCAATTTTGGGTATTTTTTGATTTCAATTCTCCATCCTTGATCGTCGGTCAAATGCCAATGTAAAACATTAAATTTATACAATGACATTAAATCAATGTACCTTTTCACCTCATCAACACCAAAAAAATGACGGCTAACATCAAGGTGTAAACCACGCCATTGAAAATTTGGAAAATCCTGAATAAAAGCCTTTTGAATAAAAAAATGATCTTCCTCAAATTGAAATAATTGCAGGAATGAATTGATAGCATAAAAACAACTAGCCTCAGAACTGTAGGTGATAGTTATTTTTTCCGCAATATTGATCGAATAAAAATCCTTGGGTGTATTGGCTATTTTCTTAAATTCTATCAAACCTTTTAAAGAATCAGTTTGAGTTGAAATGGTAAATGAATTTTGTAACTCATCAATCAAATAATTTTTTAATTTTTCTGATAAATTAGCCGTTTTAAGAGAAATTTGTTCTGTTAAATCAATTTTTCCGTCAACAATAACATAGGTTACTGGCGTTGGAATAATGGGTGATTGGGCTTTGGCTAATTGAATTAGAACAATTGTATAAATGGATATAAGTACAGAAATTTTCATCAAATTGATT
>CAMDFX010000016.1 GCA_945897805.1 Chryseobacterium gleum
ACAGGTACAATTGCTTGGCAAAGATCAACAAATGGTACAACATGGACAACAATTTCAGGTCAAACAACATCAAGTTTAGCAACTGGGAATCTTTCTGTTTCTACTTCTTACAGAGTAAAAGCGACAGTAGGAACTTGTTTTGTTTATTCACCTGTTTTTACAGTAACAGTAAATTCTCCAAGATCTTCTGAAATTGCTTCAACTTCTTTTGGAGCTGTTGCTTATCCAAATCCATTTGCTGATAATTTCATGTTAGAAGTAAGTGCTTCTACTAACGAGATGATTCAAGTAAATGTATACGATATGTTAGGTAAATTGGTTGAAAATCACCAAGTGAATGTTTCAGATTTATCAACGTTCGTAATTGGTAATAAATTTGTTTCTGGAGTTTACAACATTGAAGTAATTCAAGGTACTCAAATCGAAAGATTGAGAGTTGTTAAAAACTAAGAATACCAATTAATATTGAAACCCGCTTCGATTTTTCGAAGCGGGTTTTTTATTGGTAAAATTTTTAAAAGAGAAAATTGTAAAGTTGAAGGTCCTAGTATATAGAATGAATTGAAAATCTAATCAAGATTATTTTTTATCTACCGCCAAAAATGCTACTGCCAATTCTTACCATCGTGCTGCCTTCTTCAATCGCAATGGCATAATCTCCACTCATGCCCATCGAAAGTTCTTTGAAGTCTGAATTGAATTTGAAATGGTGACTTTTGATAACCTGAAAATAGTTATGAAGTGTTCTAAATTCATCTCTGATTTGCTCTTCATCTTCAACAAAAGAGGCCATTCCCATCAGTCCTACGATGCGCACATTTTCCATTTCGATGAATTCTTTGGATTCCAAAATTTCAGTCGCTTCTTCAAAAGATAAACCAAATTTTGTTTCTTCTGATGCTATGAAAAATTGTAGCAAACAATCAATGATACGGTTATTTTTCTTTCCTTCCTTGTCTATTTCTTTCAATAATTTCAAACTGTCAACAGCGTGAATTAAAGTCACAAAAGGCGCAATGTATTTGACTTTATTAGTTTGTAAATGTCCAATCAAATGCCATTGTATATCTTTTGGCAAAGATTCCTGTTTATCAACCATTTCTTGGACTTTATTTTCCCCAAAAACACGTTGTCCAGCTTGATAAGCTTGAATGAGATCTTCGTTTGGTTTGGTTTTAGAAACGGCGATTAATTGGACAGAAGCTGGCAGAGTTTCCTTCAAGGATAATATTTTTTCAGCAATCATTCTTTGATATTATAAATCGTTAATCCACTGCGCATTTTTGGCTCAACCCAAGTTGATTTTGGTGGCATGATCATTTGATGGTCTGCAACTCTTTTTACTTGCGACATATTCAGCGGGAATAACACAAATCCAATCTCCGCTTTTCCAGCCTGAATGGGTTTTGAAATGGCATCTAGTCCTAAATTACCGCTAATAAACTCAATATTTTGGTCCGTTTTTAAGTCTTCTATTCCCAAAATTGGTGTTAAGATTTCTTGCGTCAAAATTTCTGGATCCAAGCATGAAACTGGATGTTCTTCATGTATAATATTTGTTTTGCATGTCAATGAATACCAATCATTCTTCAAATTCATTGTGATTTGATGTTCATGCGCTGGTTTGCGGGCACTGGCTAATTTTTCGATTTCAAATGAATCCGCTAATCGTGCTAAAAATTCCTTGTCCGATAAGCCATTTAATTTTTTCACAAGTCGATTGAACTCTAGAATATTCAAACGATTTTCGTCAATTAAAAACGCCAGAAAGTAGTGGTGATTTTCTCCTTTTGGAGTTCCGCCTCTTTCCTCAATGATTTCAGCTAATTTTGCCGAAGATGCTGAACGATGATGGCCATCTGCGATATAACTTGCAGGAATCGCTTCAAAAGCTTTTAAAATAGCTTCTGTTTGCGGTATTGATAGCATCCAAAGTTCATGCTTAATCATATCAGTGGTGGAAAATTCAAATTCTGGTCTTTCTTTTGAAATTTCAGCGTATAAATTTTCTAAGTTTTCATTGTGCGGATAGGAGAGGAGTACAGGTTCGGCATTAAATCCTACAATGTCTAAATAATCTGTAAACATGGCTTCCCTTGAAGTCAAAGTTGCTTCATGTTTTTTGATTAAATCTTGGTTATATTCTTCCACACTTGCGCCTGCAATAATTCCCAAATAGGCATGATTGTCTTTCGTTTGTTGATAGAGATAAAGTGTTTCTATTGGATCTTGAACCAAAATTCCTAAATCACAAAAATTATCAAATTCTTTTTTGACATTTAAAAATCGTTCGCGTGAATTTGGTCTTGTTTTCACAATCTCCCCAAATTCAGGATTGATAATGTGAATGAAAGAATAAGGATTCGTTTCCAATTTGGCTTTCAGTACTGAATCTTTGTAGGTGTAAACGGGTCTCGTGGCCACCAAATGTACCTTATCTCGCGTTGGACGAATTGCTTTAAACGGTTTTAATTTTGCCATAAAGAAGATAACAATGAGTGATGAAAAATGAATCACTACTCAAAATTGATATTAAAAAGTTCCGAATTGCTTGATAATCAAATTGGCTAATTCTAAACCGATTCTATCTTGTGCTTCTAGGGTTGCAGCACCAATATGCGGTGTACAAGCAATTTTAGGATGATTCAATAAATCTTTTCTAGGATTTGGTTCATTTTCATAAACATCCAATGCGATTCCAGCAACAACTCCAGATTCTAACGCATCCAATAAATCGTCTTCATTTACAACACCGCCTCGAGCTGCATTGACAATGCGAACACCTTTTTTCATTTTTGCAAATTCCGTTGCTGTAATCACTGCACTTCCATCTGCTTGCTTAGGAACATGAATTGAGATAAAATCTGCATTTGCAAGTAAATAGTCAAGGTCTGTGATTACAGAAACTTTTAACTTTGGCGTTCCCAATCCAGGGATTTCTGCCAATTCAACTTCGCATTCTTCAGCAATTTTCCCAACAGCAATTACTTTCATTCCGATAGCCAATGCGTAGGAAGCCAAAGATTGTCCAATTCTTCCAAATCCAATGATACCTAGTGTTTTGCCTCTTAACTCAATTCCTTTGGCGTAATTTTTTTTCAAAGTGTTGAAATCACCTGTTTCCATATTTTTGAATGAATCAGGTAAAAATCTTGACAACGAAAACAATTGTCCCATCACTAATTCCGCAACAGATTGAGACGATGAAGCAGGAGTATTGATTACTGTTCTTCCATTTTCTCGGGCATAAGCAACATCAATGTTGTCCATTCCAACGCCACCACGACCAATTAATTTTAATCCCGGACATGCGTCGATTACCTCCTTGCGAACCGTCGTGGCACTTCTGACCAAAACAATTTCATAATTTTCCTCATTGACGGCTTTTGCCAAATCAATTTGTTCAACTTTGTCTGTCACCACTGTATAACCAGCATTCTGTAAAGCGATTTTTCCCTCTTCAGAAATACCATCATTTGCTAATATTTTCATACTTAAAATATAAGTTTTCAGTTTAATTTAAATACAAAAGAAGAATAGACAATCTAAGACATAATATCTAGAGTCTTTCGTCTAATGTCTTCTGTCTAATGTCTAGATTATCCGTTTGTTCTCGTAAATTCTTTCATCACGTCGACCAACACTTGCACACTTGACAGTGGCAATGCATTGTACATGGACGCCCTATATCCTCCAACAGATCTATGACCAGGAAGTCCAACGATTCCTGCACCTTTCCAAGCTGCATCAAATTTATCAGACAAAGATTCATCTGTCAATTTGAATGTAGCATTCATATTTGAACGATCTTCTTTTGCCACGTTTCCAACGAATAAAGGATTGCTGTCAATTTCATTGTACAATAAATTTCCTTTCGCGATATTTTCAATCTCTTTTGCTTTAACCCCGCCATTTTTCAATAAGTCGCGCAAATTAAGCATCGCAACATAAACTGAAAATACTGGAGGTGTATTCAACATCGATTCTTTTTCAACGTGTTGTTTCAAATCCAAATAGGTCGGCATAAAAGGAGAAGTGGATTTTCCTAAAACTGAATCTTTCACAATGTATAATGTGGCTCCAGCTGGTCCAAGATTTTTTTGCGCGCCTGCATATATCAAATCGAATTCGCTTATATTTATTTCTTTGGAGAAAATATCAGAGGACATATCGCAAATCAATGGCAAGTTCGTTTTAGGCGTTTCATGGAATTGCGTCCCATAGATTGTATTGTTTGAAGTATAGTGGAAATAATCCAATCCTTCAGGAATTGCATAATTTTTAGGAATATAATTGAATTGCTTGTCTTCAGATGAAGCCAATACTTGAACGTCTATTCCTACTTTTTTAGCTTCTTTGATTGCGCCTGTAGCCCAAGTTCCTGTGTTTAAATAAGCTGCTTTTTTATTTTCACGCATCATGTTTAGCGCAACAATGGTAAAACCAAGACTTGCACCTCCTTGTAAATATGCAACAGAATATCCTTCAGGAACATTCAGTGCTTTTTTTACTAAATCTAGCGCTTCATCCATAACTGCCACATAATCTTTATGGCGGTGAGATACTTCTAAAATTGAAAGTCCATTGAAATCAAGCACTGCTTCCGCGGCTTGTTTAAAGACATCTTGCGGCAAAATACAAGGTCCAGCACCAAAATTATGTTTCATATTTGATCTTTTAAGAATGAGTTTTGTAACTCACTAGTTTACGGTTTACAAATTTGCTTTTTTTTTTCCTCCTGACCAACTTTCTTGCGTTATAAAAATATTTATTCTTTTTTAATATTTGGAAACCTAAAATTCATTCACAAAAAAAAGGACTGATTAAAAACCAGTCCTTTCAATTATTTTTAAAAAGGATTAAATAATAACCACTTTTTTAGTCATGTTAAATGCACCTTGGCTAATTTTCAAATAGTAGCATCCAGAAGCCAATGGACTTGATAATTCAAGTTTATGAGTTACTTCAACATTCATTGAATTATTAGTTTCAGTTGTAATAATTTTTCCTTGCAAATCAACCAATTGGAATTCTACTGCATCTTCATTTGCCACGTAGTTGATTGAAACACCATTGCTAGAAGTGGTTGGATTTGGATATACAGTGATATCCATAGTGTTTAAAGGGTTTTCAGCAATACTTAAAACACCTGTTACGCGGATATTGTCAATGTAAATGTTGTTAGAAACATCTGAAGAAACGAATTCAAATTTGAAACGCGTTCTTGTGTCTGCAGAGTTTCCTGGAACAGAAACTGTGGCTGTTTTCCACAAGTTATCTGTTGTTGGTTTGAAATCTATTCCTGTTGAATTTCCAGCAGTCAACAATTCCGTCGTTGCCAATGTTTCTTTCAATGTCCATGTTCTACCGCAGTTTTTAGAAACATAAACTTTCAAAAGTTCAGTAATTTCTGATAAAGTAGCACCATTTGTTGCGTAAGCGTAGTCAAAAATCAATTCAGAACCTGCAGTAGTTGATAAATCGTAAGATGGTGTAATTAATCCATCTTTGTTTCCTCCTAAACGGAAATTGTAGAAATATGTATCGGTGAACATTTGAGCGCTTGAAACATCTCTGTAATTATTCAATTTCATACATTTTGAATTTCCTTTTCCGTTTACATTGGTCAATTGCCATTTTGCATAGTTATCTTCCGGATTGTCAATTAACCAAGAAACAACATTTCCAGATTCAAAACTTTCTGAATGAGGTCCAGTTTTATCAGCCCAGCTTTGAGAAATATGAACTGTTTCCCAGCGCACTGTACTATCCGTTCCTGTTGCATTTGTAACAACTAATTTTACTTTTTTCCATCCAAGTCCAGAGAAAGTAACACTTGGATTAGCGATAGTTGATGTAGACGGTGTTCCATCGGTAAAATACCAAACTCTTGATTCAACTGCTGCGTTCCACGATGCGTCTTTGAAAGTTACAGCATCTCCTTCACAAACAAATTTGCTACTTACACTGAAATCAGCGATTGGTGTACACAATGGTACAGGATTTGCCAAGGCACCTGTAATCATAAGGTTGGTGTCTTTCCATAAATTACTTCTGTTCGCAGTTTCAACGATTAAAGTATTTCTCATGAAATCAGCTTGATCTCTAGAGAACATAAAAGAACAATAAGAATAATCCATGTAGTTTTGGTAGTTTTCAACCACTGGAGGATTACAAATTGTTGCTTGGGCCAACGTTGAAGGACAATAATTAAATCCTTTTGTTTCTGGCGTATCGTCAATTCCATCGTCTCCACAAGCTACCATTGGTTCGTTTGTACTTCCCCAAGGGTGAGCTAATCCTAAATAGTGACCAATCTCATGAGTCAAAGCGCGTGAACCATTTTCGTTTCCTGTTCCGATTCTTCCGATATAACCGTTCAAAATGATAATTCCATCAGCAAAGAAAAATGAACCCTCAGTTGCACCAGGATAGTATGCATAACCAGCAACACCATCACGCATTGTTCTTACTACCCAAACGTTTAGATATCTGGATCTCTGCCATTGGTTGTGTTTAGCATAATCATCGCCATTATTGGTTTCGTGCGAATAGATGTGCTCAATTCCATTTGTACAATTTCCATAAGGGTCAATTGTAGCTAATCTGAACTCGATATTGACATCGGCCGCAATGGTATCATAACCTGCAACCAACTGCGAAATGTCAGCATTTTGCTTACGGTAGTCACGATTTAAAACTGCCATCTGGTCATAAACTTGTGCGTCAGAAATGTTTTCCGTTCCATATTCATGGATGATGTGAAAAACCATTGGAATAATATACGTTGTTTTGGCCTGTGCTCCAGTGCCTTTATTTAGACGAGCATTAGCAACAAGTTGATCGTAATCAGCTTTCATTTGCGGGTCTTGAGCCCACATTTCTTGTGTTCTTTTGTTGTGTCCACAGTTAAAGTGATTCTCCTGTGCATTCATAGAAAAAGAACACCCTAAAGCTAACACGAATAAAAATGAGTTGAATTTTAGTTTCATTTTATAATAATTAGTTCATACAAATTTAGCAAATTATAAAAGATATTTAGGGTTAAAGTTATTAATTTTTATTTTTCAAGCAAATTTTGGAGGTGGTTTAGTGTAAAGCTTTATTTTTTTTGGAATAAGAAAAACGAAGCAGTAAAATGAGTCAATCATCTTCTGGAATGGTTTTTTTTGTTTGAAAATCAATTTATTAATCTGATTTAAAATGTAAAAAAATGAAACGTAATGAGCGCTTTTATGGAGGCTAATCACAACAATATTTTTTTTTCTATTTGGTAACTTTTCTTTCATTTCGTTCTCAAACCTAGTAAAAAGGTATTGACAATTATTGTTTTAAAATGTCCTATTTATTAAAGTGTCATTTTGGAATGATTAAGTATTCTTTTTTTGAATTATATATTTTGCATAAACAAAAAAAAGACCAATCTTTCGAATGGTCTTTTTATAATCAAATCGTTTATTCTGACTACTTAGTCAAAATCAATCTCATGTTTTTTGTTGATTTTGAAGTTGTAATGACTGTTGAGTACAATCCAGAAGTTAAATCAGTTGTATTTAATTTTACAATGTTTTCTCCAGAATTCATCAAGCCGTTATATCCTTCTGCCACCAATTTTCCTGTGATGTCATAAATATTGATTGAAACTTCTGTCGATTCATTCAAATAAACGCCAACATTTACTTCGTTTTGCGCCGGATTTGGATAAACTATAGCTTGACCAATCGTTTCCATTTCTTCAATTCCAACTGATAAAACTACCGTTAAAAGTGTTGTATCAGAACAGTTTCCATTTGTTGCTGTCAAAATAACTGCATAACTTCCATTTCCTGCAAACGCATGCACTGGATTTGAAGCTGATGAGTTTGTTTGGTCACCGAAATCCCAAGAGTAAGTTGTTGCTCCTGAAGAAGTATTTGTGAATGTAACAACAGTTCCTGACGTTGTAAATGATGCTACTGCTGTTGGCACTGCCCCAAAAGTCAAAGTAATTGGTGCTGATGTTCCAACGCCATTACAAGCATCTGCATTCTCCGTTTCTACAGTGAAAGTTCCATTTGCTGTAACATCAATCGTCTGTGTAATCGCTCCGTTGGACCATAAATATGAATCTGCAACACTAGATGTTAAAGTGATTGTTTCTCCTTCGCATGCTGAAGTTGCAGTAGAATTAATTGTTGGAACTGGTGAATTACTTACACTAACATTTACTGAATTCGAAGTTGATGAACAACCTTCATTATTAGTTACTGTTACAGTGTATGTTCCTGATGAAGTTACGTTAATGTCTTGCGTTTGTAGAGCATTTGACCAAAGATTTCCAGTCGTTGCACTTGAACTCAAGGTAACTGTACCTCCGGTGCAAAAAGATGTTGGTCCGTTAGCTGTGATTGCTGGTATTGCTGGTAATGCGTTTACAACAACTGTAATCAAAGTTCTTGGACTTTCATCTCCTGCTGTGTTATTTTGAGAAACATAATATTGAAAAGTTCCTGCAGTATTTGTGCTTGGAACAGGAGCTATTGTTACTGAACTTCCTCCACTTGCTTGGGTGTACCATTTAAATGTATTTCCGAGCTCACCATTTGCAGTAAGTGCAGAAGCTGTTGCGCCTTCACAATATGTAACTGTTGATGCAACTGTTGGTGCAACTAAATTGTAAAATTTTAAATTTGTAAAATCACCACCATTGGCAGCAGTTGAATTTGCACCCAATCTTGCATCTGGCGTAGTACCTAAACTAGGAAATAAATTTACCCAATTGATCTGCGCAATCGTTTTGGTTGAATCATTGTTGTCAGCTCCGAAAAATGTGGCGTAAAAAGCACTTGCTGCTGTAACTACATTCGAACCAACAGGAAGATTCACTAACTCGTTATTTGAAAAGTACATAGAATCTCCGGTAATATTGTCTTCTACTGCTGTTAATTCAATAGACAAGCCTTTTTCCCAGCCTGCAACCAAAGTGTTGAATACTGAAATGGATGAATTTCTTCTAATTCTGAATGCCTTTTCAAACTTTTCACCAATAGGTAATGACAATGTTCCGTCTCCTTTCGCACCAACTGTTGTGATGTTAGAGAAAATAGCGGCTGTCAATGGTTGTGCATTTGAACCTGCAGCGTCGTTGTCAGACTCAAAAGAGTTTGAATCTGCTGCAGCATCAGAAAGGTCTTTGTCTCTAATAATTAATCCAAATTGGATTTTTCCTCTAAATCCAAAGTCAGTATCAAAATCATCGTCCAAACCTCTGTATGCGATTAAGTGTTTGCAGTTCACTGTTCCACCAAACCATTCGTAAGAATCATCACCTGAAAATGAAACTTGGCAGTAATCAACGGTTGTTCCAGAACCAACTGAACCAAAAGTAATGCCGTTGATTTCTTTGTTTGGTTGCAAAGGAATTCCTGCAAATTCTACTCTTACGTATTTTAACGACCCTGAATTGTCATCGTCAAAATTTCCACCGAATTGAGTGTCAGTAGTTGGAGCAATTCCTTCGATGTTTGCTACTCCGCCTGGTTGGTTATTTCTTGCCAAACCCAAAAGTACCAATCCACCCCAGTCTCCTTCACTTCTGCCACCTTCAATTTCGTTTGACGTAAAAATAATAGGATTGGAGCTTGTTCCATTTGCAATAATTTTTGCTCCTCTAGTAATAATCAATGTTCCTTGCGTCAATTTATCTCCACGGATAATCGTTCCAGGTAAAATTGTCAATGTGGCATTGTTTTTTACATAAACTTTATTTTGAAGTAAAACAACACCACTCCATGTTGCACTACTCGTGATGTCTGCAGAAACAGTTGTAATTGTCGCTGGATAAACAGTGTTTTCAGGATCAAAATTCGACCATCCACTCGTCCAATCTGTTGCAGCCGTATTATCTGTTACTGGAAATGCACCTTTGTAGTTGGTAGGTGTCCAAAATGCTTCTTGTGCGCTCAATAAAGAGCAAACTAAAAGTGATGCGAAACTCAAATAAATTTTCTTCATAATTTCTTAATATTTTGTACAACAAAGTAAAGCTTCCGACCTTGCTTAAAAATTAATTAAAGGTTATTGAAACTTTACAGTTTTGTTAATTGAGTATTAATGTATTTTTATACTATTTACCTTGTGGTAACATTGATTGTTAAAATGTATAGTTCAAACTCAATGAAATCGTTTGACCAAAAGTCGTTTCTTGCCAGCGATTATCGACGTTCTTGTCGTATTTTTTATTCAAATTAAGATCTTGGTAGAAAATTAAATCTTGCGCTAATAAATCTCTCACGTTCAATTTAATTTCTAATTTTTTATCCAAGAAAGATTTTGAAATTTGTAAATCGATGACATTTCTTTGGTTTTCCCAAACATTCGGCTCTTGTACGTTTCCAACAATGTAGATTCTTCTTCCTACCACATTGTATGATGCGCTGAAAGTGAAATTCGATTGCGGTTCTGTGTATTGAATTCCAGCATTTACAATGAATGGTGATTGCCCTTGCAATGGTCTTGAAGCACTAGATGAACCAATGATTTGACTTACATCTACTTTTGAATTGATCAATGCTAAGTTCGTATAAAGTGTCGTATTAGAAAGAAAGGTGTTTTCTTTAGATGCGCCTTTAGCGAATACGTCTAATCTAATCCTGTATTCTAATTCAACTCCGTAGTTTACTACTTTTGAAACATTGGTGTAATATAACTCGCTTGCCCCAGAAACACCAGTTCTGTTAACCAATTCAATGGGGTTTTTGAAGTATTTGTAGAAACCAGAAACGCTAAAAACTTGTCCTGCTCCTGGGAATATTTCATATCTCACATCCATGTTGTCTATCAATGCTCTTTTCAAATTCGTGTTTCCTGATAATATATTATCCATGGCAAAATTGTAGAAAGCAAAAGGTGCCAATTCTCTGAATTCAGGACGAGATAATGTTTTGTAATAGCTCAAACGAACATTCATCTTTTTGTTGATAGAATAAATGAAGTTTAACGATGGAAGCACATCAACTACAGTGGTATCAATTGTTCTGTCAATGTTTGATCCAGACTCAGTGTAAGAGAATTTTTGGTTATACGACTCAATTCTTGCTCCACCAACAAATCTGAATTTTTCTTTGATTTTAGTATCAAACATCAAAAATCCAGCGTGCAACATCGAAGAGGCTTGGTAACTGTCACTTACTTTGGTAGCTTCCTCTAATTTAAATCCACCCATGCCGTTTGCCATAACTCCTAGATGCTCTGCTGAAAAAATCTCATCTTCTGGAAGGAGTAATAAACTGTTGTCAAATGCAATCCCATTTGCTTTGAATCTTGAAAAACCCAAGTTTCTTGCGCTAAAATCTCTTGCTCTAAATTGTTGCATTCCACCAATTTTGAATTCAGTTTTTACGTTTTTAGTATCGAATGGAATAATAAGGTCATATTTTGCGCTGTAAATTTGTTCTTTTGTAT
Organism: Chryseobacterium gleum; assembly: GCA_945897805.1. GTDB lineage: Bacteria > Bacteroidota > Bacteroidia > Flavobacteriales_D > Crocinitomicaceae > JAQVCM01. Next base: position 11,443 of record CAMDFX010000016.1, read on the forward strand.
CCGACCAAAACATATTTCCTGCTGCTGTTGGAATTGTACCATTGTTTTGAACAACTGCAATGTATTGTTCATTTGTATCATTTTCCATTAAAGCTTGTTTTTGATAAACAATTCTTCTCATATTTGGAACAGATCTGTTTACATCACTGTAGCCTAAATTCCAATTGAATTTCAATTTTTTATCTGTGAATTCATGACTACCTTCTAATTGATTGGTGATTAATACATTTTGTGTAAACCATCTATTTGAAGATTTCTCAAATTGATGTGGATCATTATCCATTTCTCTTACACCTTTTCTGATATTCACTTTGTCATCAGAATTGATGCTGACCAAGTTTTTAAATTTCAACTTGTTTTTGTCATTGATTTCATAAGAAAAATTCAATAATCCACTATTTAAAATAGATTGTGTGTAGACTGAATCCACTAATTCCGACCTCAAAACAACACCTGTAGATTGCTCTTCAAATTCTCTTCTGATATTTCTATTTGTTGAGAAATTATTTTGATAAGTATATGCAAAGACAATCCCCAAGTTTTGTTCTTTAATTTTGATATTTCTTCCCAAACCATACTGCAAGTTAAGATTTGGTAAGGCTATTTTTTTGTCAATTGCCCATGATGGGGTAATTTCTTTTGCTAAGCGCCCTTTTTCAGATGGATTTAAACTGGCAAAATCTTGGGTGCTAGGAATGTTTGTTGATAATCCTCTTGCTCCATTGTCTAATCCTAACCAATCTAATTTTCCACCTTGATACGTACTGAAATCTCTGAACGTTGTCAATGTGTTGTAAGAAGACCCAATTGAAACAGATTGAAAATTAGTATCTTTAGGATTTTTGGTATTAATATTGATCACCCCTCCAGCAAATTCTCCTGGCATATCTGGTGTAGCTGTTTTGAGAATCACAATATTGTCCAACATCATCGCTGGAAAGATATCAAATGAAAATGCTTTTCGATCACTTTCAGAGCTTGGAAGAGGGGCACCATTTATAAATGCGGCGTTGTATCTGTCATTCAATCCGCGAATCACAACAAACTTATTGTCTTGAATACTTGCCCCACTAATTCTTTTCAATGCGTCACTCGCTTTTGTATCGGGCCTTTTTTTCATCTCTTCTGAAGAAGTCCCATCAGAAACTGTTGCCGCGTTTTGTTTGTCTTTCTCAAGACTAGCAGTTCCTCCTTTGTCCATTTCTCCCTTCACAGTAAATTCGCCAATTTCCTGTGCTGCAGGTTCCATTTTAATATTAATCGACTTTTTCTCGCCAGCTTTGACAATAATATCAGTCATTTCTACTGGTTTGTATTCAGGAAATCTGAAAAGAATTGAATGTTTGCCACTTTCGATATTCTTCAATTTGTAATCGCCATTCATGTCAGAACGAACGGGAACCGTAGATCCATCAAGAAAAATTAAAACTGTTGGGAAGGTAGCGCCCGTTTCATCAGTAATTGTTCCGGATATTTCTGCGTTTTGAGCACTTCCATAACCAAAAAGAAGGCATGTAAGTAGGGTCAAATAGCCGTGTAACTTCATTTTGTTGTGTTGTTTAAATTTCGACACAAAGTTCAAGCTATTCCATCATTGTACTGTTAAAGATAAATTAAGAGATTGTTAATTAGATATATTTTGTAAATCTAAAAAATACATAAACTTAATATTTAGTTAATATTGGATTCGCTTTTAGTAGAATATTTAATTCTGACCCAACATTAAATGTAAAATCTGTTAACATTAGACAATATAGTCCATGACTGAAATAGTAAACTTCAATAGAAATTAAAATGATGAATAGGATTGGAGTTGATTTTAAACAGACTGCTTATAGCGTTGAATATCTAAAAGAAACTCAATATTTTCTTCAATGTGGTTTCCAATTACGATGACATTGACGCCGCTGCTTTTGAAATTTTGAATGTCTTCAGCTTTTCTGATTCCCCCACCAACAATGATGGGAATATCGATTTCGGCTTTTAATTGTTCAATAAATTCAAAAGGAACCATTTCATTGGCGCCACTTCCTGCATCGAAATAAATTAATTTTTTTCCTTGAAAGATAGCCGCCAAAGCTGTGTTTTGGGCAATGCTTTTTTGAGACCTTGGAATAGGTGTAGTTTGACTAATATAAGCAACTGAACTTTTCGTTCCCCCATCTACCAAAATATAACCAGTTGGAATTAATTCAATATCCATCTGGGCAATTTCTTGCGCACTGTTTACATGGTGTGTAATCAAAAAATCAGGATTTCTTCCTGAAACCAAACTCAAGTACAGCAATGCGTCAGCTTCTTCAGACAATTGATGCGAGCCACCAGGGAAAAGTACCACGGGAATTTCTGAGTGGCACTTTAATAAAAGGACAGTTTTTTCTAAATCATTTCTTGAAACTGTGCTGCCACCAACAAAAAAATAGTCAATTTGAGCAAACTTAGCTTTTTTAGCTAACTCAATAATTTTTACTTCAGTATTTGTTTTTTCAGGGTCGATCAAAACAGCAATCTGTCCCTTTTGAGATTGAATTTTTTTATAAATATGATTTTTACTCAATTTCAATTGGACTTGAATTAAATGTGATGATGTAATTATTATATTCTGTAATCCGCAAATTTACAGAAAATATTGTTTCTGGATGGATGATTTTTCCTATCCATAAATTCTCTTCCTTATTATATAGTTGTAAATCTTTTTTGAAATCAATTTTTTTCCGACCTGCTAATTTATAAAGTGTTTCTTTGGCAGACCAGCAGGCAGTCATGGTGTGATGGTTTGAGGTGTCAAAAATTGAAATTTCTGATTCATTCAAAAATTTTGATTGTACTCTAAATGCTTTGTCTTGTATTAATTCAAGATCTAAACCAATTTGATAAAATGAATTTATTGCGATTCCAACTAAATTTTTAGCATGGCTAATTGAAATGAATCCTTCGTCTTCTATATAAGGTGCGCCCACTGCATTGTAATGTATGTGCTTGAAGCCAAAAATGGAATGTCTTAAAATTCTGGTTGCTACAAATTCTCTTTTTCTTTGTTCATGGCTAAAAGCTTCAAATCTTTCGATTTCTTGAGAAGTCAAATGCTCTAAATAATTCAATGGTTCAAAGTCTGAAAAGGACATTGTATATATTGTAGTGTCATTGAAGACAATTTTATCGATTATGAAATCCATCTTTGCGAAGTTAAGAGAAATTTCAAAACCGAGATCTATCCATTATAGATTGCATTTTGGAAAAATAATTAAAAATATCTTTTTTGCCATTTTCATCCTTTTTTCGGAAAACAACCCGATGACTTTCATCTAAAATCACTTTAATTCAGTTTTACTAACATTTAGATATCAGCTGCTCATTTTAGACATGTATATATCGTAAAAAAATACAACCATTTATCCTGATTTTATTCCTTTGGTATTCATACATTTGTTAATGTAAGTTAAAGAAAATTTTAATGAAAAAGATTTTGGCTGGCTCTTTTACATTTTATTTATTTATATTTACGCGCTTTGTTGCTAAAAAGAAGTATAAAATTTAAACTGTACTTATGTTTCGAAAACTCAATTTGTTATTAGTATGTGTCTTACTGACAACCTTTTATGGTTTTTCTCAGTCGGGTCTGGGAACCTTAAGAGGTTCCGTTATTGACGTTAAATCAAAAGAACCGGTCTTCGGATGTCGTGTTGTTTTGAAACAGAATGGAACTATTAAAGCTGGTGCGAACACCGATTTTGATGGAAAATTCCAAATCAATTCACTTACTCCGGGTGAATATGATGTAGAAGTAAGAAATGAAGGAGAAGATTATCAACCAAGTATTACAACAGGTGTTGTAGTTTCTGCTGATAAAATTACTTTCCTTGACAATGTTACCATGGGTAAGAAAGTCAGTGAATTAGAAGTGGTAAACGTTGTAGCTTACCGAGTTCCGCTTATTAATAAAGATGGCGGGGCCTCTGGAGCAACAATAACAAGAGAGGATATTTCAAGACTTCCTGTTCGTTCTGCCGCAGGTGTGGCAGGAACCGTTGGGGGTGTAAATGCCCAAGAAGGTTCAGGTGAAATTAGTGTGAGAGGATCACGTTCTGATGGTACTTACTTTTACATTGATGGTATCAAAGTGCGAGGTTCATCCAACCTACCAAAATCAGCCATCGAGGAGGTTTCTGTAATCACAGGTGGTGTACCTGCTAATTACGGTGATGTAACAGGAGGTATTATTTCTGTTACCACGCGAGGTCCTTCTTCTAAATTCTTTGGAAGTTTTGAAGGTGTATCTTCAGGTTTTTATATAAACGGTAAAGACGTGAACGGATATGACGGAAAAGTTTTCGGTTTAGATAAGTACGGTTACAACCTAATGGAAGGTATGATTTCTGGTCCGCTTTGGATGCAAAAAGATTCTACAGGTAAGAAAACAAAACCAAGATTAGGTTTTTTAGTTTCTGCCAATCTTACAGACGAGTTGGATAACAGACCACTTGCTAATGGAGGTGGATACAGAATCAAAAAAGAAGTAAGAGACGAAATCTTGGCAAATCCTTTGAGACCAACTTCAACTGGAATTGGGACGTTTTACAACACAAGTTTCTTGACGAAGGATGATTTTGAGCAAGTAAAATGGAGAATGAACGCTAGAAGAACTGTGCTTTCTGCATCAGGTAAAATTGATGTGAATACAGGACCAAGTGTCAATCTTACTTTTGGTGGTTCGATGAATTATAGTTACGGTAAAGATTATTCTTATGGAAACTCTTTGATGAACTTTTCAAATTTCGGAAATTCAAAATCTTTAGATTGGAGGGTTTATGGTCGTTTTTCTCAGCGTTTTGTGAACAACCAAGAAGGAAATAGCTCTAAGATAAAAAGCGCATTTTATTCAATAATGGTGGATTACTCAAAATCTAAAGATGAGAATTTTGATGATAAGCATAAATATAATATCTTTAGCTACGGTCATGTAGGAAAATTCACAACAACTAGAAGACCATCCTATGAATTCAATGCGACAAATCAAACTTTTGTTCACAATGGATTCCAAGATGTAGTTGTAGATTTTACACCTTCAGAAACAAATGCTGCGCTTGCATCAATTACAACTCAGTATTATAATATTTATCAGGGTGATCCTATTGGACACTACGAAAATCTTTTCCAAATTCAACAAGGGAATGCATTGAGAAATGGTGACCAACCGCAAAGTGTTTACGGTATTTGGAGTAACATCGGGACACCTTATAATTATTTTGGTAAAACTGAAAATGATCAATTCCGAGTTACAGGTTCTGGTTCTGTAAATATAGGAGATCACTCATTGTCATTAGGATTTGAATTTGAACAACGATTTGACCGTGGTTGGACTGCTGGTTCTACAACAGGTGGTGGTACAAATGGACCAATTGGTATCTGGACAATCGCTCGACAGTTGGCTAACTTCCATATTACGGAGTTAGATTTGTTTGATCCTACTATTGCTGATTCAGGAAACTTTACTCAAATTACCTATTCTCGCTTGAACTCAGGTTATGCTGCTGCTAATGGTGGTAAATTTGGTGGTCAGAAAAACAATGACAATCAATCTTTCTTTGATTATAACTTAAGAACAAAATTAGGTTTGACAGGAGATAACGAAGATTACATTGATATCGATAATTATGATCCTTCTATGTTCTCTTTGGATATGTTCTCTGCAGATGAATTGTTCAATAATGGTAACACTTTCGTTTCTTATTATGGTTTTGATCAAACTGGTAAAAAAGTAAGAGGGAATACAGATATCAAAAGTTATTTCAATGATTTTGACGAGAACAATAACTACAAACGTTTCATCGGTGCATTTCAACCAATTTATGCTTCAGGTTATTTGATGGATAAGTTTGCATTCAATGATATCGTTTTCAACGTGGGTGTTCGTGTCGATGTTTTCGATGCAAATCAACCAGTATTGAAAGATAAATATTTATTATACAATGCTAAGAAAGCAAGTGAAGCCCGCGCTGCTTTTGACAGTGGTACTTCTACTTGGGCTATTATTCCAGAATCAATTGGTGATGACTATGTTGTTTATGTAAATGATGTAAATAATCCAACTGCAATTAATGGTTTCCGTAATGGAGATGTTTGGTATAACGCACAAGGTGTTGAAGTGGAAGATCCAAAAACTTTGAGAGGTGCCGCTGGTATTGCTCCTTGGTTAGTTGATCCTTCACAAAAAACTGTAAATTCGGATGCTTTTGAAAAATACAAACCGCAAATCAATGTGATGCCTCGTGTTGCTTTCTCATTCCCAATTTCGGATGAAGCATCTTTCTTCGCACACTATGATATCTTGACAAAAAGACCAACATCAGGTTTCCGTTTTGATCCAATTGATTACCAATTCATTCAAACAAGAACAGGTGTAATCAATAATCCAAATTTGAAACCAGAAACAACAATTGATTATGAATTAGGTTTCCAACAAGTTTTATCGAAAACTTCTTCACTTAAAATTTCTGCTTTCTATCGTGAGCAAAGAAATAACGTGCAGTTGATTAATGTTTTTGAAGCTTATCCTAATACTTACAGAACGTATGGTAACCGTGATTTTGGTACTGTTAAAGGTATGACAATCGCTTACGATATGAGAAGAACAGGAAATATCCGTATGACTGCAGCTTACACATTACAGTTTGCTGAAGGTACTGGATCTGATGCAACTTCAGCGCAAGGTTTGATCAACGCTGGTTTACCAAACTTGAGAAATATCTTCCCTTATGATTTCGATCAAAGACATGCATTTGCAATCACTTTTGATTATAGATATGGAAGTGGCGCTGACTACAATGGTCCAATGATAGGTGATTTCAAAATCTTGGAAAATACAGGTTTGAATATTGTGACAAATATTTATTCAGGTTCTCCATATTCTGCTCAACAAGCGATTACAGACGAGGCTATCGGTAGCTTAAGCTCAGGTTTGACTGGAACGTTGAATGGTTCTAGAACGCCTTGGTCTTACAGACTAGATCTTCAGTTAGACAGAACTTTTGACTTAAAACTAGGTAAAGGTGAAAACAAGAAAAAAGCAGCATTCTTGAATGTGTACATTCGTGCTACAAACTTGTTGAATCAATTCAATGTGTTGAATGTTTACCGCGCAACTGGTAACTGGAATGATGATGGATACTTAGCAGCGTCTCAGTTTCAACAAGCTATTCAAAACCAATTAGACGAGCAATCTTTCAGAGATTATTACACAATGAAAGTTCAAAATGCTTTTAATATTAGCGCTCCAAGAACAGTTCGTTTGGGAGTTAAATTTGATTTCTAACCATAAGAATTCGAAATTATGAAAACAACAATGAAATCCATTGGATTAGTATTATCGCTCCTGATAGGAGGGAATACTTTTGCCTACCATGAAGTGGATGGCAAAGCAAAAGAGAAAGACAAAGGAAATAACGGTGGTTTTGTTAACAAGGCAAACTGTTCTCCTGCAACTGCAAAATTGATTTTTGAATTCAATGATGTACGAGCACAATTGAATACAAACGGTGTTTTATTCAGAGATAGAGCAAACAATGTTGCAGCCTATGAGGTTCCAAAAAGTACTTCTGGTGACAGATTAACTGCTATTTATGCAGCTGCACTATGGATGGGTGGAACAGATGTAAATGGACAATTGAAATTAGCTGCCGCAAAGTTTGGTGACGGAAACGATTTCTGGACAGGTCCTTTGACTGTAACAGCAGGAACAGGAACTATTGACTTGAAATATCCTGTTGGAAATGAAGCTACCAGAGATTTTGGTGATGCCAACATCGACCCAACCGTTTGTTCTACTTACGATAAGTTTTTCACAATCAGAAAGGCGGAAGTAATTGCTTTCATCGCATGGTGGGAATATGAAAATGCTGAAACACCTGTGGGAGAGCCGGTACTTCCGCCAGATGCTGAAATCATGGCAAGAATCATGGCTTGGCCTGCACATGGAGATGTTTCTTTAAATCAAGATTATTATTTAGCTCCATTCTATGATAGACCAGCAGAAGTTGGTGAATTAGGAGATGGAGTATACAATCCTATGGAACAAGGTGATTATCCATGGTACGATGACATCTTAGGTAGAGATGATATAGAATGTGGAAGTGATAGAAGAATTTCTTTGTTTGGTGATGAAACGCACTGGTGGATTTTCAATGACAAAGGAAACATCCACACTGAATCTACAGGTGATCCAATTGGTATGGAAATCAGAGCGCAAGCTTTTGCTTTTACAACCAACGATGAAGTCAATAAAATGACTTTCTACAACTATGAAATGATCAATAGAGGTACCCAAACTTTGTATGATACCTACTTTGCTCAATATGTAGATGCCGATTTAGGTGGTTACAATGATGATTATGTTGGTTGCGATGTATCTAGAGGCTTAGGATATGCATATAATGGTGATAATCTTGACCAAGTAGTTGATGGTAAACCAGGATATGGAGTTAATCCTCCTGCAATTGGAGTTGACTTCTTTGAAGGTCCTTACCAAGATGCTGACGGAATTGATAACTACGGACCACATTCAGATACAATCAATGGTGTTGTTACACCTGCAGTGATGAATGTGCAAGATGCAATCAATGGTAAAGGTATTGTTTACAAAGGTTTAGGGATTGGTTATCAAGATGGAATAATTGACAATGAGCGTTATGGAATGAAACGTTTTACTTACTATACAAGTACTGCTGCTGCAACGCAATCAGATCCAACAACTGCTGCTCAGTATTACAACTACATGAGCGGTAAATGGAGATTTGGTGATGACATTAATTTTGGTGGTACAGGTTTTGATCCATCTCCTGGCGTTATTGCTGGTTTGCATGCAGATTATGTTTTCCCTTCAGATTCAGATCCATTGTATTGGAGCACTGCTGGAACAGCAACTTCATTCCCATGGGCTGAAAATAATTATGATGGAAATGGAACAAGTACACCTCCAGGTGACCGTCGTTTCGTTCAAGCAGCTGGACCTTTTACTTTGAAGCCTGGTGCGATTAACAACATTACAGTTGGTATCGTTTATGCAAGAAGTACTGACGGAGATTTATTTGCTTCTGTAAGAGCTTTGAGAAGAGCAGATACAAAAGCGCAAGCTTTGTTTGACAACTGTTTTGAGATATTAGATCCACCAAATGCGCCAGTATTGAGAATTCAAGAATTGGAGAATGAGTTGGTTTTGATGATTGAAAATCCAATACAATCAAATAACAAAAATGAACTTTATTCAAAAGAAGATAAAATCAACATCATTGATCCAGGAGATGGAACAATTTATGATAAATTTTACAGATTTGAAGGATACCAAATTTACCAAATGAAAGATGCGACAGCTTCTGTTTCTGACATCGAAGATATAGACAAAGCGCGTTTAGTTGCTCAATGTGACCTTGTAAATACCGTAGGAAGAATCATTAACTTCGAATTTGATGAAGAATTAGGTTTATCTGTTCCAAATGAAAAAGTGAATGGAGAAAACAAAGGTATTCGTCACACGTTTTTAATGAATGAAGATCAATTTGCACAAGGTGTAAGAACGCTTGTAAATCACAAGAAATATTACTACATCGCTGTTGCTTATGCTTTCAATGAATTTAAGAAATATAATCCAGATGACGGAACACAATTAGATGGTCAAAAAATTCCTTATATTGCTTCTCGTATCAATGCTGACGGTTCTGCAATTACCGGAACGGAGGGAATACCTCACAATCCAGCACCAGAATTAGGAGGTACATTCCAAAATATTAATTATGGATCTACTCCGCAAATTACAAGATTAGATGGAACTGGAAATGGAAATAGAGCGTTAGAATTTACATCAAGTTCTTTGACTTCAATATTGACAGAAGGATATGTTACAAATCCTACTTATGATTACGGTGCTGGTCCCTTGAATGTAAAAGTGGTTGATCCATTGAATTTAGTAGGAGGATATTTTGAATGTAAGTTCAGAAAATACACTAATGCTGGTACGTCTGAGTTTATAAATTATAGAGGAACGGATTCAGCTTCATGGGTGATATACCGTTATGATTCTGAAAACAAAACTACTCTTTTGGATTCAGCTGTTTCAGAAAGAACAATTGCTAACAAAAATGAGCAAATCATTGCCAAGTGGGGTATTTCAGTTGAGATTGAACAAAATCAATATTTCTCTGGAAGCAGCATTAGTAGTCCTCAACCTCCACAATCGTTAGAGTATGATAGATATACAACTCCTATCGAGTCTTCTATTTTCTTTAAAGATTCATCAAAAAGATGGTTGTCTTTTGTAAGTGATAATGACGCTTATTATCCGACAAACTGGATTTTATCTGGTATTTACACGGCAATTGGTGCCGATACAGTCACGGCAGATATTAAGTATTTCAGTCCATATTTGTACAATGACGAGCTCGGAAAAGATCCAACTCAGAGTTATGAGAAAATCTTGAATGGTGGAATTGCACCACATAGGTTAGTCGGTTACAAAGCTGAGTTCAGTCCTTTGGCTTATCCGACAGGAACGGGAGCTTTGAATTCTGGAACAATTTCTACGATTAGAACTAGAAGTAGTATATCAAGAATTCCTAGTGTTAATATTGTATTGACTCCTGACAAGTCAAAATGGACAAGATGTGCTGTTATTGAACTTGGTGCTGACCCTGCATTAAATACAGGTCAGGCTAAACCAGGAACTTTGAGAAATAGTCCAAGTAAAGATTTAGATGGAAATGACATTGCGGGAAGTACAGGTATGAGCTGGTTTCCAGGTTATGCTGTAGATATGGAAACAGGAATGCGTTTGCACATGGCTTTTGGAGAAAATTCTTTCTTAGGAAGTGATAATGGAAATGACATGATTTGGAATCCATCTTCTAGAATGGTTGATAACTCTGGTCGTCCTGTAATGGGTGGTCAACATCCGATTTATGTTTATGGATATAATATAAATGGAGATGGTTGTCCTTACTATGACAAAGTAAATAATTGGGTTTACGATAGAATGGCTGAAGCTACTGCAGCTTCGTACAAATCTGCATTCATGAGTCTTGTTTGGGTTGCTAATCCATTATTGACAGCTGGTCAAACTAATTTGGCAACAGAAGTAACTTTAAGAGTTCGTGTTAACAAAGAGTACAACGATTTCGTTGCCACAGGTCTAAATGGCGGCAAACCAATGTACTCTTGGAAAATGGATGATATCAGAACTGTAACAGGAAGTCAAGATCAATTAGCGGAAGCGTTGAATTTGATTAACGTCGTACCAAATCCTTACTATGCATTCTCATCTTACGAGACCACAAGAATAGATGTTAGAGTTAAGATCACAAACTTGCCTGATCAGTGTATTGTCAAAATTTACAATATCAGTGGTAAGTTGATTCGAACATTCAAAAAAGATAACCCTGTTACTTCTCTTGAGTGGGATTTAAAAAATAACAAGGGCATTCCTATTGCCAGTGGTGTTTACCTAATTCATGTAGAAGTGGAAGGAGTAGGTGAGAAAATTGTCAAATTCTTCGGTGGAATTCGTCAACCTGACCTTGAAAACATTTAATCTTATTCATTTCAATAGTATAGAAGAATGAAAAATTTTAAGAATATTTTAAGAAACACAGCATTCATTGGAGCAGCAGTTTTAACCTGCTCCAGTGTATTCGCTGGGAATGAAGATCGTGTTGGTTCTGCTGGTGCGTCTCAATTATTGGTAAATCCTTGGGCACGTAGCACTGGGTCTGCAGATGCTGGAATAGCAAATGTAAATGGTATCGAGGGTACTTTTACAAATATCGCTGGATTGGCTTTTACGGATAAGACTCAATTAAAATTCAATTATACTAACTGGTTAGGAAATTCAGGAATTCGTTTTTCTTCTGCTGGTTTTGCTCAAAGATTGTCTGAGTCTAGCGTAATTGCAGTTAGTATTCAAGCAATGAGTTTTGGAGATATTGATATCACTACTGTTGAATTACCTGAAGGTGGAATTGGAGTTTTTACTCCTCGTGTGAATGTATTCAATGTTGGGTATGCTAAGTCTTTCACAAAATCAATTTCTGGAGGTATTAACTTCAAAGTAATCTCTGAAAGTATTGCAAACTTAAAAGCAAACGGAATGGCAATAGATGCTGGCATTCGTTATGTAACAGGTGAGCAAGATCAGATTAAGTTTGGAATCACATTGAAAAATGTTGGACCTACAATGACATATAAAGGAGATGGTTTGTCAACGCAAATTAACTACGTTTCTACAGGCGGTAAAGCTACTTTAGAACAACGTTCGCAAGCGTTTGAAATGCCTTCTTTGTTAGCGATTGGTGGATCATATGATTTTATCTTTAACGAAAAAAGTAAATTGACTACAATGCTTGGTTTCACTGCGAATTCATTTGCAAATGATCAGTACCGCTTAGGTTTAGATTATGCAATGACGACTGGTAAAGCTGCATTCAATGTGAGGGCTGGATATGTTTATGAAAAAAATATTTTCAGCATGGAAAACAGAACAAATGCCTTAACTGGACCAACAGCTGGTTTCTCAGTAGATGCAATAGTTGGAAAAAATAGATCAGCGCTTGGTGTAGAATATGCCATGAGAATTGCTGGACCTTTCGGAGTAATTCACACACTTGGTGTAGCGATTAGTTTGAAATAATAAAATATTTATATATTTTTGTAATAACAAGAGAGTCCAAAAGGCTCTCTTGTTTTTTTGTTATAAACTCACAGGATATGTCACAGATTACTTATTATACAGAAGAGGGATTAAAAAAACTGAAAGACGAATTGCATCATATGAAAACAGTTTTGCGTCCATCAATCTCCGATCAAATTGGAGAAGCACGCGATAAAGGCGATTTATCTGAGAACGCAGAGTATGATGCTGCAAAGGAAGCACAAGGTTTGTTGGAAATGAAAATCTCTAAGATGGAAGGGATTATTGGAAATGCCAGAGTCATCGATGAAACGAATATTGATAATTCTAAAGTTTTCATTCTGTCGCGTGTAAAAATTAAAAATGTTGACAACGGAATGGAATTAGAATATACTTTGGTCGCAGAAAATGAAGCTGATTTAAAGGTGAAAAAAATCTCCATCGATTCTCCTTTCGGAAAAGGACTTTTAGGTAAGAAAGTAGGTGAAATTGCTGAAATCATTACGCCAAATGGAACAATGAAATTTGAAGTAATCGAAATTAATAGATAATGGCAACCATTTTTTCTAAAATAATTTCTGGTGAAATTCCGTGTTATAAAGTGGCAGAAAATGAAGATTTCTTGGCTTTTTTAGATATTCAACCTTTGAGAAAAGGACATGTTTTGGTTGTTCCTAAAACAGAAGTTGATTATATATTTGACATGGAAGATGATCATTTAGGAAAAATGATGGCTTTTTCAAAAGTAGTTGCTCATAAAATTAAGGCAGTTTTTCCTTGCAGAAAAGTGGGGGTAACTGTTATTGGTCTCGAAGTGCCTCACGCACATATTCATTTGATTCCAATTAACGGAATTCAAGACATGAATTTCTCACAAGAAAAACTTGTATTGGACGCTAAAGAGTTAAAAGAAATAGCGTTTGCCATCGAACAAGCCTAAAGTAATAGCTGAATTAGTCAATACATTTACTACTTTTATAAGTATAAATTTTTGAAATGAAAATTTTTAAAATTGTTTCACTTTTATTGGTTTTGTCACTTTTATCTTGTGATTATTTTGACGATTCAAGTAGTGATGAAGGAAAAAAGATTGTAACTAATCAGCAAATCAGAGAATCACATAGTTATTCAAACATCAGTGAAATTTATACCAAACACTTGCATTTGGATATGGAAGTGGATTTCGACAACAATTCAATCTACGGGGTGGCGAGGCACACGATGATAAACAAGGGTTCTGATACCGCTGTTTTCGACATTAAAGGATTGGAAATTCAAAAAGTCACACTGGGGGAGAAAGACCATGAAGTGAATACCAACTTTGTGATTGGAATTGAAGACACCATTTTAGGCGCGCCATTGAGCGTGAAAATTGACAAAAAATCAACACTTATAAATATCTATTATAAAACAACAGATCGATCTGAAGCGCTAGATTGGTTGAAACCTGAAATGACCAAAGGAAAGAAATTTCCATACCTGTATACGCAAGGACAAGCAATTTTAACTAGAACGTGGGTGCCATCACAAGATAGGCCATCCAATCGGATTACTTATTCTGCTGACGTCAAAGTACCCGAAGGCATGATGGCATTGATGAGTGCGAAAAATCCGACTAGGAAAACCAAAGACGGGTTGTATCATTTTGAAATGAATCAACCTATTCCAGTTTATTTGATTGCGTTGGCTGTTGGAAATCTTGAATATCGAAAAATTGGCAAAAACTGTGGCGTTTATTCTGAACCAGAAATGATTCGACAAGTAGCTTGGGAATTCAAAGACTTGCGCAAAATGATTGTGGCTGCCGAAGGAATCTATGGCAAATATCAATGGGAACAATATGATGTGATTGTTTTACCTTATTCTTTTCCGTTTGGTGGAATGGAAAATCCACGCTTGACTTTCGCTAATCCAACTTTATTGGCTGGTGATCGTAGCTTGATTTCGGTGATTGCCCATGAATTAGCCCATTCTTGGTCAGGAAACCTTGTTACAAATGCCACTTGGGACGATTTTTGGCTCAATGAAGGTTTTACTGTCTATTTTGAAAATCGCATCATGGAGTCGCTCTATGGCAAAGATATTGCGGACATTTTGGCGTTAATTGAATTTCAAGAACTGAAAACTGAAGTAAAAGAAATCAGTGATGGCGATCATCCTGAGGATACTTACTTGAAATTGTCATTGGACGGCAGAAATCCTGATGATGGAATGACTTCTGTTGCTTATGTGAAAGGCGCTTTTTTCCTCAAAACATTGGAAGAAAAAGTGGGAAGAGAGAAGTTTGACGTTTTTGTGAAAGGATATTTCAAGAAGTTTCAATTTCAAACATTAACAACTGAAATTTTTGAAAAGTATTTAGAAGATAATTTATTGAAGCCATATAAAATCAAGTTCAATACCAAAGCTTGGTTATATGGAAAAGGGATTCCGAAAAATTGTATAAAAATCGTTTCTCCGAGATTCATTGCGATGCAGAAAATGGCGGATGATTTTAGTGCAGGAAAAGATATTTTTAAAATCAAAGTTAAAAAGCGTCGCCGGAAAATTGATTTGAAACGTGATATGTATGTTACGCAAGAATGGCTTGCCTTTAATCGCCGCTTGCCAAGAAATATTTCTATCGATAAGTTGAAATTATTGGATAAAAAGTTAGATTTTAAAGGCTGGGGAAATGCAGAAATTGCTACTGAATGGTACGTCCTGGGTGTCGATGCAGATTACAAAGACATTCGACCAAATATGGAGAAATTTCTTAAAAAGGTTGGAAGACGCAAATTTTTGTTGCCGATTTATAAAACATTGGCAAAACGACCTGCAGATTTGCAATGGGCCAAATATGTATATTCAGAAGCGAGAACGAATTATCATGCGGTTTCTCAAAACACAATTGATGAAATATTAGAATTTAAGGCTGTCTCTGGTAAAGATTGACAAAAGCTAAACTTTTGAATAATTTAAATTGTTAGCCTTTTGTATTTTATTCTTTAAATTTGTAATTCAAAAATCTTTTCATGAAGCAATTCGAAATCCCAGCATATTATCGTTCTCCGATTATCAGCAAGGTCAAGCAACAACGAAAAATGCAGGATCCTCGTAAAAAGGATTTCACGCCAACTCGTTTGGATTTTGGAACGGTGCAATTTTTAATCGCGCGTCATTTTGGTTTTTGCTATGGAGTTGAAAATGCCATCGAAATTTCCTACAAAGCCATTCACGAAAACCCTGACAAAAAGATTTATTTATTGAGTCAGATGATTCATAATCCTGGTGTAAATGAAGATTTACAAAGTTATGGCATTGAATTTATTCAAGATACACATGGAAATCAGTTGATTAAATGGGATAAAATCACGGCGGATGATGTGGTGATTATTCCAGCATTCGGTACGACTATTGAAACGGAGGAAATCTTGACCAAAATCGGCGTAAATGTACAAGGATACAATACGACTTGTCCATTCGTGGAAAAGGTTTGGAACCGCTCTGAGAAATTGGGAAGTGACCAACATACGATTATCATCCACGGAAAAGCAGACCATGAAGAAACACGAGCAACATTTTCTCACAGTGCAAAAAATGCGCCTTCAATTGTAATTAAAGACATTTTAGAGGCAGCACATTTATGCCAGATTATTTTAGATCAAAGACCAGCAAACGATTTTTATTCTTTGTTTGAAGGTAAATTCACTGAAGGTTTTGATGTCAGCAAGGATTTAGCAAAAATTGGAGTGGTCAATCAAACGACAATGCTCGCGACTGAAACGCAAGAAATCACAGAGATGTTGCGCAATGCTATGATTGAAAAATATGGAGAAGATTCAATCAAGGAGCACATTGCAGACACGAGAGATACTTTGTGTTATGCCACCAACGACAATCAATCTGCTACTTACGGATTGATGGAAAATACTGCTGATTTGGCAATCGTTGTGGGTGGAAGCAACAGCTCAAACACAACGCATTTGGTGGAATTATTGGAAAATAAGTTTAAAACTTTTTTCATTACTTCTGCCGAAAATATTTGGAATGTAAATGAAGTTGAATCATTCGATATTCATCAAAAAGAATGGAAACAATTCGACTCATTTTTGCCAGTTGACAAAGATAAAATGACCATTGCGATTACTTCCGGCGCTTCTTGTCCTGATGCGATTGTGGATGGTGTAATTCAAAAGATTCTAGAATTATTGGGCGTTGAAAAAGGCATTTCAGAAGTTATTTAATTGATGGAAATGAACCCGAAAGATTTACAAGTTTTACATGAGGATAATCATGTGATTGTGGTCAATAAACGTCCTTCTGATATCGTACAAGGGGATAAAACGGGCGATGTTACGATGCCTGATCAAATCAAAGAATTTTTGCGCGTCAAATACAACAAGCCTGGAAATATTTTTTGCGGTGTGGTTCATCGTTTAGACCGTCCAACGAGTGGCGCCGTTGTTTTCGCAAAGACCAGTAAAGCTTTGATGCGACTCAATGAGCAATTCAGAGAAAAAGACACCCAAAAAATTTATTGGGCGGTTGTAGAAAAAGCACCGCAATCCAACACTGGACATTTGGAGAATTTCTTATTGAAAAATGAAAAGCAAAATAAAGCTTACGTGCATCTAAAGGAAGTTTCTGGCTCCAAAAAAGCGATTTTAGATTACCGAGTTGTTTCTCAGTCGGATAAGTACACCTTGGTTGAAGTTACGCTTCACACTGGCCGGCACCATCAAATTCGCGCACAAATGGCGCATATTGGTTGTATCATTAAAGGTGATTTGAAATACGGTGCCAAACGTTCAAATGCAGACGGTTCCATTCATTTACACGCGCGTTATTTGTCATTTTTTCATCCTACGACGAAAGAAATAATTCAAATTACAGCGCCAGTTCCAGATGATTCGCTGTGGAAATGGTTTGAGAAAGAAGTAGGATAAATTATTTTTACAGAACACATCAAGGGGCAGAATTAGATTTATTGATAACAAAATCTTATCAACCAGTTATGGGAATTGAAAGTAAATTTTCATCTGCACCAAAAATCTCTCAAGGCTTACAAATTTGCATGGATGATCTAAAACCTAGTAAAAGCTTGTTATACCATTAACCAATTCATTTTAGTCCAATCAAAAACCAGTATAATGCCGTTATAGTTTGACCACGTAGTCGCACCGAAGGTAATATAGTCCAGTTCATTGGACTATATTGAAAACATAATCGGTATTATAACGTCATACTCAGCCTTTTTTAAATTATCTGAATCAATAGATGTTTGTTCTTTAGAATACTTTTTAAAAGAATTTTTACCATGAAAATCCATAATATGATTTTAGATTTTCATGGTAAATTAATTTATTTTTTTCATTTCAAAACACATTTTTTGAGTTTGATAAAAATGAAAACGATTAAATACACAAATCAAAAAGTCGTCTAAAACTTATTTTCTAACCAATTAACTCATCTCTACGACCGCTTAAGGAATATTAAATATCAAGCAATTTAATTTGCTTAGTTTTAATCAATTCATTTTGCAAAATATGATTACAATTAAAAATCTTTCATTTGGTTATAATTCCAAAGAAGAAATCATTCACGATGTTTCCTTGCATGTTCAACCAGGAACAATTTATGGCTTTTTAGGTCCGAATGGATCTGGAAAAACGACCATTATTCGCTTGATTTTAAATTTATTGAAACACAAATCTGGAAAAATTCTCATCGATGGAACAGAGGTAAATATCAATTCTGTTGAAATTTTCAGACGCATTGGTTCGATGATTGAATCACCTTCGTTGTATAATCATTTGAGTGGCAGGGCGAATTTGGAGATTTTCGCTTTGTATTATTCCATAGATAAAAAACGAATCGAAGAAGTTTTAGAGATTGTCGGTTTGACCGAATCAGCCCACAAAATTGTGAAACGTTATTCCTTGGGAATGAAACAACGATTGGGCATTGCAATTTGTTTGTTGCACGATCCTGATTTGTTGATTTTGGACGAACCTTTGAACGGGTTAGATCCGCACGGTATTGCTGAAATCAGACACTTATTGATCAAACTTTGCAAAGAAGAAGGAAAAACGATTTTTGTTTCTAGCCATTTATTGAGCGAAATTGAAAGTACTTGTGATTTCATCGGCATCATTTCCAAAGGTAAATTGCTCTTTCAAGGCAAAATTGACGATTTAAAAAACGCGCAAGCTGGCAAAATGGTTTACAGTTTGGAAACCTCGAATGTTGATTTGACTATGCTTCAATTGAATCAAATGAATGGATTAACTTGTTCAACTTTTGACAATAAAATCACCGTTGAAGTGGAGAACAAAGAAGAGATTGCGCAAGTTGTCAAAAGTTTAGTGACGAATGGCGTGGATTTATATAGTGTTCAACGCAAGGAAAATAATTTAGAAGATTTATTTTTAGAACTTACAAAATAGGAGGTATGTTATTGAAATTATTATACATAGAGCACAAAAAGACGAAACGTTCATTTGCTTTTTGGTTGACAATCTTTGGTTCAATGGTCATTCCGATGGTTGTTTGTTTGGTGATGTTGGTGAAACCCGCACCCTTTGTGCCATTTGGAAATTCAAATCCTTGGAAAACGTTGTTGATTACCAATTTTTCGGCAGTCAGTTCATTTCTGTTTCCCATGTATGTGATTTATTTGATAGGTTTATTGGGAAATATCGAATACAAATCGAGCAACTGGAAAAAGCTTTTCGTGTTGCCGATACGCAAAGAATTGTTGATTTCATCTAAATTGTTGTACGTCTTGATTCATCTTTTTGTAGCCATCATTTTATTTGGAATCAATACCTTAATTTTTGGTTTAATAGCAGGCGCCGCGCATTCAGAATTGAAATTATTGGATTTTGCCCCGCAATTTGAATTGATGATTTGGTTGGTTTACCACTTGTTTTTGTCTGTTTTGGGAATCATCGGTTTGCAATTCATTTTGAGTATTTTCTTCGAAAACATTCTCATCACATTGGCTATTGGCTTGTTTTTGATGGTTGGTTCGCTCATCGCCGCGGGATTAAAATGGGAATACATAGAGTTTGTTCCCTATGCATCCCCAAATCGTTTTGCTGCTTCCGCCGGAACGGTCAAAGAATGGATTACCAAACCTGAATGGACTAATTTGGTCGTATTCGGATTGTCTTTCGCTTTCAGTTTGTTCTTCTTTAAGCGCAAAACGGTGAAGTGAGTTCTAGACTTCCGTCCGATCCAAAATTGTTAAAGTTAAACGGATTTTGCCGTAATCAATTTCTCCGTTCAATGCTTCGAAAATTGGTTTGAGTGCAACTGTTTCTCCAATTTCTGAAACGATCTGCGTAATGCGATTGATTTCGTCTTTGCTCACGAAATTTTCGATTTCAAGCGGATAACCTTCTTGGTATAATTTGGCTATATGCGAAAATACCGTGGTGGATTGCATGTTTCTCACTTGCGCGATTTCTTCGACTGATTTGTTTTCTTTCAACAACAACAAGGTTTCCTCATAAGTAGTCAGTTTGGGTCGGTTGTCGTCTAAATGGGTTTTGATTAAATCCATGAAATCACGCCCGTAATTTTCCAGCTTTTGTATTCCAACTCCTGAAATAGCTAAAAATTGATCGCTATTTTTTGGCAATTCCATCGTCATTTCGTGTAAACTTGCATCTGTGAAAATCACATACGGTGGAACGTTGTTTTCAACCGCTAATTTTCGACGCAACAATTTCAATTTGTTGAATAAAACTTCTTGTGTAGTCAATGGAATTGGCTCTCTTTTGGCTTTCGTTTTTGGTTCAGCGACTTTAAATTCTCGGTTGAAAGTAGTCAATTGAATTTTTTTGTTTTCGAAAAGCACTTTATTTCCGTAAGGTGAAATCTTCAAATACATGTGATCATCGTAAGCCACTTCAATCAAACCAATGTTTTTCATTTCGGTGATGTGGTGCGACCAAGTGTTCCAATTCAATTCGCTGCCGATTCCGTAGGTTTTAAGTTGGTGGAAATTGCTATTATAAATCGCAGCTGTTTTGGCGCCACGGAGAATGTCGATTAACAAATTCGCTGTCACTTTTTCTTCCGTTCTCTTGATGGCTGAAAGCGCTTTTTGTGCTAAAACGGTTCCATCTAAATAAGCTGGAGGATTTTTACACACGTCACAATTCCCACAGTTTTCGGTCAATTCTTCACCAAAATAAGCCAATAAAATGCGTCGCCTGCAGCCAGAAGCTTCCGCATATTGCAGCATGCGATCAAGTTTTTCGAGCAAAATTTCTTGCTGTTCGCCTTGACTTGCAAAATCTTTCAGCATCACTACATCTTTGTAATTGTAATACAATCTCGTGGTAGAAGGCATTCCGTCACGACCTGCACGACCAATTTCTTGGTAATAACCTTCCATGTTTTTTGG
The DNA here is from genome assembly GCA_945897805.1 of Chryseobacterium gleum. Classification (GTDB taxonomy): domain Bacteria; phylum Bacteroidota; class Bacteroidia; order Flavobacteriales_D; family Crocinitomicaceae; genus JAQVCM01. The sequence goes on from CAMDFX010000016.1 coordinate 32,511, forward strand.
CAAATTGGTGTGAATCACCCAGCGCACATTTGATTTGTCAATTCCCATACCAAATGCAATAGTTGCACAAATTACGGGCACATCGTCTTTCACAAAATCTTCCTGCACTTTCGCACGTTCATCTGGATTTAATCCTGCGTGATAATGCTCAGCAGCGATTCCGTTATTTCTTAAAATCGTAGCCCATTCCTCCGTTTCTTTGCGACTTAAACAATAGATGATTCCAGAATTGTCTTCTTGCGACTTTATGAAATCGACGATTTGTTTGATCTTGTCCTTCTTTGGAATGTTTCCCATTACTTCCAATGCCAAATTCGGTCTGTCGAACGAAGATGAAAATAAAGTTGGTTCATTTAATCCCAAGTGTAAAGCGATGTCTTTTTTGGTCAATTTATCCGCAGTTGCAGTAAGTGCGACAAATGGAATTGATGCAAATTGTTTTCTCAATTCGCGAATCATCGTGTATTCAGGTCTGAAATCGTGTCCCCACATGGAAACGCAATGCGCTTCGTCAATGGCGACTGCAGAAATTGGAATTTCTAGCAACCACGTTTGCATGCCCGCAACCAATGTTTCTGGTGAAATATAAAGTAATTTTAATTCACCACTTTTGGCTTTGTTCAACATTTCATTTTTCTGACTTTCAGATTGCGAACTGTTGATAAAACCAGCCTGAACACCATTGGCGAGCAAACTTTCCACTTGATCTTTCATCAATGAAATTAAAGGAGAAATCACTAAAGTGACATTTTCAAAAATCAGTGCAGGAATTTGAAAACAAATGGATTTTCCGCCGCCAGTTGGCATGAGCACGATGGCGTCTTTTTTGTCTAAAATGTGTTGAATGATTTCTTCTTGGTCGGCTCGAAATGAGTCGTAACCAAAGACTTGTTTTAATACAGTTTTTGCGTTTTTCATAATTGTGTTGTAAAGGTAATTGAAAATGAAGTTAGCAATAAAAATTGAAAGCACAAAAAAAAACGGATTGAAAAAGATCAACCCGTTTTAAAATTAGTAGATAATTTATTATCGCTTAATGATGAATTTTTTAGAAGTTGAGCTTCCGTTTTCGAATTCACATGAGATGAAATAAATTCCATCTTTCAAGTCTTTTGTATCAACAGTAAGTAGAGAAGATTTTGTAACCTGAACATTGTCTGATTTCAGTTTCTTCCCAGTTAAATCTACGATTGAATATTTTACTTTTTCATTTTTTGCCAAGTCAAATTGCAACTCAATTTTATCTTGCGCTGGATTTGGAAATAATTCAACTTTGCTGTCATCTGATTCAATTTCATCAACATCAAGCACATATCCAACGGTGAATCTTTCTTTGATATTACATCCAAAATCTCCGTTAAAGTTTTTCACCAATCCCAAAGAAGTCAATTTAACGAATCTCGCTTGTCCTACTCCTGGATTAACATCATAATACTGGTAATACCACCAAGAAATACCGTCGCAGTTGTCATCTGTCATCTCGAAGGTATAGCAGCCAGTTGGAAGCGACAAAGTATCGATGTAAAGTGAATCGTTCGCATTGTTGATTCTGCTTGCTACAATCGTTCCTGAAGCGTCCTTTATAGTCCAATTTGTTTCATTATATGGCGCATTGGTTAATGAAGTGCCATTGTTTGTTTTGAAATACATTCTATAGGTCAACGGATATGATTTCACATGCACAAAAGTTGTTTTGTATTCATCATTCAATTGATTTTGATCTTGTGCTTGGCCGTTTACATTCGTCAAGTGAACATAAAATTGATTCGATTCATTGCCACTAAAAACAGCAATATTTGAACCTAAATCAATTTCTTGTTCCTGCATGAAAGCCAAATTTCCAGTCCAATTGAAAGTTGCTGCTTGACCGCCTACCAATTGATATTCAATAGTCATGCTAGTCAAAGTGTCTGTTCCAACGTTTTTAACTTTGATTATTGGATTGTTACAAACGCCATTTGAACGTGCATAATTTGGATCGTTGGTTGGCGCGATTACATCTTCGATAGATGCGTCCAACGTATGATTTGGAGCTTTGTAGGTTATCAATTGCGAAACAACATTGAAACCACCAGTGTTTGTTTGGACTGGAGAAGTATAAGGCTCAAAATCCATGTTGACCTCAAAAGCAGAAGCTGGATTGGTGAAATCGCTGATGTCGTGAACAATTGGATAAACAACTTCTCCAGGGCACCAATTGGCTCTGTCAAACACCCATGTTCCTGTTTGTGGTGAAATATTATTTACACCACAATTGCTTTTCCACAATTGCTTTTGTGCAATTTGATTTCCGTTGATTTTTTGTTGGTAATATTTGCTGCAAAATTCTCCACATCCGTTGTTGTCAGAACCATGACCACTGATGATATTTTTCAAAATGGCATTTGCAACAGGCGCATTGTAGGTGAAATTTTTCGGAACTAAATTGTTTTCTATTGGATTGGAAGTGTTTCCATAAGCAAAATATCCATCGTAAACATTTTTCGCTGCCACTGCATCCATTGGTGGGACTCCCTCAATGTACTCAATTTTCAATGTCAAGGTGAAACCCCAAGAATATCCTTCATATTGATATTGCATGTCTAAATTTCCATTTAAGATAGGCGCGTAATCCGTGACATCTACAATGTAATCATGCTTTCTAGTGGTGCTCCAATCTGTGGCATAAGGCGTGATGATTCTCGCCAATTCAACAGTGTCTGAGTTTTGTGGCTTGGCATAAACCAAAGTCGTATAATCCCAAGAACCGCAATATTGTGTACCTGAAGGACAATTATAGCGTCCCAAAATGTAATGCAGGCGTATTTTACGATACCTATTTCCAGCGGCCGGCAAAACGGCTGTGGTATCAAAATTTCCGTAATGGTCAATTTTTTTATTTTCAAAGACTGTTACCCAAGTTGTATCTCCTGGAGCGGCAAAAAGATTGATTGCATTGAAAGCAAAAAAGCAAAAAAGTAAAATCGAACGTGTCATTTAGTATAATTTTTTCGTGAAGGTAAATCAATTTTAGTTTAAAGATAACAGTTTTGTGTTTCAAATTTTATTTATTCTTGGATTTTCAATCATTGTCTAAAAAAATCTAAAAAGTCCTCAAAAATTTAGTTTTTTCGATAAAAATGTATGAATTTTATTTTTGTGAGTAAAAAATAGGGGGTATTGTTCAAAAAAATACATTTTTATTGCCGAACACCCCTCAATAATTTCTATTTTTGTAAAAAAAATATTTTTCATGGCAACAATTAGACAGCAAGCGTATCAAGATGTACTACATCGTACCCCAAAACACATTGAGTTTGACGGGAAAATTTCAGAGATTTTTGGCGAAAATGTATTTCACCAAGAAGTAATGAGAGAATATTTGCCCGATGGCGCATATAAAGTGATGACTTCATCCATGCAAAATGGTGCGCTTTTAGATCGTAATATCGCTGATCAAGTTGCTTCAGCTATGAAAGATTGGGCTTTGACAAAAGGCGCAACACATTATACACATTGGTTTCAACCTTTGACAGGCACAACCGCTGAAAAGCACGATGCATTTTTCAAACCAGTTGGTCCCGGAAGAGCGATTGAACGTTTTGATGGAGATTTGTTGGTTCAGCAAGAGCCAGACGCTTCCTCTTTTCCAAATGGAGGAATTAGAAATACATTCGAAGCGAGAGGTTATACAGCTTGGGATCCTTCTTCTCCAGCATTTGTAATCGGAAAAACATTGTGTATTCCAACGATTTTTATTTCTTACACAGGAGAATCTTTGGATTTTAAAATGCCATTAATTAAAGCATTGCATGCAGTTGATCAAGCTGCGGTAGATGTTTGCCAATATTTTGATAAAAACGTAACCAAAGTCATCGCAACATTGGGTTGGGAACAAGAATATTTTTTGATTGACAAAGCTTTATACAATGCACGACCTGATATCATGATGACAGGGAGGGCGTTGTTTGGTCAAGCGCCTGCAAAAGGACAACAATTGGAAGACCATTATTTCGGTTCAATTCCAGAAAGAGTTACTGCTTTCATGCGTGATTTTGAAACAGAATCCATTCGTTTGGGAATTCCTGTAACAACGCGTCACAATGAAGTTGCACCAAATCAATTCGAGTGCGCACCGATTTTTGAAGAGTGTAACTTGGCAAACGACCACAACTTATTGTTGATGGATTTATTGGAAAAAATCGCCATCAAACATGATTTCAGAGTTTTATTGCATGAGAAACCATTCTCAGGAGTAAACGGTTCTGGAAAACACAATAACTGGTCATTGTCAACGAATACTGGCGTGAATTTATTGGCGCCTGGAAAAAATCCGAAAACGAATTTACAGTTCTTGACATTTTTCGTCAACACGATTAAAGCGATTCACGACAATGCAGATTTGTTGCGTGCTTGCATCGCTTCAGCGAGTAATGACCACCGTTTGGGAGCAAACGAAGCGCCACCAGCGATAATTTCGACTTTCATCGGAACCTATTTGTCTTCCGTATTAGATGATTTAGAGCAAAACGTGAAGGCTGGAAAAATGAGTCCAGAGGAAAAAACGGAATTGAAATTGAATATCGGCAAGATTCCACAAATCATGTTGGACAATACAGATAGAAATAGAACTTCACCTTTCGCCTTCACAGGAAATAAATTTGAGTTTAGAGCGGTTGGTTCTTCGGCAAACTGCTCAAAATCTATGATTGTGTTGAATACAATTATGGCAAGTCAATTGCGTATTTTCAAAGCGCAAGTAGATACTAGAATTGAGAAAGGCGATTCAAAAGACGAAGCAATTTTGAAAGAATTGCAACAAATGATCAAAGATTCTAAGAAAATTCGTTTCGAAGGAAATGGATACGGCGACGAATGGGTCGTGGAAGCTGAAAAAAGAGGTTTGAATAACTTTAAAGACACGCCACGTTCTTTGGATATTTGGGATGACAAAAGAATCATTGGAATTTTTGAAGAATTGAACGTTTTGACTCACAGGGAAATCGAAGCGAGAAAAGAAATTGAATTTGAAAATTACGTACACAAATTACAAATTGAAGCCCGTTTAATGGGAGATTTGACGCAAAATCACATCATTCCGGCGGTAATCAATTACCAAAATAAATTGATTCAAAATGTGCAAGGTTTGATGTCGATTTTAGGCAAAGAAGGAGCTGAAGCTGCAAAAGCACAAACAGAATTGATCACTAAGATTTCTGAGCATTTGAATAAAATGAAATCTTTGTGCGATGTGATGTTGGAAGCGCGTAAAAAAGCAAACAAAATCGAATCCATCGAAGAAAAAGCAGTTGCTTATTGCGATGAAGTGAAAGTTTATTTTGACGACATTCGCTACCACGCAGATAAATTAGAATTATTGGTAGACGACGAATTGTGGCCATTACCAAAATTCAGAGAGATGTTGTTTACACGTTAATAAACAGAAATCAGATTTTTTGAAACGTGAAATTTCCCAGTGAGATTTCACGTTTTTTAATTGTAAAAGAATATTTATAAGTGTTTTACGTTATTTTTTGTTTAATTTTCTGATTTCTTCATCTAAATCCGAAATGTATTTTTTATCCTGATCAATTCGGAATTGTTCATATTCGTTGTGTGCTTTTTCAACTGCTTGCTCATGTGAAATGATTCCCGCATTTGGCAAAATATCCAAACTATTGCTTTCAATAAATTTATTGGTTCGTATAAGCCAATCTTTCATATTCATGATTTGATTTCGTCGCGCCTGAAATTCTGCTAAATCTAAAAATGCACTTACCAATAAGTTTAAATCGCCAATTTCATTTTCCTGTAAATAATTTTTCGCGATGGTAACATCACTTTTCAAAACTTTTCCTTGTGGGGCATTTTTCCAAGAGGTCAAGCCCATAAAATCCTTTGATTTATCTGCCCTTTGGTAAATTATTTCGGCTGCTGTATTACCTGTCACGGCAAAGTGAAATTTGTTTTGAACCATTTTGTAAAATAGTTTCGTTTCTTCTGTATCATTTGAATAATCGGCACTGCATTGCTGAAAAATGTCACCTAATTTTTGATAAAAACGTCTCTCACTTGCTCGGATTTCTCTTATGCGCTCCAGTAATTCATCAAAATAATCTTTGCCAAAAGGTTTTCCATTTTTTAGCATTTGATCGTTTAATGCAAAACCTTTTAGAATATATTCTTTTAAGGTTTGAGTTGCCCAAATCCGAAACTGCGTAGCTTGTTTAGAGTTTACCCTATATCCTACAGCTATTATGGCATCAAGATTGTAAAATTCAATTGTACGTTTTACATTTCTTGTACCTTCTTGCTGAACTGTTTCCATTATGGAAATAGTTGCGTTTTGCTGCAATTCGCCTGTTTCAAAAATATTTGACAAATGCTTGCTAATGGCAGGGATTTCAACACCAAACAGTTGTGCCATCAACTTTTGTGTCAGCCAAAAATTTTCGTTTTCATACTTCACATTTATGTTAACATTGCCCTTTTCGGTTTGATATAAAATGATGTTATTTTCCATGTAAAATAGTCTGAAAATTTGAATTTCTTTAAAAACAAAAATAGCAAAAAAGAAATGATAGTCCTAACATATAATTTCTTGATTCAATAATAGGTTAAAGAAATTGAGATTCAAAAAGTAAGAGCATATTCATTAAAAAGAGATTGAAATTCATGAAGTATTTTTGCACTGAGGCAAGAGTTTTATAGAAATTAAAAAAGAACAATTCAGCTGGTCATTTTGATAACTTTTTTTGTTTTTTTGCCCAAATTTTCATTTTCAAATTTCTGGTATTGATTTAACCTTTATCTTTGTTGTTTATAATCATTCTAAATGAAAATTATACTTGCAGACAGCAATGAATTGATTCGAATTGGCTTGCGCGCCGTCTTGAGTTCCGAAAAAAACTTGGAAATTGTGGGCGAAGCGACGAATAACGATGAGCTTTTTTCGCTGATCAAAAATTTCGGTTCTGACATCGTTTTGATTGATTATACCTCAAATGGATTTACAATAGACATCATACCTAAAGTGTTGTCTAAATTCCCACAAGTTAATTTTGTGGCGATTACACCTGAACAAAGCGGACAAACCCTAGTGAATGCGCTGAGAAGTGGCGTAAAAAGTTATGTCAAAAAAGATTGCGATGTTTCTGAAATCATTAACTCCGTGAAAGAAACGGGGAGAGGCAACAAGTTTTTCTGCGGTACTATTTTAGAAACTATTCAGCGTGCGCACATTGATGTTGATGACATAGATTTTGAATCTTTTTCTTGTGAGCCAGTTTTGTTGTCAGAAAGAGAAAATGAAATCATTGTTTTCATCGCTGAAGGACAGACGAATGCGCAAATTGCGGAGATTTTGTTTTTGAGTAACCACACCATCAATACGCACCGCAAGAATATTATGGCTAAGTTGGGTGTGAAAAATACGGCTGGAATTGTTATGTATGCAGTGAAAACCAACTTAGTAAGTCCAAATAGATTTTTATTTGCGGCTGAATCTTAAATTTCAACCAACTTTTTTCATTTTTTCTGGTCTTACATTTGAACGAATATTGATTCGAATTGTACAAAGAGGCAATTCAATAAAGTTTTTATGAAATTTTTGCTGTTATTTATTTCAATTTTTGGACTTGCAAATATTGCAGTTGCGCAAGCGAATACAAATGTTCCGCCTCAAAACAACAATTCTAATTCATCCATTTCTAATGAAGAATTAATCATCGCTCCTGCTTCTACACTAGAGGAAAAAGAAAATGATTTGGAGGAGGTGACCTTGAAAAAAACAGCTGTTTCTGAGAAAAGTGCCAATTCGAAACAAATCGAAATGAAAACCACCACTTCTTTTTTGAAAAACAAGAAATTGGCAACAACGCAAATCACTTCTAGAACGCCAACATTAGAGCAACAAGCAGAAATGAATACTGCCATTGATTTCTACAAACTCAATGCACCAGAATCTTTCGAGTACCATTATTTTACTTATGTTGCTGGAAATTACAATTTGGATTTGATTTCTCATTTGGAAAAAGCCAAAGAATTGAAGCCAACCAACAGTGATGTAATTGTTCAAATGGCTGCTTATCATACGATTGTTTCAGACAGAAACGCTTCAACAAAAGAACTTTCACAGTTGGTGCAAATGGGGAGAATTGAATCCGATGTTTTGACCTATGACAATGCTTTACTAAATAGCGTTTCCACGAATGGCGTTTTGTTGACCCACGGATTTGATGATGCTTTTGGAAGTATGTATTTGCAACAAAATAGCGCGATTCGAAAAGATGTAAAAATCGTTTCCCTGGATTTGATGCAAAGCAAAGTGTATCGGGATTCATTGCAAAAAGATGGTTTTCAAATGCCAAATTCACAAGTGGTAGATGTACAATTTTTTCAAGATTTCTGCGCGCAAAATCAATCGAAAAATTTGAATTTAAGTTTGACTTTCCCCAAACCATATTTACAACCCCAAATCAATCAATTGGAAGTGCAAGGATTGGTTTATGTTTTTAAGGATTTATCCAAAAAAAACGATTCAGAAAATCAGCAAATTTGGAAAAAAATCAATCAATCAAAGGCGTTTGAAAATGTGCACACAGAAAAAGGAAAGCAATTGACAGCGAATTATTTACCGATGCTTTTTTACTTGCGAGATTTGTATGAAAAGCAAAACAAGAAAAACGAAATTCCACCAATTGATAATGCCATTGAGAAAATTGGAATTCAGACCAATAAGTTAAAACAGATTCAAACTATTTTGGGGAAATAATTGATGAGAATAGCGAACAAATATACAGAGATGTCGGACGAACAGCTGATGGCTTTCCTCGAAAAAGGGGACAAGTTGGCTTTCGACGAACTGTATGTGCGCTATGCTAAAATGATGAAAGGCTATTTCAAACGCATGTTGTGGAACGACGCCGAAAAAGCGGAAGATTTTGTGCACGATTTGTTTGCGAAAATCATCAAAAATCCAGCTTCATTTGATGCTTCTCGATCGTTTAAAACTTGGTTTTTTTCTGTTGCGAACAATATGTGCAAGAATGAATACAAAAAACAACAAGTTAGGAAAGGAACTTCCAACGGCTTGGATGAACATTTTGTTATCAAGGATCATCAAACTGACGTGCTGAATGAGGTGCAAGATCAATTTTTTGGAAAAGCATTTGAACACCACATTGAACAATTAGATATCAAACACAGCGAAGTTTTTAAATTGAGACATTTAGAAGGATTGTCAATCAAAGAAATAGCGGACGTATTGTCGGCAAATGAAGGTACGATCAAATCGAGGTTATTTTATGCGACCAAATATTTGGCTGAAAGTCTCAAAGAATTTAATCCCATTTTAAATAGATAGTCATGCAAACAGACGACCTAGAATATATTTTAAGCAAAGATTACCATGAATTGAATACGTCAGAAAAAACGCATATTCAGGATATTTGTGCATCTGAAGAAGAATTTTTGCAGATGAAACACTTTTTCTTTGCGGTAGAGAATTATGCGCAAGAAACAGCCAATTTTGATTCGCCAGCTGAAAGCACGAAAGAAAGTTTGGACGCGCTTTTTTATCAAACTTACCAAAGCAAGGGCGTTTTGTGGTATAATTCACTTTGGCTAATGGTTTATGCACCTGAGAAAAAGTTTTACCAAAAACCGCTTGTTAGAGTAGCTGCATTGCTGATTTTGTCGCTGTCTGTTTTGCCTTTTGTAGGAAAACAAGATGCAACTGAAAATCAATTGGCAAAATCGGAAGAGGTAACAAAACCCCAAGATGCAAATTCAAAATCGAAAGTTGAAGAAAATCAAAATGAAACGTTTGAAATCAAAGTTCAAAGTCCGCTTTCTGCGCAAAAAAATCAAATTGGAACGGAAAAAATAAACATTCAACTTGCTCAGATGGATGAGGTTAAAATGGAGGATGTGGTGCAGGAAATTGCAGTTGCTGATCATGTTTCATTTAGTTCGACTTCAATTAACGCAACGCTTTGCGCGCCAACTTCTGTGACTTTATCAGCTACTGGCAGCGCAACAACACAAAAATTTACTTGGGCACATTCAGATGGAATTTATGCTGTTGGTGAATTTGAGAAGGACCGTGAAATTGATGATGATAAAAGTTTGGCTGTTTTGGATTTATTGACTCCGACTTTTTAAGATTCGATTTTCAATTCATTTGATTGTCGTCATTTTCTTCTTGAAGTAATCGATTTCTTTCCGCTTTCAATTCTTGAATTCTTGCTTTTTTACCATATTCACGAATATTTCTAGCGGTTTCTGTGTAATATTCGTGCTTAAGTTCAATATAGTTCAACTGAAAATCCAACCATTCTAAATCAGTCATTGATTCGTCAATATTTTCCATTTCGGTTCTCAATTTTTTAGAAACGGCGATATAATCTGCGCGACCAAAATAATCGTGGTCTGCATCACACATGATCTTTTCCAACATGGTTTCAGGTTGCACACCATTTTTTGTTGCCGCAATTATTTTAGTTATGATATTAATTTCAGTCTGAGAATAACCAAATTGTGGTAGATTGTTCTCCGCTAATTTAATTCCAAAAGTTTCATTGTTATGGTAGGTGACTAAAAATCCAGCATCATGATAGTAGACAGCGGTTCTCAATAACATTAAGTCGTGATCAGAAAGCCCCTCTAATTTAGCAAATCGAATCGCGGCTTTTTCAACGTTCGCAGTATGCTGTAAATCGTGGTAAATCAATTCTTCAGGCAAGGACGATTTTAACTTATTTAAAATATCCTTTTGCATGTGTTGAAAATCTACCGTGGGCAAATCACAAATTTGCAAGATGTATTTATTTGGCACTTTTCCTTCATTGTACAAGCAATATTCGTTTTTGATTACATCTAGAAAAAACATTTTTTCTATTCCGCCACGTTTTTTGATTTCTACATTTCCATGGAAAGTGGTTTCAAAATAATCTTCAATGGTTTTGTGCACATTTTGCGTTATCAGAATTTTATCTGGTTCAGATTCTTGTTCTGCACGAGATGCAATGTTCACAGTATCTCCCCAAACGTCAAAGCTAAATTTTTTGGTGCCAATTATTCCTGCAACCAGCGGTCCAGCGTGAATTCCAATTCTGATTTCCCAAAAATCTTTATTCATGGCTAGTGCAACTTCTCGTTCGTTGATCATGAAATTTCTCATTTCAATGGCTGCCAAACAAGCACGAATTTCTGGTTGCGGTGCGTTTTCTGTTACTCCAGCCAAAGCCATGTAAGAATCCCCAATGGTTTTGATTTTTTCCAATTTATATCGTTCTGTGATTTCGTCAAATTTGGTGAAGTAGAATTCTAATTTTTTCAATAATTTGAGCGGGCTGATATCACGAGATTTTTGAGAAAAACCAACAAAATCAGTAAAAAGAACCACGCCGTTTTCAACCCTTTTGGGCGAAAATTTCCCAAAGGTATTTAAATCTAAAAGTACATTCTCAGGAAAAATATTTTCAAGTAATTGACCGATTCTTTGGTCTTTGTAATAAAGTGCTTTATATACCTCAATCTTAGCTTTCACCAAGTTTGGATTAAAGGGTTTTTGGATAAAATCAATTGCACCTTCATTCAACCCTTTCACTAGATTGGAACCAGATTGAGAATTCTCAGTGAGAACGATTTTGTAAACATTTTTTACGGTACTCGCTTCTTTGAGCGATTGCAGTAATTCAATTCCGCCGAAAAATGGAGAATCGATGTTGATCAATAATATTCCTACTTCCTTTTGCTTGAGAATGGCCAGTGCTTGATAAACGGAAGTTGCCATCAATACATTATTGCCGCTGCCATTTAAGATTTCTTTCAAACCCCTTTGGTTGGTCAAATTGTCATCGATGATTAGAATATTGATAAAACGCTCCAAAGTCTGATTGAATTAAAAGATTTGTCAACGAATATAGCGGAATTTTTTTGAAAGAGAATTGAATATTGGCAATTTCTCCAAAAAGATTTAAGTTATTAAAAAAGAAGATTCAGCGGAAAAATAAATCAATTAACAATCTTATCAGTACTGTTCGCTTTCATTCGGAAAATCACCAGATTTAACATCTTTGATATATTCTTCAAAAGATTGTTTCATTTGGTCATACAAGTTGTTGTATTTTCTCAAAAATCTAGGGCTAAATTCATTGTTGATTCCAAGCATGTCGTGCACGACCAAAACTTGTCCGTCAACTCCATTTCCCGCGCCAATTCCGATGATTGGAATAGAAACTGTTTGAGCCACTTTTGTCGCCAATGAAGCAGGAATTTTTTCTAACACAATCGCAAAACAACCAGCAGCTTCGAGTGCAATTGCATCTTCAATCAAACGTTGTGCTTCCTCTTCTTCTTGGGCTCTTACCACGTAAGTTCCGAATTTATAAATCGATTGAGGCGTCAAACCCAAATGTCCCATCACCGGTATTCCTGCAGTCAAAATGCGTTTGATGGATTCTAAAATTTCTTGTCCACCTTCCAATTTCACCGCGTGTCCGCCAGATTCTTTCATGATTTTGATGGCATTAGAAAGCGCTTCTTTTGAATTTCCTTGGTAAGATCCGAAAGGCATGTCCACTACCACCAATGCACGATCTACGGCACGAACAACGGATGACGCGTGGTAAATCATTTGATCCAAGGTAATTGGCAAGGTTGTTTCGTGACCCGCCATAACGTTTGAAGCTGAATCGCCCACTAAAATCACATCAATTCCAGCAGCATCAATGATTCTAGCCATTGAAAAATCGTAACCTGTAAGCATAGAAATTTTCTGACCAGCATTTTTCATTTCTTGCAACACATTGGTAGTTACGCGTTTTACATTTTTGTGAACTGACATAATTTTGTTTTTAATTCAACGTGAATTGGCAAAATTAAGTAAAAATGATTGGTTGCGTATTTAAAATTGGATTATGTGGGATTTTTGTTTGAGATTATCATTTTTCTCTATAATTTAAACTGTATTTAAACGTTATTTATCGCATGAAAATATTTTTATCAATTTGGATCGTTTGCAGCTTTTTTGATGTGAAGGCGCAAGATTGGAACCAAATCGCTGATTTCATTGGTGATGCGAGAGATGATGCTTCTGTATTCAAAATTAACAACCAAGTTTTTTGCGGACTTGGTATGAATTCAGGGTTTAATTGCACTTCTGATTTTAAGATTTTTGATTTAAATACGGAAACTTGGTCGAATGGGATAAATTTGCCGGTTGGCGAAGAAAGACAATATGCGAATGGATTTTCACACTTAGATTTTGGATATATTTTTGGCGGAATAAATTCAAGCGCAACCTATTTAAATGATTTTTGGAAATTAAATTCGCATACAAATGAATGGATTTCTTTACCATATTTGCCTGCTCAGGGAAGGGCAGGAGCAGTGATTTTTTTGATTGCAGATACCGTTTATGTTTTAGGAGGAAAAACCAACGGAGGAATCATTTCCAATGAAGTTTGGGCTTTTGATCTGATTCAAGAACAATGGTTTCAGAAAGCGAATCTTCCCGTAGAGGGCATTTGGCGAGGTGTTGGTTTTTCGTGGAATAATGCTGGAATTATTGGTCTTGGAAAGTTAAACGGGGGAAATATGAACACAGGTTTTTATCAATATTTACCAGTTTCTGATACATGGCAATTAATCAGTCAAATAAATCTTGTGCCGACAACTTATTCTATGTTTTCTCAAATTGGCAAGTTTGCATTTATTTACGGCGGAGTGTTTGAAAATCAGTCATATTCTAATCAGTTTTTAAGGATTGATTTGGAAACATGGGAAACAGCATTGTTAACAAATTTTCCAGCGGAGGCGAGAAGAGGTGGTGTTTCATTTGCTGGAAATGCTGAATTTTACATTACAACTGGAGTTTCCGCAGTGGCAAGACTAAATGAAACTTGGAAAGCATCCTATATTTTAGGAATGGAGGTCGAAAAAGTAATTCAAAATGTAAAGATTTATCCAAATCCGATGAAAAATTGGATGGTTATTGAATCAGATGTTGCAATACAAAATATTGAAATATATGATGTTTCCGGTAAATTAATAGATGCTAAAAAAATAAATTCCAACCAGATTGAGATTCCGATTGAGCTTGAAAATGGGATCTATTTAGTGAAACTAGTTTCTTCAAATTCTGAATTTATTGAAAGTATTTGCGTGCAGAATTAGTCAAGTTTTTTTTGCAAATGGCGAATGACTTCAGCGGCTCCGAAAAGCCCGAATAATCCAGGCATGTAGCTTACAGTTCCATAAAAAGAGCGTTTGAAATTACTGCCGTCTGTCATTTTTAGCGCAGATTTCAATTGAATTTCTGAAGAAAAAACGGTTTTAATTCTTTTGTAATCTATATTTTTCCTTTTCAATCTTTTTTTCAGGTGGAGTGCTAATTTACAATTATTTGTTTTTCCCAATAGCGCTATTTGCACTTTGGAAGGGTCAGATTTTCCACCAGCTCCAAGGTGAGAAATGATTTTGATTTTCAACCTTTTGCAGGCAATAATCCATTCAAGTTTTGGAGAGACGGAATCGATGCAATCCATCACATAATCAGGTTTTGATTCTTGCAAGATTTCCCAAACGCGCGCTGGAATTACAAATTCTTCAATAACAATCAATTCAACTTCAGGATTAATATCTTTGATTCGCTCAGCAAGCACAACGGCCTTGTTTTTGCCAATGGTTGAATCAAGCGCGGTCAATTGTCTGTTTTTATTCGTTTCGTCAAAGGAATCACCATCAATCAAGGTAATTTTTCCGATGCCCGCTCTAGCGATAAATTCACCAGCGAAAGAACCAATTCCTCCAAGCCCCACAATTAAAACATGCGCATTTTTAAGTTTTGCTTGATTTTCAGTTCCTATCAATAATTCTGTACGCTCCAGCCAATTGCCCATTTTTGTTTTTTTTTGCAAAATTACTTCAATTTGTAAATTTACAAAGTTGTATGCTATTTTACTTTTTGAAAAACCGTTTTGAAGTTTTTGAAAATTTGGGTTTGAAGTTCATCTATTGAAATGTGTTTTAATCTAGCGATAAATTCGTAAACTTCTTGAATAGAATGTGATGTATCATTATCTGTTTCTAGAAATAATTTTTTTAAAGGTATATTTTGAATGGTTTGCTGAAGTTTTTGGTCATAGATAATTGCTGTTCCAATGCTGATGTAGCAACCTGATTTTAAAACACTTTCAATCAAGTTTGATTTTCGAAATCCATGGTAAATCCACGGTTGATTCGGCTTTAATTCTTTTTTGATTTCTAAAATTTCATTCCAAGCCTTCACGCAATGAATGATAATGGGTAGTTGAATTTTTTCTGAAATGTCGATTTGCTTTTTAAAAAGTGTAATTTGTTGTTTCAATGGAATAGAAATATTTTTATCCAAGCCGCATTCGCCAATGGCAATACAATTTAATTGCGTTGTTTGTTTTTCGAAAATATCTGCGTTAAAATTTAGATTTTCACTTTCATTTGGATGAAATCCGAGTGAATAGTAAAAATTTTTGTCACTATAATCAAGACTGTTTAGAATGTAAATACCTTCATTTTGATGCAAGTGAGTATGGATATTGACGAACATAGGATAAAGAAAAAGTAACAAAAAGACAATATTGGGATTTTTTTTTTACTTTCACAGCCTAAACTAATAAATAAATTATGGAAACATCTGTACAAAAAGGTCATCCAAAAGGATTATATGTTTTATTCATTACAGAAATGTGGGAACGCTTTTCATATTACGGAATGCGCGCATTGCTTGTATTATTTTGCACGAAGGCGCTACTATTTGACAAAGAGAGCGCAGCAGATGGAATATATGGATCCTATACAGGATTGGTCTATTTGACTCCGCTTATTGGGGGATATATGGCAGATAGATATTGGGGAAATCGAAAATCAATTATTATTGGAGGTTTCATGATGGCTATCGGACAGATGTTCATGTTTCTCGCTGGAAGTTTTTATCATCAAACAGCTTTTGCAACTACTTTAATGTTTGTAGGACTTGGATTTTTGATTTTTGGGAATGGTTTTTTTAAGCCAAACATTTCAACGATGGTTGGGCAGTTGTATGTGCCAGGTGATAAGCGTATAGATTCTGCATTCACAATTTTCTATATGGGGATTAATTTGGGAGCATTTTTAGCTCCTTTAGTTTGTGGGATTCTTGGAGACACGGGAAATCCTGCTGATTTTAAGTGGGGATTTTTGGCAGCTTGTATAGGTATGACTGTGAGTACAGTTTTATTTATTTGGCTGAAAAATCATTATATTGTTACTCCAGAAGGTAAAGCGATAGGGATGCCTCCAGTAAGACAAAAGAATGAAAAAATCGAATCTGAAGTACTGCTTGATTCCAATTCTAATGGTGTCGAAAATCAAAAAAGTTTTTCTTCAACGATGATTGCTACATGGTTAGCTATTGAATTGGCGCTCTTTTTCTTGTTTTGGTTTGTCTTGGATCAAGGAGTTATTGGTGGTTTTATTTTTTCGCTTTGTATCGCAGCTCCTGGATTTATAATTTCTGATAGAACATTGAGTAAAGTTGAAAAAAGCAGAATTTGGGTTATTTATATCATTGCCTTTTTTGTAATATTTTTCTGGGCTGCATTTGAACAAGCAGGAGCTTCTCTTACCTTTTTTGCAGAAGAGCAGACGGATAGAGTTGTAAACTTAAGACTATCCAAAACAGTTTATACAGTAATCAATCTCATTTTGGCTGGGATAGTTGCTTATTTTGCTTACCGTGTTTTCTCAAAAATGAAGAACGAGCAAAAAGGAGTTAAGGAATTGATTCTCTTTTTATTGTTAGCAATCTTGGGTTATTTCCTTTATGCAGCTTTTACGTCTAATGGATTGTTTATTGATGAAGCGCCAGCAGCTTGGTTCCAGTCAGTTAATGCCATTGCCATTGTTTTGTTTGCGCCATTATTTTCAGTCCTTTGGACTTTCTTAGGTAAACGAAATATTGAGCCTTCGTCACCGTATAAGCAATCAATTGGTTTGTTCTTGTTGGCTTTGGGCTATTTAGTAATCGCTTTGGGAGTGAAAGGAGTAGATCCTTCTACAAAGGTGAGTATGATGTGGCTTATAAGTTTATATACAATACATACTTTTGGTGAACTTTGTCTCTCTCCAATAGGTTTATCAATGGTTAATAAGTTATCTCCTGTGAAGTTCGCTTCACTATTGATGGGGGTTTGGTTCTTATCAACCGCCTGTGCTAATAAATTTGCAGGAACATTGAGTGCTTATTATCCAGCAACGATGGTTTTGGTTGATAATATCAAGGAAATAGAGACTGATTCAAAAACAAAGTTGGTAGCAACTTATGAAACTGCTGAGAAAATAAATAATAAAGAATACATCTCAATTGATATTGTTGCAACAGGAGAAATCAAGGATAAAAAACTGAAAGCAAGCGTGATTAAGTCTGTTTTTGAGGGCTCAATTATAAAAGAAAAAACTTTCTTGGGTTATAAAATAGATAGTTTGTATTCCTTTTTTATGTTGTTTGTATTTATGGCAGGAGCAGCATCAATTGTCTTGTTTATCTTATCAAGCAGACTCATGAAAATGATGCACGGAATAAAATAAATTCACACAAGAAAACAATCTGAATCCTGTTTCTATCTTAGAAGCAGGATTTCTTATTTTAGTAGTATGAAAAAACAACGCAAACATCCTCAAGCATTGCCTTATTTGTTTTTCACAGAAATGTGGGAAAGATTTGGTTATTATTTAATGATTGGAATTTTCACCTTGTATTTGAAAGATGCCAATCAAGGTTTTGAAATGTCAGAAGCAGAGTCGGCCAGTTTATATGGAACTTTCATTGCTTTGGTGTTTTTCACTCCTTTTATTGGAGGTTTATTGGCCGACAGAGTTTTGGGTTATCGACTTCCTATAGTTGTTGGTGGAATAATGATGGGAGTTGGTTATTGCATGATGGGAGTTCATTCATTTGGAATGCTTTATTCTGGAATGTTATTGGTCGTCTTGGGAAATGGTTTATTCAAGCCTAATATTTCGACCCTTTTAGGCAATTTATACAATACAGATGAACTCCGGAGTCAAAAGGATGAAGGCTATAATATTTTCTACATGGGCATTAATATTGGCGCATTTATTTGCAACATTGTTTCAGCTTTTTTGATCAACAAATATGGCTATTCTATTGCTTTCGTTGGCGCAGGAATTGGAATGTTTGTGGGAGTTATTGTATTTATGGCTGGAAATAAACATTATTTAACTGGTGATGTCAAAAAAGTAACGGTTCAAGGGGAAAAAGCTTGGTGGAAAGACTTACTACTAGTAATCGTTCCAGCGCTGATTTTTGCGGTTGTTGGATATTTCATTAATGGTGTTCCTTCAGAAACAAATACGCATTCTTTTTTAGTGAAAGATGATGTAACAGATGCTTTCCTCTTTGCTTGTATACCCGTCATTTTCTTTTTTGGATACATTCTTTTTACAGCGCCAAAAAATGAAAGAAGAGTAGTGAGTGCGATTTTAGTTGTTTGCCTGGCAGTTATTCCCTTTTGGGCGATTTTCAAACAGAATGGAACCGTTTTGAATACTTGGGCGAACAATTACACCAATAGAGATGTTCCTAATAGTATAAGTTCAAGTTTGAAAAACATGAGTTTGGCCGACGTTGTGAAATATGAAAAATCAAATGAACCTGAGCAAGTTTTAGACAAACACTTTCGCAAAATCGAAGGGGAGAAAAAAATCCAGTATCCTAGTTATTTTAAAAATTATCAAGGAGTCGATAAATTAAAGGAAGGTGATCAAGTGGCCGTTTTTAATACCAATATTTTCCAATCTGTAAATCCTTTTTGGGTAATTATTTTAACGCCATTGGTTGTTGGGATTTTTAGATTTTTGCGTTTTAGAAAATTAGAACCCGCTATTCCAATTAAATTTGTATTAGGATTATTTATCACCGGTTTATCTTGTTTGGTGATGGTCGCAGCGGTTAATTCTTCAGTTAATGGTGAACTAAAATCGAGTTACTGGTGGTTTTTTGCAGCTTACGGTGTAATTACGGTTGGCGAGTTGTGTTTATCGCCAATCGGTTTATCGATGGTTTCTAAATTGTCACCTGCTAGATTAACCGCTTTGATGATGGGTGCATGGTTTATTTCTACCTCCATTGGAAATAAATTAAGCGGAGTGATTGCATCTTTGTGGGATCAATATGAAGACAAAGCATCCTTTTTTATGTTGAATTTTTATTTGATGATGGGTGCAACAGTTTTATTGATTGTCCTAACGCCATGGCTCTTGAAAATATTTCGAGAGCAACAGAAATAGAAATTAACCTTAACTGTTAGATTTATTATGTCAGAGCAAAAGACTTCAAGTATCAAGTTCAATTTTACATATTGGATTATTACTTTCATTATTTTACTTTCAAGTATTCCAATTTTGACGATGAATGAACAACAGAGTTTAGCCAAAGTTGTCGGAATTTCAACGGTTGTTCTGACTACTTTTGCCATTCGTCGGTGGTTATATTTTGCGAATAAATCAAAAGGAAAGCCCAATAAAATTAATTTAAATATCAATGATAGATATTGGTTGATAGAAAATATTGAGTTTTATAAATTTCTTAGCAAAACAGACAAGAAAGTTTTTGAAGATCGGATTTCACTCTTTGTGACAGATATCATCATTACTGAAATTGGCAAAGAAGTTCCGAGTAGAGACGTTTGCTTGTATGTTGCTTCATCCGCTGTAATCACTTTTTGGGGTTTACCTTATTGGAATTATGGAAGATTGAGTGAAGTATTGGTTTATCCAAACAATTTCACTAATGACAATGAGATTGATTCAAGAGGAGAAGTGATGGGCAAAGTTCACCAAGGTGGATTAATGGATACCACAATGATTTTATCAATGCCAGCTTTAGTTGCAGGATTTAAAAATTCAAATGACAAGAAAAATGTTGGAATTCATGAATTTGCTCATTTGATTGATAAAGCTGATGGCACAATAGATGGCATTCCAGTAGATTTAGGAGCTAAAACAAAAGGCAACTGGATTCAACTTTTTTCTAAGGAATTTAATGAAATTCAACATAAATCGAATGATATTAATAGTTATGGAGCGACGAGCCTACCTGAGTTTTTTGCAGTAGTAGTCGAATATTTCAAAGAATCTCCTAGCAAATTAGAGCAAAATCATAAGGAATTATTTCATTTATTGAATGATTATTTCAATGATCTGCATTTAGATAACCATTAAAAAATTCAATTTTTAATGTGAAATACAGGTTAAATTTAATTGTTTTTACTGCAGCTAAATAAATATAAAATACTGTAAAACAAATTATTATATTACGTTTTAAATTTTAATTAAAAAAAGGTTGTTGAAAACACTTGTCAGTTTAAAAAGAGTGAGTACCTTTGTCCCCGCTAACGAGCAAAAAGTAAAGTTAATTTGATCTTTTAGTACCAATTCATGTTAATCAAGCGTAATAAAAAAAAGTTTTTTTTATTTAAAAGTTTGCTAAAACAAAAACAATGGTTACCTTTGCCCCCCGCAAGTAGTGGGAATTTAGGATTAGCAGAGTTGATTAAGTCTAACGAGATTTAGTTTTATATACAGGCAGGGATGTTTAGAGTATT
>CAMDFX010000017.1 GCA_945897805.1 Chryseobacterium gleum
TTGCTGAAGATTGCCACTGTCTTGTTCCTGTTGATCCAGTTGATGTAAATATTGTACTAGTACCTACACAAACACTTGATGGTTTGTTAGAAGTAATTGTACCACCTACGGCTACTGTTACATTTGTAAAAATCACATTAGAATAAGCACTAGCACATGATCCACTTGTTAACTTCACTCTTACATAAGTAGGAACAGTAATATTTATTGTTTTATTTAAACCTGCAGAAGCAGCTATATCAGTAAAATCAACACCATTTGTTGAAGATTGCCACTGTCTAGTTCCAGTAGATCCTGCCAAAGTAAAAATAGCATTAGTACCTGCACAAACACTTGCTGCTTGGTTAGATGTAACGGTACCTCCCACAGCAATTGGTGAACAAGTTACAGTTGCTACCGCTGATGTAATTGAAGAACAAGCACCACTAGTCACAACAGCTCTATAAGATCTCGTGCTTTGTAAATTTGAAATAGTGTAAGTTAATCCATTTGCTCCAACGATATTTGAATATGCTCCAGAAGGAGTATTTGCTTGTTGCCATTGAACTGTTCCAGTAGCTGAAGCTAATGTTAAATTAACTGTACTTCCAAAACAAAAATTCCCTGCTCCTGAGATTGCACTTACTGTTGAATTTGGACTAACTGTCACAACTACTTGATTTGAGTATGAAACACAAGAACCGCTAGTCAATTTTACTCTGTATGCTCTTGAAGATATTAAATTCCCTGTTGCAAGAGATGTAGCACTTTGACCAGATACAGTAAACCAAGTAGGAGTCGAAGCAGTCCAATTTGTAGTGTATTGCCAAACTCTTGTTCCTGAACTACCAGCCAACGATAAAGTAGTTCCAGAATTTCTGCAAATCGTAACATTTGAACTCAAAGTACCTCCAATAGAAGGCACAGTCGTAACTGTAATTGAACGTGCAGTAGTATAAACATTAGCACAGCTTGATTTTGAAACCTTCGCTCTGTACCATCTGTTACCAGTTAATCCAGTTGCATTGTATGTGTTTGAAGTTGCACCAGCAATATTGGTGAATCCAGTAGACGAAGATGTTGATGATACTTGCCATTGAATATCTCCGCTGTTACCTGTTAAAGTCAATAAACTTGAAGCACCTGTACAAATGCTAGTTGCAGAAGCAGTAATTGTTCCTGCAATTGGTGTTGAACTAAAAATCAAACTTGGACTAGTATATTCATTACCAGTTCTATTTCTAGCAACCCAATTTTCAGCAGTTCCATTTGCAGCAATAATTTGAACATTGAATTCAAATGAAAGAACCCCATTTGTAGTAAATTGACCAACTAAAACCATGTTAGAAGCATTTGTTCCTCTAACACCACCTAGAGCAGCAATTGAACCATTGTTGGTTAAGAAACTATTTCCAGTTCCTTGATCTAATAAAGCCAATTGAGCTAAAGAAATTCCTAATACGTTAGGATTAACCGCAGTTAAAGATGTACTTGAAACCAAACCGTCTTGTGCATTGGTACCATTGATTGGAGAACCATAGCAAGAACCAGGATTGTTAGCTAAAACACCTTGAGTATTACCAATAGATCCATCTGTATCTTCTGTTTTCAATACACCAGATTTACCTGCACAAACACCACCAGCTGTGAACCATGAATCAATAAGCGCAGTGTGTTTTGCAGCATTAGTCAAACTAATAGCAGCTGGGTTTGTAAGAGAACCATAATTTGGATCGTTGTAGAAATTTGTAGTTGTATTCAACTTAAAATCATGCGTTGAAGCACCATACAATTGAGAAAATTTATAGCCAGCGGCCATATCAACATAGACTCTGTAAACTACAGTTCCAGTTGCTAATGCATTTATTGCTGAGTTTGAAGAAGCATTTGTTCCATCTGCAGCATTTGTTTGGTAATATCTTTCAACAACTATTCCTTCAAGACCACCTTGAGCAAAAGTTGTATTCATTAATAAAGATAAACCAAGTCCTAAAATTATATTTTTTAATTTCATCGCTTTGTTTTTTGAAAAGAAAAAAACAACATTTCAAGAGTCAAAAAACCTCGAAATATTGTTTTTTCTTAAATTAAATATTAGTTACAAGATGTTCCAAAAGCTGGAGCGAAAATCAAGAAATCATCGATATTCGTATTTCCATCACCATTGATATCTGTAGGGCAATCAACTAAACCTTGAGTTACACCCAAGATTTGAGAATAAGACCAATCAGACAACCAGTTGTCACCTGTAGAAGCAAAAGCACCTCTGTAGTTAGCAGCTCTAAAGAAACCATCAGCAGGAGCAGTTGGACAACCAGCTACAGACAATGCTGGATTTGGAACTACGTCGTTTTTAACTGTAAAAGCATTTGTTGTGTTATTAACAGTAATTGCATAGCTAAAACCAGGCAAGTTATTACCAGCAACAACTGTATTCATGTCAGTTTGTTTGAATTGAACAGTATCAATAGCTAAAACGCTAGCAGCAGAACCTCCAACCGTAATTGGATTTGTACATCCAACAAAAGTATTACACTTTACTTTCAAAATAGCAGAATTATTTCCAGCAGTTGCAGACCAGTTGTGGTAAGCTTCAGAACCACCAGTTCTAGTACCAACAGATTTAACCAAGTTTAAACCATTTTTAAAGTTAGCAAAAACAGAGTTGTAAATTTCACCACCAGTCAATTCTTTTGCATTGATTCCAGCAAGACCATTATTATCTGCAGTGAAGGTTGTTTTTTCATTTCCAATGATTGTAGCATTGTAAATCACAGGCGTAGACCTTGGTGTATTGTTTGATTTATTATCATCACTATCTGTTTCGAAACCACTATCAGAATCAACCGAAGATGTGTTATCAGTTTTCATTCCGAACAAGAATTGAGCTTTTCCAGACCATCCTAAATCATAGTCATACATATCATCATTTCCAAAAATTGTAGAAATATATCTCATGTTGACAGTACCTCCAAAAATTTCAATATTATCATCAGCACAAGACACGATTTCAACATTCTCGATTGTAGTACCTCTACCAACTGAACCTAAAGTAAGTCCATTAATTTCAGCACCAACTGATAAGATAGCACCTGAATGTCTGATTGAAACATACTTCATGATACCAGAATTATCATTGTCATCAAATACTTCACCAGCAGTAAGGTTAGCACCATATTGGTCTTGCGTATTAGAAGTCGCGAAACCTTCAATTGTTCCTAATCCATTCGCTACAGCTAACTTACCAGAACCTCCTGGCACGAAAGGACCATTTGCAGCTAAAGTAAGGTTGTTTGTAGCTCTTCCTAAAACAACTACACCTCCCCATTTACCAATATTAGAAATTGCATATGTACCATCCATTGGGTCTGCTTCTGCAGTAAAAACGATTTGACAATCTTTTTGACCTTCTGCCATAATTTTACCTCCTCTCATGATCACCAACGCAGATGCTTTTGAAGGATCTGGTGTAGTTGTACCAGACAAAAACTCAGCAGTTCTACCTTTCAAAACCGTTCCTGGATTGATGGTAATTGTTTTTCCAGAAGGAATGTATATTTTCTTGTCAATAATGTAATTATTTGCACAAGTCAATACGGCACCCTGCGTTAATTCTCCTCCGAAAGTTCCATTTATAGCCGTATAACCTGGCAAGGTAGACAATACTACATCTGGTCTAGATGCAACAGGTGGACAACCACACGCAGAACCTAAATTAGATTGTGCAAAACTTGGCGAAATTGCCGTCAACGCTAATGTAGCAGCAGCAATAACTTTTCTAAAATGTTGATTTTTTTTCATTTTTTTTCTTTTTTAAATTGCTTTATTAAATACTTGTACAAATATCTATAGTTTGACCTGAAAAAAGTTGAAGGTTTTATTATTAAAAAAACAACATATCTCTTGATTTATATTAACTGAAACTATAGTCTTAATGTCTATTTTTAAAAAGAAAAGAATTTAATATTAACTCAATATAAAGAAAATTGAAAACCTCTTATAAATCAATTTCAAAGGATTTTTTGTAAACAATAAAAAAAGGCATTACAAATATTAATTTGTAATGCCTCTAAAATTTTGATTGAGTCACTTTCTGTTAAACTCAGTTCACAAAGCTAAAACTTATAGAAAAGCGCTATTGTTGGATTTATACTATACAAATATCTTTTAATTGGCGAATTTAAAACCGGAGTAAACGCATGCTGATAATTTGCTTCAAAGTTAAATGCCCATCTTTTATATATCGGAACATCAACCCCTAAACCGATTACACCGGCTATGTTGAAATTGTTTAGATCATCGCTGACAGCAGTAAACTTATCTGTGATATTCTCTTTTCTGTAAGAAATCTTATTGGCAAGAAAATAAGAAAAGTTCGCACCACCGGTAAGGTAAAATTTTGACTTTTTCACTGAGTAATAGTAATTAAACTTAAGTGGTAAATCAAGGTAGTAAATGTTGTTGGTATAATTTAAAATCGACTCCAACGATGCAGCTTTCGAACCTTGTGCTTTGTTTGAAAATAGAAGTCCAGAATTGATAGCAAATCTTTTAGAAATTTGGTATCCAAAATTGAGTCCTACTGAATATCCAAGGTGCGGATTCTCGATTGAATCAAAATATTCAGCGTTTGTTTGTGCATCACTTTCAGCTTTCAAATATCGAGATGAAAAAGAAGGAGCAATAGCTAAACCCATTTTAACATTGTTATATTTCAATGTGTCATTTTGCTGCGCAAATGAAGGAAGTGCGGTAAATAAAATTAAAAAGGAAATAATTTTTGTCATGATTCTGCAATTAATCTTTTATACATCTAATACTTAAACCATATTTTTGGTAAGTATGTTGTCTGAAAATCTTTTTGTTATTTCTGTCAATATATCTGTACCAAGCCTCATTATTGTCAGCTGTTGATGTCCACCAAAAAGCACAATTTGACTCATTATTGATTTCTCCATTAAACAATCTACAACCACCTGGCAATGCTGAAAACCCACTTTCATTGGTACCAAAAACAATGGAAGTACCTGGCCAACCAATGGATGATTTAGGTATAATTTTCTCGCATTCATTTGTTCCTCTCCAAGCAGTTTCATTTGCGGCTTCAGCTGACATTCCAATGGTTTTTTCCATTGTTTTCCACTCTTCATCAGTTGGAATATGCCAACCAGCTGGAGCCAATTTTCTTGAATCAATTACCGAAAACCAGTTGTATAACATCCCATAACGACTGTCTGTTTTACAAAACGCACCCCCAGTTTGGGCTGCCCAAGTTGAATCAGTTTGAAGAGAATCGATAAAGATAATCGAAGAACCATCGTTATATTTTGTCACTTTTAAATTCTCTGCCATCCACCATTGATCGCCAATTTTAACTGTTTTGTACACATTTCCCTCTAAATCAGTCATGGTACTAGTTTCATTTTCTTTCACTTCCACCTCCTCTTTTTTGCAAGAATTAAGTGTTAAAAATGCGATTGATAAAATCAAAAGCGATATTTTAATTTTCATGTTTTTCATAAATCAAATTATTAATTTTGATTAGTTTTTCATAAATAGTTTTGTCTGAAACTGATTTCCTACAACAACCTTAATTAAATACAAACCAGCATTCGCATTGGTCATGTCAATTTTCTCATTCACCAATAAGTTCTCAGAAGTGGTTTCTTTTTGCGTAACAATTACACCAAAAGAATTGTAAACAATGTAAGAAATTTTACTTTCTATCCCAGAAGCGACATTCAAAGTGATAAAATCATTTGTTGGATTTGGTGCGATTTCGAAATCAAATTTGTCACCCATTAATGCTGGACAAACGATTGCAATATCTCTATCTCCACAAGAACCAGGATAGCAGCATAATTCTGGCACCGAAATATTGGCATTTGGGTCATAATTGCAAGACATTGGATCCATACATCCTAGCACGACTGGGGTAATGCAAGAGCCCGGAGCCAAACAAGCAAAACTTGCATCATACTCCAAATAGTTTGCATCGTTGCACCCGCAGTCGAATGGATATTTTAAAAATGGGCTGTAAACCTCATCACTGGCCAAAATAGAATCGTCAGCGACGTATTTAATTATAGTTGGCACACCATCAATAAGTGCTGATATTTCGATGTTGAATTCAAAAGACAATTCTCCTAAAGTTGTCAATTGAGCCACTAAAATTTGATTGCTGTCTGGTATTACACCTTGAACGCCAGAATTTTGAAGATAAAAATTATTACTAGAAAAAATGCTTTTTGGAACCAAAGAGCCAAAAATAGTACTGTCATTTCCAGAGAAAAAATCTTTTACACCATTGTCTAGCCATGTATCTGGAGTAAAATCCAATGTATCCATTCCATCTGCAGTTGTCAACGGCAAACCAATTGAAGGGTCATTGTTAATTAGTAAACCACCCGCAACTAATTGACTTCCTCCGTCGTTATTTATTCCACCGATAAATGAACCATCCACATCTTGATTTTTCAAAATCCCAAAATATGTTTTATTGCTTTGCTTTTTTGTTGTTTGCCCTAAAGTCAACCAACTATCAAGCGCAACGGTACTTTCCATGTATCTGTTCTTAATAAAATCTTTTGCGAAAGACTGACCATCAGCTAAATGATTAAAAAAAACTTCTGTGCTTGCAAATTCAACTTTGTGGTTTGCATCCGCATACATTTTCATCAATTTGCTTCCTGGCATTAAATCAACATAAATTCGGTAGGTCGTAGATCCGGATTTTACCACACCACCGAAAGTATCAGTTGAATCTTGATTATCAGAAACGTAATATTTCTCAACAATCACTTTTTCCAATTGAGCAAACATTGAGTTGAAACTCAAAATTGAAAAGCATATAAGTATTATTCTATTAAAATTCATCGAATTAGGTTTTGAAAATTATAGTTTATAAGAAAGTCCTATATTGAAGTTTGTTCCATATCTGAAACTGTCAAAATCTTGCCATCCAGAAGGCAATTTATAGGCTCTGCGAACTTTTGCGTTTAATAAATCTCTAATAGTTAAACTTGCGGCAAAATGCTTTCCAATGGTTTTACTCATTTTGAAATCGATTGCATTTCTTTGAATTTCATACACATCTGGTCTTCCCTTAACAACCCCCGTGATGGCCAATCTAGGACCTTGAATGTTGTAGCTCAAAGTTGTTGTCAAACCGATTGAATCCAATTTAAAAACAACAATTGCATTCACTATATAGGGCGCTTGACCAAACATTGGTCTATTTACAGTATCGATTGGTGTATACACTTTAACGCCGTCGATTAATTCTAAATCCTGTCGGATAAAAACTGAATTTGATTTAACCAATGTAACATTTGCCTTCAAATCAATGTATTTTGACACTGTTTTGTTTACATCAATTTCAATTCCTTTTACATTTGATTTATCGATATTTTGCCAAGTAATACCGCTACTTCCAAAACCTAATTCAATATGATTTCTAAAATCTTTGTAAAATAAACTAACAGAAACATTGTCTCCATTTTTAAAATAAGATTCAGCTCTAAAATCGAAATTTTTAATGTGAACGAATTTCAAATCTGAGTTCCCATAAATTAAAGTTCTAAACTCATTGTCATAAATTGCGGCATCATTTAACTCTCTAATACTCGGACGAGCTACTGTTTGACTATAATTTAACCTTAAGTTTAATTTTGTTGTATCACTGTCAATCAATTTGTAGATAAAATTGGCACTTGGCAAAACGTTTACCTCATTTAAATTGGCTGCATTGACTAAAGGAAAACCACCTAGATTTTCTCTTCTAAGGTCATTGTTTTTGTATCCTTTATTGTAATATTCAACCACATCGGAGAAAATTTTACCTTGCTCAACTCTCACACCACCAGAAAAACGCAATTTCTTGAAAAGTTCGTAATCCAACATCACAAAACCAGCTGTAATGCTGCTATTTCCAAAGGTATTATTTCTGAAAAAGTTTCTTTCAGCATAATAAAAATCAACTTTCCTGTCTGTTAAAATAAATTTATCCTCACTTAAAAAGGCATCAATATCGTCACTTACTAATTCAGGCTTATTCAGGTCATTTCCATCTAACAAATAAAACTCATTCAAATTGGATTTTCTGTCATTTCGTTGGTATGCCCCTCCGAATTTCAATTTCCTAACTAATTTTTTAGTAGAATCACCGAATGGTAATTCAGCAGAAATTCTCGAATCCAAGATATTGTCATCTAAATAACGGTAATATCGTCTTATTCCATCACCAGCGCTTGGTGCAAAAATATAATCAGTAATCATTCCATTTTCTTTCAAAAAGTCATACTGTGTAACCTTAAAATCAGGCGCTATACTACCACCAACAGTATAGGAAGCATTGAAATCAATTTTCATTTTTGATCCAGGAACAAAATGTTCTGATTTCACTTGATAAATCATTTGCTTTCGTTGCTCATAAAATTGCATTATTTGTGTTCTTCCTTCTTGAGAAGGCGTGTTATCAAAAACTGTAGAAAAATTAGCTACATCATTGGTACCGGTAAAATTGGGCATAAATAAGAAAGAAAATTTATTTCTAGTATTCAATTTATAGACTAAGTTTACCAAAGCACTCCAACCGTTTGTTTCTCTGCTTATTTGTGCATTATCAATAAAATCTACAGGAAATCCTAACTCCTCAGCACCAATTCTTTGTGAAATTCCGTTAGGATCATATCTCACTGAGCTTCCGTATCTGAAACCGACAAAATAACCCAAAGTTTTACCGAAAAGCTTCGTTTGATCTCCAACGCTAAAGCTTTGAGAGATATTCAATGGTGCTCTTCGCTTAGTTGTTTTCCAACTGTTAGAAAAACCATTGTTATAGTTCGTCCCACTTGGATTCAATTTATCAAAAGCTTGTGGCTTATAGTCGTTCAAATAAACTGTTTTAGCATTATTGTAAGCAATAGGATCATTGATTAATCCTGCTGGCAATAAACCCAATTCAACCAAACCTAATTTGAAATAGGTATCACCTTGTGCGCTTCCGTCTATCCAACCGCTTACTCCTAAATTTGAGTAAAAATCACCTAGACCCAGTGCCACCAATTGTTGGTATGCTGTAGGATTAAAATTTGGACTCAAAATACTTTCTTGATCTCTATTTCTCAAGCCGTTATCAAATCCTAACCAATCAGTTTCACTTCGCTGCGAACTGATTACATCTTTGAAACTAGTTTGGGCATTGTATCCAAATTGAAAATCACAACTGACACTTAATTTATTTGGATAATCTTTGGTTTCAACAGAGAGATATGCACCAGACCAATCTCCAGGCAAATCAGGGCTTGCTGTCTTTGTTATGATTACATTGTCAACCAAACTCGCCGGAAAAATATCTAATTGCAAATTATTTGTCAATGGATCAAGTGTTGGTATTCTTGAACCATTTAATGTTGTTTTTACATATCTATCGCCAATTCCTCTTACAGTAATGATACCTCCACTAGAAGAAACTCCCGAAACCCTGGCAGTTGCAGCTGAAACGTTTTGATCTCCAGTATTTTTCATTGTTTCACTGGAAATATAATCAATCGTCGTTGCTGAATTTTCTTTTTTCTTGTCCATGTATTCGTCATTGCCTTTAGAACGACGCGCTACAACCGAAAATTCATTAATTTTCGTAACTTTCAGTTGTTCAATTTGCAGAACGATATTTTTCTCAATCACTTCATTTTTGAGCGGATTTACAATCAAACTTGTTGTATCATACCCTATAAAAGCAATTAATATATTTTGCGGCTGATTACTGGTGATTTCAATGGAATAATTTCCTTCAAAATCCGATCTTACCACTTTTAATTTATCATTTTTATTGAAAACTTTTGCATTGTAAACTGGCTCTCCCTTTTCGTCAAAAATTTTACCAGTTAAGGAACCTTGCGCTTTTAAGGATTCATTAGATACCATAAAAAGAACCAAACAAAATGTCATTTTTAATACATTGTAATTCGCTAGAAATTTTTTGAATCCAATGGTTTTAAGATGAAGGTTATTGTGAATCATAGCATGAAATAAAAAACTGAATAATCGTTTGGATATAGATTACTCTTTAATGATTTTATGAGTTGAATTTTTTCCAGCTGCAGAAATTGTAACAAAATATATTCCGCTTGGCAAAGAAGAAATATCAACTTGTTGGCTAATTTTCCCACTGACAACTTTCAAATTTGATTTGCTCAAAACAGCACCTTGGATGTCTTGAATTTTATAAGAATCAGAAGCTGATTGCTCATTCAAACCTAGAACTACCATATTGAAAGAGTTTTTTGCAGGATTTGGGAAAATTGAAACGTTTGCTTTCGTTAATGTGTTTTCATTCACACTCACATTAGAAGTTGGAGATGTATAAATCAAACTCGGAATAGACAATTCTGGTGCAGTAGGATTTGTAGCTACATAAGTTTCACTTCCACCAGCTACTGGCGTACCAATTTGGATATTTAATTCAAAATTCAACACTCCATCAGTGGTAAATTGTCCTATTAAAACCATGTTACTTGGAGTCACACCTTGCACACCACCCAAAGCTGCAATTGCTCCACCATTTGAAACGAATGAATTTCCT
Source organism: Chryseobacterium gleum (assembly GCA_945897805.1). Lineage (GTDB taxonomy): Bacteria > Bacteroidota > Bacteroidia > Flavobacteriales_D > Crocinitomicaceae > JAQVCM01. The sequence continues at coordinate 10,565 of CAMDFX010000017.1, forward strand.
GGCGTCTGATCAAAAATATCCGTTGCTGTGCCCAATCCCAATGAATTTGGAATTACGGGAGTACCTGGCATCAATCCGTCTTGAGCACCTGTTCCATTGATTGGCAAACCAATTGATGCATCTGTATTTTCTAAAACTCCATGTGCATTTCCAATTGAACCATCAGTATCTTCAGTTTTCAAAACGCCCATTGTTCCGCTCGCAGCTCCACCTACAGCAAGCCAAGAATCAATCAAAGTTGTATTTTTACGTGTATTGACAACACTTGTGTTTTGTGGGAAAACAGTTCCATTATTTGGGTCATTGTAAAAGTCAGTTGTTGTAGAAATTTTCAAATCATGTTCTGAATTTCCAAACATTTGAATAAAACTATATCCGTCAGCTAAATCAGCGAAAACGCGGTAAGTAACAGAACCAACTTTCAATGGTGAAGTTGCACCGTTTAAATCAGCATTTAAAGAGTCTTCCAAATTTGATACATAGTATTTTTCAACTACAACACCTTCGAGACCCTGTGCTTGAGCGAACGAACTTGCCAATACGCAAGCAAATAACATTGTTTTTTTCATAATTTCTATTTTTTTCGTTTATTACATTTTGATTTTTTAGATCTACTTGAGTATATTAGTTGAGGCATGAAGATTTCTTTTCCTGTTGGGTTTCTAGCAACATATTTTTGTATTTCACCTGTTTTGGTTGAACCAACTTGGATATTTAATTCGAAATTCAGTTCACCGTTCGTGGTAATTTGAGCAATGAGCACGTTATTATTAGTCAATGAATCGGCACCAACGGATCCTTTTCCTAAATAAGCCCAAGTACCATTACTAGTTTTAAACTCTGAACCAACTTTATTTTTAAACACGGCTACAGCGCTATCAATACCAAAAAAAGTTGGTCGAGGAATTGATTCACTTGACAATAAACCATCTTTTTCGATCAACGAAATTTCTTTTGATTTAGAAGTAAACAAACCATTTGGGTGTTTTACAGTTTCTAACGTGTCATCTGAAGACTTTAAAATGCCGTAGTATTTTTCTCCACCAGCACCCACAGAGAGCCATGAATCAAGCATCACTGCTTTTTTCCCCAGATGTCTCCTTGCAATGGTGTTTGGAATATAATCTCCGTTGTCGACGTCATTGAAGAAATTGGTTGTGGTTGAAATAGTTAAAGGATGATTGGTATTCCCGTAAGCGGCTTGAAATCTAAAATCGGTATGTAAATCAACAAAAATCCTGTAAGTTACCGTTCCTCTAGGCACACCAAATATTTCCAATTCATCGTTGGTAGCTTCATAATATTTCTCCACAATAATGCCTTCAAGACCTTGTTGACCAAAACTGCACAACAATTGAAAAGCACAAAGTAACGTAAAGTAAAATTTGTTCATATTTAGATAAATGAAAAACGCTTTCTTTCTAAAATTTGAACAAAAATACGCCATCAATTCTTCAAGAAAATTAACTAAGTATTATCTTTGCATTAAAGAGTAAAACATTAAAAATCATAACTTTAATTTTTTTTTGTTATTTTATTTTTAAAACTGAACATTTAATTTTAAAGATTTATTTTATTTTAATATAGAATTAATTATTTAGTTACTTATGACAGAATTTATGCTATTTGAAAATCAGCATTTATTTTCAAATAGCATAAATAAAAATTTGAAATTCAATTTATTAAAATGAAAAAGTAAATGTATCTGAATTCTGATTGCGTTGAAAACAGCTCACATTAAATTAATAATAAATTCAAATCAATTTAATAAATCAAAACCTGTAGAAGAATCTTCAAAAATGATCTTACCCTTTCAACTTTTTAATTGTTGGCAAGAAAATATTGATAATGCCAATCAAAGGTAAAAATGAGCAAAGGAAGAAGACTTCTCCAATGCTCGTTCTATCGGCTAATTTTCCCAAAAGCGCTGAGCCTAAAGCGCCCATTCCAAATGCAAACCCGAAGAAAAGTCCTGACACCATTCCTACCCTGCCCGGCAGTAATTCTTGGGCATGAACAATGATTGCTGAAAATGCTGATGCTAAAATAAAACCAATTATTACTGCCAATACGATTGTCCAAGTGAAATTAGCGTGGGGCAAGAGCAATGTAAATGGCGCAACACCTAGGATCGAAAACCAAATCACGTATTTTCTTCCAAATCGATCTCCAATTGGTCCACCGATTAAAGTTCCAGCAGCGATTGCACCTAAAAAAATGAAAAGATAAAATTGAGATTGTTGCACAGAAACACCAAATTTATCAATCAAAAAGAAAGTGAAATAATTTGTCATGCTTGCAGTATAGAAGAATTTTGAAAAAATCAAAATCAATAAAATCACAATGGATAAAATGACTTTAGATTTAGGTAAATCATGTTTTTCTTCCTTTTTAGTTATGTTATTATTCGCCCGCCATTTCAAATGTTTATCATACCAAATTCCCACTTTCATCAAAACAGCCAAACCAATAAATGCAGCGATTGTGAACCAAAGAATGTGAATTTGTCCATGAACGGCCACAATTAAAGCGACCAGCAATGGGCCGATTGCGCTTCCTGTGTTTCCGCCCAATTGAAAGATAGACTGTGCCATACCGCGTTTTCCACCAGAGGCAAAAAATGCCAATTTGGAAGATTCAGGATGAAAAATCGATGATCCGATTCCCACCAATCCTGCGGATAAAAGCAAGGTGTAATAACTCCAAGAAAATGACAATAGAATGATGCCTGAAAGCGTAAAACACATTCCGAAAACAAAAGAATATGGCTGTGGTTTTTTGTCTGTATAAAATCCAATGAAAGGCTGTAAAAGCGAAGAAGTAATTTGAAAAGTAAAAGTAATTAACCCAATTTGAGAGAATGTCAAGTCATACTTTTGCTGCATCAAAGGATACATTGATGGAATGATCGATTGCAATAAATCATTGATTAAATGTGCAAAACAAATCGCAAAAAGTATTGGATAAACCGTGTGTTGCCCGATTGATTTTTCTCCCAAATAAGATTGCCCTTCTAAAGATTCGCTCATTTCTTTAATTTTAGATTCTTATTTTTGGGCGGCAATATTTTTGCGTTTCTCTTGTTGAATCGAAAAAGTAAAATGGCGGCAAAGATGGCACCAATAATAAATCCAACTAATAAATTAAACTCAAAATAAAGACTTTCCAAGGCAAAAGTGTATTTCATAGGAAAAGGCGTTTTGACTTTCAACATGTCTTCATATTGTTGATTCAAACTGCTGATTTGAATGATCCAAAAGATGAATCCTGAAATAAAAATAGACGCAATTACGAAAGCTTTCTGCGCAAAAACCGCCAATTTTAATAATTTTTGAATGGCGAAAACCATCAATGGAACCAAGACGAAAGCCGCGATATATAGCATTTTTAGTTCCAACTCAGTTCCAATTTTCGTAGTCGTGATTTCAATATTATTGAGTAACGAAAATGAAAAAGATTGAAAAAAAGGATGAGAAACAAATCCAACTAATCCCAATCCAAGCGTAAAAAGTGCCACTTGCAAATACAATTTCCAAGGAGATTCTTCGAACACATTGGAAAGCTGTTTTGATTTTTGGCTGTTTTGATTTTGCTTTTTAAATTCACTCATCTTGGTGACAAAATTACAATCATTTGAAAAAAAACACTTGATAAATGCGTAAAAATATGTTTTCACTCAAAATTGCATTTCATATCTGGGTCTTTATTAACTTCGTTACATGAAAAAATTTCAATTATTATTTTTGATTTCAATTGTAATATTAGTTGTTTCTTGCGGATGGAAAGCAAAAAATGAAAGCAATCTGACCACCAAAGACCTTCAATTTATTCGTGATTTGGGCATTTTAGACTCCAATGAAACTATATTATTGTTCGAAACAAATGGCGGTTTCTCAGGTTTGAAACAAAGTGGAAATTTTGTCACTGATAAACGCGTGGCCAGCTATTGGATTGAAAACAACTTAAAAGAATTGAATTTCGCGTTTTATTCGCAAATTGACTCTATGAAATTGAACAACAAAACCAATGCCTTGACGTTGGCCTCTTCCATCACCATTTTCGCTAATTATAAGAAGACTTTTGACCTTTACATTGATGCAGACAGCAGCAGATTAAATCAATTTTATGATAAAACGTTAGAGATATGGAAGAAAAATAAATAATCAATTAAAATATTTTGACATTATTAGTTCATTAATTGAAAATAAATAATAATTTTAGCCTAATAATCAAACTTTTATGCGGTTTCAATACATGCCTTTTTTATGGTTTTTCTTTTCCATGGCCTTTGGTATTATCATCGCCGATTTATTTCCATTTGATTTTTATATTTCAGCATTTACACTCGTCATCAGTCTGCTTATTTTCGCAGGAATTCAGACGCTTCAACACAAAGCTGAATCCACTTTTGTAAAGCTTCAATTCATTTTCCCTCTGTTGATTTTCTTTCAATTAGGACAAACTTTATACCTATTTGAAAATCCAACCAATGACATTTATCATGTTGAAAACCAGTATTTGATAGGCGACAAAGTGATGGTCGAAATTGACGTAATTTCCAAAACTGCAGGAGTTTACAAAAAATGTGAAGTAGAAGCAAAATACATCATTCGCTACAAAGACACAGTTCCCACAAGAGGAAAAATTTTGATGTTTTTGGAAGATTCGACTTCAAAATTGCAACGAAAACAAATTTGTATTGTCAATGCTGAACTTACAGATATTGGAAACAGTAAAAATCCGGGAGAATTTGACAGTCAAAAATTTTGGAAACATAAATCGATTCAAAATAGCGCTTTTGTATCTGAAGATCAATACATTGTTATAGGGAAATCAGAATGGAAAATTATGGATTTATTCATCGGCCTCCGAGAAAAATTCGCCTCAATTTTGGACACTTTCCTGGCGGGAGATGAAAATGCAGTTGCCAAAGGATTAATTTTGGGAGATCGAAGTTCAATCGACAGTGAAATATCTCGCAAATTTGGAAACACCGGAGCGATGCATATTCTGGCAGTTTCTGGACTTCATGTGGCCATTTTAGTGCAAATTCTAACTTTGATTTTCGGACTTTTCGCCAAATGGATTTCCAAAAATCAAGCATTAATATTGGCATTGATTATCGTCTGGATTTATTCCGCTTTAACAGGATTGTCTTCATCCGTGGTGCGCTCTGCATTAATGTTTACCGTTCTGGCTGGGAGCACTTTGACAGGCAGAAAATACAGCGGATTCAATTCTTTGGCACTTTCCGCAGTGTTGATTTTAGTCTGGAATCCACACTTTCTTTTTGACATTGGATTTCAACTTTCGTACTTGGCTATGGTCGGAATTTTCTTGTTTAACAAACATTTAAGCGTACTTTTTTACACCAAAATCAAATGGATTCAACTCGCTTGGGAAGGCACCATGGTAGGAATTGCTGCACAAATTATGACAGTGCCGTTAACTTTATATTACTTTCATCAATTTCCAAATTATTTCATTTTAACCAATTTAGGATTGATGGTTTTCTCCTTTTTGGTTTTGGCGCTTGGTATCACTTTATTTGCAGTTGCTTGGTGGAATCCGCTGGCAAAAGCCATTGCATTTTTACTTTTTTGGACGATGTTTGCCATGCTGTGGATAATCGATTTTGTCGATTCACTTCCCGGAGCTGTTTCCAATGGATTTGTGCTGCAATTCTGGGAAGTTGCATTTCTTTTTGCTGTGATTATTGTATTTTACTGGAGTTTGGTGGCTAAGAAAATCAAAGTTTTACGGCCCATTTTGCTCATTTCTATTTTTTGGATTGGCTTGCTAGTTTCAGATCGTTTTCAAAGAATGAATACTGCACAAATTTGTTTTTTTCAGGCGAATGAACCAACATTTGTTGTTCAGCATGACGGCCGAAATTTTTGTTTTTATGCGAATCGAAATAAAAATCCCAAAAAGGCGAAATATGTTGCGGAAGCTTTTCAAAAAATGTATCCTGGGATGTTGCATTATTTTGAAATCTCGGGAAATCGGAATACACAAATTAAGCTGCATGCTGGATTTATAAGAATTGAGCACCTGAAAGGAGGTTATGAAATTAAACTGAAAGGAAAATCCTATTTTTTGGCGACGAGCGACGAACATGCGGATACAAATTCAGAAATTATTTATTCGCCTTGGTTGGCAAACAAAAAACTCGAAAATCAATTGGCTTTTGGTGCTTTACAATTCGATTTATGAGAGCAAATAAAACTACATTTTCTCCTTCGAAATCAGCACCAAATAAGGATCAAATTTGAGCACATATTTTCTTAATTCAGTTTTGATGTCACTTACTCTTTCTACAAATTGATATTCGACTAAATAGTAATCAACTTCATTTTTTGCAGTTGAAAATTGGTCGATTTTATTGAAAGATGCATTTTCATAATTGGTGCTGATACCATGTATTTCAGTTTTTGTCAACTCCCTCAAAAACAACTGCTTCTCCAGCGACCTGTTCGTTCTAGCCAATTTCATCAACTTCAGCGTATTGACGATAAACTGTTCTTTTTGATACCCCAATAAAGTTCCCGCTTTGTTTTTGTAAAATTTATAGAAATCATCTTCCTCGGTAGCTGCTTGCTCGCTGAAATACATAAATGATTCATTCAAAACATAATACCCATAAAAAGCGACTAAATTAGATGGAATTGTGTAAGCCGCTGTAAATTCAACTTGACGGATTTCATTTTTGATATTCAAAGCAAAATTTCCTGATAAAACTTCAGCGCTTGTGTCTGTTTCCAAGCTAAAAACATGCTCTTCCATGTATAAAATTTCATTTGTATCAGATTGACAAACCAAGCGTTGAATGCCGATTTTTTCATCCAATTTTCTATCTTTTCTACCCGTTTGTTCCAATTGATATTTTTGCTCAAAAAGAGAATCTAATTTGATAAAACTTACTGGTTTGATGGTGGTTGTTTTCCCAAAAGCAATCGAGCGATACGTCTTTTTCTGCGGTTCAAACTCCGATTTAATCTTAGATTCAATGACCCTTTGACGTTGCAATTGCCTGTCTTCTGGCGGAGTTTGTGGCTGATATTGCAAACCACAACTATTTAAAAGTGAAATCAGCAGACAAGAAAAAATGAAGATTTTAGCCATTTCAATAATTTTGTTTAATCTGATCACAAATTGTGATTCAATCAAAGGTAATAAAAAGTCTAGGAATGGCGTAAATCACTTTACAAAAAACGATAGAAAATAGTTTATGATTGTTTTAAATGATCATCCGCTACTTTCCACAAGAGTAGTTTTGTCATGGTTTTTAAACAAAAACACACGCCAAAACTAAATCTATCCAGTCATTTTACGACGGATTTACATCCGTCGTTACAAATATTTCACTCCTATGGAGTTACTGGTGGGAAAACGGATAATCATTTTGTTTTACAACTTAAACTTAAAGGGCAAATTAAATTGCACTGACACTTTTTGTCCGTGATCTTCTCCGGCTTTCCAAATGGGCATTTTATTAAGCAAATCAATCACTTCTTTGTCAAAATTCTTGGAACCTATTACTGATTTCAAGATACTTGGATCAGTGATTTCCCCTTTTTCATTGACCACAAATGTCGCATAAACAGTTCCTTGAATTTTTTGTCGCTTTTCCCATTTTGGATAATTCAAATTGCGTTGAATGTAATTGATTAATTCATCCGTTCCACCCGGAAATTCAGGCATTTTTTCGGCAATCATTCTGGGTTTTTGATTTATTGCAAATTCACCTTTAACAACTGGTTCAGGAACTTCATAAATCATTTCCATCGCTCCACCTAATGGCGGTGATTCAATCATCATTCCACCATCAACCGTGCCTTCTATCACTTCGATTTCTTTTTCTATCTTTTCTTTTCGTTCTATTTTATTGTTTTCCAATTGATCCTTTTTCTTAGCATTTTCGCAAGAATCATCCACTTTAATTTTTCCAAGGGTTTTACTTTGTTCTATTTTCGGTTTTGCAGGCGGCAATTTCGCTTCCGATTCACACGAAAGCAATGACAAAGTTGCCATGGAAAGTAAATAATAGGACAAATTGGTATTGCGGTGTTTCTTTTCCAAATCTCGGATAACAATCAAAGTATCTTCATGTCGAAAATCCAATTGCGACAATCTAACGTGCCCGCAAACTTCTTCGTTTCGGTGTTCGATCAAATAACTCAAAATCTCATGACGGGATTTTTGCGTAAAATCCACCACAGATTTATCACAAACGCCGCAATGACGTGCAAACTGACCTATTTTCATTTTGTTCCAATCTTCAGAACAAGGGATGGGAATATTGGGTTTCATAGCGCTTACTTTAGAAAATGAAATTACACTTTTCATTTGAATAAACCTTAACCAGAGATTCGTTCAAAATGGCAGGTGAATCAATGAGAATGGGATTTGGAGGAAAAAGGGATTTTTATTATTGCGAAAAGCTATATTTTAAAGGGTGCTAAGTGTTTCTAACGGCTAAAATCACTTAACGATATTGTGCAAATTTTTCCAATTAACCTTTGTTTTCGGCCATAAACGAAGCAAGAAATTGATCTTTTAGCACTATAATTTGTGATTCAACCTCTTTTACGATTTCTTGAACTTCATTGGAAGTTACAAAAGTTGGCTCTCCAAAAACCACATAAGTATCGAAAGGAATCAGCAGCCGCTCGCCTTTTGGCAAAACTTTGCCCATGCCACTCATATAAACAGGGATGAAAGGAATTGAAGGATACTTTTGCAATATAATACCAATTCCTTTCTTAAACTCTTGCATTTTTCCCGGCTCTCCGCGTGATCCCTCAGGAAAAAGAATAAGTGAATTTCCTTTTTCCAATGCTTTCGACATTTGTTCAATCGGATTTTCTGAAGTACCATCTTTCGTGCGCCTTATCAAAATGGCATTCGTAAATAATCTTGTAAAATATGATTTCACCCGCGATGAACCAAAATAATCCCCTGCGGCAATGGGTTGCGTTTTAGGCAATTGATTCCAAGACAAGGAAGACATTAAGGCGACTGTATCGATGTGACTATTGTGATTAGAAACCAAAATAAATTGCGCTGGCTTTTTAAGAATATTTTTGTTAACCAACTTGACACCCACAATGACCTTTAAAAAAAGACGCATCAAAATTAAGTATGTAAATCCTAGTATTAGCTTTCTCATTTTAGGTAATGAAGGTTATAAACCAGGTAAAAAAATGCTGGCGCAGTTATCACCAGTGAATCGATTCTATCTAATATTCCTCCATGACCGGGAATTAATGTTCCAGTATCTTTCAATCCAATATCACGTTTTATCGCTGAAACTATAATATCACCAACAAAGCCTGAGCAAGCAATAATAAAACCAACAATTAAGGATTCAAGTTCACTGAAAGGAGTAAGAAAACGAAGAAAATAGGCTAAAAAAGTTGTCGTTATAAGTCCACCCAAAAATCCTTCCCAGGTTTTATTTGGACTTATTTTCTCAATAATTTTAGTGCGACCAATTAATTTACCCCAAACATATTGAAAAACATCATTGATCTCTGTGAGAAAAACCACATACAAAAGCAAGCCGCGGCCACCTGCATTAAAACCTGGTATTTCTGGCAAAGAAAGTAAGTAGGCCAAATGACTAATGGAAAAAACAGTGAACATCAACTGCGTGGGCAAAATACTCATTGATCGGCCAATTTCAGTGGTGAAACCTCGTATTACCAATATAAATGGAATCCACACAAACATGATAATTGGTATGAAGATGATAAAAATATTAAACCATCCGATATATGCTAAATAGTATTGCACAGGAATAGTTAAATAACACCAAATCAAAACTCTCCTGTCTTCTTCTCGTATATTTTTACTAATACTACTTAACTCACGAAGCGCCGCAAATGACAATAACCCGAAGGCAACAAATGAAACAATTGGATGTAAAACTGTGGCTAGAACAAAAATACTCGCCATCACCCACCATGATTTTGTTCTCATTTTGAGTTCGTCTAATTTTGCTTTTGAGTTGAGCTTTCCTATGACATAAAATAAAACCGTCGAGAAAATTAATATCCCAAGAATAATTGCAATAATTGTAATTACTTCTTTATTTTGAGCATAGTTTGTGATTCCTAAAAACTTCATAAATTAATTTTTAATGTTTTGTATATCCGAACTGAGGTGCTGACAATTAATAACGCACATACCAGTGCAAAAATATAATTTGAGTAGGACAAGCAGCAGGGAAAAATAAGATTTATAATGCATAGCAAACCAACAACAAAAGCCCGATCACTTTTTCCCATCGGACCTTCATACCTCCGCTCACCGCTCACCGCTTTTCCGAGAACGCCAACATATTCATTGACAAGAGATAAAAACAAAAATGCGATTAATAAATGTGGATTGATGTTAAAAAGTTTACCTACTGGATAAAACAAAATAAAATCTGAAACAACATCACCTAATTCATTTAAAATTTCTCCTTTTTTACTTTGCATTTGGTAGATTCTGGCCATCATTCCATCTAATGCATTGAGCGCCATTCGAACAAACAAGCTTATTGGAATAATGACCAACATTAATTTTGAAGGATAAAAAAAGCATAAAACACCAGTTGCCAAAGAAAGTATTATTGCCGACCAAGTGATGGCGTTTGCTGTGACTCCGCAACGATGAAGAAATTTCAAAACAGGTAATAAAAATGCCTGAAATTTGGGCTTGATTTTATATGTTGAAATCATTTTTTTATAAATTTAATGAACGCATCTTCTGCAATTCGATTCGATTTGGCCTTTTCAGAAAAAGTATGAAACTTAATAAAATGTAATACTTCCGAACCAAAAATATTCAAATCCCAATACATTTCGTCGTGATTTAAAGGTAGATACCAATAATCATTGTTAGGCTGATTAAGTGAATCTACACCCCAATAAATTCTTTTGGTATCAATAGCTACTTTTTTATGCTTATTGATCAATTTGGTGGCAAATGTTTCAATGCAAATGCCTTTAAAAATCGTTGTATCTGTAAGAGGTCTGTATGGTGTTTTACAAAAATCAAACATCACTTTCCCAAACAATACTCGAGCTAAAACTGGACTTTCCTGCACCAACGCAGCAGGTACTCTCTCCTGCAAGGGACTTCGGTCATAAACAACCGTTTGAATGTTATTTCTACCCTTTTTATTGATCCACTCATTGATAGTCCAACTTCCAAAAATATAAGCGAAAACATGCAATTTTTGATATTCCAATAATCCCTTATCTTGGATGTATAAATCTAATTTATCTACCGATTTATCAACTGATTTTCTACTGATATATTTAGGTACATATAAGTCGTATCCTTGCAATTTGAAATATTTTCTGATTTTTTTGGTACCAAAAACTTTAGATCCAAAGCCTGGTAAAATTAAAATAGCTTCTTTTTGAGATTTAGGTTTTGAAGTATCCAAAATGTAAGCAGTTCTTTGCGCAAATATTTCGCAATTGAGCGCAATTCCGACGAAAATAAAAAGTAGAATACTTATTTTTTTACCTCGCATGGCGTTATATTTAATTAGCATGTATCTGACGAAAATACAAACTTAATTTTTAAACGGATGAAAAATACCAATTAAAATTGATACGAATTGCCATAAAAAATAATTCTAACGATCTAAATCTCTTGTTTTAATTACTCTATTTATCCAGATTTATTGAATTAAATCGGCAATCTCTCACAAAAAATGTTGACAAAAAAAGGAATCTTATCACAAATGATTTGCGTATTTTTGTAATCCTAAAAAATTAGAGTTTCTAATCCTTCAGATGCTTGTAATCTGAAACAAAATACAGAATATGAACAATTGGTTTACGGTTAAAGTCAAATATACCAAACAATTAGAAAATGGTGCTTTCAAGCGCGTTTCTGAGCCTTATCTATTGGCTGCAATGACATTCACAGACGCTGAAGCGAGAATATACGAAGAATTAGGTGCAATTATCCGTGGAGAATTTTCGGTAACAAATATTGCAAGAACAGATTACCACGATATTTTTCAATACGAAGATAGCGATACTTGGTACAAATGTAAAATCTCGTTCGAAAGTGCGACTGAAGATTCTGATAAAGCCAAAAAAGTATCTCAAAACTTCTTGGTAGGCGCGCATTCTGTGAAAGAAGCTTTCGAACGCATGCATGAAAGTTTATCAACCATGCTGGTAGATTTCTTGATTCCTTCAATCATCGTTTCTCCAATCGTGGACATTTTCCCATACACTGAAGAATTGGACAAAGAAATTTCTCGTCGTCCGTTAGAAGATGATGAGCCAATTATCACCACTGGAAAACGTGTTTATTCAGCGGCAGGAAGTGATTTAGACGATGAAATTGAAGACGAAGATCTTGAAGAAATTGAAGATGAACTAGATATTGTAGATTTAGAAGAGATCGACAGCGATTTAGACGATGAATATTCTGAAAATTAATGCTTTTCAACATTCAATTTTAACTTCAAAAAATGGAAGATTTTCTTCACAGCATGCGGAATGATCACCACAATTTCGACAAAGGTGCACTTTCAGACCATGTCGGAAATGATCCCTTGGCGTTTTTTAGAACTTGGTACAAAGAAGCGTTCGATTCAGCACAAGCGGAGCCACACGCAATGACTATCGCCACTGTGAACCCCGCGGGAAAACCGAGTTCACGCATCGTTTATTTGAAAGAATTGAATGAAGAAGGATTTGTTTTTTACACCAATTATAACAGCCAAAAAGGAAAAGATTTGGCTCAGAATCCTGCAGTTTGCGCATTATTTTTCTGGAATGTTCTCGAACGACAAATACGTATTGAAGGTGTGGCACATAAAATCGACGAAGCTACTAGCGATGCCTATTTCGCTTCTCGTCCGCGAGAAAGTCAATTGGGCGCTTGGGCATCTCACCAGAGCGATTTACTTGAAAATCGGGAATCTTTGCAATCCCGTTTGGAAGCGTTGAGCCAAAAATTTCCCAATGAAGTACCTCGTCCGCCACATTGGGGAGGTTATTTCATCGTTCCTAAATTAATTGAATTTTGGCAAGGAAGACCTTCGCGCTTACATGACCGCATCGTATTTGAAAAACAAAACGATTCTTGGACTGTTTTTAGAAAAAATCCTTAATTCCAAAGATGATAGAATTAACGCCGAGTATTGTTTCTTTGAGCAATGGAATCCGTTTGGTTTACATGCATGCTCCAGCGCAAGTTGCCCATTTGGGAGTGACAATTTTAGCCGGTTCGCGCTATGAAGAAAGCAACGAAGAAGGTTTGGCGCATTTCCTTGAACATTGTATTTTCAAAGGAACGCAAAAACGACGCTCGCTGCACATTCTTTCGCGCTTGGATTCAGTTGGAGGAGAATTAAACGCTTACACAACGAAAGAAGAAATTTGCGTGTATGCTTCTTTCACCAAAGAACACTTGAATCGCGCTTCTGAATTGTTGGCAGACATTGTGTTGAATTCTAATTTTCCTGAAAAAGAAATTCAGAAAGAAAAGGAAATTGTGTTGGATGAAATCAATTCGTATTTGGATTCGCCAAGCGATAAAATTTTCGATGATTTCGAAGCATTATTGTTCAAAAATCATCCACTTGGAACCAATATTTTAGGCACCAAGGAATCCGTTTCTGGATTTCATAGAAGTGATTTATTGCACTACACAAATCGCTTTTTCTTCGCTGAAAACATTGTTATCTCCTTCGTTGGAAATATTCCCTTGGACAGATTGGTCAAACGTTTGGAAGCAGATTATGGTCCATTGAAACATTCTGCAAAAATGGTTCAACCAAAACCGTTTGCAGGTTACGAACAGTTTAAAATCCGTTCCAAAGAAGCCAATTTTCAAGCGCATGCCGTAATTGGTGGAATTGCGCCAGGCTACAACGACGAAACCCGCCGCGGAATGACCTTACTAACCAACGTTTTAGGCGGTCCAGCGCTGAATTCACGATTGATTTTGTCGATTCGAGAAAAGTACGGTTATTCTTACAATATTGAAGCAAATTATTCGCCATACGCTGACATTGGCTATTGGACAATTTACTTTGGAACTGACGAAAAGTACTTGGATAAAACCTTAAAGTTGGTTTATAAAGAATTGAAAATCATACGCGAACAAGCGTTATCAATTATTCAACTCAAAAAAGCCAAAGAGCAATTGAAAGGACATTTAGCGCTTTCATTGGATAGTAATTCTGGAATTATGCTCGGTTTAGGGAAAAGTTTGTTGCTTTTCAACCAGATAGATTCGATACAAGAGATTTACAGCGCGATTGACAAATTGACCACCAATGAATTACAGGAAATTGCAGCACAGTATTTTGATGAGCAAGTGATTTCTGAATTGATTTTTGAAATCAACGAATAAGCTTTCTATTTACTTCAAGATGCTCACAGTTCCTTGTTTGCGGTAAGTTTTAGTTTCAAAAGTGGTCACTAAAATATCCCAAGTATAAGCGCCATCTTGCACCAGCGTTCCATCGTAAGTTCCATCCCAGCCAACTTCTATATCGTTTGATTCAAAGAGAATTTCACCCCAACGATTGTAAATTTTTAAATTGTAGGAAGTCACTGGCGCAGCAAAAATCGGTTTAAAAATATTGTTAAATTCATCGCCATCTGGCGTAAATACATTGGGAACATAAATAACTAAACTGTTGTCGAAATTGATAATTCGAAATGTCGAATCTATGCACCCATTGTCGTTATAGGCAATAAGCGAGACATAATATTGATCTGAAACATAGGTCGGATAAGTCACAATTCCTGGTTGGAAATAATTGTAAACCAATTCATCACCAAAACTCCAACTGTAGGAATCTGATCCAGTTGTTAGATTGGTGATTTCAACTTCTGGATTGGCAATTCCAATATAATTCGGACTTAATCCAATCTCAGCATCAGGCGTTTCCAGCACACAAATAAAATCGCTGTAAGTTAGATTGTTGCTGCAGCCATCGCTGTTGGTAACTTGTAAATTAACATCATAGCAACCTTCGCCCGAAAAAATGTGTTGAATTTGGTTTCCAACACCATCTGTTCCATCCTCGAAAATCCAACTGCTTGTAAGTTGTTCTTGAGAATTGTTCGTCAAATTCACCACCAAAGGATCGCAACCTACCAAAAAATCGGCAAAAAAAGAAACTTGGATTTGTGAAGGCTGCGTTAAAACTGTATTCAAAGGATAAGTGCAATTGTTGTTGTCAGTTATTGTAACAGAATAATTTCCAGCAGCAATATTTGCGTTATTGGCGACTGTCACTCCATTGTTCCAAAGATAGCTGAAAGGTGCAGTTCCGCCGGTAACAGAAGTGAAAATTGTTCCGTCGGCATAACCAAAACAGCTTGGTTCATCAATCGTCGAAGTGGCTTGTAAAAAGCCTGGTTGAAGCACTTCAAAGGTAAAAATTCGTTGACAATTATTGGCATCTGTAATTGTTACAGAATAAATTCCGGCTGTTAAATTCAATATGTCTTCTGAAGTTTGACCTGAGCTCCACAAATAAGTATAAGGAGCAGTTCCTCCGATAGTTGAGAAATTAATCGTTCCGTCCGAATAAGCATAACAACTCACATATGAAACCATTGAATCAATTATGTTAATTTGCGTTGGTTCAATAATTTCAATCGATTCTGAAAGCATGCAATTGTTTGCATCTGTTGCTTGAAATGAATAAATCCCAGCGGATAAATTGGCATAATTTATTCCAATTACCGCATTGTCCCAAAGCGAATTATAAGGAGCTGTTCCGCCAGAAATTGCAACAGTTGCTGAACCAGATAAACCTCCAAAACAAACATTGTCAATCGTTGTGAAATTAAATAAAAGTGGCACCGATGGTTCTGAAACTAGATAACTATCGTTGTAAACACAATTGTTTTGATCGGTGACTGTCAAATCATAATTTCCTGCAACCAAAGAAGAAATTGATGTTGAAGTTGAGCCTGTACTCCAACTGTAAGTATATCCCGGAACTCCTCCAACAACAGCTACTTGAATTCCGCCGTTATTTCCGCCAAAACAACTAACGCTCGAGATCGTTTCTGCAATCACAACTGGACTTGAAGGTTGCGTTATTTGAGATGAAATTGAAAAGTTACATCCGTTAAAATCTGTCACTGTTACAGAATAATTGCCCGCCGTCAAGTTGGAAATAGAAGGGCTGGTCTCTCCATTATTCCAGAGGTAAGAATAAGGTTGAACACCATTTAAAGGAATGACTTGCATTGTTCCTGTATTTGAGCCACTGCACAGCACATTTGTTTGCGAAATCGTGGCTGAAACAAATGTATTTGGCTGCGTAATCACTACTGATAAAAATTCCCCGCAACCATTCAAATCCAACACATTTACGCCATAATTCCCTGCAGAAAGATTGAAAATGTTCTGTGTAATTGCTCCGTTTGTCCAATCGAAAACATAAGGTGGCAAACCTCCTGTGACCGACAAATCAATAGCGCCTGTCGCATCAGAAAAACAAATCACATCAATATGCGTTTCTGAAATTTCTGTTGTATTACTTGGATCGAGAATTTCAATATTGATACTTGACTGACAATTATTATTGTCCGTTACTTGTGCAATATAAATTCCAGCCAATAAATTCGCTTGATCTTCATTGCTAGATCCATTGTTCCAAGAATATAAATAGGGAATTGTTCCGCCAGAAACTTGTAAATTTATGGTTCCTTGTTGACCTCCGATACACAAGGCATCTGTGTGTGTTTCAATTATAGTCAACGCTTGTGTCGGTTGTTGAATATTGATATCAAGTTCTTCCTGACAACCCAATTGATCAGTAACAATAACTGTCTGCACACCAAATCCTACAGCTGTTAAATCTTCCGTTGTTTGTCCTGACGACCAACTGTAAGTATAAGGAGAAGTTCCTCCAAGCACTGAAACATCAATTGATCCAGTTAAATTTCCAAAACACAAAACATCTAAATGAGATTCAGTGATTTGAATTGGAGTTCCAGGTTGCGAAATAATGGTTGTTGCAGTTGCGGGACAATTATTCGCATCCAGCATTGATAGAGAATAAGCACCAATTGGCAATCCTGTGAGATTTTGTGCTGTGGCACCGTTATTCCACGTGTAAGAATATGGTGCAACGCCTCCTGTAGGAGATGTTGTAACAGTTCCGTTGGATTCACCAAAACACAAAACATCAGTTTCTAAAAGTTGAACTTCTAGCAAAGGTGGTTTTGTAAGCGTTGTTGACAAATTCAAAGTACATCCTAAATTATCGGTGACCAAAACTGAATAAGTCCCACTTTGAAGTCCCGAAATCAATGTAGTTGTCATGCCGTTATTCCACAAATAAGTATAACCTGGAGAACCACCTGAAACAGAAACCAAAGTTGAACCATCAGCAACATTTTCAAAACAACTTATATTGTATCCATTGTAATTGGATTGATTTTGAATTGAACCTGACAATTGGGTGTTTTGAGTAACATTGAAAGTCTGACTAACCGAGCAAGAAAGTGAATTTGTAACAATCACGGTATAACTTCCGGCGGTTAATCCAGTTGGGTTTGCCGTCATGTTTCCATTTGACCAAGCATAAGTAAATGGACCATTTCCAGCAGCTGTAATTGAAATTGCTCCTGTATTTCCATTGTAGCAATTGACATTGGTAATTGAGTTTAGTTGTATTGTTGGCGGAATATTTACTACGACAGACGCAAAAGTATCAATGATACAATCTAATCCATCAAAAGTAACAGCAACGTTATATGTTCCCTGACTGGCGAGCACCGCATTGAAAATGGAAGGATTGTAAATCGATGAAGAAAACCCATTCGGCCCTGTCCAAGCATAATTGGCAGTTGTCGATTCCGGAAATGAAAATTGAATCGTTTCACCCACACAAATTGGGCTATTATAGGTTACTGCTAGTATTGGACAACCTGTAATATTTACAGAAAGAATATCAGAGGCAGTAACGGGGCAGCCCAAGGCATCATATAAATCTGACAAACCATTGTTATTGTAGCTATTTCCTGAAATATTTCCAGTTCCAAAAATATATGCCCTATTTTCAAGTGTTTGGTCGCATTGAAACATCAAACAATCATCAATTACAGTGACGCGAAACTTTAGTACTGTGCTATCAGCACCAGTTGGTGAATTGGCAACAGCACCTCCTGAAACGCCATTTGCTCCATTTCCAATTCTAGCCTTGACAACGCGATTCACAGGGTCATATTCCGCTTGATCATCCAAAAAAACATCGGTCTTGGAACCGAGATTTGGTCCGTAGGTGATGCTCAAAGAATTCGGTACATAAATCGTTCTTGGATCAAGCGTATCAGTGATGAAAGTGCCAAGCGAAATGTCAGAACCGATGTTTTTTCCAACGACCGTATATTCCAATTGGTCTCCAGGATTTACTTGACCTCCGTTTAAATCGGAAATGTAAACAGTGGCGCGCAAGTCAGGCTCAAAAACATCGATAACGGATGTTACAACTGACGTTAAAATGGTTTCTCCCCCAGTAGTGATTTGAATATTGGCAGAACTTGTATTGTTTCCAATGTAATTCAAAGTAGTATTATTTGGCACAAAAATGCTGGCATCGTGTCCCAAAGTATTGTTCAAAATAGGATTTCTAAAAGGAGTTAAAACTCCATCGTAGGCAATTGAACTATTGAAAACATCATTGAGATTGTGCGCTGCATCAGAGACATTTACGTAATTTCCTGCGCCATTGAATAATAATTGATCTCCGGTTTGACCACGATCCCCATCGTGAGAAACAACGCCCAATTCAAAAGCAACAGGGCCCACAAGTGGCGTCACAAAACCTGTGATTGGAATTGTTACTGTATTTCCTGTACTTACATTTGCCAAACCATCGAAAACGGTCAAATTTCGCATCGATTGATACACATCACCGTAAACTACCACGATTGTCCAACCACCATAAACTGCTGAAATACCTGTTCGTGTAACTAAATCTGCTACCGTATATCTGGCTTTCGGCCCATTGTTTTGAACTATCGATGTTATATTTTTAAAACAGTGGTAAGTTTGATGACCGGTCGAATTGTCTAATAATTCATCTGCAGTCATTGATTGATAAGCGCCATTGTTGACTTTCAATTTGATTTGATTTCGAGAGGTGTAATTGGTTGTCGCCCCGGGAGTTCCGTTAGTACTTAATCTGGCTGTCCAATACAAACCTGCCCATAAAATCTCACTGCAATCTGAAAGATTTAAACTGTCACTTGACGACATGAAAGTGCTTGGATTGTTGTCAATATCTACATAAGACATTGTATATTCATTGTTTGTGCTGACCCCAGAAGGTGGTACTTCCGCTATTGCAACATTACAATTTGTGCAACTTACAGAAACATTTGCAAGCATTGTAATACCTCCTTTTTGCTGATTTTGATAACGGATACTAAAAGGATCAATTACTTGAGAGAAAGCTTCCAAAAAAAAGAGCAACGTAAGGAGAGAAAGAAGAATGCTTTTTTTCAAATGAAAAGACTTTAATTTTCTAGTTAAATATAGACGTCTAATTTACAAATAAGTTGGTTTATTTGGAAGTATCGTTCACTATTTATCCAAGCATTGATTCAAATGTCTTTGAAACATAACCAAATATAATTTTAATCAGTTCAAAATAATTTGCTTCAATCCAAGTTAAAAACCAGTTTCCTTTAAAGCACGCATCACAAATGAACTTTGAACGGTGGCGATATGAGGAATCGATGCCAATTTGCCTTTCAAAAATTGTGCATAAACATCCATATCTTCAATTTCGATGATTAACAGATAATCAAAATTACCAGCAATATGGTAACAATTTGTCACTTCCTTTAATTCAATAACTTGTGATTCAAAAGATTCCAACAACTCTGCTGCGTGTGATTTAAGTTGAACGTTGCATAAAACTGTCAGATTTTTACCTAACTTCTTTTTATCCAAAACTGCTTTGTAACTTTTGATAAAACCACGCTTTTCCAAACGACGAATGCGCTCGTATGTTGGTGTTATTGTTAAACCAACTTGAGCGGCAATTTCCTTTGAACCCAATTTTGCATTTTCCACCAACATTGCCAAAATCTGTTCATCAATTTGGTCTAATTGATATTCTGGCGAATAAATTTCTTTTTCCATCATCAAAAATTGAATTTCAAAGATAAATAATCTTTTTTAATTCAAATATAAAGTTCTATTTTCTTTTATTAAATGTTGAATAGATTTATTTTCTACATTGTTTCATATTTAAAGACAATGCTATGGATTATAAAAATATGCGCCCCGAAAGTTTAATGATGAGTTATGGCTACAAACCTGCTTTGTCTGAAGGAGCTTTGAAATGTCCGATTTTTCAAACTTCGACATTTGTTTTTCAAACTGCCCAGGAAGGAAAAAATTTCTTTGAAGTTGCTTACGGTTTGAGAGAGCAAGGAGAAAACGAAGAAATGGGATTGATTTACAGCCGTTTGAACAATCCTGATTTAGAAATATTAGAAAATCGCCTTTGTTTGTGGGACAAAGCGGAAGATTGTGCTGTTTTCGAAAGCGGAATGTCTGCCATTTCAACTGCGATGATGGAATTCATGTCACCTGGTGATTTGTTGTTGTATTCTCGACCTGTTTACGGTGGAACAGATCATTTCATCAATCACTTTTTGAAAAAAATGCAGATTCAATCCATCGGATTTTTAGCAACAGAATCGAAAGAGGAAATCATCGCAAAAATTGAAGCGAGTGGTTTGGGACATCGACTGGCAATGATTCACATCGAAACGCCTGCAAATCCAACCAATGCGCTAATTGATATTGAAATGTGCGCCGAAATCAAACAATATTTTGCACAGCCAGATCGCGAAATTATTTTATCCGTTGACAACACTTACATGGGACCAATTTGGCAACATCCATTGAAACACGGCGCTGATTTGGTTTTATATTCTGCAACCAAATATATTGGTGGACATTCTGACGTTATCGCGGGCGCTTGCTTGGGTTCAAAAGCCTTGATGAGCAGAATAAAAGGATTGAGAACTTTCCTTGGAAACATGGCTGGACCTTGGACAGGTTGGTTATTGATGCGTAGCTTAGAAACATTGAAAGTCCGCATGGATCAACAAGCGACAAATGCTGTGGAAGTTGCCAACTATTTGCGCCATCATCCGAAAGTGGAAAAAGTTTATTTCTTGGGATTCATTGACGATGTAGGAACAGATGTGGAGAAAGCGATTTACCACAAACAATATTTATCAGCAGGTGCGATGATTGCTTTTGATGTAAAAGGTGGCGAAAAAGAAGCATTTGCATTTTTAGACAACTTGAAATTAATCAAATTGGCAGTCAGTTTGGGTGGAACAGAAAGTTTGGCTGAGCATCCACAAACGATGACTCACGCTGATGTTCCAATTGCTGACAAACAAGCGATGCACATTACAGAAAAATTGGTGCGCGTTTCCGTTGGAGTTGAATTTCACGGCGATATTATTGCGGATATTGCGCAAGCGCTAGAGCAAATATAGGTTCTCAGCCAAGAAAAAAAACTGTGTAAATCAGTTTACACAGTTTTTTTTATTAATTTAAAATTACCTCACGACCATCTTCCCAACAAGTTCATTTCCTGTTTTATCAATTATTCTGACAAAATAAATACCCGCAGGCAATTGGTTATTTTCAAAATAAATCGATTGCACACCCGTAATTGCTTGGCTCGTTTTGGTAGAGATCAATTTTCCATCTGCAGTGTTCAAGGTCACAGCAATTTCACCTGAAAGTTTTTCGTTTTGAATCGACACCACAAAGTCACCGCTTGTTGGATTTGGATAAATCAAGAAAACGGATTCTGAACCGCCACAATTCAAACTGATTGGATCGTAAATTCTTTGTTTTCCGTCGAAATCTACTTGAACCAAACGGTAATATCTTAAGTCTCTTGAAAGGTTGTCGGCAATCGAATATTCTCTTTTAGAAGTTGAATTTCCTGCAGCATTCACTTGTGCAACTTCTGACCAGGAAACCAAATCTGTAGAAACTTCAACTTCGAAATAGTCTGAATTTTTTTCTGATGCGGTTGACCAAGTAACATGACTTATTTTATCGTCGCAGAAAGCAGAAAAATCAATCAATTCAACTGGCAATGGATTTGCTGAATTTCCGCCAAAACCAAAATTCGACCAACCTGTAACGCTAGAACGAGAAACCGTTGGAACAGCCGTTGAACCTGACGCAGCTAAATGTGTGCCTGGCGCTGTCCAATCGCCTGCCCCTACTCTTTTTAACAGAGTAATTCCAGTCAAACTACTAACAGTCGTAAAACCTTCGCCTGTAATAGAAATCGTATATTCACCATCGGTCAATTTGCCTGATTCATTGTCAATTTGCCAATATCCTTGGTTTTCAGTTGAAGTGACATTGAATCCAAAACCACCTGTATTTGTAGAAACAATTGGCAATCCTGTCAAGCCCATAGCTGTGCTCACAAATTGAACCGTTAAATGTCCACCAGCCGTTGCTGCGGATGTATATTCTACTTTGGCAAAACGATTTTTTAACCCGCTATCATCCAATCCAATGGGGAATAAACCTGATGAATTTCCTGAATTGGTGGCATTAAACCAACGTTTCATTTTACCCAAAACATAGCCCGTGGTATATTCCAATGTTCCCAATTGCGTGGTCGAATTTCCTAATTCTAAGGTATTGGCTACTGTGTTCAAATGTCCTTGAACCATTTTCAAGGTGTTGTTCACAATCAATGAATTTGTCAAAGTGGTAATCGCATTTGAATTTCCACGTTGAACATATAGATTTTCAATCGTTGCAGGCAAACCATCCCCTGAATTTTGTGCGGTTGTTCCCACAAAACCATAACTTGCAGTCGATAAAAATGATCTTGTCGTTGTCTGCACATTTCCTGCAGCGTTAGCTAATGTGATTCCATTTGCATTTCCATATTTCAAAGTAGAACCTGCATTTACATTGAATGTTCCAGATCCGCTTACAACATCATTTGCATCCAATTGAAAAACGGCTGGAGAATTCACATTTAATGTTCCAGTTAGCGCAAAACTTGCTGATGCACCTATATTTTTGGTGGTCACATTTGCGCCTGTCGCGTTCAATTCAACGTTGAAATACGATACGTTTGAACTATTGTAAGTCCCTCGGATGCTATGCGTTTGTGCAGCACTTGCTCCATACAATTCAATCGTTCCACCTGTCAACACATAAGGATTATTGACGCCCGATAATTGTGGCAATGTTTCGTTCAACTTCGCCATTCTTAATCTTCCGCCGGACATAATTAAACCTGCATCGCCACTAAATGAATTATTTTCTGCATCAACCACGGGAGTTCCTGAAATAATGACATTATTGGTTACGGTTGTTGCAGCACTAAATCCTTTGTAATCGATTCCCAAAGTATTTACTCCACTGAATGCCAATTTGTAATAAGTTGGCGTTCCGGACAAAATTTGCATTGCATTGTTACCGTTCAGGTGAATTGTTCCACCAGTCAAGGAGTAATTAGAATAACCAGCCAGTTGAGGTAAATAGTTGTTCAAAGGCGTTGTTGTAATAGTTGAAATTCTATACTCTCCGTCAGACATTACCAATCTTCCATCTGAATAAAAATCTGCACCTGCTGTTCCAATCACAATTCCTTTTTGAATTTCCAATTTTCCTCCCAAAGCATCAACCAAGGTAGAATTGGTAATTCCGATGTTGTTAGACAATGTCAGCGTCAAAGTATTATCGAGCAAATTTACATAGACTACTTTTCCTGTTGCTGCGGAAGTCAATCCATCTCCTGTCACTTGATTTACTTTTCCTACATACCAAAATATTGCGGTTTGATTGAATGTTTTGGTGGATTGGTCTAGCTGAACATTTCCTAAAGTTGCTGAAGCTTTTTGAATTCCATTGGGTGATGTAATTACCAAGGTAGAATTAGATTGTGTAATAAATCTATTTGTTCCTGCTGTAGCGGAAGTAATTCTTTTTACAGCTAAAGCATTTCCTGAACCATCCCAACCGAAATGCAAATATGCTCCAGATGCTACCACAAATTCACTTATAAAACTGGTAACACTATTTAGGATTATATCTTGATTCGCAATTTTAATAAATGCACCATTCACAATATTCATTGGAATTGCAACTGCCGGTGGAACAATACTTACAGTGTTTGGCGTTGCTAGTGTTCCACCGTTATAATTTACTGCCATTCTCGTATTAAGAGTCGGTGAACCGCCATCATTTGAAAAAGATGTAACTGAACTTGCGATATTCACGTTGCCCTTGAAGGTAACATTTCCGCTCAAATCTAGTGGCGTATTGGCTCCATTCAAATGAATTTTTAAAGCATCATTGCTAGAGCAATTAAAATTTCCATTGATTGTAAACTGATGATTAAAAGCACTAGCTGTATATGAACTGCCAAAAGCAAAATTACCATTGTAAATCGCCATGTTTCCATTGACAATAAAACCATTGGTTCCTGTCTGATTGGTTGCTCCAGTTATATATCCTGTGGTACTTGCATTAGACACCGTAAAATCATTTTCACATAAATTGACGATGCCTATTGGACCACCTATAATCTGCCAATTGTTGATGCCTGTGTTGACATCTAGAATCAAATTTCCAAATTTCCACCCATTTGCATTCACTGCAAGCGCTGTTGAAACATTATTCAAACTTGCTGTTGTTGAAGATGAACCGAAATTCCAATCAGTTATTTTTACAGTTGAACCACCTTCAAATAATTCGATTCCACTCCACATTGCATGATTATTTACCATTGTTGGTTGGTTTATAACCATTAAGCCTCCGTCCCTAACGATCAAATTACCGGTTGCTGGAATATTTATATCGCCTTCAATAGTCAAAATACCAGCGCTTAAAACTTCGAGTTTCTTTGAGTTTCCAATAAATTGCGTTGGTGATGCGTTGTCATCATTAATCACTAATTCGCCTCCCTCAAGTACAATTATATCTGCGTTGTACAACTTAGTTGAACTTGATCCGCCAGTAACATAATCACTAACAATGATTCTTCCAATAGTTGTAGTGGTATTCTGTGGTGCTTTTCCATCTGGTACTGCTCCCCAACTGGAGCCATTGTAATATTCCCAATCTCCATTATAAGATAAATCAGTAGCATAGCGAGGACGAAAATCTCCTGAAAAGTTTACAAATGTGGTAATTGAAAAATCCGCACTATTTCCAGTTGCGGTTAACGAACCACTTGTTGCGCTCAAGAAAAATCCCGTTCCTGCAACTGTATGAACGACTGAAAAAGTAGAAAGTCCGCTTGCTGGGGCAATAGCTATAGGTGAACCTGTCATGGTTCCTGTTGAAGACAACGAAATACTTGATGTGTAATCTAAATCTGTATTGTTTAAAGCATCTACAGCCGCAACAGAGGGAGATGTACTCATTGCAATATTCAGGGAAGTACTGCTTGGCGGTTGTTGCACAAAAATTAATTTTGTTGCAACAACTACAATTCTATTTCTATCGCCAGTTATACTAGAAATTGCTCCGCCTGCATTGGCTGCTGCAAAAGAAGAACCAGTAATATTTGATGTGGCACTATTCACTGTAAACTGCAATTGCGCATTGTCAGTAACTGTGCTCAAAAATGTAATATACAAAGTCAAGGTTTTTGAACCATTGTCGTTTGCTGCGACATTCGCCCCACTTAAACCTGAGAAAGAAATATTTCCGCTAACAATTGACGGCGAATTATTTATCAAAGTTGAACCTTGAAACAAAGCAGCTGAACGAATATTAGCAATGTTTGCAACTGTAAACGAAATCGAATTCAATTCTGTGCCCAATGCATCTGCATCTGAACTTCCTCCACCGTCTCTGATGGTAATTCCCATTGCGGCAATTCCATTTGCAGTGGTTGAGATCGTTGCTGATTGGTAAGCAGCGTAGTTGATGTTACTGTTATACGCAAATCCTGACTCCACAACGATATCAGAAGTATTAGAATTTAGACCAGTTCCTTGAATGGCAAAAGTATAAGTTCCTTCATTTGAATCGTCATTTGCAATCGTTAAAGTAGCTGTGCGAGCGCCCACTGCAGACGGATCGAATGTTACTTCAAAAGTTGTACTTGAACTTGCTGCAATCGAGGAAGATGGAGTCGCAGTGATTGAAAAATCTCCTGCATTTGTTCCCGAAATGGCTACGAAGGGCGAACTTCCTGTCAAATTTAAAGCGCCCGTACCTGTATTTTGTATTGTGAACGTTCTTGCGACTGTTCCTCCTGCAACTGCGGTGCTTCCAAAATCAGTGTGATCTCCTGTTGCTGGCGTTGCGTCTCCTGAAGCGATGCTTGTTGAATTCCCTTGCAAGTTGATTTCTGGACCATTGAATGGAGTTACATAAATATCATCAAAGTTAATTCTTGTTGAACCTGTTAATTTCACAAATCTAAATCGAACGTTACCAGATAAATTGACAGTGAAAGATTGATTTGTCAGTGTACTTGATGAAGATGTAATTGTTGAACTTACATAAGCTGTCCATGAAACTCCACCATCTGTTGACGCTTCCAATTTCCAAGTACAGGTCAATGCATCTGTGCCATAAGCAGCATGCAAAACATTTACTGTTCCTAAACCTGTTGTTAAATCAAAATTCATTGATAAACTTCCCGAATTTCTGATTCTTACTGATCTAGTCCCATTTTTCTTATCATTGGCATCACTGCTAGTACGTAAAGCGTCTACTAAAATCCAATTGCCTGCAGTAAAAGTTCCACTTCCACCGTAACTTGTAATATTACTTCCCGTTTCAAAATCTTCCCAAACTGAGGGATTAACTGTTAGAGTTCCATTTACTAATGTGAAGCTATAATTTGTTGCTGAACCTCCAGAAAGGCTTATAGGATAGGTTCCAGCAGGAGAACCGGTTACGGCTGTCGTGCTTATAGAAGGTGCCGTAATTGCGGCTACTGTTTCAGAATTTACAAACCCTGAATAGCTAACAGTTAAAGTTGGATTGGCTGCGCCTTGATTTTTTGTTTTGTTATCTGCCGTAGCTGTTAATGGGGCTTGTGTAATATTTCCTGTCAACCCTATTGGCTGTGTTAGGCTATAATTTCCTGCGTCAGCACCACCCAAGGTAGAAGTTGATGTAACACCTATTCCATTCGCCACATTTACAGCGGAAAAAGCACCAGATTGAGAAAGAGATACAACATCACTTAGCAAAACTCCACTTAATGTTCCTCCAGAGATTGCAGCGGTAGTTGTTCCATCATATACTTTATTTGAAGCTGTAGCTCCAGTGATTGTAAGCGGAGCAGCAGTAATGTTTGCTGTAAAAGTTGGTTGTGTTATAGAATAATTTCCTGAGGGAGCAGAGTATAAACCTGTTTGATTTATCGTTTTAGCGATACCGACCGTTTTTGTTGCAAATATCCATGTTGGTGCTCCCACAATTGAAAAACTTTCTCCATTTGCTAAACCAGAATAAGCAGCTGTGCCCGTTATACTTGCGGCAGTTGTGGCATCATATACTTTGTCGTTTGCAGTGAGACCGCTAATGGTTAAAGCTTTTTGTGAGACCGTATTTCCGGATGCAGCAGTGGAAATATTTACTGAATTAGCGCCCGTGCTAGATAAAACAATATTTTGACTATTGTAATTTCCGCCTACTGTGGCAATGGCTGCAAGTCTAACAAGAAGAGTTGCACTGGCAGTGCCGCCGGATTGGATAATTGTTCTAGTTGCACCCCATGTTAAACCACCATCGATTGAATACTCAAAACCAGTAACCGCTCCAACAGAAATATCAGTTGTTAAAGCAGAACCTGAAACTGTAAATGATTGAGCGGATGACGCCGTTCCATAAATTGTGGTGAATGCTGAAAGGGTTGCTGTGGCAGTGATTGTCGGAGCGAAGAATGCTAGATCTCTACCAATAGCAAAGTACTGGGTTCCTGTAGTTAGATTTGCTGCTGTTAAGTTAAAGTTGGTGTTACTTGCAATTGTGAATGGATTACTTCCCGAACGAGTAGCTGCTTGTTGCGTCCATGAGCTACCATTATAGAATCCAAGATAGTCACTAGTTCCACTATTGTAGTTCGAATTTTGCTCTCCGGCATTATATTGAGCGGTTACCGACATATTACTATTACCAGAAACGGCTTCAGTTACCTGCCATCTTCTATTGATAGTATAGGTTGGGGCATTTGCAGCTGCAACAGCGCCTTCAACGACTACTACTCCATAAGTATCAGATGTGCCGGAATTATTTAGTGTTATTGGATCATAAGCACTATTTCCAACCGGGAATAAAACAGATGATGCCACCGTTCTTTTCAATTGTCCCGTGCCATTTGTAACTATATAGTTTGATGAAGAAGCATTGGAAATAGTAGATGCTCCCATATTCAAATCAAAGGTTGATAAGGTGATTTTTCCTGAAGCAAGTGTTAAGGTATTTGTTACTGCTGTCGGAGCGGCTAAGGTAACATTTGTGCCATTTTGTAATAGTAAATAAGAAAAACAGTTAGTTGTTCCACTTCCATTCACGTTTGACCCTCCAAGTGTTTGTGCGGTTCCGTTTAAGAATAGTGCACGTGTGTTGTGTGTGAATGTTCCGTTGTTGGTAAAATTACCTGCAACATAAATATCCCCACCTAAAATAGATGATAAAGCAAGACTTCCTCCATTATTAACTGCGCCAGCAACTGTTACAGAAGTGTTTGTAGTTCCCATATTGAATGCGCCAGTTCCAACTGTAGTTAGACCACCTCCAATAGTTAAAGCCGCATTTATTGCATTTAGATTAAAAGTAGCTCCCGTATTAACAGTTAAAGTTCCGTTCAATGCGCGTGCTGAATTTGAACCGTTTACTATATCAAATGTTCCTGCGTTTATTGTTACATTATTTGGATAACCAGCTGTTGTTCCTATAGTACCCACACCAGTCGCATTCCATTCGCTAAAACGATTATAAGCAAGATTATAGTAAAGGGTTGAATTTGCTGTATAAATTGGTGCAGCACTTACGCTTCCTCCGTTTAATTGTAAAGTTCCATCAATAGTAGGAACGGTAGTTAAGGTGGTTGTACCTGTTGTTATTGTTAAATTGTTAAAAGTGATTGCATTTGTACCATTTATAGTAGCTGCATTTACAATGGTCACTGTACCTGTACCTCTTGAAAAAGTTCCATTGTTAGTAAGTGTTCCACCTGCACTAATATTTAGGTTAGCGGCTGCACTCCAACTTAATGTTCCACCGTTTACAAAACTTCCTGCTATTATAGAGCCTGCTGCACCTGTAAAGTTAAACACTCCAGTTCCGACAGTTGTGATAGCATTGGTAACTGTACCCATTGCAACCGTTGCATTGGCTGTAGCAGTTATTCCTGTATTTACAGTGACAGAAGCAATTGGGGTGTTGGTAAACGCTGCTGCAATGCTAATATTGTGTGCTATAGTAACAACACTATTTGCTGTAGGCACTACGCCTCCTAACCAAGAAGCCCCAATATTCCAGTTGGTTGCTCCTGAAGTCGTTATGAAACCTAAATAGGTAAAACCTGCTAAAGAAACTGAGCCTGAAGGAGTAGTGACAGAAACACTACCACTTGCACCGCCGGTGCCTACAACTGCAGTAATTTGTGTAGCACTATTTACTGTGAAAGAAGCCGCGGCTGTTCCACCAAAAGAAACTGCAGTTGCTCCAGTGAAATTAGTTCCTGTGATTACGATACTTGAACCGCTATATCCAGAAGTTGATGTAAAAGAAGAAATAGTAGGAGGTGTAAGTAATGAAGTAGGAACCACTTCACCTGAACTTAATATAGTGGCGCCGGCACCGTAACCGGTAAAGGTAATTTTTGCTAATTGAGCAGCGGTTAAACCTGTATTGGTGGTACCGACAAAAATCCTACCTCCTGTGCCGGGTCCTGATAATGCAGTACCCGTCCAGTTATTAATGGTGAGTGTATTACCTGCCCAAGTAACTAAATTACTTGCTGCAAAGGAAATGGTATGGGCTGTGCCCGAGGCCAAATCTATGGTTGAATTGGCATTTAAATTTAAAGTTTTTGAATTTGTCCAGGTTCTTGTAGCGGTGATACCTGTTGTAGTTAATTTACCTCCGTTTAAAATTATTTGAGATGCATATGTAGCATTGGCAACTGGGTTAAGTCTTATTTCACTTGTACTGTTAATTGTAGTAGAAAGGGTAAATGTATTGGCTGCATTTGCCAGAGTTAAAATACCAGTACCGCTTTTTACCAAAGCACCTATACCTGAAAGAACACCAGAGTAGGTAGAATTTGTTGTTCCATTGATGGTAAGCACAGCTGAACTTGTAAGACTTACATTACCACCTGCAGTGCCACCTCCCGCTAATGATTTGATGGTTTGGCTATTTGAACCCAACGTAAGGTTTGCACCAGCAGTATTGGCAAGCGTTACATCAGTAGTGGATGGTAAGGTATTTACACCTGTGCAAGATAGCGTTCCTCCATTTATAGTAGTAGCACCAGGATAAGTATTGGCACCACTTATAGCTAAAGTACCTGCGGCAGTTGCAGCTAAGGTTAGACCGGCTGTACTTGAGCCGCTGATTATCCCATTAAATGTATTGGTACCAGCATTACCTAAGGTAATTGTTTTGGAAGAGGCGCCTAGATTTACTGTTGCGCTAAAAGTTAAATTTGATGCCTCGCCTAGTAAAAAATCAGAATTTACTACGATTGATCCAGTAATAGGGCTAGCTGACCCAAGAGGTGCAGATAATGCACCACCATTTACTGTTAAAGACCCATTTCCGAAACCATTAGTTCCAGTCCAAGCAAGTACTCCTGCATTTAAAGTAACTCCTGCGGGTAAGCTATTATAAAAACCACTTGCACTGCTTATAATTCCATTACCGTTTTTTATAATTCCACTACCAGCTGCGGTGGAGAAACTAGCGCCTCCTGGAACGGAAAATGTTTTCCCTGTTGCTACATAAATTGGAGCGATGCCACCTCCTGCAGCGCCAATGCCAAAACTTGTTGACCAAGATAAGGAAACGTCTTCAAGAGCTACAATACTACCAACGTTGGTTGATGCAGAAAGTGTAATTGTGCTTGAAGCCACATTGAAAATTGCTGCTCTACCACTAATCCAAGTTTTGTTATATGGACCACCACTCACATTACTCCAAGTGTTAGCTGATGACCATGTCCCTGCTCCGTTCCAAAACATAGCAATAACCGCGCTTGGTACTACTTCACCTGTTGATAACTGGGTAGATGTGAAATAATTAGTCCCATTAAAAAATAAGATTTGTTGAACTTGAGAAGCTGACAAACCAGTAGCTGAACTACCCACAAATAATTTACCCCCTGTTCCTGCAGTTCCATTATAACTGCCAGACCAGCCAGTAACATATAACAGGGCATTAGGTGTCCAACTTATAGCACTGCTTGCTGGAAAAGTTAAAGTATGAACACCAGTACCAAGGTTAATAGTCGAATTGGCCGACAATGTTAAAGTTCCCAAAGTTTCTTCAAAGCCCGCTGATGAGCCGGTAGTGAAAGTACCTCCACCCAGAATCATGGTGCTGGCATCGGGAATGTTATTGGCTGCATTGAGTTGTAAGGTTCCGCCAGTGTTAACTGAAATAGAAGTAATTGGTGTATTGGTAAACGCAGCAGCAACACTTAAGCCGTGCGCTATCGTCACATTTGAACTTGCCTCTGGTACAGCTCCACCTAACCATGAAGCTGCTGTATTCCAATTGGTAGCTCCTGTTGCGGTAATAAAGCCTAAATTGGTGTATGATACACTGCTAGTTGCCGCAGGTGCTGTACCGTTATCTATATATATTGTACCGCCTAAATTAATTGCTGTAATGGTAATGGTTGTGCTGTTAGTAAAGCTGTAAGAAACAGTAGTTCCGGCACTACCACCAATTTTTACGGTCATACCGCTTGATAAGAAACCAGTCCCTGTTACCGTAATTGTATTTCCCACATAGCCTGAGGTATTTGAACCTGGTGATGCAACAGCGAAAGAAGTTATAGTTGGTGGCGCAAAAAATGCACCAATATTACCAACAGCAAAATAATACGTTGATCCGCTGATAGGTAATGTATTGGTAAAGCCGGAAGCTGAAACTGTGTATGGATTAGAGCCACTGGCAGCAGCTCCACTAGATTGTTGAACCCATGGCGATGCGTTGGGATATAAGCCAATGAACTGCGGATTAGTAGTGGTTTGATAGCTTGCTCCTGCTCCATCGGCGGTGTTGAATTGGGCTGTTACGGCTAAGTTTCCACCTCCATCCGTATCTTCTGTCACGGCCCAATACCTGTTTACTGCCTTGGTAGCATCTAATGCGTTAGGTACAGTCCCGTCTAAGACGATAATACCATAAGTATCTGATGTGCCGCTGTTGGTCAGGGTGATAGGATTGTAGGCAGAATTTCCAACGGGAAATAAAACCGCAGATGAAGTAACTGTTCTCTTTAATCGACCTGTGCTGTTCGTAACCACATAACTACTCGAAGCAGGTGTAGTGATAGTTGCTGTTCCTAAACTTAAATCGAAAGTGCTTAAAGTTATTTTTCCTGATGTAAAGGTTAAACCTGTTCTTACTGTAACGTTTGCACTTAAGGTAGCATTGGTTCCGTTTTGTACAATCAAATAATCGAAACAATTAGAAGATCCGCTGGTGTTTAAATTACTACCTGAAACTGTTTGATTGGTTCCGTTTAAGAATACTGCTCTCGTATTATGTGTAAATATTCCGTTCATAGTAAAGTTGCCAGCTACATATAAATCTCCACTTGTTGCATTTAAAGTTGCACCACCTGAAGAAACATTAAACGCACCAGTACAACCTCTATTAGTAGTAGGAAAGGTTAAGGTGGTCGAATTTTGAATAGTTACATTATTGGGAACCCCACTACCAGTAGTCGTGCTATTTCCCGTCCATTCATTTGAAATTCCGTATGTACCACCAGTATTATATATTAGTGAAGATGAAGAACCATAAGTAGGTGTGGTTTGAAAGTTACCTCCATTAATTTGTATATTTCCGTTTAAGGTTAAGGCTGAACCCTGCACTGCATTTATACCTATTACTAGTAGGAAAGTACCGGTTGTACCAGTGGTTGGAACATTGCGGGCAACATTCATAGTGATGCCACCACCACCTTGCACAGTTACATTGTATGGACCATTAGAAGTTGGCCACCAAGTATCAGTGCTGTTAACCCCATAAGAACCGCTTGTATTGTTAAAAACTAAAGTACCTGTATTAGCACCATAAGAATAAGTACCTGTATTACCTCCCCAACCTCCTTGATTTATTTGGAAAGTACCATTCATTGTTAAGGTTACACCTGCAGAAATAGCAGTTGTTGATGAAGTTTGCATTAAACCACCTGAAGGAATTGTCCTTGATACATTCAATGTCATACCACCTGCACCTGAAACGTTTACGTTTGCAGGACCACTTGAAGAAGGCCACCAAGTATCACCAGAACCAACTCCGTAAGAACCAGATGAATTAGCAAATCGAAGAGTTGCCGAAGCATCGTAAGTAAAAGCGTTTGTATTGCCGGGCCAACCTCCCTGATTAATAACTAAGGTTGAACTTGCACCCATTGCAATTGTCCCTGAACCACCACCGCTATTAGATTGAGAAACTGAATAAGTGCCATTGATTGTTAAAGTTACACCTGCATCAACAATTATAGTTGCACCAGAAGAAACAGTTAAATTATTAATTGTTTGATTTGAAGACACTCTAAATACACCGCCAGTAACAGTTACATCATTAGTAGAAGGAATTGTTCCCCCTCCAGCATTATTAAGTGTCAAGTTTCCAGCTGAAACAGTGGTTAAACCTGTATATAAATTAGTACCTGTTAAAGTTAGACCACCAGCACCAGTTTTGGTTAATGCTCCAGTTGTTGAGGCTGCACCTCCAGATATTGTAAGTGTATTAGTTGTATTGATTGTACTTGTAGTTGCTGCTGTTAAGGTAAAATTTCTATCTGTAGAAGCATTGGCACCAGTATACAGTAAAGTACCCCCGCCTAAAACCAAATTGCCAGCCGCATTAGAGGATGCGCCAATATTACTGTTTGAACCACCGTTAGCGATTGTACTAAAACTTAAAGTACCTGCATCAATCCTTGTTCGACCAGAATAAGTATTTGCTCCACTTAAAGTTAAAACTCCTGCGCCTGTCCCACCTTTAACTAAGTTCTGTGAACTGCCGCTAATGACGCTGCTAACATTAATACCTCCAGCGGCATCAATTTGAAAAACATTGTTAGTTCCAACTAAAACAATATTCATTGTTTTACCACTTCCCGTTTCATTATTTTGCAAAGTTAGTGGAAATGCACAATTATTTCGGACCACCACGTTTGGTAAACTGTTAATATTTGTTCCAGTTAAAGTTATAGAACCCACTGTTGCGGAAGAATTTCCAATTGTCAAAATCCTTGTCCTCGCAGAAGTAACTTCAATGGCACCTATCGATAAACTGGTAGTCCCCATATTAATTCCAGCAGTTGTAGCTGTTCCAGCGTTTGCAAACTGAGCGATACTTAATGTTGTCCATGCACTTGAAGCCGTACTTGGCGACCAATTTGCAGCAGTGTACCAAGCGGTAGAAGCACCAGTATTTCCCCATAAAATCTGACCAAACCCCACATTCACAAAAAATACAGCACAAATTGTAAATATAAAATTTCGGTAGGAATTAATTATTTTTTTTGATAATCTAAAATTCATGACAAAGCATAAAATGTTTTTCCAAAAAAGACAGTTTGCCAAAAGAAGTTAGCAACAGGATATTATCTTTTCGGTGTCACAAAATTACGCCATTTGGATTGGAAAAAAACAATACTTTTAATAATTAACGA
Source organism: Chryseobacterium gleum (assembly GCA_945897805.1). Lineage (GTDB taxonomy): Bacteria > Bacteroidota > Bacteroidia > Flavobacteriales_D > Crocinitomicaceae > JAQVCM01. Next base: position 45,486 of record CAMDFX010000017.1, read on the forward strand.
TAACTTAATACAAACCTTAAACTGTTAATAATTAATTGATTATGAATTAAAAAATTAAACTAACTAATTGATTTATACCTAATTAATTAATTATACTTTTTAGCACAATGAAGATGAACTAAATACACTTGTTCAGTTTGTCCGGGAGTTGGAATTAAAGTGCTTTTAATTTCCAAAACTTTTAAATCCATAAGGGTAGAATAACCAGATCGAGAAATGATAAATTTAGCCCCACGGATATATTCATCCATCAACTTCCAATTAATGGATGACAAACACAACAAATTATCAGGCAAATTTGGCGCAATCACCAGTCCATTTGGATAAATGCAAACATTATTTCCCGATTCCATTTTTGCCATTTCGATACATTGATTCAAAAAATCCTGCGAATAAGGCAAAGGTCCGCTGACAAGGTATAAATTGTCACAAATTTTAGTTTCATCCGCAGGCAATTGAAAGCGAGATTTCCAACCAATATAGTGTAAATCTTTGTGCTTGATTCTTTTGCTTAAATTTCCTGCCAAAGAACTGTTTTCATCATCTAAAACCCAAATTGAAGTGAAATTATAAATCAGCTTTTGGTGCATATATTGCATCGGTTTTTGAAACCATTTCAAAGGTAAATGCAATTGATGCGTAATGAAAATACTCGGTTTTACTTTCGAAAAAAAACCATATCGGTGATCGGAAATAACTATATCAATTTGAAATTTTGCTATGTAATTGGAAACTTCTTTATTTTCTTCAGCAAATCTTTCCACTAGTTTTTTGCGATGCTGAAACAAATCCCAAGCCCACTTTCCTTTTCCCGAAAACTGAAAGGGATATGGACTGTGCTCAATGAAATTCAAATTGGAAAAATAAGCTTCAAATATGGCTTTTTGATCTTCATCGCAAGCCACAAAAACCTGATTTTGTTGGTCAAGCAATTGTTGTATTATCGCAATCGAACGCGCAACGTGGCCCATTCCCCAATTCAAAGGAGAAATCAAAACATTTTGATTAAAAATCGATTCTGGTAACACAAATCAAAGGTATTTAAAAAAACAGAATGTGAAACAGAATGAAAATGAGAATTCCGCCGAACTTTTAAATCTTCCACTCAGGCACACTGAGCCTGTCGAAGTGAGCCTGTCGAAGTGAGCTTTTAACTCAAACAATTACACTTTTAACTTTCTCCAAGAATCCTTATCTTTGCGACCAGATTTAAGACATGGCAAAAAACAAACTCCGCAGATTTACTGAAATGAAAGAATGGTCGAACGTTTTCGAACCAACACTGGTTTCTGATCACTCAATACCATTTGATTTGAAAGGAAAATGGAACGAAGATTTTTTCAAAAATGACAATCCGATTGTACTTGAATTGGGCTGCGGTAAAGGTGAATATACGATTGGTCTAGCGGATCATTTCCCAAATAAAAATTTTATCGGTCTTGACATCAAAGGCGCGCGCATTTGGGTGGGAGCAAAAGATGCAGTGGAACGCAATTTAAAAAACGTCGCTTTTTTGCGCACCAAAATTGATTTCATTTTAGATTATTTCGCAGAAGGCGAAGTGGACGAAATTTGGTTGACATTTTCTGATCCACAACCAAATAAGCCCAAAAAGCGATTGACTTCGAAGCTCTTCATCGACAGATATCGTAGAATTTTGAAAAAAGATGGCATCGTTCATCTAAAAACTGACAGCGATTTGCTATTTGAATCTACTGAAAATGAAATCAAAACAAATGGTTATAATTGCCTAGAATTGACCTGGGATTTATACGGGACTTTACCAGCTGATTTGGACGAAAAAACCAAGGAAATTTTCCACATCAAAACGCACTACGAGGAGCTTTTTACGGCGAAAGGTTCTGTGATTAAGTATTGTAAATTTCGAATTCACCAATAGCAAAAATCCCCAAAATCTAATAGGAAAACGATTATTGAATCAGTAAAGCGAGCGTGACACCAACAAAAATACTTGCTAATTTAGCCAAATTGAAACGGTGATTTTCACTAGCTTCGAAGATGATTGTGGTAGAAATATGCAAAAACATTCCAACCACTATAGCCAGCAAAATATCCATGTTAATGAAACCTAAAGAACCTTCTGTGAAATAACCAAAAATAAGTCCTGCCGGTGTCATAATTGCAAATAGACCAAGTATAAACCAAGATTTCTTCAAACTGAATGTTGAACTTCTTAGTAAAGTCATCAAAGCAATTGCGACCGGTGTTTGATGAAAAATAATACCCAACAACAGCGATTGACCCGTCAAATGTGAATATTGATGTCCGACAGTTTCCACAGACTGAATCGCCAAAGGAATTCCCTCCACAAAAGAGTGAATTGATAAGGAAATAAACAACATCCAAGGCATCGCTTTTCCTTTGTGAATATGAACGTGCCCATGTTCAATGCCCCCAGAAAAATATTCTAAAATCAGCTGAATTAAAAATCCAAGAATGACATATAATCCGATGGAATTATTGTGTGCAGCATACAATTCTGGCAAAAAATGATTGAAGGCAATAGCTAACAAAAATCCACCACTGAAAGCAAGCATGATTTTAATTAGATTTTTTTGTTTGTAGGAATCCACCCAAATCACTAATAATCCGCCTAACAATACAGCAGCAATCAATGCCAAAATACTCCAAAATTCTGTCATGCTTTTTTGGTTGCTATTAAAATGATTCTATCCGATTTGTCTGAATCAAAAGGATTTAAATAAAAATCTCCATAAATATCAACTAATTCAAAATTAGCTTGAATCAATAATTTTTTGAAATCTGCCTCAGAAAGACCTTGAACTTTTTCGGTGTATGAATGATTTTTTCCTTCGGCTTCAAATTCAATGGTTTTGTAAATATGCTGTCCATCAAAACGTTTCGAAATATGAAAATCAATGCCTTCTATCGATTTTATTTCTTGCGGTTTCATTTCTTTGATCACCCGCTGCAGATTAAAGAAATCGATAACCAATTTACCACTAGGCACCAACATTTGATGAATGGCGTTCAATACCTTTAGATTTTCAGTATGATGATCGAAATAGCCGAAACTGGTAAATAGATTGACAATGCAGTCAAATTGCGCACATGGAATTGTTTCACGCATATCGTGCACAAAAAATCTCAAGTTTTCATTTTCTGATTTTTTCGCTTTGATTATACTGTTTGAGGACAAATCAACGCCCGTGACATTCAATCCTAGTTTATTCAAAATAATCGAATGTCGGCCTTTACCACAAGCCAAGTCAAGCACTTTATTTTCAGGTTTAATGTTCAGTTTTGACACCAAATTTTCCACAAATAATTCAGCTTCCGTTTCATTTCGATTTTGATAAAGAATATGGTAATAGATGGTATTAAACCACGACTCAAACCATTCCAAATCTTGTTTTTGATTTTCCATTGATTTGACAAAAATAAGGAACTTATTGAAATTAGATTGCATTAAACGATTAAAAGTAAAAATTTAACGCAAATTCAAATTCTTGGCATAAAGTCAATAAATAACTTAAAACCTTATAAATCAACACAATCAAAGTAAAAGAATTGAACTTAAGGAGTGAAATCTTAGTGTATTCATTTACTCCGAGATTTTTTTGTACTTTCGTTTGCATGAAATCAATTGGAATAACAGGTGGCATTGGCTCAGGAAAATCGCTTGTATGCAAAATCATAGAAAAATTGGGTTACCCCGTTTTCTACGCTGATGAAGCTGCCAAAAAATTGATGATTGATGACCAATCGCTCAAATCAGAAATGATTCATTTATTGGGAGAAGATGCTTATTTAAACAACCAACTCAATCGGACATTTATTGCGGAGAAAATTTTCAAAAACAACCAACTCAAAAAGGGAGTCAGTGATTTGGTGCATCCTGCAGTTTATCGCGCTTATGAAAACTGGAAGAAAATGCAAAATTCAGATTTGGTTTTCAATGAATCTGCTTTGTTGTTTGAAACTGGTTATTACAAAAGTTTTGATGCTACAATTTTAGTTACCGCCAACCGAGAAACACGGATTGAAAGAGTGATGAAAAGAGATAATTTGAGCCGAGAAACAGTTTTAGAGCGTATGTCGCATCAATTAGATGATGATTCAAAACAAAAAATGTGTGATTTTGAGATTGTAAACGATGAGCAAAAACTACTTATTCCTGAGATAATAAAAATCTTACGTTTACTTTAATTGGGATACAATCTAAGAATTCAGGCTTCGAACTTTTGCCCGTTTTGAAATACGACAAACGATTTATTAAACAATTCAACCAACACTAAATCACTGTAAATAGTATAAATTGCATCCTGCTGCGTTGTGATTTCTGAAATTTTCCCATGCATAAAAACACTCACTCCTCCCATCAAATTTCTAAATGCAAAAATGCCATTTTTCAACTTATAATCCTTCGGAATATAGGAACAGATTTTAATTTTCTCACCATCCACAAAGGAGTAAACCATGTTATTTTCTGCCCAAACCACCAAATCATCTTTCACTTCCCAAAAAGTTGCCGAAAAATTGGTGAGCGCCGTTTTTTTATCGTCTTTGTAATACCACAAATTGCTGTTTTGGTCTTCGTAAACAGCAAATCCCCTACCCGATTTATAACTTTTCACATAAAAAGATTCTAAATCCACAAAATGTCCTTTTTCAAAAATGGAAAATGTTCGATTTGTTGGATCATTGAAAGCAAGCATATCTGTTCCTGCATTAAATGTAATTCCTTGCATCCAAACGCCTAAATCATAGATATTCCCTTGCCAAAAAACCTTGTAGAAATCACCGTTATCTTTAAAAGCAATGATGTTTTCACCGACAATCTCTGGCATACTGATTTCACCTGTAGCTTGATATAATGGATAAATCGTTTTATTGTAAACCACATTGACAGTGTTGAATCGCGTATCTTCATAAACGACCAAACTGTCTGAGACCATATATTTACCACCAAAAGTAGTAAGTAAACGTTTTTCCCCATTTTCGAGGCAAAATAATCCTGGACCTATATTCCATGCCAATTGAAAATCTGACATTTTATATTCGACATTCATGTTTGTGAGCGCGATTTTATTTTGCCCGTCAAAGACTTTGAAGTCTCCGCGGTTATCGATGTAGGCAATTAAATTATCCCCAGCTTGAAAAGATTGGATGCGTTGAAATTCAATTTGGCGAAAGTTTTTCATGTAGAAGGTTCTGAAATAGCCGTTGAAGTCTATAAAAGGTGCAATTTGCGCCTCAGAACCAAATGAAATCAAAACGAAAACCAACAAAATCTTCATACAAACACTATTTTAAATGTGATATGGATTCAAAGTAACAAAAATAAAACCACTTTTCAATTCTTTGACTGAAAGTTGAAAATAAAGCAAAAAAATCACCAATTGATTTCTTCGCTCCCACAGGATTTGAGATGGCTATTGGTCAAGGTGAAAATATTACTTCCCTGAAAAGCAACGAAATCTTTTCCATTTTTGAAAACACCCAAAGGCGATGGATGAGACGTTTTAATCACCAAATGTTTATTGACATCAATCAAGTTTTCTTTTAAATGAGCATTTTTGCCAAAGAGCAAGAAAACCACTTGATCTCGATTCTCAGAAATTTTCCGAATAATCTCGTCTGTAAAGATTTCCCAACCTTGCTTAGAGTGACTGTTTGGAATTCCTTCCTTAACGGTTAGCGTGGTATTTAAAAGCAAAACCCCTTGTTCAGCCCATGCACATAAATCTCCATGTTGGATTTCCTTTTCAGGATAATTTGACTTCAATTCTTTGAAAATATTTTGCAAACTTTTTGGCAGTGGAGCAACATTTGGTTGAACTGAAAAACTCAATCCATTGGCATGTCCTTTAGTTGGATATGGATCTTGTCCCAAAATGACCACTTTGATCTTTTCAATTGCACATAAATTCAAGGCTTGAAAAGTCTGACTTTCCGGCGGAAAAATGCTGACTGGAAATTGCTTTCTTTGATTTTGAACGAAAGCTGTTAAATTGTGAAAATACGACTTTTGAAATTCATCAACCAAAATTTCTTGCCAAGATGGGCTGAGGTGTTGAATCATTTTCGCTGATTTTTTCCGCTAAAATCGCCTATCACTTTTTAAACTTAATAGTCGTTCTTCGATTCAACCTTAATTGTTCTTCATTGCAGTTTGCGCATTTAATCAATGGGGATGATTCTCCTTTATAATCTCCAGATAGTCTGTCTTTGTCAACACCATTTTTCTCCAAATAGGCTATCACTCTTTTCATTCTTCGTTCTGACAACCAATAGTTGTAGTGATTAGTGCCATTTTTATCACAATAAGATTGAATGAAAATTTTCAATTCAGGTTTTGAATTTAATATTGGAATAATTTTATCTAATTCCGATTTATTTTCTCGATTCAGGTAAGAAGAATTTTCATCGTAATAAATAATATTATTTTTCAATTCTTTATTAAACACTTCATCTTTGCTCGCTGTAATTTCCTGCTCATTGGCAAAAACTGGCGCATCGATATTGACTTCTGCGAATGCCTCTTGACCATATTCGTCTGAAACGCGCACTTTGTAAACTCCTGGCTGCAAATTTTGTGGGTCTTCAATCGTATCATTGT
>CAMDFX010000018.1 GCA_945897805.1 Chryseobacterium gleum
AAATCACAGAATGAGAGTCAGAGGAGCATACTTTACAACCTGGACGAGTGCAAATGGTTGCTCAACAGGTACCTATGGAGAAACACATGATTACACGGCAAGTATTGCAGCACCGTGCACAGCCCCAACCTCGCAGGCCACCATCGGGTCTTATACCAATAATGTTTCGCCTGGTACATCTCTAACAGTCAATTGGAGCCGAGGAACGCCCTCTCCAGGGAATGGTGTAGTAGTGGTTGCACGATTGACAGCGACATCCAATGTCAATCCAACAAGCGGAACAACTTATACCGCAAATACTACTTTTGGCTCGGGCACAGGATCTGCAATTACAGGTGCTGGAAATTTTGTGGTTTATGTTGGAGTTGGAACTACTGCTAATATTACCGGACTTACTGGAGGAACATCTTACACTTTTACTGTTTATGAGTACAATACTACAGGAATGTGCTACAAAACTCCGGGTAGCTCTTCAGCGGTGACTACAGCGGCACCACCGTCTGGATTTTCAGATTGTTACACTCCTACCAATTGGTCTTTGTCGGGTGGAAATGGTTCCGTAAATACAACGAGCGCGCCAACATCAATAGCATTTACCGGTCCAACAACTGGAGGAGCTACAACACTTTATCAAATTACGGTGCCAACTACCGGCACAATAGGATTTAACTGGAGCACTACACATGCTGACCCAGGATGGGCAACTTTTGGCTACAAAGTAAATTCAACATTCACCGCACTAACAAGTGGAGCTGCATCAGGCACTATTAGCAGCGTTTCCGTGACTGCAGGAGATGTATTTGCTTTTTATGGAACAGCAAATAGTGGAAATATTGGCACATTTGTAGCTACCATCTCTAATTTTACCCGATCATGTCCCGCTTCTTGTACAGCCCCAACCTCGCAGGCCACCATCGGAGCTTACACCAATAATGTTTCGCCTGGTACATCTCTAACAGTCAATTGGAGCCGAGGAACGCCCTCTCCGGGGAATGGTGTGGTAGTGGTTGCGCGATTGACAGCGACATCCAATGTCAATCCAACAAGTGCAACAACTTATACCGCAAATACTGCTTTTGGCTCGGGCACAGGATCTGCAATTACAGGAACTGGAAATTTTGTGGTTTATGTTGGAACTGGAACCACTGCTAATATTACAGGACTTACTGCAGGAACCTCCTACACTTTTACTGTTTATGAATACAATACTACAGGCACCTGCTACAAAACTCCGGGTAGCTCTTCGGCGGTGACTACTTATGCGCCTCCGACATATTGCACACCTTCAACTTCAATCCCTTGTGCTGCAAATTATGATATGATAGATGCCGTGCAGTTCGGTTCAGGGGGAAGTGTTTATAATGGATCTTCAACTGGCTGCACTTCCGGTGGCTATAATAATCTAACCGCAGTAACCATTAATTTTACACAAGGAGTCACTTATCCTTTTTCAATTACAACTTCCGCGGTATTCAATAACTCTCTTGATAACTGCGCTTTATGGATCGATTTTAATGATGACGGTGATTTTGTTGATGCAGGGGAATTTTTAGTAAATGTTTCTGCTTCTGCCAATATCTTTAGTGGAAACATTGCAATATCTGCCAGCGCAGCCACAGGAAATCATAGGATGAGAATTAGAGGGGCATATAGTACTGCTTTTGCCAGTGGTAATACATCCTGCGAAAGTCAAACTTATGGCGAAGCACAGGATTACACAGTAAATATTTCTACTGCCTGCACACAACCAACCTCGCAGGCCACAATCGGGTCTTACACCAATAATGTTTCGCCTGGTACATCTCTAACAGTCAATTGGAGCCGAGGAACGCCCTCTCCGGGGAATGGTGTGGTAGTGGTTGCACGATTGACAGCGACATCCAATGTCGATCCAACAAGTGGAACAACTTATACCGCAAATACTGCTTTTGGCTCGGGCACAGGATCTGCAATTACAGGAACGGGAAATTTTGTGGTTTATGTTGGAACTGGAACCACTGCTAATATTACAGGACTTACTGCAGGAACCTCCTACACTTTTACTGTTTATGAGTACAATACCACAGGAATGTGTTACAAAATAGCAGGCAGTTCTTCGGCGGTGACTACTTTCATCGCCTCTTGCACCCCACCTAATGGTACAGTTTCTTTTGGATCATTCAGCGGGGTTACATCTTCAGCCACAACCACCAATGTTACCTATACAAATGGCGGTAATGCTGCAACAGGCTATGTTGTGCTTAGAAATACATCCACCACTCCCCCTACGGCTCCTGCATCAGGAACAGCAGTGCCTGCCGCAGGCAGTACTACTTTTGTGTCAGGATATACAGTGGTAAATACCACAACAACCCTTGGCAGTTCCGTAGCATTTAATAGCACAAGCTTAACGGCCAGTACTCCATATTATTACTGGGTGGTTGCTTATCAAAATCTAAACGGACCATGCTGGTTTACTCCCGGCACTCAAACGAGCAACTCACAGACAACTGCTTGTGCAGCACCATCAGCTCCCGCCACCCCTACCGGAACTCAAACCGTTTGTTCTGGCACTCAATATACATATAATGTTACGGCAGTTGCAGGCGCCACATCTTACGATTGGACTTTACCTTCCGGATGGACTGCCACATCATTAAATACTGCCACTAATTCTATAACTGCAACGGCTGGTTCCTCTGGTAATATTAGTGTTCGCGTAAATACGTGTGGTGGAAGTTCATCTTATTCCGGTAACTTAGCTATTACTGTAACCACTTCACCAACTATTTCCTTCCCTTCAGGGCAAACTGTCAGTATGGGATGTAGTATTCCTATTACTTTGAACCCTTCCGGCGCAAGCATTTCAGCTTCAGGAGGTGTAGGCGTCTCCACTAGTGGAGGAGTCAATTCCCTAGTGGCAACTTTTGAAATGGCAAGCAGTGTGCAGATTACTAGTGGCGGTTGTTCCAGCCCAGTCTATACAATAAGCGTAACAGCTGGTGTTTCCAATCGAGGCACATTGGCATCTGGCGATCAAACTATTTGTGATGGACAAACACCTAATAGTATCGCTTACAGCTCGGCGGCTACCGGAACTGGAATTACCTACCAATGGTATTACAAAAACACGAATGCCACCTGCCCTACTACAAATGAAGCAACTACAGGGTGGACTATCATAAGCGGAGCACAATCTAGCACTCATTCACCTGCACAAGGATTTGTTCCGACTGGAAGCACTTATACTTTTGCTTGCTATGTAGGTTCTTCTAGCGGCACAGGTGGTTGTGGTGGTTGGTCTAGCGGTTGTAGAAAGATTACTGTTTCTAATGTTTCAGTAGGAGGAACAATAGCAGGAAGCGCAACAGTTTGTACTGGAACAAACTCGACTGGTTTAACATTGAGTGGTCATACAGGTGCTATCACAAATTGGGAATCCTCTTTGGATAACTTTGCAACAGCAGGAACACCTATTGCTAATACAACCACAACATTAACGGCTACTAGCTTATCAGCTACTACTTCTTACAGAGCGGTTATTACAAGTGGAGCATGTGCTGCTGTAAATAGTGCAACTGCAACGGTTACTGTTTCTCCGGCTTCAGTTGGTGGAACAGCTGCAGCAACTGCAAGTACAATATGTTCAGGAAGCTCAACCACAGTAAGTGTTAGTGGGCATACAGGTACTATTCAGTGGCAGCAATCTGCTGACGGATCAACAGGTTGGACCACAGTAAGCGGTGGAAGCGGAGGAACAACGGCTACTTACACAACACCAAATCTTACTTCAACAACTTCTTACAGAGCGGTTATTACGAGCGGAGCATGTGCTGCTGTAAATAGTGCAACTGCAACGGTTACGGTGAATACAAATAATCTCTGGATGGGAACCAATAATGAGGACTGGAACACTGCAGCTAACTGGTCTTGTGGCGTTGTGCCTGCTTCGGGCGCAAATATAGTGTTCTCCCCTAGTGCAGTGAATGACCTCTCTCTAGATCAAAATAGAAGTGTTGGAAATATTGATTTCAACGGCTCTTCTGAAAATATTGTATTGGGCGCATTCAATTTAACTATTAGTGGAACTATTTCCAATTATTCTGCCACCAACTATGTTCAAAGCACTGGGGCTGGAAATTTAACGACCACAATTGCAAATGGCGTAACATTCATTTTCCCTATTGGAAAAACAAGTTATAATCCCTTATCCATAAAAAATACAACTGGTGCAACAGATGTATTTTCAGTGAGAGTGCAAGATGCTGTTTACGCAAATGGTGCGAGCGGTGCAACTATTTCAACGCCGCATGTCAGCCGCACTTGGGACATTTCCAAAACCAATGCAAATGCTGGAACTGGTGTCGATTTGATATTCAATTGGAATCCGTCAGACGTATCCGGAATACTAGCGAATCCAAGAATGAACCACCACACAGGAAGTTTTTGGGAGATTCCAATCTCAACTATTGCTTCCTCAAATGCAGGGTCTAACACCTATACTGTCAATGGATATACGGGAACGTTTTCTCCGTTTTCAATTGGAGAAGGTGCTAGTCCACTGCCGGTTGAATTGGTTTCCTTCCAAGCAAATTGTACTGAACAAGGAGTTGCGCTGAGGTGGCAAACGGCTTCGGAACATTCCAGCGCGTATTTCGAAATTGAGCGATCTGCTGACGGCCAAAACTGGAATCAAATCGGGCAGGTAGAAGCAGCAGGAAATTCAACAAGTTTATTAAACTATTCAATTATCGATAGCGAAATAGAGAGAACTGTAATGTATTACCGCTTACACCAAGTAGATTTTGATGGTGTCAATAAACTATACAATCCTATTTCTGTTCTGTGTGCAGATTTGGAGAATACCATCAGCACCTATCCAAACCCAAGTTCGGATGAAGGATTCCAACTTTTGATTGGAAATAGTTGGGGCGCACGGACGGTTAATTTAAACATAGTGGATGTTGAAGGAAAGTTAATATACACCAAAAAGTTGCAACTTCAGAAAGGCAGCAATGTTTTTAATATGTATGATTTCAAATCAGAATCTGGCGTTTATTTTCTTCAAATTAAGGATGATGATGGTGTTACTTCGATCATTAAGCACGTCCATTTTTAAAAATGATATTTGAAGATTCCCAACGAATAGAAACTTTCGTTGGGAATCTTGCTTTAAAACGGATTATAAAAACTCTATGAAACACCTACTATTGGTAATAATAGTTGCAAGCTTATTGCTTTTTTCTAGTAGGTCAGCTGTTCAAAAAAATGCCATTGAAAGCGATGATTATAAGATAGACTCTCTTAGGAAAACGATTAAGAATTCTAAAAATCTAATCGTAAAAGCGGGTGCAGCCGTGGCAAAAGAAAAAAACTAGCCACGGATTTCACAGATTACACGGAAAAAGAACTTGGATATTCAGTTCAAATAAATCAATCCATCAAATCCGTGCATCCGTGGCATAAAAAACACTATCCTTCTAAAATGTTGCGTTACAATTTGGAATTACAAGCAAAAAATTTAGTTTTTGAAGAATTGCATAAATTAACCGAACTTTCTACGAATAATCCTTCTCAATTGGATGAAACGCTCCAAAAATTACACATTAAAACGCGTGAACAAATTAAAAAAGAATCCAAGTGGCTGGAGTTTCAAGACTTATTCAATGATATAGACAAGGATTTCATGGATAAATTAGTGAAGAAATACCTCAATTTAACTGAAAACGAAAGAAGACTTTGTTGCTTGATCTGAATTAATTTAACTTCTGATGAAATTATTAACATTCTAAATGTTGCCAAAAACACGCTTAAGTCTTCTCGATTTAGAATTCACAAAAAAATGGGAATCAACTAAGGCGAAAGACTAGCAGATTTTATACTAAAACTTTGACGCATACCTTTTGCATACCTTAAAGCTAAACGCTGTAAAGATTAATTAATATACATTTGAATAAAACTATAAACTATGATTTTATTAAGAAACTATTTAGCTATAATTTGTGTATTACTTGCTAGTTTACAAATCAATGCGCAATGTACCAATGTTACACAAAACATTACATCTAACCAAACCAACCTTACAGTTAGCAGTGGCGTTGTTTGCGTGAATCCGGGTGTAGTGATAACTGGAACTATTTCGATTAGTAATAATGCAACTTTGTGCAACCAAGGCACGCTAAACACCACTTCGATCACAGTAAATACAGCGCAAATCGGTCACATTGTAAACTATGGAACCATTTCAAGTGGCACTTTGCAATTTGGAACAAACGCTACTGGTACATTTAATAACTATGGTAATGTTACAGTAAATAATTTACACCTTGGCTATCATAACGGATACAATGTAAATTACGTAAATTATCCAGGCTCAAATCTTGTTGTAAATTGTGTTGCATATTTATTGGCGGGTGAATATACATTTAATGGTCCAGCTACTTTCAATTGTCCAATTTACTTCTCAGGAAGCAATTCAATCACAACATGGAATATTAATGCAAACATTAATACGACCAATACAATTTATTCAGGAGCTGGAACGGGAAATAATATAACTATTAGTTCAAGTGCCACACTCACTTGCCACAGTTGGTCAATAACGGACGATGCAGTTATAAATAACAATGGAACAATCCAAATGCCGGGTGATTTATCCATTCAAGCATCGTCAGGCGAAATAATTCAATTTAACCAGAATAATCTTTTGAGAATTAAAGGAACTTCTAGTTCAACAGGCTTGTCAGTTTCAGCCTTAGGAGGAACTGCAAATTTTCTAAATAATGGCGTTACTTCGGTGCAAAACAGAATCTCTTTTAGTCAAGGGGGAATATTGGAATTAAATGGCTTTAATATGTTTTGTAATTCTCTTTATTTAACCAATTCGGCAAATGTGATGACAAATCTAGCTTGCGGAGGCAGAATAAATGTCTCAGGAATAAGTTATCTGCTATCTTCATCCACATTTGGAGTTGGCTGCGATTTATGCGATACAGGTGGAAGTTGGGATGCTAATCAAGGAACTTTCAGCGGAAGTCTTTGCACATGCAATGGAATTGGAACAGAGGGAACTTATTTAAATTTTGCACAGAGCGATAATTGTAATCCTTGTCCAGTTGCCCCCATAACAGGCTTAACTTCTACTTGCGTGGGCTCAACCACCACACTTTCTGATGCAACAAGTGGCGGCGTTTGGTCAACTTCCAACTCAGCTGTTGCAACCGTTAGCTCTTCAGGTGTTGTGACGGGCGTTTCTGCTGGAACTGCTGTAATAACATATACAGTTACAGTAAACGGATGTACAAGCAGTGCAACAACCAATGTAACGATTAGTTCCGGTGCTGGAGCACCAATAACTGGTCCAACTTCATTGTGCGCAGGTTCTACTGCAACACTCGCAAATACAAATCCAAATGGCGTTTGGACAACTTCCAACTCAGCTGTTGCAACCACTAGCTCTTCAGGGGTTGTAACGGGCGTTACTGCAGGAACTGCGATAATAACATATACAGCTACAGTAAACGGATGTTCGGCATCTTCCACTGCACAAATAACGGTTAACCCTTTACCAACTGTTGGAGTAATTAGTGGTTCAACAAGTGCGTGCGTAGGTTCGACCATTGCACTTTCTAATGCAACAAGTGGCGGCGTTTGGACAACTTCCAATTCAGCTGTTGCAACCGTTAGCTCTTCAGGTGTTGTAACGGGTGTTACTGCAGGAACTGCTGTAATTACATATACAGCTACAGTAAACGGATGTTCAGCATCTTCTACTGCGCAAGTAACGATTAACCCTTTACCAACTGTTGGAGCAATTAGTGGCCCAACAAGTGCATGCGTAGGTTCGACCATTGCACTTACTAATTCAACAAGTGGCGGCGTTTGGACAACTTCCAACTCAGCTGTTGCAACCGTTAGCACTTCAGGGGTTGTAACGGGCGTTACTGCAGGAACTGCGATAATAACATATACCGTTACAGCAAACGGATGTGCAAGAAGCGTAACATCTAACGTAACGATTAGTTCCGGTGCTGGAGCACCAATAACTGGTCCGACTTCATTGTGCGCAGGTTCTACTGCAACACTCGCAAATACAAATCCAAATGTCGTTTGGACAACTTCAAATGCAGCTGTTGCAACTGTCAGCACTTCAGGGGTTGTGACGGGCGTAACTGCGGGAACTGCTGTAATTACATATACTGCTACAGTAAACGGATGTTCTGCATCTTCTACTACTCAAATAACGGTTAACCCATTGCCAACTGTTGGAGCAATTAGTGGCTTAACAAGTGCGTGCGTAGGTTCGACCATTGCACTTTCTAATGCAACAAGTGGCGGCGTTTGGACAACTTCCAACTCAGCTGTTGCAACAGTTAGCTCTTCAGGGGTTGTAACGGGCGTTACTGCAGGAACTGCGATAATAACATATACCGTTACAGCAAACGGATGTGCAAGAAGCGTAACATATAACGTAACGATTAGTTCCGGTGCTGGAGCGCCAATAACTGGTCCGACTTCATTGTGCGCAGGTTCTACTGCAACACTCGCAAATACAAATCCAAATGGCGTTTGGACAACTTCCAACTCAGCTGTTGCAACCGTTAGCACTTCAGGTGTTGTAACGGGCGTTACTGCAGGAACTGCCATAATAACATATACAGCTACAGTAAACGGATGTTCAGCATCTTCTACTGCGCAAGTAACGGTTAACCCTCTACCAACTGTTGGAGCAATTAGTGGCCCAACAAGTGCGTGCTTAGGTTCGACCATTGCACTTACTAATGCAACAAGTGGTGGTGTTTGGACAACTTCCAACGCAGCTGTTGCAACCGTTAGCACTTCAGGTATTGTAACAGGTGTTACTGCAGGAACTGCGATAATAACATATACCGTTACAGCAAACGGATGTGCAAAAAGCGTAACATATAACGTTACGATTAATTCCGGTGCTGGAGCGCCAATAACTGGTCCGACTTCATTGTGCACAGGTTCTGCTGCAACGCTCGCAAATACAAATCCAAATGGCGTTTGGACAACTTCCAACTCAGCTGTTGCAACCGTTAGCACTTCAGGGGTTGTAACGGGCGTTACTGCAGGAACTGCCATAATAACATATACAGCTACAGTAAACGGATGCTCAGCATCTTCTACTGCGCAACTAACGGTTAACCCTTTACCAACTGTTGGAGCAATTAGTGGCCCAACAAGCGCGTGCGTAGGTTCGACCATTGCACTTACTAATGCAACAAGTGGCGGCGTTTGGACAACTTCCAACGCAGCTTTTGCAACCGTTAGCAATTCAGGTGTTGTAACGGGAGTTAGTGCAGGAAATGTTGTAATAACATACACCGTTACAGTAAACGGCTGTTCTGCATCTTCTACTGCCCTAGTGAAGGTTAACGTTCTGCCAGCAATACTTACATTAACAGGAAGTACAGCTTGTGCAGGTGCAACAACTACAATTATATCCTCAACTTCACAAAATGGTGTTAATTATCAATTGTATAATTCAAGTAATGTCGCTATAGGTTCAATATTGGCTGGAACTACAGGCGGATTAACTTGGTCAGGTATATCTGCCGCAATAGGCTATTACGTCATTGGAACAAATACAGCAAGCGCTTGTACTTCAACATCTAATGCAGTTGCAATAACCGTTAATCCAACATTAACAGCAAGTCTATCAATCACAGCAACTGCCACAGCAATTTGCGCAGGAACATCAGTTACATTCACAGCAACACCAACAAATGGAGGTGCTGCACCAGCTTATCAATGGAAATTAAACGGAACGAATGTTGGATCAAATTCAGCGACTTACACAAATTCAGCTTTGGCAAATGGTAATGTTGTAACTTGTGTATTAACATCAAATGCAACGCCCTGTTTGACTGGTTCGCCAGCAACTTCGAATGGAATTACAATGACCGTTAATCCAGGTTTAACTGCAAGTGTTTCAATTACTGCTTCTGCCACAATAATTTGCGCAGGAACAAGTGTTACTTTCACAGCAACAGCAACTAACGGAGGAACAACTCCAACTTATCAATGGTTGTTAAACGGCGTGAATGTTGGATTAAATTCAGCGACATATACAAATACTGCTTTAGCAAATGGAAGTACTGTAACATGCGTTTTAACCTCAAATTTAACATCTTGTTTGACTGGTTCTCCAGCAACATCGAATGGAGTTACAATGACTGTGAATAATACTTCAGCTCCAGCTGCAGCAGCGCAAACTTTTTGTTCTGTAAACGCTCCAACTGTCGCAAATTTAACTGCAACAGGAACAGCTATTCAATGGTATAGCGCAGCAACTAGCGGAACTGCATTAGCAAGCACTACCCCTTTAGCGACTGGTATTTATTTTGCTTCTCAAACTGTTTCAGGATGTGAAAGCACAACAAGAACTTCTGTTTCAGTTTCAGTTTCAACGCCGATTGCAGGAACTATTACTGCTTCTGCAACTAGTATTTGTGCTGGTTCTTCTAGTTTGTTAACTTTAACAGGTAATGACGGAACAATCCAATGGCAAGTCTCAACAACTTCATCTACAACTGGTTTCACTAATATAGTTGGTGCAACTTCAAACACATACAATGCAGTTGGCTTAACCTCTAGTAGATGGTACAGAGCGAAGGTTTCAAAATCTAATTGTCCGGCTGTTTATACGCTTGTACGTTTAATTACTGTTACAACTGTTCCAGCTGTTGGCGGTACTTTGAGTTCAAGTGTTACGATTTGCAGCGGATCTGGAACCACTTTGACTTTGGCTGGTAGTTCAGGAACAATTATTTGGCAATATTCTACAAATTGGACAGCAGCAACTCCTACTTGGTATACAGTTACAGGTCAAACAACCACTTCATTGGCAACAGGAGCATTAACTGCTTCAAGAGCATATAGAGCGAAATTAACTAGCGGTTCATGTATTTCATACTCAAATCAGGTAGTTGTAACAGTTAATCCTTTATCTGCTGTTTCTTCAATTTCAGGTTCAGGAGCCTTTTGTATCGGAAGCACTGTTAATTTAACATTGACATCCGCAACTGGAACAATTCAATGGCAAGAATCCCCTACTTCAACAGGAACATTTACAAATATTGTTGGCGCAAATGGATTAACTTACACTATTTCAAATCTTCAAAGTACGAAATCTTACAGAGTTGTAGTAACTAGTGGAGTTTGTTCATCAATTATTTCTTCAGTAAAAACCGTTATTTGTTCACCTTTAGCTGTTGGCGGCACGATTACATCAAATCGAGGTGCACTTATTTGTCCAGGTACAATTGCGACTTTTACTTTAACTGGTTCTGTTGGAACGAGACAATGGCAATCTTCAACAGATGGTGTTGTTTTTACAGATATTGCTGCTTCGGTTGCGGCTACAAAAGCAATAGTTATTTCTTCACCAATATGGGTTAGAGTAAAATTAACTAGTGGCTCATGCCAAGTTCAATATTCTAATGTGATTTTTACTAATGTTTTACCAGGTGCTTTAGGAGGTGTGATTTCAGGAGAAAGTTCAATTATGGTTAATACTGGAACAACACTCGCTGTGACTGGTTCTGTAGGAACTAAACAATGGCAAAGATCAACCGATGGTTTAACTTTTGCTGGTATTTCAGCTAGTAATACAGCAACTTTGGCAACTGGAAATCTTCCAGTTTCTACCTCATATAGAGTTAGAGCGACGGTAGGAACTTGTATTGCATATTCTCCAGTTTTCACTGTGACAGTTTATGGCGGAAGATCATCTGAAATCACTTTAACTTCTTTTGGAGCAGTCGCTTATCCAAATCCATTTGCTGATAATTTCATGCTAGAAATAAGTGCTTCTACTGACGAGATGATCGAGGTAAATGTATTCGATATGTTAGGTAAATTGGTTGAAAATCACCAAGTGAATGTTTCAGATTTATCAACTTTCGTAATTGGTAATAAATTCGTTTCTGGAGTTTACAACATTGAAGTAATTCAAGGTACTCAAATCGAAAGATTGAGAGTTGTTAAAAACTAAGAACACCGATTAATATTGAAACCCGCTTTGATTTTTCAAAGCGGGTTTTTTGTTCGAAAAGAAATTCAATGATAATTAGCTTATAAAAGTTCAAAATTCGAGAAATTCAGCTCCGTCAAAAAATACTGCATCTATCGACCTGCTTTAATCGCAATGGCACAATCCACCAATCATGATAAAAAATTAATCAAATAATCAACACTTACTGCAACCTGTATCTCTAATAAATTTCTACCACATGATTCGATAATCCAAAGATACAGAAGGTCGATAATTTGGAGAATTAAACATTTATTGGTATTTTTGTTTAGCCTGAAAAGTATCAATAATATTTTTTATTTCACTAACAAAAAATAAATAATTCTTAAATACTTGTTTTTTAAAATTTCAAGCCGTGCTACAAAATTTTCAAAGAAAAGAAAACTATATGAAATATCTAATATTTGTAATAATAGTTGCAAGCTTATTGCCATTTCCTAGTAGGTCAGCTGTTCAAAAAAATGCCATTGAAAGCGATGATTATAAGATAGATTCTCTTAGGAAAACCATCAAGACTTCTAAAAATCTAATCGTAAAAGCGGGTGCATACAATGAAATGGGAATTCTACTTTACGCTCAAAACCCCGACACCTTAAAAAATTTATGTTTTGCCTCATTACAAGAATTAGAAAAAGTAAAAAACAGAAATGCAGACTACTATGAAATTCAATCGGCAGCATTTAACAATATCGGATATATTTATTTTCTTGAAGGAGAATATAAATTAGCCAAAAAATATTTCAATAATGTCATACAAATCAGCAAAAAACATCCAGAAATAAGTTCCACTCTTGCAGCAAAAAACAATTTAGGCTTGCTTTATTTGGAAAATGGATATTATTTGGAAGCGTTACTTATTTACCAAGATTTAAGAAAAAAAGCGACTGCTAATAAAAACGAGAAGAAAATAATTTCAAGTTATTTAAATAATATCGGTTATATCTACTATCAGCTAAATGACTTAAAAGTTGCAAGGAAATACTTTTTAATGGGTTTATCCAAGAATCCATCCGTTAATGATCAAATTGCGATTTACCAAAATTTAGGTGATACCTATTTTAAAGAATCAAATTTGAAAAAAGCATATCATTATCAAATGATAGCCTTGGTGCTTTCCAAAAAGATAAACAGCAAAACTGGAATCGCAAAAAGTTACATATTAATTGGGAAAATTTACTTAAAACAAAAACAGTATCAAAAATCAAAATACTTGTTTGAAAATGCATTGAAAATTTGCAAAGAGAATAATTTTCTTAGAAAGGAAGCAGATATTCTCATCCTTCTATCTTCCTTAGATGAGAATTGGAAAAACAATGCCAATCTTGAAAAAATTATCAATCGTATCGATCAATTAGATGCAAAATTGGAAACGCCTTTTATCAAATTGGAAATTATTAAATTAAAATTGAGAAGTTCCTATCTCAAAAAAAATGCAGATGAATTATATGCCCAGCATTTAGACTTTATTAAAATTCAAAACACCATTATATTAAGACAGCAAAACAATAAAATTCAAAAGAAAGAACAAACAATACAACATATAAAAAGACGAAATGCCTACGCTATTGCTTACCAACAAAAAGAGTTCAAATACAAAACATATATACTTATCTGCTTATTTCTTATAATTTTAATAATATTATTAGCTTCTAATATAATGTATCACTTAAAAAATAAAAGGGCAATATTACAATCAGAAATTGAAAAGAATAAGACTAAAATATTACGTTACAATCTTGAATTACAAGCAAAAAATTTAGTTTTTGAAGAATTACATAAATTAACAGAACTTTCTACAAATAACCCCTCTCAATTGGATGAAACGCTCCAAAAATTATACATTAAAACGCGTGAACAAATTAAAAAAGAATCCAAGTGGCTAGAATTTCACGACTTATTCAATGATATAGACAAGGATTTCATGGATAAATTAGTGAAGAAGTACCCCAATTTAACTGAAAACGAAAGAAGACTTTGTTGTTTTATCCGGATGAATTTAACTTCTGATGAAATTATTAACATTCTAAATATTGCCAAAAACACGCTTAAGTCTTCTCGATTTAGAATTCACAAAAAAATGGGAATCAACCAAGGCGAAAGACTAGCAGATTTTATACTAAAACTTTGACGCATACCTTTTGCATACCATAAGATACAAAGCCAAGTAATTAATTGATTTACTTTTGAGTAAAACTTAAAAATGAATCTATTAACAAGATTATTGTCTGTGATTTTTACCGTTGTTTCTAGTCCGCAGATGAATGCTCAATGCAGTAATACAGCGCAAAAAAATGCATATAACCAACCTATTTTTCAAGTCAGCAGTAGAGTTTACTGCGTTAATCAGGATGTTTTGATAAAAGAAAATATCTCGAATAGTAGTCCTGTAACTTGGTGCAAGCAAGGCAAACTAAACAACACTTCTTCAGCTACAGAAACAGCTCAAACCGGTAACACAATAATTTTCTTAACAGGTCAGGTTAACTTTCTTGGTTAATATTTAAAAAAAAGATGAATTAAAGAGCTAGAAATATCATTAGTAATATTGATTATTTGCAAATGCAAAAAAAAGAATTTACTAAAATAAAAACCATTCTATAAAACATAAAAAAGATGCTAGGTAAAAAAGAATATTTTTCAAAAAATGTAAATAAATTATTTCAAATAAATTGTTTATTTACATTAATCATTTGTTTTTACACAAACATTTATAGCCAACAATTGGTGAAATATGAGACGTTTGAATTCAAGATGTCCCAAGGAGGTTGGAATGTAGGTTTTGGGTCACCTCAGACCTATATGAATGGCAGCAATAACTATTTTTTACAGATGGGAGCTGCATTTGCTGGATTTAATTCTGTAATTCCGCAGCAATCTTTAAACGGGAACTCGGCAACCAATTCATATTACTATTCAAATGGTTCAACTAGCCCATATAACCCTACACTGAATGCAAATACCGGTGGATTAGTGGAGTGGTATGTGCAGATGAAATCAGGTCAGACGGGAGTTCAACCTGGTGGCCTTATTTCAGGAAGACAAGGAATGGGTTTGGTTTTAGCTAGCTCACAGAATGCCAATTCATATACTTCTGGGAATAGATATGCATTGGTATATGGAGATGCGAACGGAGCAATTAACAATGGAAAACTTCAACTAATTGCAGTTGCGGACAACTCCAGCTATGCTCAAGGCACTGTAATCTGCAGCACACCTTTATCTTTGAGTAGTTTCACATCGGGAAATCCGCACGATCACTATGCTATAAAAGTTAGCTACAACCCAGCAACAAATGAATGGTCATTATTTGTCAGAAACGATGGCACTTCGTTTAAAGGTCCTTTTCACTCAAACAACTTCACCCAAGTTGGTGCTGCAACAGTAGATAATCAATTTACAAATGTTGCTTTGAATACCATGGCTTATGTATCCAATTCAACTTCGGCTAGCGATCGTTTTTATTTCGATAGTTATTATGTTTTTACAGGAATTCAGAACCAAGTAGGTACTCCCCAAATTTCAATTATGAGCACCTCGCTTTCAATGGGAGCGAATGCTTTAATTGCTGGTAAATCGCCTTGTAACCTTGGGGACGTAAGCCAATTTTTTTTAGTTTCTGGTTCAAATCTAACTGGCAACCTAACAATTACCCCACCTTCCGGAGCAATGATTTCGCTCAATGATACAAGCAACTACGCTACAAATGCAATTTCAATAACTCCGCTTAATGGTTACGCTCAAGCAAAAATATATGTAAAACACAATAGCTCAAGTTCTTATTTAGGGTCCGTAAGTGCTTCAAGCACAGGTGCAGTTACAAAAAGTATTTCCGTGGCAGAAGTTTTTCTCGGTAATCTAACAACCACTGATGTAGTGCTCAATTGCAATGACCCTAGTACTCCAATTTCTGTATCCTATAAACTATCAGGAAAAACAATAAATGGTAAATGGAACACTTTTTCAGATTTAAGTGCATATACCGTAACAAGTGGTATGGCCAACAATACGTCAACTTGTGGCTTTCAAACTGGGGCTGATGGGATCAGAAGCTACACTGCGCAAGAATTTCAAGTTTCTCAGACAGGAACTTATACATTTACATTGCGAACCAGTTCAAGTTTTAATGGTGCAGGATACATTACTACCGGATCTTTTACGCCTGGATCATGTTCAAGTGGAACATGGATTTCTGGATCAGATGACGCCACAGGAACAGTACTTGGTCCTATTTTACTAAATGCAGGTCAAAATTATACGCTTTTTACTACAACAGGCGGAGCACCATCTTTTCAATCATGTTATAAAGTTTCGAACACATACACTTGGGATATAACTACTCCTGGTGTTGGTGAGTTAATGCTTCCTCTTATAACCTGTGATAATAAAATCAGTGGAAGTGTCGATGCTTATTATTCCAATGGAGGTGCTGTTCAAATTGATAATTATAGTCAAAGAGTAACGAATATGAATAATTCTGCAACTTGTGCTTTTTCATCGGCGACAAATCACAATTATGCAATTCAAGATTTTCAAGTTTCTGTGAGTGGAAATTATACCTTTACCCTTCAAGCTAATTCTTTCTATGACGGACAAGGATATATAGTTAAACACGACCCTCAGCTTTCTGGCGTTGGCTTTTCCTATGGTAATTGCATTGGTGGTGGCACATTTATTCAAGGCGATGATGTAAATGGTGAAGCTACCATTTCTTCAGTCTTTCTTGATATGAATAAAATTTACACTCTTGTAACTTCTTTAAAAGGATCAGAGCCTGCAAATAACGCTAGTTTTTCTGGCGGATTTGTTTGGAATATTGCAGGAGCTGGAAATGTATTACTTCCTGGAGTTGGACAAATACTTTGGTACACAAGTTCAACTGGAGGAATACCAATTGCAAGCGGTGGAGGTTTTAATCCTGTTGGATTAGATCCAAATATACCAAATACAAGTACATCGGGAACATGGACCTATTATGCAGCATTTGCGTCAAGTAGCAATTGTCGGACAAGTGCTAATTACACAATTAATAATTGTTTATGCGTAGCACCAACGATTTCGACCATTACTTCAGCAACTTGTTCCACTGCAACGGGAAGTATCGCACTCACAGGATTGCCTTCAAGCGGTGCTTGGATAGTAACAACAAATCCTGGTGCAGCGACTACCAGCGGCTCGGGAGCTACAACAACGATTTCTGCACTTGCTCCTGGGACATATACTTTTACAGTTACACAAAGCGGTTGTACTTCGCCAGCTTCGGCCCCAGCGACGATTCTTGCGCCTCCAGCTTTGCCTAGTGCGCCAACGATTTCGACCATTACTTCAACAACTTGTTCCACTGCAACGGGAAGTATCGCACTCACAGGATTGCCTTCAAGCGGTGCTTGGATCGTAACAACAAATCCTGGTGCAGCGACTACCAGCGGCTCGGGAGCTACAACAACGATTTCTGCACTTGCACCTGGAACATATACTTTTACAGTTACACAAAGCGGTTGTACTTCGCCAGCTTCGGCCCCAGCGACGATTCTTGCGCCTCCGAGTTTGCCCAGTGCGCCAACGATTTCGACCATTACTTCAGCAACTTGTTCCACTGCAACGGGAAGTATCGCACTCACAGGATTGCCTTCAAGCGGTGCTTGGACAATAACTACAAATCCTGGTGCAGCGACTACCAGCGGTTCAGGAGCTACAACAACGATTTCTGCACTTGCGGCGGGAACATATACTTTTACAGTTACACAAAGCGGTTGTACTTCGCCAGCTTCTGCTCCAGCGACAATTCTTGCGCCTCCAACTTTGCCTAGTGCGCCAGCGATTTCGACCATTACATCAGCAACTTGTTCGACTGCAACGGGAAGTATCGCACTCACTGGATTGCCTTCAAGTGGTGCTTGGACAATAACAACAAATCCTGGTGCAGCGACTACCAGCGGCTCGGGAGCTACAACAACGATTTCTGCACTTGCACCTGGAACATATACTTTTACAGTTACACAAAGCGGTTGTACTTCGCCAGCTTCGGCTCCAGCGACGATTCTTGCGCCTCCGAGTTTGCCCAGTGCGCCAACGATTTCGACCATTACTTCAGCAACTTGTTCCACTGCAACGGGAAGTATCGCACTCACTGGATTGCCTTCAAGCGGTGCTTGGATCGTAACAACAAATCCTGGTGCAGCGACTACCAGCGGCTCGGGAGCTACAACAACGATTTCTGCACTTGCTCCTGGGACATATACTTTTACAGTTACACAAAGCGGTTGTACTTCGCCAGCTTCGGCCCCAGAGACGATTCTTGCGCCTCCAACTTTGCCTAGTGCGCCAACGATTTCAACCATTACATCAGCAACTTGTTCCACTGCAACGGGAAGTATCGCACTCACTGGATTGCCTTCAAGTGGTGCTTGGACAATAACGACAAATCCTGGTGCAGCGACTACCAGCGGTTCGGGAGCTACAACAACGATTTCTGCACTTGCACCAGGGACATATACTTTTACAGTTACACAAAGTGGTTGTGCTTCGCCAGTTTCTGCTCCAGCAACGATTCTTGCGCCTCCAACTTTGCCTAGTGCGCCAACAATTTCAACCATTACTTCAGCAACTTGTTCTACTGCAACGGGAAGTATCGCACTCACTGGATTGCCTTCAAGCGGTGCTTGGATCGTAACAACAAATCCTGGTGCAGCGACTACCAGCGGTTCGGGAGCTACAACAACGATTTCTGCACTTGCACCTGGAACATATACTTTTACAGTTACACAAAGCGGTTGTACTTCGCCAGCTTCGGCCCCAGCGACGATTCTTGCGCCTCCAACTTTGCCTAGTGCGCCAACGATTTCGACCATTACTTCAGCAACTTGTTCTACTGCAACGGGAAGTATCGCACTCACTGGATTGCCTTCAAGTGGCACATGGGTTATTACAGCAGCGCCTACTGGAACGACTACCAACGGTTCAGGAACGACAACAACGATTTCTGGGTTTATGCCGGGAACATATTCCTTTACAGTTACGCAAAGTGGTTGTACTTCCGCAGCTTCTGCTCAAGCGACGATTCTTTCGCCTCCCACTCCACCTAGTCCTCCGACGATATCAACCATCATTCAAGCGACTTGTTCTACTGCAACGGGAAGTATAGCCCTCAGTGGAATGCCTTCAAGTGGTACTTGGATAATAACAACAAATCCTGGTGGAACGACTACTAATGGTTCAGGAACTACAACAACTTTTTCTCCACTTGTGGCGGGAACATATACATTTCTAGTTACCCAAAATGGCTGTACTTCGGTGGCTTCTGCTCCAGCGACTATTGATTTACCTCCGACTCTGCCAATAATAAATTTAGAATTGTTAGCAAACACTAGCTGCTTTGAAAGTAACGATGGTGTATTAATCATTTCTGTAACCAGTGGTGAAGCCCCATTTAATTATTCATGGCAACCAAATATTAGTAATAATGATACTTTAAGTGGTTTATCGGTTGGAACATATTCCATAACAATTAACGACAATAATGGCTGTTCAGCTGATTCCTCCTTCACTATAAATTCTCCAGAACCTCTAACAATAGTATCAGATCAAACTAACATAATTTGTGGAGAAACATTAGGCTCAATTAATACAAATATTACTGGAGGAAGTGGACCATATTACTACGCATGGCTGCCAAATGGCGAAACTAGCTCTAACTTATCCAATTTAGCTCAGGGAAATTATACTGTCTCAATTGAAGATAACAATGGATGCAATATAAGTCAGAATTATACAATTACAAATGATGTATTAAATGAAGATACGCAAGAGGAAATCATGAAAAAATTGATTATTCCCAATGTAATTACACCAAATGGAGATGGTATAAATGACTTTTTAGACATTTCAGAAATATTAATTAGTTGTATTGAATTTGAAATTGATATATTGAATCGCTGGGGAAATATCGTATATGTGCTGAAAGAAGCAAATTCTCCATTCAATGGGAAAAGTTCAAACGGAGATATTCTTACTGAAGGAGTCTATTTTTATGTAATTAGAAGTAAACATTTTGATTGCAATGATAAAAAATTTAAGGGCAATTGTTCTGGAAATATCACCATTGAAAGATAAATTGTTATTCTGAATACACTTGATTGCCTTTTTATTAAGGAAAATCATGACACCGAAGCAATTCATTCTACTACTCTAATAAACGCCGGCATCACGCTGGCGTTTATTGTTTTAGTCAATTATTTTTTTTACAAAAAATGATTGGTGAGGTTAAGTGGTCAGTCCGTTCAAAGCAAAATATTTTTACACACTTTTTAGAACAGTACCAACCTCCTGGTGCCGTTAGGTACCAAAACTCTTGTTTTTTCAGCCACGGATGCACGGATTTTCACGCAACTCGTGGTGCCGTTAGGCACCTGAAAAGTGCATTAAAAACGGTATGAAAATCGCTCAAAAACTCAGTAAAATAAAGGATTACGGAGATTTATTCTACAAGCATAAATAACAACATTTATTGTTTCCTGATGGGTTTGCTTATGAAAAGCAAAATGGACAAGTTCAAACTTTCAGAACGAACACTTTTTTCGATCTAATCCATTCAATATCAAACGTTCTATCTGAAATGAAAAACGGAGATTCCATCAAAATTGACAGAATCTCCGTTAGAGTGACCTCGTCAGGATTCAAACCTGAAACCTCTACAGCCGTAATGTAGTGCTCTATTCAGTTGAGCTACGAAGCCTTTTGCTTAGAGAAAACATCTCGTTTGCGAGTGCAAAGATACTAATTTTTTCTTTCTCTTTGCAAGTTTTATAGCTTTTTTATGTGCTACTGAATTTTGTTCGTTTCGAAAATTGCACAAATAATTTCGAAATTTATTCTATCTCAGCGCTTATTCCTCGGTCGAGCAATGCAACACACATCGCTTCTATCTTCTCGTATTCGCCACGCTTTACTTGGCATTTCCCCTTGTAATGAATGATGTAAGTGCATTGTTCAGCTTGCTCAATTTCATGTTTGCAAACACTAATCAATGAATTTATCACGTGGTCAAATGTATTGACATCGTCGTTGTACACAATTAAATCTTTGTGTTCTACCAATTCTTCTAAAACCGAATGTTTGGTGGCGTAACCTGTTTCTGTCATAATCACTAAATCTTGCAACAAAGTTAATCTTTTCAATTCTTTATAGAAAGGATAGACAAAAATTTATATTATCGTTAATCATATTTGCTTCATGAATCTATTTTTTCAATAAATCTATAAAGCCCAATTCTGTCATTTGCTTCAAAATTCTTTCAAAAACCGCCTGATCTTTGATACCAAAAATGCGAATCTGAACTTTATTGTTCTCAAAGAAAATTTCTCGCTGATATCCCAATCTGATCAACCAATCCCCTACTTCACCTGAAAGTTGTTTGTTCGGATAATTTGCCTTGATTTCCAATGTACCAACAGGTGTCAATGTATCATTTTTACTGATAAAAACTGTATCAATATCCTTTCTAAAAGTATAAATCTGAGGCATAAAATCCATATTTTTATAAATAATTGATTTTACTTTCTTATCCGTTTCATCAAAGAAAAACTGTCCGCCTTCATTGTATTTAATCAAGACATCTTTCGGGAAATTTTCATAAGTTTCTTTAGAAATCAATTGCAGACGCATGGTTGTTTTGTCCTCGTTTTTCGCTTGTTGTGTCAATGTTCTTTGTGTCTCTTTCGCGATTTGCTGTATTTTTTCTGGCGCTATGATTTTATTGCTATTCGTTTCCGATTTCTCTAAAATTGTATTTCCTAACTGGGACAATAATTTTTTAGCTTCATCTAAACTGATCCTTTCACCTTTGTAATATGCTGTAATGTATGCATCTATAATTCCTTTCGCAATCGCCTCTTGTTTCTTCGGTTGCGCACCCTCCACATTTTGAAAAATCCCAGCTGAATAACGAATTTGTCCATTCGGAAGTCGTTTCGTAATCAAAGGTTCCATGTTTTTAATTTGCGATGCTGGCACCGGAGTGTTGTAAACTCCTACTTGAACGGTGAAAAATAAGCCCAATCTTGTTTCGACAGCAATTGCTTTCACAGCGCCTGGCGCTTGGTTGTATGCACCCAAATTGTTTGCACTTGGTAACACACGTAATGTGGAATCTTTAGGTGTCATTTCGGCAACATTTACAGCCACTTCTGCGATTAGTTCTTCCACTTTTTTGGCAACGCAACGACCACTTTCTTCCAATTGACGCGCTTCAAACATCGGAATTCTCACACCATCACAATATGCTACAGGAAATGCATCCGTGTACCCTAATTCTTGAATTTTTGTTCTGGCTTCTAAAACCGAATTTCTACTGTCGAAATATCCTGCCATGTAACGCGTAATTCCACTTTCTAATTTCTCTCCAGAAACAGGGTTAAATTCTCTAAATAATTCCTCCTTTATCGGTTTTGCAAAGGCGCCGACTTGAACTCGGTAAACCAATCCTGCTGGCAAACCAACCCCAATTGGAATGGCTGATTTCATGGGCGCAATTTTTGGCTCTGCTGCTATTTCAAATCCGTTTGATGGCAATGAAATTGAAGGTGCAGCAACGACCAATTCTGTGATTGGTTGAACTCCTCTTGCAATCAAATTTTGTAATTTCATTGCATTTGGCGAACCATTGATATTTTTTTGAATCTCTTGTTTTTGAATTGTATATGCTTTCTTATCTGTTTCAATCGATTTATTTACAGCGATAATTTTCTTATTATTTACTTCAATCGCCTTTTGATTGTCAAATGTTTTTCGCTCTAAATCTGACAGCATCAGCAACCTGTTTTCTTGCATTAATTGCTCCACTTGCTTTTCCTGCGTTTCAATTTTTGCCTTCAAAACATTGGATGCCCCAACTAATTTAGAAATTGTTTTGTATTCTTCAGAACTGGCAATTTTTAGTTCCTCTGCGTAGGTAATATTTTCATTAATCGCAGTTTCCTTATAAACTACGGCAGGTTTTTCATTGCGTTTTTCTAATTCTGTATCGATAGAACTAATGGTGTTTTGAACTTCAACCAAAGCAGCTTGTTTTTCAGCCAGAAGAACTTTCAATTTTTTCGCTTTTCTTCGGTTTGAATTCTCAATATCTGCGTTCAATTTCTCTATTTCTGACGAAAGTTCTCCAAATTCGACACTTGCTTTTCTTCTTCTATTCTCTAAATCTTTCGCAGATTCTAAATTGTAAATCGAAACCGTAGGGTTGTCTTTTTGCAGTCCTTGTAGCGATTTTTGCATTTCTACATCAATATTTTCAGCAGTAATATTGGAAGAAATTGGCGATGCAACGCTTACATTTTCAATTCTCTTTTGAGAGGCATCAATCAATTCATTCAACACTTGATTTTCTGCTTCTAAAGTTGGATCTGATTTTTTAGCCAATGATTTTTCATTCTTTTCAATTTTTGCCTTCAACAGTTCTTGTGAAGTTTTCTCTCTTTCAATTAATTGCTTTTGCTTGTCATTTCCTTCACTGTTCTCAATTTTCTGAATATCTAAAGCATAATTTTTATCCGTTTTATCAAACAATATTGAAGGTTTAATATTGTTTTTTTCTTCAGCTGCCAATAATTGCTTCGATTCATCAACACGGTTTTGACTTTGTTCTTTTGAAAACAACAACTGCTCTTTTTTCTCAACTGTTTTTTCATCTAAAGAATTAATTGCCAAAATCTTGTCTGCATTCTTAATCTCTTCATCCAAAACTTTCTGCAACTTCACTTCCTCTTGAATCAATTTACCTTGCTTTTCAGTTGGTGAAAGTAAATCGTTGCTTTCGATAGATTTTATTTTTTGTTCATAATCTGGTTTTACCAAAGCGATAATCTCAGTGGTATCGCTCCTTTCAATCGTATTAACGGGCTCAAGTTTTTCGATTTCTACCTTTCTGTCCGCAATCCGATTTTGAGTTTCTTGCTGCAATTCCAACAAGATTTTTTTATCATCTTTGGCTTTCGTATCAGCAGGATTTTTTTGAATCGCTTCATCCAATTTCAAAATTTCACTTTCGATATTTTTCTGCAAAATCTGATCTTCTTTTTGAACAGCTTCAATCTTTTCTTTGGAAGTCATTTCAGAATTGGCTTCGATGGCAGCAATGGCAGCTTCTTGATTTGGCTTCAATGTTTTTAATAAAGTTTCCTTGCGAGGAACTGCAGTAATCACATCACTTTTTGGATCTAAAGAAGCAATTGCCAAAGCACGATTATCGATATTTTCAGCAACTCCTTTTTTAAGATTTTGCATTGTTTTCAATTGCGTTTTCAACGATTGATCCGCTGGCTTCACTTTGATTTCATCTTCCAAATCAAAAATTTGCTCCGTGATAATTTGCTCAAATTCTAACTCTTCATTTTGGGCCATTTTCATCTGTTCCAAAGCAGTCAAATCTTTATTTTTAGCAATTTCGACCAATCTTTTTTCCAAATTTGGTTTCAATTCTTTGACAATTTCATCGGAGGAATAATCTTTTTCTTCAACCGTTTCATTTGTGGTTTCAATATCTATTTGTCTGTCAACAATGCGGTTATCCACTTGCTCTTTGACGCTTTTCAAAGACTCCAATTTTGCTTTTGCAACTGCATTTGAAGGATTTTGAGTCAAATTATTTTCAGTTGTTTGAATTTCCTTATCCACTTTCGCCTGCAAAGCCAAATCTTCCTTTTGAGACAATTCTAATTTCTCTTCTGGTGATAATTTTGGATCATTTTCAATAGAAGTCAATTTCTCGTTGTGCTTTGGACTTAACTCTACCAACACATCTATCTTCTTGTCAATAACTTCATTTGTTTTTGGTCCTTCTTGATTTTGTCCCAAGCTGGCAATCGCTGGATTTTTCTCTAACTCAGTTTTTTGCTGTGCAACATAAGATTTTAAAGTCTTATAATTCTGGTTTTCTGATTTATCCAAGGTTGCTCTAACCTCAGAAATTGTAATTGCTTTGGATGGGAAAGTACCTTGTTCAATATTTTGAACAAAAGCCAAATCGTCTTCTTTTTGCGTTGCTTGGCCTTCAATTCTTGCAAATTTTTTCTCCAACGATTGAATTTCTTGCGTCATCAGACCTAATTCACTTTGTTTGGCATCCATGCTCGACTGAATCGCTGGTTTATCTTTTGATTTCGCGGAATTGAGTTTACTGGTCAAATCAGTTACCTCATTTTTAAGTTGACTTTCAGTTGCTTTGTAATTATTCAACGTTTTTTGAACGCCCTCTTTTTCTGTTTGAATTTTTACCAAATCAGCACTCACTTGCGCGCTGGGTAATAAACCATTCTCCTTTAATAGAGCTAAAATCTGATTTAAATTGTCGCTCAACACCCTAATTATATCAGCATCGTTTGAAACTCCCAAAAGTGGCGTTTCCACTTGTTTTGCCATATTCGCCTCACCATTAGCATCTTTAATCGGTTTTGTCAAAGAATCAGCGAATTTGATTAATTTCTGATTATTATATTCCAAATTGGTAATCGCCTTCGACAATTGATCTGATTCTTGTAAAATTCTGTATTGACCTTTAGGATCTTTGATCAAATTTGTTTCGCCAACTTTGATTTTGAATTCTTCTTGTTTCTTTTTGATTTCAGCCGTATTTGTAACCACTTTAGCCAATGATTTTTGCTGTAATTCCTCCAAACTTTTAGCCTGAATATATTGTATTTGCAAAATTCCACCAACTTTGTCCTTGGCTTCCATCGGCGAAAATTTTTCCATTCCCAATTTTTTCAGAACTTCATAAGAACCAACCGGCGCTTCAAAAGCTTTTAAATCAAATTGACTAGAATTTTCGTTTAACTCTGCTTTTTTCTGCAACAATTCAACCATTACAGCATCAGCATTTTCAACATTTTCCCCAAATAAATCAATCACTTTCACCTGTTCCTTGGAATTTTCAGAAAGGTGAGAAATCATTTGTTTCAAGGGTTTAAATTCGCTTAAAACAGGAATATTTACCGTCGCTTTGAAAACTTGTGGACTGCCATCAATCCGAATTGAATATTCATACTTCCCTCCTTTTGGCAATGAAATCAAATATCCACCTTCTTTGTCTGAATAAAATGTTCCGATATTTCTACCCGAAGCCACATCAGTGACTTCTATGTTAAACTTCTTGTTTTCAGGACGAACCATTGATTTAAAACTTCCTTTCACAGCAGCAATTGGCGCACTGATTCGTTGCACGCGAACTTTATAGACCTGAATTTTGCCATCAATGCTTTGTCTTGAAGATGCAAACCAAGCATTTTCGCCTAATGAATCAACGATGTAAAACAAATCATTATCAGCGGAAGAAATGGCAAAATCTAGATTTTCTATTTGGCCGAAAGTCCCAGTTTTTGCGTTGTATTTACATTTGAAAACATCGTAACCGCCCATGCTATTGTGGCCTTTCGAACTGAAATACAAATATTCACCATTTGGATCCATGTAAGGGAAATCTTCATCGTATTTTGTGTTGATTTCTCCTTGCACCAATTCTGGTTTACTCCAACCGTTTGCCAATTTTCTTTTGATATAAATCTGTTTTCCATTTGCTTCATTTTCGCCATAACTGGCAAAGAATACTTGCTTTGCATTTGGCGGAAAATGGATAATTGGTGTATAATTTTTCTTCTTGTCGATTTTACTTTGATCGGCAGTTGAAACGAGGATATCTCCGCCAAAATCTTTCAAATCATACAACTTATAAAACTCAGAATAAGCGTATTCTTTTTTCTCTAAAACGACGATATCAGTCAATTTTTTGAGCAATTTTCGCCCATTTTGACACATTTCAATTTGTCTGTCAACGTCTAATTCTGGATTGAGTTTACCAGCAGATTTATTTTTGTAAGCATTGTAAAATTTAATCGCTTCTTCAAACTGATAATTCAAATGAAATGCTTTCCCCATGTAATAGAAAGCCTCATTGTCAACATTTCCAGCGGAAGTGGCAAACTGCAGGTATTTAATGGCATCTTGTTTTTTTCGTCCATTGAAAACCAAACATGTACCGTATTTGTAATTGTATTCTGCACTTCGAGGTTGCAAGGCTAAAAGTTGTAAAAAAGCAGGTGTAGCAGCAACATAATCCTGATTTTGGAATTGAATATCGGCTTTAGACCTTAATTGCGCTTCACTTTCTTGGGCAAAAACAGAAAATGATCCCCAAAGAGAAATCAATAACAACAAGCTATTTAAATGTTTTTGCACGCAGTAATCGAAACTATTTATGCTTAATACTTAATTATTATAAGCCTAATACGGTTACTTCTTAAAAAGGTTCATTTTGCTTTCTTCTCCCTTCACTAACCGCAAGATGTTTTTCTTATGCGTTAAAACAACGACTGAGCCAAGCAAGATAGAGAAACCTCTTAACCAGATAGAATCAACATGAAATAAGAAAATAATCAACAATGGAAATGAAATTGCTGTAGCAATTGCGCCTAGTGAAACATATTTCGACAAGATGAAAACAATTAAAAATACGCCCAGACAAATTCCTGCTGCTGGAGGATGAAGGCCTATTATAATACCCAAAGAAGTTGCCACCCCTTTTCCGCCCTTGAAATTTGCGAACAAAGGAAAAACATGTCCTAAAATCGCTAAAATTGCAGTCAACAATTGAATCTGTATTAATCGTTGATAATCAATTGTATAATGCAAGAAAAAATAAGGTAATAAAACTGCTGTAGCACCTTTTAAAACATCTATCACAAGAACTATTTTACCAGGTTTTTTACCAAGAACACGGAAAGTATTGGTTGCACCTGCATTTTTACTTCCATGCTCTCTGACATCAATTCCATAGTAACTTTTCCCCACCCAAACGGATGTTGGAATTGATCCTAATAAATAAGCTATTAAAGCAAAAAGTATAAAATCCATGTATTTTACTCAAATAATCGCATAAATATACTTAACAAAGCGCTATTTGTTGAAGATTCGTATTTAAAATTCTTCACTTTGCGTTTGTCTTCCTTCATTGCCGTGATTGAAGCTTCCAACTCTTTATCACTTGTGTAAATTTGCAACAAACCATCTTTTTTAATCATTCCATAATCTAAATAATAATCTGAACCGCCAGGAATACTCAGTAACAAACCAAATTTATCACCACTTGGATTTTCAGAATAAACTTGTTTAAAAAATGCTTTCACTGGCACATACTTGAATATTGGTTTATTGTAGATATTCACAATTGCCGCTGATTCTGTATTTGTAATCAAACCACTCATTTGACTATCAAAATTATTGTAAGATGACAAACGAATTCCAGTAATCACAATGCCTGTTTCCATTTCTTTTGGCAAATTTTTCACCTCATTTTTTTGGATGTAATCATTTTTAATTTGATCAGCAGTTTTAGCATCTTTCCATTCTGTGATTGCTTGCATCATGGTATTTGACCCAAAATCCAATTGTTTCAAACCTTCCATAGCAATTATTTTTGAGGCAACTTTCTCCATTTGTCCTTTATCAAGCGGAAGATTGTAGCGCGCAGTAATGTTCAAATCAGTCATTCCAGTTCCTTGATCGTAACTTGCTGTTCCAATTGCATCAACACTAATATCGCCATAATCCATTCCCAAATTGATTTTGCCATCTCCCGACATCGAACAAGTTTCAGTGTTCAATGCAATAAAATTCCCTTTGGCTTTTCTATTGATCAATTTATCAACCGTACCAATTTGAAATTCTTTTGAATCGAAATCATATTGTAATAATCCACTCGCTGTTATCAAAATTGGATCCTTAGAATCTTTTAACTGCGACAAGAATGTTGGATACAAACGAACGCTATCTGGAGCGCGTGAATCTCTCCACACAATCCCTGCAGAAACAGCCAATCCATCTAAAGTTTTCATTGTTTCAGACACAGGAATTTGAATGTTTTTAGGATCTATTTTAGATGTAAATGCCATCCAGCTTCGAGGGAATTTCTCACAAGAATGATTAATTCTTGTTGCGCCACTGAATGTAATGGAAGGCGATGCAGCAAAAATCTTCATTTCACCATAATAGTCGAATTGATCGCTCAACTTAAAGTTTGACTCGCTCGAAATCTTGCCAGTCGCTACTGTTTGATATGTTTCATCCAATCCGATTTTATCCATGCGCACAATTGTTATTGCGCTGTCAGCATCGATGTATGGATAATCTCCCTCAGCGGTATATGCTCTTCTAGCCGTAATCAAAGTGTTTGCCTTTGTGAATTTGTGATACTTAGTAATATAATTCGCTACGATTGAAGCATTCAACAAAGAATCCATTTTGGCTTTTTTATGAATTATCACTTTTGAACTGTCTGGAAAAACACGCGCATCTGCAACATCAATGTATTCAACTTCCGAACAATAAATCGTTTTTTCTTTAGAGCTAAAAACTGCCTTTGGAGCCCTAAATTGCAGGGAGTCTTGATCTGGATGCACAGAGAAGAAATTAGATTTTGTAATGTCGAGATTAGATTCAATGTTGATGTCTTTCTGACCAGATTGAGCTAATTCAATTTCCTCTTTATCCATAAACCAAGTGAACAAATCCATCTTACAAACATATTGATTTACAGGAAATTCGACTTTTGACTCACCATTATTAGACTTGAAAACGCCTTTTTTCTCCAAAAAAGATATGTGTGCTTGTACATTTTCAGTTTTGAACGACAATGCATTTTCATCTTGTTCCGCATTGTTGTTTTTAAGGTTGAAAACGGAGGTGTCTGCATCAATATCCCATCTTTTATAACTGAACAAATCAGATTGAACATTCGCGTCTTTTAAATTCATAATCCCGCTTCCTTGCATACCATTAGGTCTTAAAATAGCCATGCCTTTTAGTTTTGCTTGTTCTTTGAAGAAAAGCAATGGCTTTTTATCTGTAGAAGCCGCTTTCAATAAATTTCCCTTCGGAAGATAGGTAATGTATGCAACTTCGCAAGAAACATCAGGAAATTTAACTTCAACATCACTTGGTCTGTTAACAAAATTGGCATAACCAACGGTCGAATCTGGTAAAAATGTAAAAGCTTCTGATATTGAAGTTGACAAGATAAAATCAATTTTCCCATTTCCTTGTAGGCCATTGTTTGAGAGTACAATTTTATTGGAATATTTGGATTTTGTAGAGTAGAAATCATAGCCAGTTTCAGGTGCTTTTGTTGCGAATCCGAATGAGTAATCTGGCATAATTTTAAGCTCTTCTGCAAATTTAGGGAAAATCCCTGCCGATGTCAATTCACCTTTCAGTTTTAGAGTTTTCTCCTTGAAATTATCTAAACTATCTCTAGTAAATGGTGCCACAGTAAAGTAAAAACGGGCACTATCGTAGGCACCTTTGTAAATAGACTTATCGTTATAATAAACTTTACAAGGTTGAGAAACAATTAATTTAGGATAATCACCAATCTTTTGATCGTTTCCTGAACGGTTTGATGGAGCGTCGACCAAAATTTCACCTACAATATTTGTCAAGGAACTACCCATCATAATTTTGTCTTTACCGTCTTTTTCTGATAGTGGGCTCACATTAAACACCGCATATTCAGTTTCTATCAAATTGATTTTATTTGTTTCATAAACGTAATTTGCATTGACAGATTTGACATCAATTTTACCAGAATTTATCCAACCACTGAAAGTGAAATTTCGATCTTTCTTAATTGAAATTTTACTTCCTTCTGGAAACACGGCTACATTTTGAGGTTCTGAAATCCTAACTTGGTCTACTGCATCCAATAAAATTGTGTGGTTAACTAAACTGATTGTACCAAAATTTTTCAGCACTCTTCTTCGAAGGTTCTCTGCGTTATATGTAGAATCCCTTAAACGCAAAGTCCTGTTTTTTTGAATTTGCTCTGGTGAAAATTCTACAGGCATTATTTTAGTTCTCAAATCTGAATTGAAACTCAAATTATCGAAATCTTTCTTTCCAGATCGAGAATTAATGAAATTCATAGTTTTGTTGTTCACATAAACCATTTTCGATTCTGTATCATAACTAATGAATCCTAGTCCACTCAATTGCAGCATTAAGGTTTTGGCTTGTTCAACTGTCTTACCCAAGGCAGTCGCCAATTTCCCTTCGTTGATTACATATTCATCGTATTTGTAGCAATAATTTGAAATTGCCACCAATGGATGCACTGTTTCTAAGCCCTGTAATTGATCATACAATCTCGAATCATAAAAATTCTTTGATTCTAATCGAATAATTCTTTGTTCTTGACCAATCTCTAGTCCAAAGGTCAATGCTAAATCCTCTGATCCTTTCACCCATGAAATTTTGGGAACATACATATCTAAAGAATGGTAGGTATCAGAAAAAGGTGATTGTGCGATTCCAGATTTACCTCGAACTAAATCAAAAGTTTTTGTTTGTTTTTCATAAATAAACTCTACACCTGGATGATAAATCGAATCTTTACCTGCGAAATAAACTGAAACTTGACTTGGGAAGGAAGATATTCTTTTCGGACTTACAATAACCGTTTGAGTATTTACTTTAATAAACGGCTTACCTGCTCTATAAACAAGCAACTGAGCTGGCACTGCAACTGTTCCTACACCAATAAAATCTGCACCACGCATCGAAAAACCACCTGAATAATCTATGTCTTCAGAAATATTTTTAATGGTCAATCTTCTTTCAAAAGAGGTGAATTGCGGATAAACTTTGTCTTCTTCCCGAGGAATATTAAAGGCCCTTTCTTTCAATTGACCGATGATTGGCTTTTCGAAATAAGGAGTTGTTAATATCGCTGTATCAGCGTTCAAATTCGGTGATTTCATGTTGATTGTATAGGATTTCAAACTGGCAAAAGTTTTATCTTTCGGCAATCCAACTTTTTGCCAATTGATCACCCCCCCTTTTCCTTCCCAATCTTTTGCAATAGGATAAAATGTTCCTTGACTGCCACTTACAACAATACTATCAATATAAGGATTCGTTACCCTATCCTTTCCTTCACTTTCAACTACACACAATAATTTACCCCCTTCAAATTTGATGAAAGGCTTGTCAGTATAGCTAAAAGTATAAGTCCCTCCTTTATAAAACCACTTAAAATTGGATGATTCTATCAATTTACTTTCTGAGAAAAAACCTGCTGAAAAATCAATAAAATCTTTGAATTTATTAACGTTCTTAGCATCCAGCATTTTATCAACCGAACTGTGCCATGCGGAGTAACTGGCACTACTTTGTTTGGCTTTGATGAAAGAATAAACTGAAAAAACGTAATTAAAAGTTTCGGGATAAAATTTCAGCTTTTTGACTTCCATCAAGTTACAAGTTTCTACCATTTTTTCAAAATAATTGTCCGGGAAATCTTTCGTTTCCAGCAACATTGGCTCCAACTGTTTATTGATAAAATTCATGTCTTTAGCTGTTGTGGCCGAAGAAATTAAATTCTTAAGTTCTTTGACAAATTTCTCTATGTTATTGAGGAAAGTTTGCGCCTTCAAATTCAATGACAAAAACAAAAAAGTTATCGCAAAGATTGATTTCATAGCATAATTAAATATGTGTAAAAAGTTATTTTCATTGCTTTTTGACGAAATTATTTTTCTCATTATAAATGATTTTAAATTTTATAAGTTGTTTTACTTATTTATTTTTGGTCAAAATCATTGCTGCCCAAGTTTCTTTGTTCAGCACTTTCAGCAAAGTGAAATTTTCATTTATTGCTGCTTCGACTAATTCCTCGACATCCGTTTCAAAAAAACCACTCAACATTAACATTCCATCGGGTAGAAGTGATTTGGAATATTGATTTAAATGACTTTTTAAGATGTTTTTATTGATATTTGCTAAAATTAAATCAAAAGATTTTCCTGCAATTAAATCAATATCACCTTGCAAAGCAACGATTCCTTTTGCGCCATTGCGGACCGCGTTTTCTTTGGTGTTTTCGACCGACCAGTCTTCAATGTCGATGGCCAAAATATTTTCTGCACCTAATTTTTCGGCTAAAATTGCTAAAACACCAGTTCCTGTGCCCATGTCAAGCACATTTTTTGGAACATTAGGTAAATCCAATAGTGCTTTTGACATCATCCAAGTGGTTTGGTGGTGACCGGTACCAAAAGACATTTGTGGTTGAATTTCAACAATAATTCCTTTGGCAATGGTTTTATCATGGAAAGGAGCCAAAATCGTCATGCGACCTTCCACTTCTACTGGCTGAAAATCAGCTTCCCAAAGCGCATTCCAATTTTGTTGCGGAATAATTTTAGATTCAAAATCCAATTGAAAATCATCAGTTGAACTTGATAATAAGGATTCATTTATGGCATTTTCTAAGTCAACCCCAGTCACTTGAGCGTATGCCAAAACACCGTTTTCAGTATCTACAAAACTCTCAAAACCAAGCTCTGCCAACTGAGAAACTAAAATTTCAGCCCAAGGATTTCGAGGTTGAATATTTACTGTTAATTCTAAATAATCCATCAAAAGGAATTTGCAATATGTAAAAAATCATTCGCTTTAAGCGCTGCGCCACCAATCAGACCTCCGTCCACATTTTCGCATGCGAATAACTCAGAAGCATTGGAAGCGTTACAACTTCCGCCGTATAAAATTGAAATTTTTTGTGCAGTATTTTTTCCATATTGTTTTTCGATAAACCCACGAATTGCAGCATGCATAGCTTCCGCTTGTTCACTACTTGCAGTTTTACCCGTGCCAATCGCCCAAATAGGCTCATAAGCAATCACAATACTTTCAATTGCCCAATTGGACAAGTGAAATAAGCTTTCAATCAATTGTTGCTCAACATAATAATCTTGTGCGTCCATTTCTCTGATCGACAATGGCTCGCCACAGCAAAAAATGATATTTAAATCGTGTTGCAGAGCCGCATCTACTTTTTCTTTCAAAAAAACGCTGTCTTCATTGAAATACATGCGACGTTCAGAATGACCAATCAAAACATATTCAGCACCTAAATCTTTGACTTGAGTAATGGAATTTTCGCCTGTAAAAGCGCCACTTTCAGCCGGATGAAAATTCTGAACACCGATTTTTAATTTGCCATTTAATTGTTTTAAACTATCTAAATAAATCGCTGAAGGAAAAATAATTAGTTCTATTTCATTGTCAGAATTTTGCGAATCTAACGACTGATAAAGCGCCAAAGCTTCACTTTTAGTGAGATTCATTTTCCAATTTCCTGCCACAATTTTCTTTCTCATTATTTTTTATTTAAAACATGTTTTTGAATCCAATCAAACTTTGGCAAAGAACGGTAAGGATATTTTCCTTTTACAACGCCTTTTTCAACAATCATGAACGATGGATTTGACCTCGCTATTGCTTTCAACTCCGTTGGATCATTGGTAAAAACTGGAATATCAAAACTATTTTTCTTTCTCCAGTCATTGATATCCTCTCGCGAAGCACTTGTTATCATAATGAAAGGAATTTTCTTGTATTTTGCTTGCTTAAACAATGCTTTAAATGATTGAATATCTTCAAAATCAGCAGTCAACAAATCTCGAGAGAAAACAATAAACACTGTTGGAGCATCCAGTATATAATCCTTAATTGAAATTTCTGCCAAGTCAGGATTAACTATTTGAATCTCTTTTACAATACTATAACTTATTGTATCGTAATCATTTGTGTTGTAAGAATCTTGCGCAACTTCAATCTCTGTTTGGTCAGTTTTATCTACGAGTAAATATCCAGGAATCATACTACCTGAAATTTGTTCTTTGATGTATTTCAAACTCAATTCAGCTTTTCCTATTTCAGATGCTGCGATTATTGGATTAAATTGCTGTGTAATCGATGGCAATTTCGTTGGGATAATTTCCTTGGTCACCATTGTATCGTATTTCCAAATTTTCGTTTTTTCCCAAATCTTGGAATTGATATAAGCTTGACTACTTCCGTCAAACTCTTTTGTGTCGCCATTTTTAATGTTTTTGTACACCAACATATTCAAATATTTTCCATCTACTCCATCGTTCATTTTGGCTTTCAAATCCGAGCCAACTGAATATGGACGATAATCTTTGATTGGTTCATAACGTAGGACATAAGTGGTCATGATTGCGCACAAAACCGTCACAACCAAGGCGCTTCCCCAGTGATTACCAAGATATTTGCCGCCTGCTTGCAATATCCAAAGCGCACCCAAAATGGCTACAACACTGAATAATAATGGGAAATACCACCCAAATATGAACGAGAAAAAAGTCACAAATATCAACGAGATTGGGATAATATATTTATTGTCTTTCGCCGTATTGGGAACTATTCTTCTTTGTGAGATAAAAATCCACACAACCAAATAGAGTAAAACGATGTCTTTCCACAACGATTCTTTTGGAGTCAAAGAACGACCAATTGAGCCTTTCATCGCGTCTCCAAAACAGCCACAATCTGAAACGCATTGTGGTTGTTTCATTTCATCGACCACGAGCTCGCCATTAGCTTTAGAGACAATCTTGATTTCCTTATTGGTTTTGGCTTCCTCCATTTTGATGGTGGCGATTTCACTTTTCAATTCGTAAGTATCTCTGTCAGTAAACTTCTTGTTTGAATCGCAATTAGCTGTGTGCCAAGTTAGAAATGTAAAAAATAACATCATCATTACCAACAACCAAGAAACGGTTTTCACCTTTCCACCAATCAGCACCAAAACACCCAAAACAATTTCAGCAATACAAATAATGACGCTCAACCAGAGGGCAAAAGGAATTAACCATTCCAACGAAAAACCAGGAGCGCCAAACCATTCTTTGATTCTAAAAGCCAATGCACCATCCTCAAAATACTCTTCCAATTTGTAGCTAAATCCCAGTGGATCATTGGCCTTGATCAATCCAGATACGATGAATAATCCGCCTACAAGCACCCTTGAAACGTAAGACATGAAAAGTCTTCCTTTCAAAATCACCAAGCCCGCAACGCTGACTCCCATCAGTAAAAATCCCGAAATCACTAGTAACCATTTACTATTTTCAAAATTGTCATGAAACCCCATCGTTACCAATGTCAATCCCGCAAGATTGATTAAAATAAACAATGCATTAAATACAAATGATTGTCCTTGAAGTGTATGTGTATTCTTCATCTTTAAAAATTTAACATTTTATCTTAAAATCAATTATTTAGCAGTTATTCCTCCAAATGAATCAGAGCAAATACTGCGTAATTCAGCATATCAAAATAATTGGCATCTATACCTTCACTCATGATCGTTTTGCCTAAGTTATCTTCTATTTGTTTTACTCTCAATAGTTTCATTAAAATCAAATCTGTCAATGAACTTACGCGCATATCTCTCCAAGCTTCACCGTAATCATGGTTTTTACGTTCCATCAATTCAAAAGCTTGGTTGCTGTAATTATCGTACAATTTCAATGCTTCATCTGCTGTCAATTCTAAAGCGGAATTATCTTTCTGCTCCAACTGAACCAAAGCCATGATGCAATAATTGACAATTGCTTTGAATTCATCGTCAATTTCTTCGCCCACTTTACTAATTCCGGTCTCTTGCAAGGTACGAATTCTTTGTGCTTTAATGAAAATTTGATCTGTCAAAGACGAAGGTCTCAAAATTCTCCATGCAGTTCCGTAATCTTTCGTTTTTTTTGAAAAAATATCTCTACAAGCTGTAATGACTTTCGTATATTGTTGCGATGTTTGTACCATTGTTGATATTATGCGAAAATTAAGGGTTGAAGATAGTTATTTTCCTTCAAAAAATAGCATTCGATTTGGTGAAAATTTATTTAGTCTTGCTGTTCCAAAAGTGATGGGTATCATAAATTGTACTCCCGACTCATTTTATGAAGGAAGTAGATATGAGACTATTAAAGGGATTTTGACCCAAACAGAGAAGTTTATTTCCGAGGGAGTTGACATTATTGACATCGGTGGATATTCTACTCGGCCAGGTTCTTTTAACATACCTTTAACAGAAGAAATTGAAAGAACGCAACATGCAATCGCTTCAATTCGCAAAGAATTTCCTGAAATCCTTATTTCCATCGATACTTTTCGATCACAGGTTGCGCTGGAAGCCTTGGAGGCCGGCGTTAATTTGGTGAACGACATCAGCGGCGGAGAAATTGACCCTGAAATTTGGAATGTAGTAGCGAAATACGAATGTCCATATATCTTGATGCACATGCGCGGCACTCCGCAAAGCATGCAAGATTTCACAACGTATGATTCTCTTTTTAAAGATATTGCCTCGTATTTTTCTACTAAAATAAACACCTTAAAAAAATTGGGTATTCACGATGTAATAATCGATCCAGGATTTGGTTTCTCAAAAACCTTGGAACAAAATGATGAATTGCTCAACACTTTGTCTGATTTACAGTTTTTAGGTTGTCCGATTTTGGTAGGATTCTCAAGAAAATCAATGATTTACAAAAAATTGGGAATTACTGCGCAAGAAGCGCTCAACGGAACAACGATTTTGAATACCAAAGCAATTTTGAATGGAGCTAAAATTTTAAGAGTTCACGACGTGAAGGAAGCGAAGGAAGTTGTGGAATTGTTGAGCTAGACTTTTAGATTGTTGGACTATTGGATTGTTAGATTATTGGATTCGGGATTCTTTCAACGTTGGAAACAAATTCCATTTATGAAAACCACACATCCGTAATAATCTCTGATCCAGCCGTTTCATTTACCCGC
This sequence comes from Chryseobacterium gleum, assembly GCA_945897805.1. Lineage (GTDB taxonomy): Bacteria > Bacteroidota > Bacteroidia > Flavobacteriales_D > Crocinitomicaceae > JAQVCM01. The sequence continues at coordinate 37,703 of CAMDFX010000018.1, forward strand.
TGAATGATGATGCTTTTTCCGAACAACAATTCCTCTCTCATCACAGAAGAATCAATTTCAAGATGCAAAATTCGATTTCTGATGTAGATGTTTTTGGTGCGTAAAAAAACAGCGCGGCCCATCATTTCTTCCCATTTGGAAAGCACATCTATTTCTTTCATTTTCCCGTCCCAGCCATAAGCGCGCATCAATTTTTCGATCGCATCGCCCAAAGTGGTTTGGTTTTTTACTCTTTTATCTTCCTCATTCATAAATTACTTCTTGAATGTTCATTGAATCAATATTGAAAATGTGATATTCCATGTCAATTTTACTAAAAACGGCTTTAATTCGTTCTGATTCTGTATCGGTTACCAATACTTGACCAAAAACATGGTCCGAAACCAAGGACATTAATTTCTCCACACGTTGGTGGTCTAATTTGTCGAAAATATCGTCCAACATCAAGACTGGTTTTTTGTTTAAATGCTTTTTCAACCAGTCAAACTGCGCCAATCTCAAAGCGATTAAAAACGATTTTTGTTGTCCTTGCGAACCAAATTTTTTCACTGGATAACCTTTGATGGTAAACAATAAATCATCTTTGTGTGTTCCGCCAGTAGTAAATTGACTTTGAGAATCTTTCCTGCGATTTTGTTCCAACAATTCTTCGAAAGAAATATCAATCAATGCAGAACGATATTCCAATTTTACGATTTCAGATTCTTCGCCAATAAATTGATAATAAGTCTGAAAAATGGGAATAAATTCCTCCAAAAACGCTTTTCTACCCTCGTATATCGCATTTCCAGCTTGAATCAATTGCGCATCCCAAACGTCCATACTTTCGCGTTCAAAAAAACCGTTTTCATAAAAATGTTTGAGCAAGGCATTTCGTTGGTCCAAAATTTTGGTGTAGCGAACCAAATAATCTAAGTATTTTCGGTCGAATTGCGAGATAATTCCATCCATCCAACGGCGGCGAACTTCGCTACCCTCAGCGATTAAATCTCTGTCATACGGCGAAATAATCACGGAAGGAAAACTGCCGATATGATCCGCCAATTTTTCGTATTCTGCTTTGTTTCGCTTGAAGATTTTCTTCGCGCCCGCTTTCACGCCGCAATAAATTTCCGTTTCCTTATCTTCCTCTTGCCAAGTGCCTTGCACCACAAAAAACTGCTCGTTGAAACGGATATTTTGTTTGTCAACAGGATTGAGATAAGATTTGCACATACTCAAATAATGCACCGCGTCCAACACGTTGGTTTTGCCAGCACCATTCTTTCCCACAAAGCAATTAATTCCCTCATTGAGCTCAAATTCAGCTTGCGCGTAATTCTTGAAATTAATTAAAGAAATGGATTTTAAATGCATGTCACAAAGTTAACTTAAACGCTTGTAAAGCGAAATAAAAATTTGGTTTTTATTTGTGGTTAAACTTTTGGTGGGAAATAAAAGTTTTGTTGAAAATTAACGGTCAAATTTCTTCAAATTAAAATAAAATCTCAAGACATTCCAGTTTAAAATTGCTGTGAAAATCTTCTAAAGAATAACAATTTGGGCGTTTCCCTCACGGGTCAGGCTTTTTGTTTCAATCTTTCAGCGAAAAAAAATCGCCAAAAGGATTTACACTTCAATCCTTAACGCAAAAAAAATGAAATCTGCTTCTACGAAAAATTATTTGACGGTTTGTTTTCGGATTATCAATTGCCGCAGGGTTTTTGTCATGGTTTTTGAATCAAAAACACACGCCAAAAACATTCAATTTTTCCTTTTTTTCGCGACGGATTTGATCCGTCTTAATTAATATGTGACACCTACGGCGCCGGCGGAAGGATAGATTTAACCTTTATTAGGTGGCTTTTTTAGATTATTCGATTTATGGATTTTTCGATTTTTTGAATGAGCAACAAACGTTTATTTTAAAGGTTATCGAAAGTCCAATGATCCAAAAATCTAATCATCCAACACCGACGTAGTGAATCCACCTAAAAATCCGTGCATCCGTGGCTAATTTTGGATTATTTGATTTATGGATTTTTCGATTTTTGGAATGAGCAACAAACGTTTATTTTAAAGGTTATCGAAAGTCCAATGATCCAAAAATCTAATCATCCAACACCGACGTAGTCAATCCACCCAAAAATCCGTGCATCCGTGGCTCAAAAAAAATCAATCAATTTTAGCACGCTTCAAATCTGATTTTTCAAGATCAAAAACGATGGTTCCTAAATCTACGTCGAACCAAGTTAAAAACGTTTCCATGGAAATCGGTGGCCAAATAGATTCATCTTCGGAAATCATCGACAACTCATTTTTTAGGATTTTCTTAAAGTGTTTTTCCAAGATTGGCTCGATTTCGAAAAAATCTTCTTCAATCAAAAAGTTGGTGCCTTCCACTTCGTCTTCTTCTGAAAAAATGACCGATTTATCAATTTGGTTTGCCCAATCAAAAAATGGCTTTTTCGGTTTGATGGTCAAAAATCCTCTGTTTACAATTTGCATGTTATCTGTTTTAATTTGGTAAAATTTCTATGGGTGTCAATATTCCTTTGTCGTCTATGGAATTCCAAACGCCTTTTCCGCGCGGCTGTTGAAGCATGAAAAAATCAAATTTCTTGTTTTCTCTGATGTTAGACAAAACAGCAGTCCATCTTTCTCCGTTCATTTTTTGCGCTGATTCAATGAAAAACAAGGTTTTGTCTACTAAAAAGAAACAGGTTGCGCGTTTTGAGAAACTGACATTACTTCCAATCGCGATGCTTTTGCATTTTGCTCCATAGCAATCCAGCCAATTGTAGAAAGTGTTTTTGCTCATGACATTATTTTTAAAATCCCAACGCATGAAAACCAAGGAATCTTTGGCGGTTTTTAAATACCATTTTTCTGCTTTTAATGCGCCAAATCTGTCGGGATAAATCAAAGTGTCTAACTTAAAAACCAAGTTTTTGTCAAATTCTAAACTGTCGATTATTTGTTGCGAAAAACTAGAAATTGAATCGTAAAACAAGCCATTTACAACTGCATTTTTTGCCTTGCTTGTAACTTCAATTTTGTCTTTTACGGAAGGTTTTGTCAACGAATTAAAATCCACCACTTCCTCTTTTTCGTTTTTACAAGCGAAGAAAAGCAATGAAATACCGAATAAAAATGACCAAATCTTCATAAATAATTCTTTTCCTTGTTCCTAAAAAAACTTATTCCAAAACTGAAAGTTAGCCAATTTTATCCTTTGATTTTTGTAATCAGTTCCAATGTTTGTTCTAATTGCGAATCAGAAATATCTAAATGTGTCACCATGCGCAACATTCCTGGGCCAAAAGCCATAATTAAAACGCCTAAATCTTTGAATTCTTGAATGATTGCATCTCGTTTGCTTGCATCTTTTAAGATCGCAACAACGATATTTGTTTCCACGGGCACAACGGTTTCTACCCAGTCGCAGTTCAACAAGGCACTTTCAAGCATTTTTGCTTTTTGGTGGTCTTCTTTCAAGCGCAACACATTATTTTCAAGCGCATAAATTCCTGCGGCGGCTAAAAATCCAGCTTGTCGCATTCCTCCGCCCATCACTTTGCGCACACGTCGGGCTTTTTTGATGAAATCAGTTTTTCCAAGCAACAATGAACCAACAGGCGCGCCCAAACCTTTCGACAAACAAATTGAAATTGAATCGAATTGAGAGGCATATGTTTTGAAAGGTACATTATTCTCGACCAACGCATTAAATAATCTTGCGCCATCAATATGCAAAGGAATATTTTGTTCCAAAGCAAATTTTCGGATTTTTTGAATTTCTGCAAAATCATAAATTGCACCACCGCCACGATTAAATGTATCTTCAAGAGAAATCAATTCCGTTACAGGAAAATGTACATCGTCAGGATTGACCCATTGTGCAATTTGTTCTTGCGTAATTCTTCCGCGATTTCCTGGTAAAAGTCGCACTGAAGCGCCAGAATTTTTAGCAATTCCGCCACCTTCATATTTGTAAATGTGACTTTCATCATTGCAAATGATTTCTCCACCAGGTTTCACATGCACATTGATTGCAATTTGATTGGTTTGCGTGCCAGAACTGCAAAAAAGTGCCGCTTCCATGCCAAACATATCAGCTGCTTTTTCTTGCAACAAATTCACCGTTGGATCTTCTTGAAAAACATCGTCGCCAATTGAAGCGTTAAACATGGCTTCGCGCATGGCTGGTGTTGGTTTGGTTACTGTATCACTGCGGAAATCTATCATGGAAATTAGATGTTAACTTTAAGTTTTACAAAAATAAACAATTCTACTTAGCAATCTTCCGCGCCAACATCAATCCATCACGAATTGGGAGTAAGATATTCTCAACTCTTGGATCGTCGTTGATTTTTCGGTTGTAATCCATCAAAATTTGGGTGTCTTTATCGGCTTTTTCGTAAGCTTCGATCACTTTTCCAGACCATAAAACATTGTCCGCTAGAATGTAGCCCCCAATTTTTACTTTATCGAAAACCAAATCGTAGTAATTACAATAATTTTCTTTGTCAGCATCGATGAAAACCAAATCAAACTCTTCGTTCAAATCTGGAATCAATTTCATGGCATCTCCAATCACATAATTTATTTGATTTTCTGCACCTGCTTTATGGATAAATTCACGCACAAAATCTTCCAATTCTTCATTTATATCGATGGTCGTAATTTTTCCATTTTCAGCCAAACCTTCCCGAAAACACAACGCCGAATATCCTGTGTAAGTACCTATTTCCAGGATATTTTGGGGCTGAATCATGTGCGCAATCATACTCAACAATCTTCCTTGAAATTGTCCACTCAACATACGTGAATTCAATGCACGAATGTGTGTTTGACGATTTAATTCGTACAATAATTCCGATTCATTATCAGTGTGGTTGCAAACGTATTCGTCTAATTTGGGATCGATAAATTCCATGGGATGTTTTTTTTACAAAAATATTTTAAAAAACTCAGATAAATTGAAAATATAAAAATCAAATCTTCAATCGGTAAAAAGAGTTTAACTTTGTATTATGAAAACCAAAAACATTCAAGGTTATTGCGCCATTGGGATTTATAAGCACAAGACGGAACACAACATTGGAACTTTGTGGCGTTCAGCGTTTGTACTTGGAGCAAGTTATATTTTTACGGTAGGAAAAAAGTACAAAAAGCAAACTTCTGATGTGGTGAGAGCTTGGTCTAGGATCCCTTTGTTTCACTACGATAAATTTGAAGATTTATTGAATAATATTCCTTACGATTGCAGATTGGTTGGCATTGAAATTGATGAAACTGCCATTCCTTTGGGAGAGTTTGAACATCCGAAAAGAGCAATTTATTTGTTAGGTTCAGAGGATTTTGGTTTACCTGAAGATGTGAAATCGAGGTGTCATTATTTGGTGAGATTACCCGGAAATTCTTCGCTGAATGTTGCCGTTACGGGAAGTATTGTTTTAAATGATAGAGCGACGAAAATTCCTACTGAATTGCCTCCGCATCACAATTTATAATAAGAAATAGACGATTTCAATTAAACATACAACTCCTGGTAATCTGGCACAATAGGATTTTCAATAGCTTGGCCAATATGAAAAAGTGCGTCTCCTTTGTTTACAACGGGCGTTTCATTGACACAAAACACAAAACCATCGATAGAAGATTTCACTTTTCGTTCAATTTTCCCAAAAGGATCGGTGATGATTCCCAAAACTGCACCAACAGCAACTTGTGCACCATTTTCAACCATCAGGCAGAACATTCCCGAGTGGGAAGCTCGAATCCATTTTGAGTTTTTGATAAAAATTGGTTCGCGACTGGAGCTATTATCTATTTTAAAATGACGCATTTGCAAATGTTCAAGCATGCGTTTGATTCCATCCAAACCTTCATTTACGACTGATTCTTCAATGGAATTTGTTTTTCCTCCTTCGAAAAGTAAAATTTTCTTATTACGCTTATTCATAGATTCACGAATCGACTTCGAAATGTAACGCGAATGAATAATAAATGGAGGATTAAAAACCTGCGCCAAAGCTAAACTTTCTTCATCTGAGAAAACACATCGGACTTGCGAAAAATTATTTCTCTGTGCTGAACCTGTATGAAAATCAATTACATAATCAACAAAAGGTGCGATTTCTTTCATGAAATGATAAGCAAACTGACTGGCTAATGAACCAGAATTTGAGCCCGGAAAACTTCGATTTAAATCTCGCCCATCTGGTAATTCCCTTGAAACGTTTAGAAAACCGAAAATATTGAACACGGGAATACAAATCACCGTTCCCGCATTGGGTTTATTCCAACCTTTTCGGATCACGCGTCGGATAATTTCCATTCCGTTGATTTCATCGCCATGCATGCCGGCCATGAGCAGTAAAGTTGGACCGTCGTTTTTGGCACGGTGAACAATCACGGGAACTTGAATGGGTGTACTTGTATGCAATTTTGCCACATCTAAATTCAACTCGGCCCCTTTGCCGGGAAGAATTTCGTGACCTAAAATGACCAGTTTTTTATGTTTTTCCATGAGTCAAATCAATAAAGATTAGAACTACTTTTTTCTAACGTTTTTCTCAATGTATTGAATTATTTTCCCGGCAATATTCTTTTGGGTTGTGCGCTCAATCCCCTCCAAACCGGGCGAAGAATTCACTTCCAATACCAATGGTCCTCTTTCAGATTGAAGCATATCAACACCAGCAATTCCGAGTCCAACAGCACTTGCTGCGCGAATTGCCACAACTTTTTCTTCCGCTGTCAATTCAATGATTCTAGAGGAACCGCCGCGGTGTAAATTTGAACGAAATTCGCCTTCTTTTCCTTGTCGTTTCATCGCACCAACGACTTCACCATCAACAATAAATGCACGAATGTCTGCACCCTTAGCTTCGCGAATAAACTCTTGCACTATTACCCTCGCTTTTAATCCGTTGAATGCTTCCAAAACTGATTGAGCTGCATTTTGATTTTCAGCCAAAACGACTCCTAAACCTTGTGTTCCTTCCAGTAATTTTAAGACAACAGGAGCACCTCCTGCTGATTCAACAACATGTTCAACATTTCTTGAATAGTTCGTAAAAACAGTTTTTGGCAACCCAATCCCCTCCTTGGAAAGGACTTGCAAACAACGTAATTTATCTCTTGAATGCACAATTCCACGGGAACCTACAGCAGTAAAAACGTTCATCATTTCGAATTGACGCACGACTGCTGTTCCGTAAAATGTAACAGAAGCCCCAATTCTTGGAATTACAGCATCAAAACCTTCCAAATAATTATCTTGATAAAATAATGAAGGACCTTTTTGTTCAATTTCAATATTACATCTCAAATGATCAATCACGTGTGCTTCATGTCCGGCAGCTTCGGCAGCTTCAACCAATCTCCGAGTTGAATACAAATTTGAATTTCGAGATAAAATGGCAATTTTCATTTATATTGTGTCTTTAATTTTTCTTATTTTTTGTTGTTTTTTTCTAAATGATAGGTTTGTAAAACATGTATCAATTACAAAATTGGTATTCAATAATTTTCTTCCAAGAAGTATTGGATTTCTTAAACCATTTCTTTTTGTCAAAGAAAAATCGGTAATAATTTCTTTATCGAAAAGAACAATCCCTAATTCAACAAAATATCTTTCCTGCTGATAACCTGTTGAACTCCGCACTTTCTTTGTTCTAAATTTTTCAAACTTTACTTTTTCGCTTGTATATTTTGGATGTTCTTTATCTAGAAAAACCACTTCTAAAACAAACTTTCCATTTACTTCAATTTCTTCAATTGACTCACAATGAATCGAGCAAGAATAAGCACCACTATCAATTTTTACTGCAACATTGTGCAAATGTAAACTCGGTAAATCTGCCTTGTCTTTTCTTCCTATAATGATTCTATCTTTCACAAATTATTTTTTGGATTTTGGATAATTTCAAAAAGCTAAATTAAGCTAAATTAAGATTGATAATATTAATTCTAACTTTTTAATTAAATCGATTTCGTTAATAACTCTTAAATACAAAAAAAGCCGATACATTTCTGCATCGGCTCGATTTATTTTGCAATTAAATTGTATTTAAATTATTCTATCTCAACACATTCACATGTCCTTCGATTTTCTTTCTTTCACTGGTTTGTGTAACTTTAAATTCGATAGTCCAAACATACGTTCCATCCATCACGATTCCGCCGGCATCGCCATACGTTCCATC
>CAMDFX010000019.1 GCA_945897805.1 Chryseobacterium gleum
AAAAGGTGATGGAAATGGCCCGATGGTAACTGCTGGTTCTTATGTTGGAGCTGCGAATTTAGGAGGTTTGACAATCGCTGAAGGACAAATGTTTTACTCGATCTACTATGGTAGAAACGCGATGGGAGGTCACGCATCAATGGTTAATAAGAAAGAAATTTGGACACTTGTGCACTATATTCACAAGTTTCAAAATCCTGCTTATGGAACTTTTGATGAGAAAGGTTTACCAATGGGTATGGCAACTGCCGCAGTGGCAGACACTACAGTTAAAATGTAATTATTCAATTTAGTAAAAATAGAACAATGGAATTCAAAATAACAAAAAAAGCGAATCTATTAACAATGTTTTTGATTGTTTTTGGAATTGTCTTTACTGGTATCGGGGTTGTAGTTGAAACATCTTTCCATCATCATGGGGAGCATTTGGGTCAACGTATTTCTGGAAATTTATTAATTGATAGTTTTTTCTTCTTTGCAATTGGCCTAGGCGCATTGTTTTTCCTTGCATTGCAATATGCTACTGAAACTGGTTGGTACGCTTCTGTAAAAAGAGTGATTGAAGCAGTTGCAGGTTTTTTGCCTGTTGGTGTTGGACTTTTAATTGTGGCATTATTAGTAATTACTATTCAACAAGGGGCGCACATTTACATTTGGATGGATCCACAAGTGGTTGCAAACGATGAATTAATTCAAGGTAAAAGCGCTTATTTAAATATTCCTTTTTTCTGGATTAGAACATTGGTTTATTTAGGAACTTATTTGCTTTTTTGGAGAGGTTTTAAAACGCGTTCTATGCTTGAAGATCAAGTTGGTGGAACTGATATTCACTTCAAAAATTACAAAAAAGCAGCTTTATTCTTAGTTTTCTTTGCTGTATTTAGTTCAACATCTTCATGGGATTGGATTATGTCTATTGATGTTCACTGGTTCTCAACTTTGTTTGGTTGGTATATCTTCGCAGGTATGTGGTGTTCAACAATGATTGTATTGGTGACTTTAACTTTATACCTAAAGAAGAAAGATTATTTGCCAAATGTGAATGAAAGTCATATTCACGATTTAGGAAAATGGACTTTTGCAACAAGTTTCCTATGGTCCTATTTGTGGTTCTCTCAATTTATGTTGATTTGGTACGCAAATATTCCTGAAGAAACAACGTATTATTTAACCAGAATTAAGGACTTTAAACTTCTATACTTTGGAATGTTTATCGTTAATTTTGCTTTTCCAATGCTGTTATTGATGTCTAGAGACGCGAAACGCCATGCTGGAGTCTTGACTTTTGTTGGTATGATTGTTCTTTTCGGTCACTGGGTGGATGTCTATATAATGGTAATGGCTGGTTCAATGGGAGAGACCGCCTACATTGGATTTATGGAGATAGGGTTGCTGCTGTTAGTGTTAGGTGTCTTTATTAAAGTAGTTTTAACCAACCTTTCTAAGGCTCCTTTAACGGTTAAAAATCACCCTTTCTTGGACGAAAGTATTCACCACGAAATATAATTTTTTTAGTTTTTTATCATTGATTAATTAATAGAGATGAGTTTTAAATTAGTAACATTAGTTGTAATCGTTTTGGGAGCGATAGCTATTGCCCAATTGGTTAGATTATACGAACATTCTTCCAAATTAAGAAATCGCCGAGAGGAGGATATTCCTAACAGAGACAATAAATTGAACGCTAACATGATGTTGACGTTCATGATTTTATTGTTTGTAGGTTTTATTTGGTTGATGATTTCTTACGGTTTTACTGGCCGTGGTGAAGCAGCTTCGGAACATGGTAAAACTTCAGATTGGTTGTTGGATATTAACTTTTTATTGGTTATTATTATTTTCTTTATCACTAACTTTTTGTTGTTTTATTTTTCCTTTAAATATGTCAGAAAGCCAGGAGTGAAAGCTTATTTTTATCCGCACAACAATAAACTTGAGTTGATTTGGACTGTTGTTCCAGCAATCGTTTTAGCATTCATTATTATTCTTGGATTGAAAACTTGGAATACTATTACTGCTGATGCAAGTAAAGAAGCCGTTAGAATTGAATTGTTTTCTGAGCAGTTTAAATGGACAGCTAGATATTCGGGTGATGATAACAAATTAGGTTATTTTGACTATAAATTAACTACTTCGACAAACCAATTGGGCCTTTTGACAGGTGCTTCTCTTGATTCTGCAATAAGAATGATGGAAATTGGTAGCAGCGACGGAACAATTTTGGGAATCAAATTACTTGAAGAGAAATTGAATAATCCTAAAAATATCTTTATTCCTAAAGATAGAGTGAAAATGGAAGAAGATTTAGATAGAAAAACCCGTCTTTTAAGACTGCTTTATCAAATGCAGCTGCGCCATAACTCCAATTTAGACGCTAGAGCGTATGATGATGTAATCGAAGCTGATACACTTCATTTAGTTAAAAATCAAGATTATGAGTTTAATTTTAGAGCGAAAGATGTAATTCACTCAGCCTATTTTCCTCATTTTAGAGCGCAAATTAATGCTGTTCCTGGGTTAACTACAAGATTTAAATTTAAACCAACCATTTCAACAAAGGAAATGAAGAAAAAAATGAACAATCCAGACTTTAATTTTGTCTTGATGTGTAATAAAATCTGTGGAGGTGCACATTACAAAATGAAAATGATTGTTGTGGTTGATAGTCCATCGACTTACAAAAAATGGATGAAAACCAAAAAGACTTTTAAAGATGAATTTTTAGCTGCTCCAGCTCCTGCAGCAGCCGAAACTCCAGCAGATTCTTTAGTAGTAGCAGTTAATTAATAGAAATTATCAATATAAATTAGTATAAAATGGCAGCTGTAGCGCACGAAGCACACGGACATCACGATGCACATTCTCATGATCACCATGAAGAAGGTTTCGTATCGAAGTACATTTTTAGTCAAGACCATAAAATGATTGGTAAGCAGTTTTTAATGACTGCGGTTTTTATGGGGGTTGTAGCAATGTTACTTTCTATCTTGTTTAGAATTCAATTGGCTTGGCCAGGTGAAAGTTCTGATTTTCTTTCTATGTTTTTAGGAGAAACTTGGGCACCAGGGGGAGTTTTGAAAGAAAATATGTACCTAGGTTTGGTTACAATTCATGGTACAATCATGGTTTTCTTCCTGCTGACGGGAGGTTTGTCCGGAACGTTTTCTAATATGCTTATTCCGCTGCAACTTGGAGCACGTGATATGGCTTCTGGTTTCTTAAATATGCTTTCTTACTGGATGTTCTTTTTGTCGTCAGTAATTATGTTGTCTTCTTTGTTTATCGAAACAGGACCAGCAATGGCAGGTTGGACAATTTATCCTCCGCTTTCTGCGCTTCCGCAGGCAATTGAAGGTTCCGGATTAGGAATGACTATGTGGTTGTTTTCAATGACAATTTTCATCGCTTCTTCTTTGATAGGTTCTTTGAATTACATCGTTACTGTTTTAAATCTAAGAACCAAAGGAATGACAATGACAAGAATGCCTCTAACTATTTGGGCGTTTTTCGTAACGGCTGTATTGGGTGTACTTTCATTCCCTGTTTTGTTATCAGCGGCTTTGTTATTGATGATGGACAGATTGGCTGGAACAAGTTTTTATTTATCTGATATTATCGTAAATGGCGAAATGCTAGAAAACCATGGCGGTTCTCCATTATTGTATCAACACCTTTTCTGGTTCTTGGGTCACCCTGAGGTATACATCGTTTTGTTGCCAGCTTTGGGTCTTTCGTCAGAAATTATTTCAACAAACTCTCGTAAACCGATCTTTGGCTACCGTGCTATGATTGGTTCAATTTTGGCCATTGGTTTCCTTTCATTTATCGTTTGGGGTCACCACATGTTTATAACAGGTATGAATCCTTTCTTAGGTAGTGTCTTTGTATTTACTACCTTATTGATCGCCATTCCTTCCGCAGTGAAAGTATTTAATTATATCACTACGCTCTGGAAAGGAAGCTTGGTATTGACGCCTGCAATGTTGTTTGCCATTGGATTGGTTTCTACGTTTATTACAGGTGGTGTTACTGGTATTATTCTTGCCGATTCAGCATTGGATATCGCTATACATGATACCTATTTTGTTGTAGCTCACTTCCACGTGGTAATGGGTATGTCCGCTGTTTTTGGAATGTTTGCTGGTGTGTATCACTGGTTCCCAAAAATGTACGGTAAAATGATGAATACGCGTTTAGGCTATGTACACTTTTGGATCACAATTATTGGTGCCTATGGCGTATTTTTCCCTATGCACTTTGTTGGATTGGCTGGTGCACCTAGAAGATATTACGATTATTCTGTTTACAATGAATTTGATAAACCAACAGCTGATATGATGCTTGACTTGAATGTAATCATTACCATTTTTGCAATAGTTGCAGCCATTGGTCAATTGGTTTTCTTATTTAATTTCTTTTACAGTATCCTGAGAGGTCCTAAAGCTTCTCAAAATCCATGGAGATCTAACACTTTGGAATGGACTACCCCTGTCGAACATATGCATGGTAACTGGCCTGGAGCCTTACCAGAAGTGCATAGATGGCCTTATGATTATTCTAAGCCTGGAGCAGAGGATGATTTTATTCCTCAAACCGTTCCATTGGCTGATGGTGAAGAAGAACATTAAAATTTAAAATATTAACTCAAAAGCCGTTCCATATTGGAGCGGCTTTTGTATTTTTGAATAAATTCATTTAAGTTGGAAGAAGAAGATTCGTTTGATTACCGGAAGGAAGGTGAAGAGGGAGAAAAGGATTATGACAAAGTTCTGCGTCCTAAAAAACTTTCTGATTTCGCCGGGCAAGAGCAAGTAGTCGATAATTTAGAGATTTTCGTACAAGCTGCTACCAAGCGTGGCGAGCCTCTCGATCACGTGCTTTTGCATGGGCCTCCAGGGCTTGGTAAAACGACTCTAGCTAATATTATTGCCAATGAATTAGGCGTTGGATTTAAAGTCACTAGTGGGCCTGTTTTGGATAAACCTGGGGATTTAGCTGGTTTACTTACCAATTTGGATCATGGTGATGTCTTATTTATCGATGAAATTCACCGTCTAAGTCCTGTTATTGAAGAATATTTGTACTCAGCGATGGAAGATTATGTCATAGATATTTTGATTGACAGTGGTCCAAATGCGAGATCAGTTCAAATTGCCTTGAATCCATTCACTTTAATCGGTGCAACCACGCGTTCTGGTTTATTGACTTCGCCTTTGCGCGCAAGATTTGGAATCAACGCAAGATTGCAATATTATGATTCTAAAACGTTGACCTCCATCGTGGAGCGTTCTTCTGATTTATTGCATATTCCAATCAGTGAAGAAGCCGCTTATCAAATTGCGAGTAGGAGCAGAGGTACACCCAGAATTGCCAACGCATTGTTGCGCAGGGTGCGTGATTTTGCTCAAATCAAAGGAAATGGTACGATTGATGTTGAAATCACAAATATCTCACTAGAGGCGTTGAATGTGGACAAATATGGTTTAGACGAAATGGATAACCGTATTTTGTATGCAATTATAGATAAGTTTAGCGGAGGCCCGGTTGGATTAACAACTATTGCTACTGCTATTGGTGAAAATGCCGGAACCATTGAGGAAGTGTATGAGCCTTTTTTGATTCAAGAAGGATTTTTAATTCGCACGCAAAGAGGCAGAAAAGCAACAGAAAAAGCGTACAAACATTTAGGCAAAGATTTAGGATTTATCCAAGGTGGTTTATTTTAATGAATAATCAAGTTACCAAAAACACTAAATTAGTCAAAAGATTGGCGTCCGATTTGGGATTTCAATTTTGTGGAATTTCTAAAGCTGGATTTTTAGAGAATGATGCTAAGAATTTAGAAACTTGGCTAAAAAATGGTTTTCACGGTGAAATGAAATACATGGAAAACCATTTTGACAAAAGGTTAGATCCAACTTTATTGGTAGAAGGTTCAAAAAGTGTTGTATCCTTATTGTTGAACTATTTTCCAACGCAAAAACAAAATCCAGATTCTTTTAAAATTTCAAAATACGCCTACGGACAAGATTATCACTTGGTGATCAAAGACAGATTAAAGTTCTTTTATCAGAAAATCCAAGAAGAAATTGGTGAGGTAAATGGTCGTTTTTTTGTTGATTCTGCGCCTGTGATGGACAAAGTTTGGGCCCAAAAAAGTGGTCTTGGTTGGATGGGAAAAAATGGAAATATCATCCATCCCAAAAGAGGTTCTTTCTTTTTTATTGCTGAATTGATTCTAGATTTAGAATTGGAAGCCGACGGACCAATCAAAGATTTTTGTGGAACCTGCTCCAAATGCATGGACGCTTGTCCGACAGATGCGCTCAATCAGGCTTATGTTGTGGATGGTTCAAAATGTATTTCCTATCTGACCATTGAATTGAAAGATGCCATTCCAGTTGAATTTAAAGGCAAAATGAACGATTGGATTTTTGGGTGCGACGTTTGCCAAGATGTTTGTCCATGGAATCGTTTTTCATTGCAACATCAAGAACCAGTTTTCAATCCAAAATCTAATATCTTAAATTTTTCAAAAGAAGATTGGGTAGATATTTCAGACGAAATTTTCAAAGATTTGTTTACAAAAAGCACAGTGAAGCGCACTAAATTTCAAGGATTAAAGCGGAATATCAATTTTGTGAAATAAAAAAATCCCGCTCGATCAGAAACGGGATTTCTTATAAAATTTTATTTTTTACTAGCCATTCAATGCTTCAGCTCCACCAACGATTTCTAAGATTTCGTTTGTGATCGCTGCTTGACGTGCTTTGTTGTAGCTTAATTTCAAGCTTTTTTGCAAATCTTTTGCGTTGTCTGTTGCTTTGTGCATCGCCGTCATACGTGCTCCGTGCTCTGAAGCGTTAGAATCTAACAATGATTTGTAAAACTGAATTTTCAAAGATTTAGGAATCAATTCTTCAACGATTTCTTCTTTCGATGGTTCAAAGATATAATCGCCTGTGCTTGTCGTTCCTTCAGAAACTGTAGGTATAATTGGCAAAAATTGCTCCGTTTTTACCACTTGATTGGCCGCGTTGATAAATGAATTGTAAACAATTACTACTTCATCAAATTGCTTTGACAAATAAGCTTTCATTACATTATCAGCAATTTCAGCAGCGTTGTCGAATTTCAAATCTGCAAAAATATCTTCCGTTCCGTAAGTTTTATTGTCAGCTCTTAAGGCACTTCTTCGAAAAGCATCAGTAACTTTCTTACCTAAACAAAGCACTTGAACGTTTTTACCTTTGTATTCTTCGTTCAACAGAACGTTCACTCTTTTGATCACGTTGTTGTTGAATCCACCACACAAACCTCTGTTTGAAGAAACAGCTAAAATCAATACGTTTTTAACTTCTCTTTGATCAGAAAAAGCGTTTTCAGATAAATCTAAAGTAGCACTTAAATTGCTCAGAATTTCCTGAAGTTTTTCAGAATATGGGCGCATTTGAGTGATTGCATCCTGAGCACGTTTCAACTTCGCAGCCGATACCATTTTCATGGCAGAAGTGATCTGCATTGTCGAACCCACTGAGGTGATTCTGTTTCTGATTTCTTTTAAATTTGCCATCTTTATTTAATTTCGAATTAAGAATTTAAAATGAAGAATTACTTATTTCTTGCGCTAGAGTTAATTATAGCTACAAGAAGTTTAATTAATTCTTCATTCATTTCAAAAAGTTTTTTTTCCACAGTTTGAATTTCTGAATCAATTAGTAACAACCAATATTTGGTTTCGTCAGCTTCTTTTAATACAATTTTTAATTTATGTCGAAAATCAGCAGAACTTTCAGCCCTTTGTGATTCTGTGATATTTGCACCAATGCTAGTCCCTGACCTTATTAACTGACTACTTATTTCAAAATGCTTTTGTTCTTTTAAATTTAAGCAGAATCTAATTATTAGTTTTGAAAACTCAAAGGATTTTTCAACAATGATGTTTGGTCTATCTCCCATGTTTTCAATTCCACATTCTAAATTCTACATTCTCAATTTCCTAGTATTTATCAGCGATTTCTTTTGCTACTTTCGTCAAAACATCTGTTGCTTCGTCTGTATATTTACCAGCTTTCAAAGCCAATAAAACGTCAGCGTGTTTTGCTTCAAGGTAATTTAAGTACTCAGTTTCAAATACCTTGATTTTACTAATTGGAACTCTTTGCATTAAGCCTTTTGTTCCAACGAAAATGATTGCAATTTGTTTTTCAACTGGGTATGGATCACCTTCAGCTTGTTTCAAGATCTCAACGTTTCTTGCTCCTTTGTCCAATACTGATTTTGTAGCAGCATCTAGATCAGAACCAAATTTCGCGAAAGCTTCAAGCTCTCTGTATTGCGCTTGGTCTAATTTCAAAGTTCCTGCCACTTTCTTCATTGATTTGATTTGTGCATTTCCTCCAACACGAGATACAGAAATACCTACGTTAATTGCTGGACGAATTCCTGCGTTAAACAAATCATTTTCCAAGAAAATCTGACCATCTGTAATCGAAATTACGTTGGTTGGAATGTATGCAGAAACGTCACCTGCTTGTGTTTCAATAATTGGCAAGGCAGTCAATGAACCACCACCTTTTACCAAATGCTTGATTGAAGGAGGTAAATCGTTCATTTGTGATGCAATTGTATCATCAGCAATGATTTTTGCAGCTCTTTCCAGCAATCTTGAGTGAAGGTAGAAAACGTCACCTGGGTAAGCCTCACGACCTGGAGGACGACGAAGTAACAAAGATACTTCACGGTAAGCAACTGCTTGTTTTGATAAATCATCAAAAACGATCAATGCTGGACGTCCAGAGTCACGGAAAAATTCACCTACAGCAGCTCCTGTCATTGGTGCGTAAAACTGCATTGGTGCTGGATCAGAAGCGTTTGCTGCTACAATAACAGTATATTGCATTGCGCCTGCATCTTCTAATTTCTTAACGATTCCTGCAACAGTTGAACCTTTTTGTCCAATAGCTACATAAATACAGAAAACAGGTTCACCTCTGTCAAAAAATTCTTTTTGGTTGATAATCGCATCGATGGCAACTGTTGTTTTTCCAGTTTGACGGTCACCAATGATTAACTCACGTTGTCCACGTCCAATTGGAATCATTGCATCAATTGCTTTGATACCAGTTTGCAAAGGTTCAGTTACCGGCTGACGGAAAATTACCCCTGGAGCTTTGCGCTCGATTGGCATTTCAAACAATTCACCTGTAATTTCTCCCTTACCATCAATAGGATTTCCTAATGTATCGATAACACGTCCTACTAGACCTTCACCAACATTTACTGATGCGATTCGTCCCAGACGTTTTGCTGTATCTCCTTCTTTTACCTGCGAAGAACGACCCAATAACACGGCTCCAACATTGTCCTCTTCCAAGTTCAATGCAATTCCTTGCAATCCTCCGTTGAATTCAATTAATTCACCGTATTGAACTCCATTGAGTCCATAAATACGCGCGATACCATCTCCAATCTGAAGTACAGTACCTACTTCCTGAAGTTCAGCTTCTGTTCTGAAACCTGAAAGCTGCTCTCTTAAAATTGCAGAAACTTCTGCTGGTTTTACATCTGCCATATGCTTTTGCTTTACGTCGTTCCGATTGTTCGGAACTAGCGTGTTAAACTTTGTTTTAAATTCTTTAATTGATTTGAAACCGATGCGTCGATTCTATTATCGCCCATCTTTACAACAAATCCGCCTATCAATGTAGTATCTATCTCTTCAGTAACTTCCAATTTTCCAGTGATCGTTGCTTGAACTTTTGCAATAATGGCTGCTTTGGTATTTGCATCTAAAGTTTGTGCTGAAATCAAAGTAATTGGAATGATTCCTTTGTGTGCTTTTAGCTGAGATTCAAATGAATCTGCTATTTGTGGAATCATCGCTTCTCTTCCATTTTTGGTAATCAATGCAATAAACAAAACTGTTATTTCATCAAATTTCGGAAACAAAACCTTGAAAATACTGTTTTTCTTTTCAGCGTTAATTACCGGACTATCTAAAAACAATTGAAATTCTTTTGTTTCATTGTTTGCCTGAAGTAAAGCTGAGATATCAGAAGTAACTTGATCTATTCTATTTTTTTCAATAGCCAATTCCAGTAACGCTTTTGCATATCTAGATGCCGCTTTGGTACTTTTCATATTAGTTCAAGTTTATATCTTCAGCTAATTTGGAAGCCAATGCTTTTTGCTTATCGTCAGAAGCCAATTCTGTTTTCACAATTTTCTCAGCAATATCAATTGATAAACTTGCGATTTGTGCTTTAATTTCTGACATCGCAGCTGCTTTCTCAGTTTGAATTGCTTGTTGAGCAGCAACAATGATTTTGTCAGCCTCAGATTTAGAATTTGCTTTTGCGTCTTCAACCATTTTAATTGCAGTTTCACGAGCATCTTTCACAATCGCATCTCTTTCAGCGCGTGCTTCTTTCAAAATGTTTTCGTTTTGCGCTTGCAAAGCAACCATTTCAGCTTTCGTTTTTACAGCCAATTCTAATGATTCAGCGATGTTTTGCTCACGTGTATTTACAGCACTTAAAATAGGCTTCCAAATAAACTTTACAAGAACGACCAATAATAAACCGAAGACAATTGATGTCCAAATTAGTAAACCAAAATCAGGTAATATTAAATCCATTTTTATTTCTTTTAATATGTTTCTCTTGCTAATTAAAATTAACAGTATCCCAACCAACCGTTAGGATACTGCCAATAATTTATTTCGCTCCTCCAAGTAGACCTACTACTACTCCGAATAACGCAACACCTTCGATTAATGCAGCAGCAATAATCATTGTTGTTGTAATTTTTCCTGAAGCTTCTGGTTGACGTGCGATTGCGTCCATTGCTGAACCACCGATTCTACCAATTCCTAATCCTGCGCCTAAAACTGCAAGACCTGCTCCAATTGCTGCTATACTTCCGTACATGATATATGTGTATTAAAAAGTTACTAATTAATGATGAGCTTCTTCAACTGCTGCTCCGATAAACAATGCCGATAACATGGCAAATAAGAACGCTTGTAAAAATGCCACAAGCAATTCCAATACTGATATAAATAAAGCCATCGGAACTGAAAGTGCACCCCAAGCAATACTTTGATTAATAAAAATGATTGAAATCAATGCCAATACTATAATGTGTCCCGCTGTCATATTCGCAAACAAACGAATCATCAATGCAAATGGCTTTGTGAAAATCCCAACGATTTCAATTGGAATCATAATTGGTAATAATGCCATGGGAACACCGGGTGTAGCAAAAATGTGCTTCCAGTAGTTTTTGTTGGATGAAGCAAGTGTAACTACCAATGTACAAATTGCTAAAAACATCGTAATTGTTAAGTTTCCTGTTAAGTTTGCTCCTCCGGGTAAAATTGGAATCATACCCAACAAGTTGTTGAAGAAAATGAAGAAAAAGATGGTTAACAAATAAGGAACGTATTTTTTATATTTCAAGTGTCCGATATTTTCTTTAGCGATATCGTCTCTTACCAAGATAATGATAGGCTCTAAAAACTTAGCCAATCCTTTAGGAGCTACAGCACCATTTTTCTTGTAGAATCGTGCAACAGAACCCATGATCAACAATAAGATTGTTGCACCAAAGAAAAGTGACATAACGTTTTTAGTGATAGAAAGATCGAGTGGTTTGGTACTTCCGTGCACGTGTCCATCTTCGAATGAAAGTGCACCGTCGTTTAATTTGTAGATTTTTTCGTGGTATAAACCGTAATTTGCAGCTGGGCCAACTCCTTGAAGATATTCCACTTCAGCCTTGGTTACATGGTCAATGGCTGTTTTCATCTCTCCGTGATAAAAATGAGAAGAAGAAAATGTTTGTAAACCGCCGTCAATCAAAATGATAGGGAGAAAAATAGAAGTCCCACCATGCTCCGCCCCCCACAAATGCCATTCATGCGCATCTTTGATGTGATGCATAATCATTTCATTTACGTTGAATTCCTTTTTTTCTTTGTGTTCTGTCGCAAAAGCAGAATTGATGGAACAGATTGTCAAAATTGACAGAAATATTGATTTTATTGTGTTTTTCAAAATCATTGCATTTATAATTCTTGGTGTGCTTCTGTTTTTTGGCGCAAATTTACGTAATCTTTCTTAACTAACAATATTTTTATTCAGCTTTTATTGAATCTTTTTTCACCCAAATAGGCATTCAGTTTTCTTGGTTATATTCTACCTCTTAATAAATTGACATCTTATTTATTTTTCCTTTTTTGATAATTTAGCTTCCCCGTTTTTTAATTTGACATTGGAACACGTATATTTGTATTCCAATGATGACGGTTAAACAAATAATTGCTCCAATTTCGCCTGAAATGAAGGAGTTTGAGGTTCGATTTCGAGAGAATATGCAATCGCACGTTCCAATGTTAGATAAAGTTACCCATTATATTATTCGCAGAAAAGGAAAACAAATGCGTCCAATGTTTTTGTTTTTAACTGCAAAAATGTTAGGTGAAATCAATGACAAAACTTATCAAGCGGCTTCATTGGTTGAATTGTTGCACACCGCTACTTTGGTGCATGACGACGTGGTAGATGACGCCAATGAAAGAAGGGGATTTTTCTCCATCAATGCACTTTGGAAAAATAAAATCGCTGTTTTAGTGGGCGACTATTTGCTTTCTAAAGTTTTACTACTTTCAATCGAAAACAATAATACCAGACTTTTGGGAATCGTTGCTCGCGCAGTGAAGGAAATGAGTGAAGGAGAATTGCTTCAAATTGAAAAGGCGAGGAAATTAGATATTACAGAAGAGGTTTATTTTGAGGTGATTAAACAAAAAACAGCTTCCTTGATTGCAACTGTTTGCGAAGCTGCAAGCGTTTCTGTTGATAGAGAAGATTTGGCACCTTTGATGAGAGAATTTGGAGAATTGGTTGGTTTGGCTTTTCAAATCAAGGACGATATTTTTGATTACGGCACGCCAAACGACATCGGAAAACCAACAGGCCTAGATATCCGTGAAAGAAAAATGACTTTGCCTTTGATTTATGCTTTGGCAAATGCTGATAAAAGCGTAAAAAAAGAGTTGATTAATATTGTCAAAAACCACAACGAAGAAACTAAAATGGTTCGCAAAGCGGTAAAATTGGTTGTGGAAGCAGGAGGAATTGAATACGCATACAAACGCATGCATGCATTGAAGGATCAGGCACTCGCACTTTTGAAAGATATCCCTGAATCTGAAGCAAAATCTGCGTTGATTGGATTGGTAGAATATACAATAATTAGAGAAAAATAAAAGACAAAGAATATGTTTAAAATTGTGATGGCACTTTTGGTTGCTGCTTCTTTCGCTTCTTGCGGTGGAGATGAATCCCCGAATGTTGAAAAGCCAAAAACTGAGAAACCTGCAGATTTAGTGGTGATAGAAAATGGACTTTACACCGAATATTATCCGGGTAAAAAGCACATCAAATTTCAAGGTCAGCAAGATGAATTCAAGCAAAGACATGGAAGATGGACTTTCTATTCGGAGTCAGGATTGGAATTGTCGATCACACATTATATGCATGGCATAAAACATGGACATTCAATCGTTAAGTATCCGAATGGCAATCTGCATTACATTGGTGAATATGACAATGGAAAAGAAATCGGCGTTTGGAAAATGTACGATGAAAAAGGTGTGAAAACTGAAACAGATTACAGCAATATCAATCAATAATTAGTATTTAAGTTATTCTCTAATGGCAAGAATTCCAGCGCATATTGTCGATGAAATCATGCAAACTGCCCGTGTTGAGGAAGTTATTGGAGAATTTGTGAATCTAAAACGGGCGGGATCCAATCTTAAAGGCTTGAGTCCGTTTACTGATGAAAAAACGCCTTCTTTTGTAGTTTCTCCAGCAAAGCAACTTTTTAAATGCTTTTCTACAGGAAAAGGTGGCTCTGTGGTGACTTTTTTGATGGAGAAAGAGCACTTTTCTTTTCCAGAAGCACTGCGCTGGTTGGCAGATAAGTACGGGATACAACTGCCAGAAGAAGAACCACAAACCGCTGAAGAATTAGCGGCAATAACTGAAAGAGAAAGTCTGCAAATTATCAATGAGTTTGCAAAAAATCATTTTCAGCATTCTTTGCATGAAACAGATGAAGGAAAAGCTATTGGTTTAAGTTATTTTCTCGAAAGAGGTTTTCGCCTAGATGTTATTCAAAAATTTAACCTCGGTTATTGCCTTAACAAAGGAAATGAATTCACCGAAACCGCCATTTCGAAAGGATATAAATTAGAATTTCTAGAAAAAGTAGGATTGGTAAAATCCAAAGATAATCGCCAATTTGATTTTTTCAGAGGAAGGGTCATGTTTCCAATTCATTCTGTCACTGGAAGGGTGCTTGGTTTTGGCGGAAGAACACTTTTGGCCGACAAAAAAATCGCAAAATATTTCAATTCACCTGAAAGTATTATCTACAACAAAAGTGAAATTTTGTATGGATTATATTTTGCAAAAGGCGACATTATAAAATACGATAATTGCTTTTTGGTTGAAGGTTATACCGATGTAATCAGCATGCATCAATCGGGAGTTACCAACGTTGTTTCTTCTTCTGGAACTTCCTTGACGCATGGTCAAATTAAATTAATTCGCCGATACACGCAAAATATCACAATCTTGTATGATGGTGATTCAGCCGGAATTAAAGCTTCTTTTAGAGGAATTGATTTGATTTTGGAAGAAGGAATGAATGTCAGGGTGGTTTTGTTCCCCGATGGCGATGATCCTGATTCCTATGCTAAAAAAGTCGGTGCAGTTGAATTAGATAATTACATTAAAAACAACACCAAAGATTTTTTAACTTTCAAAGCAGAATTGTTGCTTGGTGATGGAGTGACTGATCCTAGCACCAGGGTGAAATTGATACACGATATAATTCACTCGATTTCATTAAT
This sequence comes from Chryseobacterium gleum, assembly GCA_945897805.1. Taxonomy (GTDB): domain Bacteria; phylum Bacteroidota; class Bacteroidia; order Flavobacteriales_D; family Crocinitomicaceae; genus JAQVCM01. The sequence continues at coordinate 14,927 of CAMDFX010000019.1, forward strand.
TCCTGATCAAATAACGCGTTCAATATACGCATCTGAAATATCGAGTAGATTTGATATTGATATCAATATTATCAATCAGGAATTATCAAAACTTCGAAAAGGACAATTGTCGAAACAAATTGAAGAACCTGCGCTTTCTGAATTTGTAGTAACGCCAAATATTCCGAAAATTCAGCCGCAAACGGCAATAAAATCTTCAAAAAATTATGCCGAAGATGATTTAATTCGAATTTTAGTGAAATACGGCCATTTTGGTGTTGAAATTGAACAATTGGATGAAAAAAGTGAACTGTTCATGCAAGTGACAACTGTCAGTGAGTTGATTTGTCATGAATTATTGAGAGATGATTTGCTTTTTATCAATCCAACATATGCCAAAATTCACCAAATGGTTTCAGAGGGTTTGGCGGAAGGTTTGTGCTTCAAACCAAGTCATTTTATGCGTGAAGAAGACCAAGATATTGTGAGAATTGTTTCTGAAATTGATACCGATAACTACGAACTCAGCCAAAATTGGTTGAATAAATATAAAATCGATACCAATACTGAATTGGATAAATTGAAAAATGCTGTTTTACACGGTATTTATGTGTTTAAATCTGATAAACTTCAACAGCGAATTGACGAAATTAGGATCGAACTCGCTGAAGTTGCTGAAATGGATGATTTCAAAAAAGTAGAAGACCTTTTGATAGAGCAAATTAACTTGGAAAAAGTAAAATCTGCATTTTCAGAACAATTAGGAAGAATTGTTTTGCGATAAAATGAATCAACTTTTTCAATCGTATCTTGTTAAAGCGTGTTAAGACGAGATTTTCGCAAAACAATCTGTTTGTTAAATCGTTATAATATTTATTATTGAAGGACATTTTTATTTCCAAAAAACCAAAACGATGAAAAAAATACTTTACAGTTTACTCACTATTTTGACATTTCAATCTTGTACGTCAGCAAGTATTGGAGAGCCAAAAAAAGTGGAACCAAAGGAAAAACACACCAAAGATTTGAGCTCATTGCAAACAGCATATTTTGCCAGCGGATGCTTTTGGTGCGTGGAAGGAATCTATGAATATACGAAAGGAGTGGAGGAAGTTGTGAGCGGTTATTCTGGCGGTACTGAAGCCAATCCAACGTATGAATTAGTATCCTCTGGAAGAACAAGACATGCAGAAACCGTGAAGGTTTACTATGATTCTTCCGAAATTTCTTACCAAGATTTGCTGCGCGTGTTTTTTAGTTCACACAATCCAACGACAGTTGATAGCCAAGGTCCTGATTCTGGCCCGCAATATCGTTCTGTGATTTTTTATCAAAATGAAACGGAAAAAAAAATGGCGAACGAATACATTCAAAAATTATTGAAAGACAAAGTTTTTCCAAAAATTGTGACAGAAGTTACGCCACTCGTAAAATTTTATGATGCGGAGATTTACCACCAAGATTATGAAAGATTGAATCCTAATAGTTCATACATTCAAGGTGTTTCAATCCCGCGATTGGAGCGCTACAAAGCGAAAGAACCAGATTTGATTAAGAAATCAAAATAGCTCCGTAGGAGCGACATGTTCGTAACGTTGGAGCGCTACAAGTCGAAAGAATCAGATTTGATTAAGAAATTAAAATAGCTCCAGAGGAGCGACATATTCGTAACGACGGATGTAATCCGTCGAACAAACAACTACATGAATCCCTTTTTGTCATGCATCCGTCAGTCTGACGGATGCGTGACAAAAAGCCTTTTTTAAAAAAGTTTTTAAATGCGTTTTCTCAATTTGAAAATGGCGATTTTTTATTTAAAACGACTTCTATTTTATACCGATAATGTTTTCAATATAGCCCAATTATCATTGAACTATTTTCAAACTACATCGGCATTACACGAATCATTATTGAACTAAATTATATTTGTGTTTGGTGTTACTTGCTGCAACAAACTTCTAATACTCGTTTTTGCATCAATAATATTTCTCAAAGATTCAATCGAAACCCTGTCTTGCAGCATCGTGTCACGGTCGCGAATAGTCACTGTGTTGTCTTCCAACGTTTGGTGGTCAACGGTTACTGAAAAAGGAGTTCCAATCGCATCTTGTCGGCGGTATCTTTTTCCAATGGCATCTTTTTCGTCGTATTGACACAAGAAATCAAATTTCAAATCGTCGATAATTGATCTCGCTTTTTCTGGTAAACCGTCTTTTTTTGTCAATGGCATCACTGCTACTTTATATGGTGCTAAAGCCGGAGGAATGCGCAGCACAACTCTTTCTGAACCGTCTTCCAATGTTTCGTGATGCAAAGAATTACTCAAAACGGATAAAAACATTCTGTCTAAACCCACAGAAGTTTCCACCACAAAAGGCACATAATTTTCATTGATTTCTGGATCGAAAAATTGCAGTTTTTTACCTGAAAATTGTTCGTGTTGTTTTAAATCGAAATCTGTTCTTGAATGAATTCCTTCCAATTCTTTGAATCCCATCGGGAAATCAAATTCAATGTCGCAAGCTGCATTGGCATAATGCGCCAACTTAAGATGGTCGTGCGTTCTGTATGAATTATCGCCCAAACCAAGCGCTTTGTGCCATTTCAAACGCACATCTTTCCAGTATTCATACCATTTCATTTCTTCGCCTGGACGAACGAAAAATTGCATCTCCATTTGTTCGAATTCGCGCATTCTGAAAATAAATTGACGTGCAACGATTTCATTTCTAAATGCTTTTCCAATTTGTGCAATTCCAAAGGGGATTTTCATTCTTCCTGATTTTTGTACATTCAAGAAGTTCACAAAAATTCCTTGTGCCGTTTCAGGACGCAAATATATAGTGGAAGCGTCTCCCGCAACAGATCCCATTTCAGTTGAAAACATCAAGTTGAATTGACGAACTTCTGTCCAGTTTTTAGTACCAGAAACAGGACAAACGATTTCTAAATCAATGATTAATTGATAAACGCCTTCTAAATCATTGTTTCCCAAAGTTTCTTTGAAACGCGCTTCGATTTCTTGAATTTTTTGAGCGTTTCTCAAAACGTTCGGATTGGTTAGTCTGAATTGCGCTTCATCAAAATCGGCACCAAATTTTTTGATTCCTTTTTCAACTTCTTTTTCAATTTTCTGACGGATTTTCTCAACGTGTTCTTCGACCAAAACATCAGCGCGGTATCTTTTTTTGGAATCTTTGTTGTCTATCAATGGATCATTAAAAGCATCAACGTGGCCAGAAGCTTTCCAAGTTGTTGGATGCATAAAAATCGCTGAATCAATTCCAACAATATTTTCATGCATTTGAACCATCGATTTCCACCAATAGGATTTGATGTTGTTTTTCAATTCAGAACCCAATTGACCATAGTCGTAGGTTGCTGCCAAACCATCATAAATCTCTGACGATGGAAATACAAATCCATACTCTTTCGCGTGAGAAATGACTTCCTTTAGTTTATCTTCTTTTACTTCCATGTTGCAAAGATAATTGTAAATAAGAGATAATTAATTTTCAAAATTTTCCTTTTCCACAAATTTTTCAACGAACGAATATTTTAAAGGAATAGAAAGTTTCGGCACAAAAATTGTCAAGTGACTTTCAAATCAAAAGAAAATAAATAAATTTACACTTGTAAACAGAATTTTACTTAAAAATTAAATAAACAATTTCATGAAAAATACATTTTTAGCATTGTCTTTATTGTTTGCTTTTTTTGCAAATGCACAAAATGAGAAAACCAAAGCGCCAGCAAGTAATCCAGTTTTAACTGACGGCATTTACGCGCGTTTTGAAACTTCTAAAGGAAATATTTTGGTCCGCTTGGAATATGAAAAAGTACCCATGACCGTAGCCAATTTTGTTGGTTTGGCGGAAGGAAAATTCACCGTTCAAGGTAAAACAATTGATAAACCTTTTTATGATGGTTTAAAATTTCACCGGGTGATTGCTAGTTTTATGATTCAAGGCGGCGATCCTGATGGAAATGGCACAGGAGGTCCGGGGTACCGTTTTTACGATGAAATTGACCCAACATTGAAACACAGCGGTCCTGGGATTTTGTCAATGGCTAATTCTGGTCCTGCAACCAACGGAAGTCAATTTTTTATCACGCATGTTGCCACACCACATTTGGACGGAAAACACACTGTTTTTGGAAAAACCATTGAAGGACAATCTGTTGTAGATGCCATTGCACAAGATGATGTGATGAATAAAGTTACCATTATTCGTGTTGGTAAAGCAGCTCAAAATTGGGATGCGACTACAAACTTTGAAATGGTTTACAATAAATTGAAATTAGTAGAAGACGAGAAAAACGCACAGTTTTCTAAAGTTGCTGCCATGAGCAAGGATGATTACAAAGTATATATGTTGGCGGAAGCTCAAAAGCAATATCCAACGGCCAAGCAAACGGCTTCAGGATTGGTTTATGTGATTGAAAAAGAGGGTGAAGCGACAAAACCAGTTGCGGGAAGTCAAATTTCAATTCATTACACAGGAACTTTTATGGATGGAAAAAAATTCGATTCATCCAGAGATAGAGGTGAGCCTATGCCATTTGTTTACAAAACAAATCCAATGATTCCAGGTTTTGAAGAAGGATTGGCAATGCTAGGAAAAGGAGGGAAAGGAATTTTCATCATTCCTTATTTTGATGCTTACGGAGCACAAGGTCGCCCCGGAGCAATTCCTCCATATTCTGATTTAGTTTTTGATTTAGAAATCATGGAGTTGAAATAAATCCACAAAGTTTTTATAAGAAGGGTTGATTTTTTCGACCCTTTTTTTTGTGCTTTTATTTGAAATTAAGAGGTAAAGCAGCGAATCAGATTGAATTGATTAATTTTGCAAAAAAAATAAATCTTCATGAAGCGAATCTTATTTTTGTTGTCTATTTTGGCTGTTTTTTCATTTCAAAGCAATTTGAAAGTTCCCTATTTTCAGACTACAACCCATTTGGTGATTGATTTGGAGAAAGATTATATTTCTAATCCTGAATATTTACAATCTTTCTTTTCAAAGCTTCATTATTTACGACAAACTCAGGGTGATTCGGTAGTAAAGATTTTGCATTTAGGCGATTCTCACACGCAAATGGGTTATTTTCCAGGCGAAGTGAGAGATGCACTTCAAGCCAGATATGGCGGAAAAGGAATCGGCATATTTTTCCCCAATAGTTTGTGTTTTGGTTACAATCCGATCGGTTTAGATATTTCTTCAAAAACGCAATGGGAATGTGAAAAGGTTTTGAATTTAAAATCGAATATTCCACTGGGAATTGTTGGCCTGGCAATGCGTTCAGCTGATTCAGTTTGTGTCATCAACATTGCTTTCAAAGACAAGAAAAAAGTAGTGGAAGAATTTACTGTTTTTCATGAAACTTTGGGAGAGGAAATAGAAGTTTTTTGTAGCGATGGAAAAGTAAATACTTTCTCATTTTCTGCTAATTCAGCCATGACCAAAGTGGTTTTTAATGAACCAAAAGCAGAAACGGAAATTTATTTCCGAAGAAAAAAAGGCAGTAATCCTTTCGTTTTATATGGTTTGTCGGTGAATAGCGAAATTTCAAAAGGAATCAATTACAATACTTTTGGTGTTTCCGGCGGACAATATAAGTTTTTGGCAGAAAATGCGCCTTTGATGGTGGAACAAATGGAAGCCTTTAAACCAGATTTATTGATTATTTCTCTGGGAACAAATGATGCGTATTTAAGAGATTTAACCGCAGAATCTTTCACTCAAATGCTGACTAATTTGATTCAAAGTTTAAAGAAAGTTTCCCCCAAAACAGAATTTATTTTGACCACTCCGCCAGATACAGAATTCAATAAAAGCAAACCTATTTCAAGAGAAATTGTGCTCCAAGGCATTTTGAATGTAGGGAAATCTGCACATTGCGCTGTCTGGAATTTCAACGAAGCCATGGGTGGAGAAAATACTTTCAAGAAATGGCAAAAAATGAAATTGGCAAACAAAGATGGTTTACATTTTAATCCCGCAGGCTATTATTTGCAAGGTCAGCTTTTCAATTTAGCCTTAGCCAAAGCAATGGAAAAGCAATTCCCAGGAAATGGCTGGTTGCCAGAAACAGAAAAGGTTGTGCTGAAAACACTTTATCGATACGAGAAGAATTGAAAAACCCATCTTTTAAGAAAAATCTTCTGTCTCTCGTCTAATATCTATTGTCTTTGAAAAAGAAAGATTTTCTTAAAGTTACAAGAATTATTACCTTTGTAGCCTAATATTAAAGAGTGAAAACGGTTTACATAGTAAGAAGAGAGCATTTTAATGCGGCGCATAAATTGTGGAGAGAGGATTGGAGTGCAGAAAAAAACGAGGAGGTTTTTGGAAAATGCAGTAATAAAAACTGGCATGGACACAACTTTAATCTTTTTGTGACAGTCAAAGGAGTTCCGAGTGAAGAAACTGGTTTTATTATTGATTTAAAGGAATTAAGTCGCATCATTAAACGCGATGTGATTGAAACATTGGACCATAAAAACCTGAATTTAGACGTGCCTTATTTAAAGGGAATATTGCCTTCTACGGAAAATGTAATTATCAAGATTTGGGAAATTTTGGAAGCTCCGATTGCGCAGGCAGGTGGTACCTTGGCAAAATTGAGATTGGAAGAAACTGAAAATAATTTTGTAGAATATTTTGGCGGAGTCGAACCATTTTAAAAAAATGTTGTTTTAATAAAACAGAATGTTTTAAATATAAAAAAAGCCGTTCTCCAATTTACATTCATTTATTAGGTCTGAAAACGACAACAATACCAAAATTATGAAATACGACAATTACAAAGAAGAGACTACAAACGATATTGCAGCAGTTTATCAAACGGTGATAGAAAAACTGGGAGAAGATCCTAACCGCGAAGGTTTGCTCAAAACTCCAGAAAGAGTTGCCAAAGCATTGCAATTTTTGACGCATGGTTACGATTTAGATCCAGCCGAAATTTTGCGAGGGGCACTTTTTCATGAAGAATATTCTGAAATGGTAATCGTGAAAGACATTGACGTTTATTCCTTGTGCGAGCACCACATGCTGCCTTTTTTCGGCAAAGCACACATTGCATATATCCCGAACGGAACGATTGTAGGATTGAGCAAAATCCCCAGAGTTGTTGATGCTTTTTCGAGAAGATTGCAAGTGCAGGAAAGATTAACAATCGAAATCAGAGATTGCATCCAAGCAACTTTAAACCCTTTGGGAGTCGCGGTAGTGATTGAATGTTCGCACATGTGCATGCAAATGAGGGGCGTTCAAAAGCAAAATTCTGTAACCACTTCAAGTGCTTTTACAGGTGCTTTTTTAAAAAATGAAGCTACAAGAAAAGAATTTATTAATTTAGTGCAAGCAAAATTGCATTAAAAGAAAAATTATGAATGATATTTTAGATCAAGACCACCAGGGTTATACGAAGGAATTGACCCGTGAGTTTTTTAGAAATGTTTATGGCTACATGTTTTTAGCCTTGGCTATCTCTGGAGGAGTAGCATTTTACATTGGAAGTTCAGAAGAACTTTTCGCTTCTATTTTCATGAAACCAACTGGTGGAATCAGTGGACTTTTTTATGTGGTGATTTTCGCACCTATGCTTTTAAGCATGTTGATTCAAGGCGGATATCGCAGATTTTCAATTTCAACCCTGACAGGGCTTTTTGTAATCTATTCTGGTTTAATGGGCTTAATGCTAAGTGTTATTTTCTTGGCGTTTTCAATGGAATCCATCGCAATTACTTTCTTTGTTTCGGCTGGAGCATTCGCAGGAATGGCGATTTTAGGTTATACAACCAAAACAGATTTGACCAATTTCGGAAGTTTGCTTTACATGGTTTTCATAGGCATGTTTATCGCGATGATTGTGAATATGTTTATGGATAGTAAAATGCTTGACTACATTGTTTCTTTCATTGGCGTATTTGTCTTTACTGGATTAACCGCTTTCTGGATGCAAAAATTGAAAAATGCTTCACAAGACTCGATGCTCGATGGAGTTGAAAGAAAGAAAATGGCTTTGGTGGGTGGAATGACTTTATACATTTTATTCGTCAATTTATTTCTTACTTTGCTTCGTTTTACGGGAGGAAGCAGAGATTAAAATTACTTTTCAAACTTTTTCAAAAGCTTCTGGTGATTTTCATTGGAAGCTTTTTTAGTTTGAGGAGAATATTTTTTAGAAAAAAATTGTTGATAACTGTAATTTAAACAAATTTTAGTTATCTTTGCCCCTCGTTTAATTGAAATAATTTTAAATAAAGCTATATGTACGCAATTGTAGAGATAGCAGGGCAGCAGTTTAAAGTGCAAAAAGACCAAAAGGTTTTTGTTCATAGATTGAATGCTGAAGCAGGTCAAAAATTAGATTTTGACAGAGTGCTTTTGGTAGACAACGAAGGAGCAATTACATTAGGCGCCCCGGCTATAGAAGGAGCATCAGTTACCGCTGAGGTAATCGATCATGTGAAAGGTGATAAAGTAATCGTTTTCAGAAAGAAAAGAAGAAAAGGTTACAGAAAGAAAAATGGTCACCGTCAATCGTTTACAGCGATTAAAATCACAGGAATTTCTGCGAAATAATAGATTTTAAATAACTTATTCTTTTTTAAAAGAATACAAAAATATACAAAATGGCACATAAGAAAGGAGCGGGTAGTTCAAGAAATGGTCGTGAGTCTGAAAGCAAACGTTTAGGCGTTAAAATTTTTGGTGGTCAAATTGCTATCGCAGGGAACATTATTGTTCGTCAACGTGGTACAGCGCATCACCCAGGAGCAAATGTTGGTATTGGAAAAGACCACACTTTGTACTCTTTGACTGACGGTTTGGTTCAATTCCGTAAGAAAAAAGACAATCGTTCGTTTGTATCGGTGGTTCCATTTGAAACTACTGAGGCTTAATCGAACTCAAAAATAATTTTGAAGCGGATCCCGGTAAATATCGGAATCCGCTTTTTTTTTGATTGAAATTCTACTATGAAATAGGATTTCAATTAAGATACAATTCGTAATTTTACACCCAACAAAAACACCCATTATGTTAGAAATTCAGCGCATTCGTTCAGAGAAAGAAGCAATTATCGAAGGTTTGAAAAAGAGAAACCTAGATGTTACTCCGATTTTAGATTCTATTTTAGGTTTCGATCAATCATGGAGAGAATCTAAAGCTGAATTAGAAGCAGTTTCTGCTGAATTGAATAAAATTTCAAAAGCAGTTGGTGAATATTTCCAACAAGGAAAACATGCTGAGGCAAATGCAGCGAAAACGCAAACGGTTGAATTGAAAGAAAAAGAAGCTTCTTTGAAAGAAAAAGTGAACGGCTTTGAACTAGAAATTCAACAATTGATGTATCAGTTGCCAAATGTTCCGAATGAATTGGTGAAAGCTGGTAAAAGCGAAGCTGACAATGAAATCATTGAGGAGGTTGGAAGTAAACACATTTTTGAAGGTGAAGCTTTGCCACATTGGGAAATCACTAAGAAATATGATTTAATTGATTTTGAATTAGGTGTAAAAATTACCGGTGCAGGTTTTCCTGTTTACAGAGGAAAAGGCGCTAAATTGCAACGTGCATTGATCACCTTTTTCTTAGATGAAGCTGAAAAAGCGGGTTATGAAGAATTTATTCCGCCATTGGTGGTGAATGAAGCGAGTGGGATTGGAACTGGTCAATTGCCTGACAAAGAAGGTCAAATGTACTATATAAATGAAGATGATTTGTACATGATTCCAACTGCGGAAGTACCTTTGACCAATATTTACAGAGACGTTTTATTGCCATCTGAAGATTTTTCTATCAAAATGACTGGTTTCACGCCATGTTTTAGAAGAGAAGCTGGTTCTTATGGAAAGGACGTTCGCGGACTGAATCGTTTACATCAATTTGATAAGGTGGAAATCGTGCGCATCGAACATCCAGAAAACTCAGCGAAAGCCTTGGATGAAATGGTTGAACATGTAAGAGGATTGTTGCGCAAATTGGGATTGCATTATAGGATTTTGCGTCTTTGTGGTGGTGATACAGGTTTTGCATCAGCCTTGACGTATGATTTTGAAGTTTTCTCTGCGGCGCAAGAAAAATGGTTGGAAGTAAGTTCAGTTTCAAGATTCGATACTTTTCAAGCAAACAGATTGAAATTGCGCTACAAAGCAGCTGACAAAAAAACGTATTTGGCGCACACATTGAACGGCTCTGCTTTAGCATTGCCAAGAATTGTGGCGGCACTTTTGGAAAATAATCAAACAGCGGATGGAACAATTTTGATTCCTGAAGTATTGCATAAATATTTAAATTTCACCACCATTTCTTAAGTTGATGAAATTCAATATTCAAAAGTGTCATTTTTCAATGGCACTTTTTTTATTTCCAAAAGCATTGTAATTTCAGCGTTAAATTTTGTGCGTTTTTGGAAAAAAAAGCGAAAATATTGTAGGCTGTTTTTAGCTTAATTTATATCTTTGAAAAAAATAAGCATTATGTCTGATAAATTTTTTGACGAGTCAACTGCAGCAGTTGGTTTTTTATATACAATCGCAGTAATTGCAATTTTGGCTTCAGTTTTAATCTGGGGTTAATATAAATCATTGTTGAAGGCGAGACTTAATAATTTTTGTTAAGCTTCTTATATCTTCAAGAATTTTTTCTATTTTTAGGAATTAACATCGTTTTTACTAAACGAAAAAAATATTTCTATGCCTTTTAATTCGATTTTTGGTTGGGTAATAAAAAAAAGGATTCATCAAATAGATTTATTCAGGAAATATCCTTTAGAGGTTCAAAACGAATTACTTACAACGCTAATTCAAGCCGCAAAAGACACTGAATTTGGAATAAAATATGATTTCAATTCAATCAAAAATCATTCAGAATTTCAATCTAAAGTTCCACTGCAAGATTACGAAAATGTCAAAATCTACGTAGATCGCTTGATTAAAGGGGAAATCAATTTACTTTGGCCCGGAGAAACGAAGTGGTTTGCTAAATCTTCCGGTACAACTTCTGATCGCAGTAAGTTTATTCCTGTTACCAAAGAATCTCTAGAAGATTGTCATTACAAAGGGGGAAAAGATTTACTTGCTTTGTATTACAATAATTTTCCAACAGCCAATGTTTACAGTGGAAAACACCTGGTTGTGGGAGGGAGTTCCCAAATAAATGAAGCTGGTTCTGATTCTTATTTTGGAGATTTATCCGCCATTATTTTGAAAAATCTACCGTGGTGGGCTGAAATCAAAAGAACACCTTCCAAAGAAATTGCTTTGATGAGCGATTGGGAATCTAAGATCGAATTGATGGCGCGACAAACCATGAATGAAGACGTTTGTATTTTGACAGGCGTTCCAAGTTGGACCTTGGTTTTGGCGCATAGAATTTTAGAACTCACGGGGAAAAAGAACTTGAAAGAAGTTTGGCCAAACCTTGAAATGTTTATGCACGGAGGTGTCAATTTTGAGCCATATCGCGCTGAATTTAAAAAGATTATTCCAGATGAAGGGATGCATTATGTCGAATCGTACAATGCTTCAGAAGGAATTTTCGGGATTCAAGATCTGAAGTCTTCCAACGAACTTTTGCTCATGCTAGATTATGGTATTTTCTATGAATTTATTCCCATGGAATACTTTGAAGATACAGCAAGTCAAGTCGTTTTGAACTTATCTCAGGTTGAATTGAATAAAAATTATGCGCTGGTCATCTCAACCAATGGCGGTTTGTGGCGATATATTGTTGGCGATACCATTCGATTTACATCTTTGTTGCCATTTCGATTTACAATAACTGGAAGAACGAAAAGTTTTATCAATGCGTTTGGCGAAGAGTTAATCGTTGAAAATGCCGAAAGAGCGATTGCAATTGCCTGCGCCGAAACAAATGCTCAAATCAAAGATTACACCGCAGCACCAGTATATATGCGCTTTTTAGAAGAGGCAAATAAGGGGCAGCACGAATGGCTAATTGAATTTATTGCGTTACCAAATGATATGGATTTGTTTCAGCAGAAATTGGATGAAAATTTAAAATTACTGAATTCCGATTACGATGCAAAACGTTCAAAAGACATCGCCTTGTTGGGACCAAAAATAATAGTGGCAGAAACTGGAACTTTTGATGCATGGCTGAAATCAAAGAATAAGTTAGGCGGACAACATAAAGTGCCTCGTTTGTCTAATAATCGCGAAATCATGGAAGAATTGGCTTCATTTATGCAATTGAATCCCACAAATTAATTTTGATTATGAAATATTGGTTGTTTCTCCTGATTTTTGCTCCGTTTTTTGCACAAACGCAAGATACAATTCAATGGAATTTTGAATGGAAAACAGACAGTTTATCAAATCCTGTTTGGAACGTTGATCCTTTTGGAAATTTAATTATCAGCGAAAAAGACAAGCTCAAAAAATTTGATTCTTTGGGAACGCAAAAATTTGTGCAAAGTAATAAAGATTTTGGCGTAATCTCAAGTGTCGACCCTTCCAATCCGATGAAAACATTGATCTTTTCTGAACAACAGCAATTGATTGCTTATGTGGATAATACGCTAAGTAAACAACAAGAAAATATTGAGTTATCAGCATTCGATTTATCTTATGTTACGCTGGTTTCCACTTCTGCACAGCCAGATAAATTTTGGATTTATGACCAAGATAATTCTGTGATTGTGTTGATTTCCAAAAATGTGCAACAAAGACAACGAATCGAAAATATCAGTGGATTATTGGGTTGTAAAGACATTGTTCAACTTTTTGAGACTGAAAATAGCTTGTATTTAATTGATAAACAGCGAGGAATTTATCAATTTGACATTTATGGAACCTTGGTTTTCCATTGGGAAAATGTCGGAATTCTTTGGGCTGAGGTAGAAGGTAAATTTGCCTATTTATTGAAGAAAGATAAATTACAAGTAATCAATCTTGCGAATCAAGAAATTGTCAATTTTCCCTTGCCAAATGGCGAATTCATAAGGTTCAAAAAGGTTCAAAGTCACTTTTACTTTGGCAGTAATTCAAATATTCAAAGATATTCTATAGAATTCTTGCATTAAATAATTGCTGTTATTCGCAATATTTGTAACTTAGGCACTCTAAAATTAATCAAAGATGCATATCGCAGTAGCAGGAAATATAGGAGCAGGAAAAACAACATTGACTAAATTGTTGGCAAAACATTACGGATGGGAAACTCATTATGAAGATGTTGAACAAAATCCTTATTTGAATGACTTCTATGAAGACATGCAGCGTTGGTCATTTAACCTGCAGATTTACTACCTAAATAGTCGTTTTACGCAGATTCAAGAAATCAGAGAAACGGACAAAATGGTCATTCAGGATAGAACAATCTATGAAGATGCTTTCATTTTTGCGCCGAACTTGCATTCTATGGGTTTGATGACGACACGTGATTTTGAAAACTATTTTTCACTTTTCAACTTGATTGAATCTTTTGTTTCTGCGCCTGATTTATTGATTTACTTGAGAGCGAGCGTTCCAACTTTGGTGCACCAAATTCAACTTCGTGGCCGTGATTACGAAGAAAGTATCCGTTTGGATTATTTGAAACGCTTAAATGAGCGCTATGAAGCTTGGATTTCAACTTACGATAAGGGTAAATTGTTGATAATCGACATCGACAATAACCGTTTTCCAGAAAGTCAAGAAGATTTAGGGAAAATCATCAATTCGATTGATGCGGAAATTAATGGATTGTTCTAAAGTCAAATAAAACTTCAGAGTCAAAACGACGACATCCACATTCAACTTTTTAAATAGCAAAGTAGCTCTATAGAAGCGAAATGTTTGTAACGACGGATGTAAATTCATCGAACAAACAATGACGAAAAATCTCTTCGAAAAAAGTAGTGTTTAAATGCGTTCTCTTTGGACTTTTCTAAAACGCTTTCCAACCTTGCGCTTGCAATGGAATAATTGCTCCATTCTTGTCCACCAAATTGACTCCGCTGTTTTTGTCGGTAATGTGTCCAATCACCGTCATGTGCGGATTTCCTTTGATTTTATCGTAATCTGCTAGAGAAACGGTGAAAAGCAATTCATAATCTTCACCACCATTCAAAGCGCAAGTTACAGGATCAATGTTGAAATCAATCGCTGCCATTGAAGTTTTTGCATCAATCGGGATTTTCTCATCGTAAATCGTGCAACCCAAATCGCTTGCTTTACATAAATGGAAAATTTCAGAAGCCAATCCGTCAGAAATGTCAATCATCGAAGTTGGTTTTACGTCCAAATCTTTCAAAAATTTAATCACATCTTGTCTAGCTTCAGGTTTCAATTGTCTTTCCAACAAATAATCATTACCATCTAAATCTGGCTGCATATTCGGATTTGCTTTGAAAACTTCTTTTTCGCGTTCCAATAATTGTAAACCCATATATGCGCCACCCAAATCACCGCTCACGACCAACAAGTCATTTTCTTTGGCGCCTGAACGGTAAACAACATCTGTTTTTTTCGCTTTTCCAATGGCAGTCACGCTGATCATCAATCCTGAGAGGGAAGAGGAAGTGTCGCCACCGATGAGGTCAACTTGGTACAAATCGCACGCTTTTTTGATTCCGGCGTATAATTCCTCCAACGCTTCCAACGGAAAACGATTTGAAACAGCAATGGAAACCGTGATTTGTTGCGCATTTCCATTCATGGCAAAAATATCAGAAAGATTGACTATAACCGCTTTGTAGCCTAAATGCATCAATGGCGTGTACATCAAATTAAAGTGAACACCTTCTAACAACATGTCGGTAGAAACAAGCATCACTTCGGAATCAGAAATCGAAATCACGGCTGCGTCATCGCCCACGCCTTTGATGGTTGTGGAAATGTGTGTTGTAAATTGATTGGTTAATCTGTCAATCAAACCAAATTCTCCAAGTTCACTTAATTCAGTGCGTTTATCGCTCATTTTTAATGTTTTTTACGGTGTAAAGTTATAACAAATCGCTGTTTCTGGATTTATTGTTCTTGGTTTATCTCAAGCAAAAACCCAAAACGCTTTCCATGAATTCGTGTGGTGCTTCGGCGTGGACCCAATGTCCTGCGTTTGCAATGCTGATTAAAGTGCTGTCAGGGAATTGATTTTCAATATCGTCCCAGTCTTCGTCTAAGATGTAATTCGACATTTCACCACGGATAAAAAGCGTTGGAATCATCACTTCATCTGCTGGAAGTGCTTGTAAAATGGCGTGCATGTCTCTGCTCAAAACGTCAATGTTCATGCGCCAAGCCAATTTGCCTTTTTCTTTCCAATACAAGTTTTTTAGTAAAAATTGTCGCACGCCAGGAGAATCGACAAATGGTTCCATCATTTTTTCAGCTTCACCACGGGAATTAATAATGCTTAAATCAATGGCTATCAATCCTTTCAAAATTTCGCTGTGGTGCATCGGATAGGATTTTGTTCCCATGTCCACAATGATCAATTTGCTCAGCGTTTTGGGGAACATTTGAGCAAATCGCATCGCTGCTTTTCCGCCCATGGAATGTCCCATCAAAATGACTTTTTCGAGTTTCAGATCTACAAAAAGTTCATGTAAATCGTTCGCTAGGTCTTCATATGTGTGAGAATCCGCCCAATCGGAATGACCGTGATTGCGTTGATCGACCAAAATGACGCGGTAATAATCAGCTAATTTTTTGGCGTGTGTTTGCCAATTGTCTGAATATCCAAATAATCCGTGAAGAATAACAAAAGGTTGGCCTTCGCCAATTTCTCTATAATGTAATTTCATTGAAAAAGCTTTGTGCGCTGAATTTGATGCAAAGATAGCTTACAAAATTGGAAAGAAGTATTAATCTTGTTTAATCAAGCGAGAGAAAAGTTTCAAAAGATTCGGCATTTCAAAATTATTTTCTGAAACATTGATTTTTGGCGCCTCTGCATTTTTCGATTCGCTGATTTCACTTTCTTTGATGTTCATTTTTACTTCCATGGCTGCGGTGGAAGATTTAGCTACTGAAAATTGTTTTTCGTTGATGCTGGTGATGATACCAATGATTTTGTCGGCAGAAATTTTGTCTTTGTCAAATTCAATGATTGCGGTATTTAAAGGTCTTTCATCAACGAAATCAAAAGAGCAATTTCCAACAGCACCGGTTTCTTTCAAGGCTTTGCGAATCGAAGATCCACAACCTTTTTCGCAAACCATTCCTTCAATTTCGACGGTCAGACTTCTATTTAGCTCTAATTTTTCAGCGGAATTTTTTTCATTTATCACAGACGTATTTTCCGTGCTGCAACTCGGATTAATCAGCAGTAAACCAATTGAAAATGAGAGTATGAGTGTTTTTTTCATAAAACCGAATGAATTAGAAGTGAGACAAATTTAGTGTTTAATTTTTCGCTTGAGCGAAAAATTATGTTAAAATTATTGATGGCTAGGTAGATGAGAGCGGCGTTGTTCTTTCTTTTACCTTGATGTAAAAGAAAGAACCAAAGAAAAGATCAAGGCTACGCAATCAAAGCTATAAAATTCAAATTTTACTTCACGCTTTCATTGCTAAGGCCGGAAATGGTCGTAAAAACTTGGGATTTTCTTGCGTTCATAGAAAATGTTTGATCTTTAGTATAAATAAAAGATTTTTAGACAATTAGAAAGTCTTCGGTCTAATGCCTTTCGTCTAATGTCTTATAAATTTCACACTTTTATTGCTGAGGCCCTAAAATTGTAAAAACTTAGGATTTTCTTCATGTTTGAAATGATTTTTAACTAAAGTTTAAAGTAAATTATAAGATTTTTAGGCAATTAGAAAGTCTTCGGTCTAATGTCTTTCGTCTAATGTCTTATACCTACCTTTGTGGCATGTCAAAAAATATGTTGAGTTGGGTTTTGTTGCTTGCTTTGGCCGGTATTTGGGGGAGTTCGTTTATTTTGATCAAAAGAGGAATGACCGCTTTTGATGGAACTGCTTTGTTTTCTGATGTGCAAGTTGCTTCTCTGAGAATGTCGATTGCTGGCCTGGTTTTGTTGCCTTTTTCACTTCGGTATTTGAAGAAAATTAAGACAGTCAAGCAATTTTTGCTCCTGCTGACGGTCGGACTTTCAGGCAATTTTTTACCTTCATTTTTGTTCACTTATGCTGAAACTGAACTTTCTTCAGGTTACGCAGGAATGCTGAATAGTTTTACACCCATTTTTAGCATTTTGATTGGGGCTTTTGTGTTCAAACAAAAATTGACTTCTATTCAGTTTTTTGGAACAACCATTGCCGTTACGGGGATTGTTTTGTTGATGATTGCTGGACAAGATTTATCGAAAAGCGGCACTTGGTGGCATATTTCGGCCATCGTCTTGGCGACTTTGTTCTATGCTATTTCTTTGAATACAATTAAATATACTTTGTCAAATTTTAAATCCATTGAAATCACGGCCTTGGCTTTTGGACTCGTTTTTCTGCCCTCGGTGATTATTGCCACTGCGACAGGATCTTTTACGGTGCTAAAAACAGTTCCTCAAGCGTGGGAAGGTTTTGGATTTATTGTCATTTTAGGCCTGGTAGGAACTGCTTTTGCGGTTTTCATTTTCAATAAATTGATTTCAATTTCTTCCGTTATTTTTGCAAGTTCCGTCACTTATTTCATGCCAATTGTAGCTGTAATTATGGGATTATTTATCAAAGAAGTAATCACGATGTACCAAATTGGCGCGATGTTAATTATTTTGGCAGGCGTTTTTCTAGCCAATTATTACCGATTGATTTTCAAGAAATAGTTTTTTTTCGAAGGTTTAAAATTCCGACCAACAAAACAATTAGCGCGATAGGCAAAAAGGGCGTTAAGTAACGTTCTTCATTCATTCTTTGGATGAAAATCAAGTAAAAGATATTGACGATTATTGCCAAACTCAAATAGAATATCAAATCTCGGTCTTTCTTAAATAGCGCAAGAAGTGCCGCCATAAAACTGGAAACTATTATCGCCAAACAACTCCAACGAATTGTTTCCATCCACCAAGTGCCGCGGTATTTGAATTGGTAAATTCCTAAATTTAAGTGCGAACTGAGCATCAATTTTTTCAGACTTTTGATTGGCGTTAAAATGTAGTAATCGAGTTTGTTTTCAGATTTTAGTTTTTTAGTCAAAGTATTGATTTCAAGCAGAAATTTATCTTCGCCGTCAAACGTTCCTGAAATGGGTTTCTTTTGATCGAAATGCGTCAATTGATAGTTACAAAGTACACGGTATTTCTCCATTATTGGTGTTACTTTTTTTCGATATTTTTCAGGAATCTGTGCAGAAATCAAGCGAATATCAGTTGAATCTGTGAGCGCATGAATCGTTTCGTGAAATTTGGCACCGTCAGCTTCCCAAATCCTAAAAAGATTGGTCATCGCTTCATGACTTGGTCTGAAAAGTGTGTTGTTGGTCGTCGAATATATCGGATGAATTCCCAACCAAGTGCCGCTAATTGCAACCGTTCTGATGTTCCAAATCAACAATGGTAAAATTGCAAGAAGCGTAAGAACAGCTTTTTTTCTTTGGTATTGGAAAAAGTAAAATGCACAAAATCCCAAAAGAAAGACGATTAATTGAGGTCGAAAAAGCAGCATAACTGAATTTGCTATTAGAAAATTCCACGAAAAATTAGTCTTTTTCTGCTCAAAAGAAATTCCTGCAAAAACACTCCAAAGCACCAGAAAAGGCGTGAAACTTTCTGTCAAGGTGAAATACATAAATCCGCTGAAAGCTGGGACAAATGCATATATCACTGTTCCAAAAAGCGCAAATTTTGAATTTTTCAATAGCTTTTCAAGAATATTTCCGAAAAGGAAAATTGAGCCAGAAAATGCGAGAATTTGTAGCAATTTGAGCATCCAAAAAGCTTTTTTTCCAGCTATGACAAGGCAAAATAAATAGACTAATCCATAACCAGGTGTTCGCTGAAAATAGGCTGATTGTCCGATGGAATTGTCTTTCCAAGTTCCTTTTTGAAGGAAATTGAATGCGGGCGAAAAATAGCTCGCTTCATCGGCAGAAGTTAATAATCCATGGCTCGCAGGATAGCGATTTCCGAGAAATTGAAGATTTTGTTCTTGTAAAAAAACTGCAAAAGTTGCACCAATAAGGGCAACAATCAAAAGCTTTTTTTGGAAATTCATCCAAATAAGATTACACCAAAGTTGGCATATTGACTGCTTCCACAGCGATGATTTCGGGTGCAACTTTTTTAATCGCTTCTTCCAATCCAGCTTTGATAGTCATCAAACTCATAGTGCAATCGCTACAAGCACCTAATAGACGGACTCTTACGATGCCGTCGTCAGTAATTTCAACCAACTCCATGTCGCCGCCATCCGCTTTTAAATGAGGTCTTAATTCCTCCAAAGATTCATTGATTTTGATTGCCAGTTCTTCTTTGTTTAAACTCATTTTCTAAATTTTTACAGCTGATTTAAGTTTTGCAACTTTCACTTCTTTAACAAAGGTACGAACTAATTCTTCAAAAACTAAAGCTGTGGGTGTATTTTCCTGAAAAACAGCAGGTCTTCCCACATCGCCTGATTCTCGTACACTTTGTACCAAAGGAATGTGACCTAAAAATGTTTCGCCCATTCCTTCTGCTAGATTTTTAGCACCGTCGCGACCAAACAAATAATACTTATTTTCTGGTAATTCTGCTGGCGTAAACCATGCCATGTTTTCAATAATTCCAATCACTGGAACGTTGATGTTTTCAAGCTTGAACATGTTAACGCCTTTTCGCGCATCCGCCAAAGCTACTTCTTGCGGCGTGCTCACAATCACAGCGCCATCCAACGGAACTGTTTGAACCAAAGAAAGGTGAATGTCGCCCGTTCCTGGAGGAAGATCAATCAACAAATAATCCAATTCACCCCAATAGGCATCGGTAAATAATTGTGTCATTGCTTTTGCAGCCATTGGACCGCGCCAAACAACCGCATTGTCTTGCTCAGTAAAAAATCCGATTGATAAAATTTTAATTCCGTAACTCATCACAGGATTGATCATCGGCGTTCCGTCCACATCTATCATCGTTGGTCTTTCTCCAACCACGTCAAACATTGTTGGCATCGAAGGACCGTAAATATCAGCATCTACGATTCCAACTTTGAAGCCAGCTTTCGTTAATCCGCCAGCTAAATTGGCTGTGATAGTTGATTTTCCAACGCCGCCTTTTCCAGAAGCGATGGCAATGATATTTTTCACTTCAGGCAAGATTTTTCTTCTTGCTTTCATCGATTCTGCTGGAATTCCTTTGACAGTGGTGGCAATTTGCAAATCATCGCCAAAAGCTTGTTTTAGATTAAATTCAACCAATTCTTGCATGCGTTTTCTTGCATGAAGCGCAGGATTTGAAACCAAAACAGTAATGTTAATTCCTGTTTCAGAAATCTCTAAATTTTCAACTAAATTAAGGGAAACGATGTCTTTTTTTAAGTCTGGCTCATGCACTTTTCCCAGTACTTCTAATATGTTTTCTCTTGTAATACTCATTGGTTCTGAAATCTTGTACAAAATTACGAATTTCAGTTGGTCAAGTCCTAAATATTTTTGACTTCTCGCACAGATTTGATTGATTTCGCCATCAAATCAATGATATTTTTTTGGTAACCTTCCTCACGACTTCTAAAAACGTAAGTGTAACCGTCTATAACTTTCTGACCATAAACATGGTAAGAGATATGTGGTTTTGGATCTGTGATGGGAGAAGCTTTCTCGCCGTCCACTTTCAAAGTGCTTTCGTAGATGATAAAATCTTTTTCCTCCACGAGAAATTTCGTTTCAAAAATATCGAGTTCCTTTAATTTCCTTTTTTTATCTGAAACTTTGTTTTTTTCCTCTCCAAAATCATCAATAATTAAGTAGAAATTTGGTCCGACTTCAATTTCCCACTTAAATCCGTCTTCATTATGTTTCACTTCTGGCCTGGTAGAAGCGCCAATATTCGCAGTTTCGTCAGGCAACATGATGGTTGCGTTTAACCCAAAATCTTTGAGATTGAATTTTTGAAATTCAAAGAAATCTTCGATTAATTCTGGTTGATTTTTTTGTTCATCATTGTCCCCACAAGCTGAAAAAAGCATGCAAATACCAGCTAAGCTGAAAAAAGCGATATATTTTGATATGCTTTGAATTTGACTCATGTCTTTGAAGAATGATTTACTTTTTCTCTAACAAATATAATTTATTTGATTGGATATCATCTGGTAATAAAAAATATTATTCAACTATTATTTTTTTGTTGCTAAAAAGTAGTATCGAATCAAAAAATAAACACCCCAAGTGAAAAAAAATGACTTCATTTGATGAACATTTTAAACAAACCTTTGTTCTAGATTTACAATGGCTGATTATAAGATAAAAGATTTAGAGCAACTCACAGGTATTAAGGCACATACTATCAGAGTGTGGGAAAAACGCTATGGAATTCTAAATCCCGAAAGAACCGATACACAAGTAAGAACATATTGCGACAAAGAATTAGTTTCTTTGTTGAACGTGGCTTTATTGAATAAAAACGGTCTCAAAATCTCTCGCATTGCTGAAATGTCCGAGAAACAAATTAATCAAAAAATTGCTGATTTACGAGGAAATTTTGATTTTGATTCTAGCTATGAAGAATTGGTGATTTCACTTGTTGAATTGGATGAGACATTGTTCAAAAACACTTTAAATAATTTGATTGCAAGTGTTGGTTTAGAATCTACTTTTACAAGTCACTTAGTTCCTTTTTTGGATAAAATTGGCATCATGTGGTTGATTGGTTCTATCAATGCTGCACAAGAACATTTTATGTCTAATCTCATTCGTCAATTGCTGATCACTGAAATTGATAAAATAGATGTGCCAGCTGTGAAAGAAAATCCTGTTATGTTGTTTTTACCTGAGCATGAATGGCACGAAATTAGTTTGCTATTTTATCAATTTGTGTTGAGAAAAATGGGAAAATCAACCTTCTATTTAGGCCAATCCCTGCCTTATGATGCTTTGATTGAGTGTGTTGAGAAAATAAAACCACTTTGTTTAGTTACTTCTTGGTTGACTTCTGTAGATGGCACATTTGTGAAAAAATATTTTCAACGTTTGCATGAAGATACGGATGGTTTGAAAGTTTTTGCCGGCGGATACCAAATGAAACGTCACGGTGATTTAATTTCTAATTGGGCCAAAACAGTTGAATCTGTGGACGAATTAAAACATTTGGTCGTTTCAATCTAATTCATTTTTTTGTTTTTTGAAGTTTTCATTTCCTTTTGACTGAAAATTATTAATTTCAGCCTATAGAATTAATACTTTATCAGCATGAAATACGAAAGAATCGACAAAAACTTGTACGTTAAAAACCGCGCAAAATTTTCAAAACAGATGGTTGCCAATACCTTGGCGGTTTTCAATTCAAATGACATTTTTCCAATTTCAGCTGATAGCACGATGCCTTTTCAGCAACACCGTGATATTTTATATTTATCAGGCGTTGACCAAGAGGAAAGTATTTTGGTGATTTTTCCAAATTGCAAAAATGAAAAACACCGCGAAATATTATTTCTGAAAGAAACTTCTGAATTGATTGCCATTTGGGAAGGCGAAAAATTAAACAAAGAAACGGCTTTCGAAACTTCTGGTATCCAAACGGTTTATTGGTTGAATCAATTTCCTGTCATTTGGAAACAATTGATGGCCGAAGCCCAGGGCGTTTATTTCAACACCAACGAACATTTGCGCGCCAATACAGAAGCCGAAACAAGAGAAGATCGCTTTATCAAAAGTTGTCGCGCTGAATATCCTGCGCATGCGGTTTACAAAAGTGCGCCAATCATGCATAAAATTCGCTCAATCAAGGAAAAAGAAGAATTAGATTTGATGCAACACGCTTGTAACATTACAAAAAAAGGTTTAGAGCGTTTGCTTTCTTTCACGAAACCAGGCGTTTGGGAATATGAAATTGAAGCAGAATTGATTCATGAATTTGTGCGCAATCGTTCCAAAGGTTTTGCTTATACGCCAATCATCGCTTCTGGAAAAAATGCGTGTGTCTTGCATTATATTGAGAACAATCAACAATGCAAAGACGGCGATGTGATTTTGTTAGATGTGGCGGCAGAATATGCCAATTATGCTTCAGACTTATCGCGCGCAATTCCAGTAAATGGAAGATTTACGGATCGACAAAAAGCGGTTTACAATGCTGTTTTACACGTCAAAAAAGAAGCGGAAAAAATGTTGGTACCAGGCACAATTTTGGCTGAATATCAAGCAGAAGTTGGGCGCATCATGGAAAGTGAATTGTTGAAATTGAAGTTGATAGATTCAACGGATATTAAAAATCAAAAACCGGATTGGCCAGCGTATAAAAAATATTTCATGCATGGAACTTCGCATTTCATTGGTTTAGATACACACGACGTAGGTTTGTGGAACGAGCCAATTCAAACAGGAATGGTTTTCACTTGCGAGCCAGGAATTTACATCCAAGAAGAAGGATTGGGAATTCGCTTGGAAGACAATTTAGTGGTACAAAGTAACGGCGCGCCTTTCAATTTGATGCGCGATATTCCAATTGAAGCAGATGAAATTGAATCTTTGATGAATTCTTGATACCTATTTCATGTTGCATTTCGAAAAAATTGGTTCCGGAAAGCCTGTGGTATTTTTGCATGGTTTTCTGGAATCTTCTTCCATGTGGCAATCGCTGGATCTAGCGCAATTTCCTTTTCAAAGTATTTTGATTGATTTGCCCGGACACGGAAAATCTACTTTTTTGCCTGATGTCGTTTCCATTGCTGCAATGGCGCAGGAAGTCTCGAAAACACTGCAATCTTTGGATATTTTTGAATACGATGTCGTTGGACATTCTATGGGCGGATACGTGGCGATGCAATTAGCGAAAATCAATGCCGGTGTGAACAAAATTTGCTTGCTCAATTCCAATTTTTGGGAAGATGCACCGCAAAAGAAAATCGATCGAAATCGGGTGATTGAAGTGGTGAAAACCAACGCGCCGAGATTTATCAAGGAAGCGATTTCGGGATTGTTTGCGCAACCAGAAAATCACGAAAAGTTCATTCAAAAAGCGATTTCAGTAGCCAATGAAATGTCTGTTGAAGCGATAATTTACGCCACGAAAGCGATGCGAGACCGACCAGATAACACGATTTTAGCGCAAGAAAAAATTGCAGATTTAAAAATTATCCAAGGTGAATTGGATCAAGCTGTACCGCTGGAAACCATGTTGGAGCATAATAGAAATCACCAATTTAACATGTCGATTTTGCCGAGTGTGGCGCACATGACGCATGAAGAGGCTACGGCTGATTTGCGGTTGATTTTGCGGGATTTTCTAGCTTAGGACAAAAAAAATCCTGACTACTTTTCAGTAATCAGGATAAATTAAGAAGTCTAAGAAAATTTATTCCTTCACCATTTTCTTAGTTGAAACAACTTGACCGTCAGCTACTAACGAGTATGTATAAGTTCCAGAAGAAAGATCTTCTCCGAAAACATTCAACTGACCTGCACCGCGATTAGTGATTTCTACTGAATTGATTAATTTTCCTTGACCATCGTAAAAATGAATTTGTGCTTGTGCAACTGTTGATGGAATGGAATATGTTATTACTGTTGATTCAGCAAAAGGATTTGGTACATTTTGATTTAGAACAATCGT
>CAMDFX010000020.1 GCA_945897805.1 Chryseobacterium gleum
CACCTTTTTCACCGTGACAGTGCAAACAATTTGCTGTATACAAATCTTTTCCTTTAGCGAACATTTCCTCAGCGTTGTCTGCAGTAATTTTGTATGGATTCACATCAGCAGCTGCCTGCAAATATTCATAATCCATCTCATTATTAGAAGTGAAATCCCAACCAAAATAACCATGTGTTTTCGCAAAAACGGCATTTGGCAACCTATGGTATGGAAGAAGCATTAAAACATCCTCTTCATTTGTTCCATAATAAGGAATTGTTCTCATTGGCGGAACAAGGGCAGAAATTTTGAGTGTTTTGGAAATATCTAAACTTCCTTTTACTTCACCATAATCAACATATGGTTCAATAGCAGGTGAACGATACATATCAGGCATGTATTCCAATCCTGCACTATCGGGATTTGATGAGCAAGATCCAAATATTAGACCTAATACTACAACTCCTGATATACTTGCTATTGCTTTAAAAATTTTATTCATCGTACTGATAAATTATCGTTTGACTATTTTACGTCTCTTTGATCTAATTCAACTATTCCTGTAGATTTCAACAAATCATGCAATTCAGCTTCTGTAAATTGCGTGTTTTGCGATAACCTAAGCTCCATTACAAACTTATCATCTGTAGTTCTTGGATCTGGATTTGAAGCTGGCAAACCAGGCAATGTTTTATTTCTAAGAAAATAAGTTAAAGCCATACCATGCGCAGCGCACAAAACAGTGAACTCAAAAGTAACAGGAATAAAAGCCAACATGTTGTCTAAGTATGATTCATTTGGTTTACCACCAATGTTCATCGGCCAGTCGGTAATCATGAAAAATCTCATTCCAAGCGTAGCCAACATTAAACCTGTCAAACCATAAATAAAAGCCATGATTCCTAATCTGGTATTTTTAATACCAATAATTGGATCAATACCGTGGATTGGGAAAGGAGAGAAAACCTCTGCTACTTTGATACCCTTTGCGACTAATTTCTTTGCGCCATCTTTTAGCACATCGTCATCGTCGTACATTGCATATATTATTTTATCTGCCATGATCCTTATTAATGATTGTTATTATTTTCTGTTTCACTATGATCACCATGTCCATGATGCGTATCAGGTGCATTTTTGTATGATTCACCTGATGATTTCAAAATTGTTTTCAACTCAGCAATTGGTAAAACCGGGAAGAATCGAGCAAACAATAAGAAAAACACAAAGAATAAACCAATTGTTCCAACATACACTCCCAAATCGATATGACTTGGATAGTGCATACTCCATGAAGATGGTAAATAATCTCTGTGTATTGAAGTAACGATAATTACATAACGTTCAAACCACATTCCAATATTTACAACAATTGAAATAATGAATGTAAATATTAAACTTCTTCTCAAAGGTCTAATCCACATTAACTGAGGAGAAATTACGTTACAAGTCATCATTGACCAATACGCCCACCAATATGGACCAGTCGCACGATTAATAAAAGCATACGCTTCATATTCTACTCCTGAATACCAAGAAATAAAAAGCTCTGTAATATATGCAGTACCAACGATAGAACCTGTAACCATAATTACAATGTTCATATATTCCACGTGACGTGTATGAATGTATGCTTCCAATTTCATAGCTTTTCTCATCACCAACATCAATGTTTGTACCATCGCAAATCCAGAGAATACAGCACCAGCCACGAAATATGGAGGGAAGATAGTCGTATGCCATCCAGGAATAACAGATGTAGCAAAGTCAAAAGATACAATTGAGTGAACGGAGAATACAAGTGGTGTCGCAACTCCAGCTAAAACCAATGAAACTAATTCAAAACGATTCCATTGTTTTGCTCTACCTGACCAACCAAAAGATAAAATTGAATACATTCTTTTTGGTATCGGTCTTTTAACTCTATCGCGAAGCGTAGCAAAATCAGGAATCAAACCGATATACCAGAAAACAACTGAAACAGAAAGATACGTTGAGATTGCAAAAACGTCCCACAACAAAGGAGAGTTAAAATTCACCCACAAAGAACCAAATTGATTTGGCAAAGGAAGTACCCAGTATGCCAACCACAAACGACCCATGTGAATCAATGGAAACAATCCAGCCATAAATACAGCAAAAATTGTCATTGCTTCAGCCGAGCGGTTAATGGCCATTCTCCACTTTTGTCTGAACAGTAACAACACTGCGGAGATCAATGTACCAGCGTGACCAATACCTACCCACCAAACGAAATTGGTAATATCCCAAGCCCATCCAATAGTTTTGTTCAATCCCCAAGTACCAATACCTGTACCTAATAGATACATGATACATCCAACACCATAAAGCCCGATAACCAGGGCGATAGCGAAAAGTATATACCACATACGTGGTGCTTTGTCTTCGATTGGTTTACAAACGTCCTGCGTAATATCATGGTACGTTTTGTGACCTAAAATCAGAGGTTCTCTTATTGCTGCTTCCTTATGCATTACAATCTAATTTATTGCGATTAATGATGTGCCTTTTTCCCGTGACCTTCACCCGAATGAGCTACTTCTTTCTTTTCAATCTGAATTGATTCAAGAACTGTATTTTTCTCATTTCGGACTTTCGTTTTATACCAAACGTTTGGTTTCATACCAACTTCTTCCAAAACTTGGTAAGAACGTGCTTCTGCTGAACCTTTACGAACCATTGATTTGATGTCATTCCAGTCACCCACAACAATAGCGTGTGTTGGACAAACATCTGCACAAGCGGTAGTAATATCGCCATCCATTACTGGTCTTGATTCCTTTTTAGCAACCAATTTGCCAGCTTGAATTTTCTGAACACAGAAAGAACATTTTTCCATTACACCTCTTGTACGAACAGTAACATCTGGATTCAATACCATACGTCCTAAATCGTCTTGTGCTGGATTTACTTGCGTAAATTTCTTATAAGATGGATAGTTGAACCAGTTAAAACGACGTACTTTATATGGACAATTGTTTGCACAATAACGGGTACCGATACATCTGTTGTAAGTCATTTGATTCAATCCTTCGTTGCTGTGGGTTGTTGCAGCCACTGGACAAACCGTTTCGCAAGAAGCGTGATTACAGTGTTGGCACATCATCGGCATGTGAATCACTTTTGGATTCTCTACTGGATGTTCAGCCGAATCAAAACTGAAAGTTTCTGCATCGATTCTAGATCCAATAGTTGCTTCTTGATCTGAGGAATAGTAACGGTCGATACGCAACCAAGCCATTTCACGTCCTCTTCTTACCTCATCTTTACCAACAACTGGTACGTTGTTTTCCGATTGACAAGCAATCAAACAAGAACCACAACCAATACAAGAAGACAAATCAATTGTCATTCCCCAACGGTGGCCAATATTTTCAACTGGATGTGCATCCCAAAGGTCAAATTTACTTACTGGTTCAGGTCCATGATGTGTTTCAATCATGTGTGCTGGATTGTACGCTTCTTTACCTCTTTTACTGTAAATGTCTAAAGTAGTTTCTCTCACAATTGAGTGACGACCCATCACTGTGTGGTGAATTTGAGTCGCAGCAATTGGGTACAATTCAGTTCCTTCTTTTTCCACAGAACCTGAAATATCATAAGATAAAGTTCCATTTTCAAAATCAACTAGACGGAAAGCATTTTTACCAATTGGCAATCTATTTCCTTTTTCGTCTGTTGCAAAACCACCGTATTCCAATGTTTGAAATGCTGAATTTCCAATATTCTCATTGTTTGCTCCTCTTCCGTATCCAAGCGCAATACCAACAGTATCGATTGCTTGACCTGGAGAAGGATAAACTGGCAAGACCATTTCAACATTTCCAACCTTAACTTTCGCTAAGTTCAATCCATGTTCTTGATCAAATGTAGTGGCGTATTTACCTTCCATTTGAGTTGGGTTCATGGTAATATAATTATCCCAAGTCACTTTAGAAATAGGATCCGCCATCTCTTGCAACCAAGGATTGTTTGCTTGAATACCAGTTCCAATTGCTGATTTTTGGTACAAAGAAATTTCAACACCTTTACCTGTTGGTAATTGATTTGCTAAACCAGACATTGAAGCCTCATTGAAAGGCAAAGCAGTTGGAAGAATCGCAACAGTTTCTTCACAACTATCATGAATTGTTTTATTCCAATAGGTATGAAAATCAACATATTTTGTTTGCATTGGGAAACCATTCAGTTCCCAATTAGTTTTCATCAAATCATAAATGGCTTTCGAATCTTTTCCTCCTCTAGTCTTAGTATTTGTTGCATCAGACCAAATAAGCAAAGATTCTTGCACTTGCGCTGTATTGTGCAACGGACGAATCGTAGGTTGAGCAATCGCGTAATGATTCATTTTTGGATGAAAATCATTCCAAGATTCCAATGCATGATGATCCGGAGCTACATATTTACAGATACTTGCCGTTTCGTCTGCATAAGCAGCAGTAGAAATCGTAAGCGAATTTTTTAAGCCTTTCGCAAATGCTTCTCCGTTTGCTAAAGAGTAAACAGGATTAACACCTAAGAAAATCACTGCATCTGGACTTTTTCCAGCAATAACATTGTTCAAAAACACATTCAATTTATCATCTTGCGATGCAAACATGTTTACTGGGTTATTCAAATTGATTGTGTGCGTGTATGCTCCTAAACGACTGTTCAATTTATTAGCTAGAATTTGAACAGCTTTATTATTAGAGGAAACTACTACCAAAGATTCCCCTTTTGATTTATTCAAAGAATTGTAAGCTTCATTAGCGATAGCCGTTGCAGCTTTGTCTAGATTGACACTAATTCCAGTGTTTACGCCAAATTTCCCCAATAAGTAAGCCAAAACGCTTGCTTGTTGAGATGGTTTAATCATCGCTCTGTAATCAGCATTAGAACCAGTGATAGAAAGATTAGACTCAAATTGAAAATGTTTTGACATCCAATCTAAGTCAGGATTTCTTCTTGAACCGTATTGTACTTGGTATTCATTTGAAACCAACCAAGAGCCCAAGAAATCAGCACCAATTGATACAATTGTTTTTGCTTTCGAGAAATCATAGTCTGGAATAATTGGCAATCCAAAAGTTGCTTCGTTTGCTTTTCTGATTCCAGCGTAAGAAACTGCATCGTATTGAATGTGCTCAAAGTTTGTTGCTTCTGCTACTCCACCATTTACTCTTGCTCTCAGTGCATCGATTGCAGTTAAAGTTATAGGAGATATGATTGTGTTAGAAAGCAGAACAACTTTACCCTTTTTGGCAATTATTTGAGCCAATTGACTTTTGATTGGTTTATCGATGCTTTCCTTCCAGTCAGATTTTTGCTCACCTGAAACAGTTGGATTTTGCAAACGAGCCGAATCGTAAAGTGGTAAAACTGAACCAACGATTTGAGGATTTACACTTCCTTTGGTAAAACCATAATCTCTATTTCCTTTGATGAATATAGGGCGGCCTTCTCTTGTTTTAACTAAGATACTCGCGTAAGACACACCATCATAATAAGTTGATGCGTACCAAGTTGGCATACCTGGAGTCACGTTTTCAGGTTTGATAACGTAAGGAATGGCTTTTGTAACAGGCGCTTCACAAGCTGCAACAGTAGCTGCTGCAACGCTGAAGCCTAAAAACTTTAAGAAATCTCTACGCGCAGTAGAAGTTTCTTTTAAATTTTCATCTGCCAAAAATTCATCCACTGACATTGACTGAGGAAATTCCTGATCTCTGCTTTGAAGAAACTCTGGTGTTTCGTTCAATTCCTCGATTCCTTTCCAATATTTTCTTGTCGTTCCCATATGATTATTCGACTACTTCTATTTGTAAATTAATAGTGGCATTTAGCACATTCCCAACCACCAAGTTCTTTAACAGTTACTTTACCGTCTTCCAAATAACTATTGTATAACGTTTTATCATTATTCAATAATCTTCTGTGAATTTCATCATAGTAACCATCTTTCTTACCATCTAAAGGTCCTTCTGCAATTCCTTTTTCCTGGTGACATTGGATGCACCAGCCCATTGTAAGTGTTGGTTTATCTAAAACAACATTTCCTTCAATTTTATTCAACTCAGCAACAGGAACAACTCTAGCCGCTTCTGCTTGTTTGGTCATATCTCCATGGCATTGTTTACAATCGATGCCACCAACAACTACGTGCTGAGAGTGATTAAAATAAACGTGGTCAGGTAAAACATGCACTTTATTCCAAATAATTGGATTTGTTTTTCCAGTATATTCATTTCCATCCCAACCTGCAGCAGCGTAAACCGCTTTAATTTTTGCTTGCTGAGCAGCATCTCTACCATTGATTTGTTTGTGGCAGTTCATACAAACATTCACCGTTGGAAGACTAGCTGATTTCGATTTTGTAACAGAATTGTGGCAGTATTTACAATCGATTCCATTTACACCAGCATGAATTGCGTGCGGAAAACTAATTGGCTGCGATGGCTGATAAGCTTCGACAACACCAATTGTACCCAAACCTTGAATACCAGTCACAATAAGTAAAATTACCAAAATCAATGACATGATTCCAACATAAGTCTTGTTTTTCCAAGCCCAACTTCTGAACTCCTCTGCGTAACTTGCATCTTCTACTGTATCAACTCCCTCTCTTTCATTGAGTGCCGATTTCAATTGGCGACGAACTCCGCCCACTGCTAAAATGATTGTTACAAAAACCACTGCCAATAAAATCCATATCATTGAAGAACCTGAATCTTCAGTAGCTGCATTTGGATCCATATTACCATCAGTAGGCCCACCAGGTGTTGGAGCAGCTGTTGCAGGATCTGGTTGCGCATCAACGTAATCAAGAATCGAAATAATTTGCTCTTCCGTCAAATCAGGAAAAACATTCATTGCAGTTGCTTTCACTTTAGAAACGCCCTCAGCATATGGATCGGAAGCAGCGGCAGATTGCCAATTGTTCACCCATTTGATGATTGAACCTTCCTTGGCACCACCATCAGCCCATTTTTTTCGAACTTCGTATAACTTTGGACCTGTACCATCTTTGTGTGGTTGGTGACACGTGGAGCATTTTGCCTTGAAAAGACCCTCACCTTGCGCTTGTGCGTCGAACGTTCCGGCAAATAGCAAGAACGCTATTGCTCCAAAACACCATTTGTTAAAGCTTCTAAACATCTGATTTATAAATATCTTCATTTAAAAAATTGTTTGTCGAGTGATTAATTAGCACCTCTTAACGAGGGCAAATTTAGAATAATAGCTATATTTAATGACAGTTTTGTGACAAAAATAAAGGGTATTTTTTTAATTTAAATTCATTCTAAATAAGAATACATTTGATTTTTGATTTAACCATCTTTAAATCTTGCATTTTGAGAATTCTCAATACACAAATCGAATCCAATTTTTTTTGTAAAAGTCTAGTCTAAATCAAAAAAATGTACCTTTGTACCAATTAAAAAATGTATGAAAAAGATAATTGTTTTGGCTTTCATTTTTGCTGTTCAGCATAGTTTTGGGCAAGTGGGAAATGTAGAAATAAAAAAAGACGCACGAATTGAGACTTTGATTAAGCAAGAAGGAATGATAGTTCCCCCAGCAACAGCTCCTCAAATTACAGGATATAGAATACAATTGTTTTTTGATATCAATAAAGACGCTGTGAATGCAGCGAGGTCCAAATTTATCAATTTATATCCTAAAATTGACACATACGTCACTTTCACAGCGCCGAATTTCTTCTTAAAAGTGGGCGATTTTAGAACCCAAATGGAAGCTGAAAAAATCAAAACCAATATTGATGATCAATTTCCAACAAGCAACATCATCAAAGAAAAAATTAACCTTCCCAGAATCGATCAATAAAGATTACAATTTGACGCTCAAATACTTTATTTATCGGACAAAATTACTCTGAAAGGAAAACAAAAAAGGGTTGCCACAAATGACAACCCTCAAAAAATTTGACTGAAAAAATTCGATTTAATCTATTGAACCAGTTACTCTTCTCATGAAACCATTGAGTGCATCTCTTTTTGGCGTTCCATTTGCCATCTCTTTATGCACTTCAACGGCGCCTGAAAAGTTGGATAAAAGTTCTCCAATAACATCCAATTCTTCATCTTTTAAACCTGGTGCATCAATCAAGTGTTCCAAAGTTTCAATTGTTTCGTTGACATAATCTTCATCATTTTGCTCGATGAATTCAATCATGTGCTTAATTATTGGCAACCGCATGAACAACTTCTTGAATGATTTCTATTTTATTTCCTTGATTTTGTTTAACCAAATTTCCATCCACAAAACCAGCAAAAGTTGGCAAATTAGAAACATCTGCAAATTTGCGTGCATTAGGCAATTTTTCAGCATCTACATAAACGAATTCCATGTCTGGATTTTCTTCTGCTAATTTCTTAAATTTTGGTTTGGTAATTTTACAATTTCCACACCAGCCAGCTCCAAATTGAACCATTACTTTGTGGTTGCTGCTCAAAACTTGATCCAGCGTGTCTTCAGTTAATTCGGTAAACATAATTCTTAGTTATTACTTAAATAATCTGCAACTCCATCGCGCGTTGCGTTCATTGCAGTTTTACCCTCTTCCCAGTTTGCAGGACAAACTTCACCATGTTTTTGAACATGCGAATAAGCGTCAACCAAACGAAGATACTCGTGCACATTTCTTCCAACTGGCATGTGGTTAATAGACTCATGGAAAACCAAACCTGTTTCATCAATCAAATAAGTTGCACGGTAAGTAACATTGTCACCCGCTGAACCATCTTCATCAAACATGTCGAAATCCAAAATATCTAATGCTTGAGACAAAACGCGCGTTGAATCAGCCAAAATCGGGAATTTAACACCTTCGATTCCACCGTTGTCTTTCGCTGTATTTAACCAAGCGAAATGAACTTCCGCTGTGTCGCATGAAGCGCCAATAACCAGTGTATTTCTTTTTGCAAATTCTTCTGCTACTTCTTGAAAAGCGTGAATTTCTGTTGGACAAACGAAAGTGAAATCTTTTGGATACCAGAAAAGAAGTACTTTTTTGTTGTTAGCAACTGCGTGTTTCAACACATCAATTTGAAATGTGTCACCCATCTCATCCATTGCATTAACAGCGATTGACGGGAATTTTCTACCTACGATACTCATAATTGTATTTTTATTTATTGTTAAAATTATTGCTTATTTTTTATTCAACCAAGCGTTAAAAAGCTAAATTATTTTATTTGAAACAAAAGTACAACCTATTCTCTAATAAAAATAATTGATTATATTTATACTTTGATAAATTTTTTCTATATGATATCTAGTCAACAAATACAATACATTTTAGCCTTAAGTGAAACACTGCATTTCAGTCGTGCAGCAGATAGTTGTTTTGTCACACAACCAACACTTTCCATGCAAATAAAAAAAGCAGAAGAACTTCTAGGGTTTGATGTTTTTGATAGAAATAGGACACCAATAGCACTGACAAGTGCGGGACAAGAACTAATTCCGATTTTGAGAGAGATTTCAGCAGACTTTCAACTCATCTATAAACTCAAAAAACAAAAGCAAGGCAAATACTTGGAAGAAATCAGAATCGGA
Organism: Chryseobacterium gleum; assembly: GCA_945897805.1. GTDB lineage: Bacteria > Bacteroidota > Bacteroidia > Flavobacteriales_D > Crocinitomicaceae > JAQVCM01. Next base: position 9,565 of record CAMDFX010000020.1, read on the forward strand.
ATCATCCCTACTGTTTCAGCCTACTTAATTCCCACAGTTTACGCCAAATGGAAAAAGGCGTTCCCAAAAATAAAATTAATTATTGAAGAGCTGAAATCGGAAGAAATTTTAGAAAGTTTGCATCAAAAGAAAATTGATTTAGGAATTATGGCTGGATCTATTGATGAATTTCTTTTTAGTTTGCGATGCATTCCAATTTTCACCGAAGAGATAAAAGCATATATTCCGCAAATCGAATCAGCGCAAGTATCTCTTGAAACCTTGCGAAATCTTCATCCTTGGTTGCTGAATAGAGGAAATTGTTTGCGCACCCAAATGATTCATTTTTGTGAACTTCAGAATGTAAAAGTTGAACAAAAAGATTGGAATTACGAAGGTGGAAATATTGAAATGATGATTAGAATGGTTGATTTGAATCAGGGTTACACTTTAGTTCCAGACTTCTACAGTCAGATAATTCCAGAAAAAGCTCCTCACTTTAAGACAATTGTCTCAGCGCAAAATCAAAAACCAGCGAGATCTATCATCGGCATTGTGCCCCATAGAAATTCAAAATGGAAGACTATCGAGCAATTGCTTAACAGTATCAAGTTAAATTTCAATGAAAACAATGACAGTAATTTGCTTATATTAGATTGGCAATAATTTTTAAAAATCATGATTATCTGTGCTAAAATCTAAAGCATAATTTTTAAAATGTTTATATTTGAAGCGCTTTACTACTTAATTTATTTTTAGTAAATTATATTTTTAAAATCACTCTTTAAATATTTCATATTAAGATGAATAAATTCTTATTATTAATCAGTCTTTTACTTTTCAAATTAAGCTCCTTTGGACAGATAACCTTATTTCAGGACGATTTTGAAAATGCTACAACCGGTTGGACAAGTTTTGAAGACCTTTCTCCAAATCACTGGACAACTGGCGTTTGTGCCGGAAACGGTTCGAATTTATCTGGTCAAACATCGATGTATATAACTTACGGTGGTCTTGCAGCAGGTTGTGGTCCAGGCGGATCCATTAATTATGGCTATATAGATTCAGACAATGGTGGAACAAAATCAACTATTTTTGCACATCTTATTGAAGCAACTTGCGCCTCGAATCTTCAAATTTCATACGAACAACTTCTTGAAGTAGATGGAATTGAAGATTTTGGAGAAATGATTTACAGCACAGACAATGGTCTAAACTGGATTGCCATTGGCGGAAGTTTAAGTTCTGATCTTTTGTGGCAAAACATCACGACAAGTCTTCCCCCATCCTTAGATTATTCGGATTTTCTACTCGGATTTAGATTTACTTACAATGAAACAACGATTGGTCCAAAACCTTTGGCAATTGATAATATAATTGTAACAGGAACTGATTCTGAAAACCCAACGATTATTTGCCCTGCAGCACAGACGATATACGCTGATGCAAGTTGCTCAGGAATCATTGGTGATTATATCAATTTAACTTCAGCTTCAGATAATTGCACCATAGTAAGTGCTTTGGTTTTCAATCAAACTCCTGCAGTAGGAACAGCAATTTCTAGCAATACAAATCTTCAAATTACTGTCGCTGATTTAGCTGGGAATTTTGGAAGTTGTGCGTTTACGTTGAGTTTTTTAGACACAATTTCACCAACCATTGTTTGTTTGGATTCAATCTCTGTGATCGCCAACGCAAATTGCCAATATCAAATTCCAGATTTAGCTACGAATTTTGCTTACAGCGACAATTGCACATCAAATTCAAATCTGATTTTCACACAAATTCCTGCAGTAGGAACAACGGTTACAGGTTTTTCGACCGTTATTGTAACAGTAGCAGATGCCAGCGGAAACGACATTTCTTGTTCAACCATTTTGGCGCCAACTGATACCGAAGCGCCAATAATAACTTGTCCACAAGACGAAATAGTTCAAAATGGAACTATTTGTTCATATACCGTCACTAATTTTACATCGTTGGTCGCGGTTTTAGAAAATTGTCAGGACTACACTATTGAACAATCGCCGCCTGTAAATCTAGAAATAGGAACTGGAGCCCATACAATAGGATTTTTAGTTACCGATGCTTCGGGAAATAGTTCAACGTGCTCGTTCACTTTAAATGTGATTGAAACAATTCCACCAATATTTACAAATTGTCCTTCAAACATCATTTCTTGTGAACCTTTGGTCAATTATTCAGAAATCTTCGCAACAGATAATTGTGCGACAATTAATATACAACAGACAGATAATTCTGGTTTGACCTCTGGAAACAACTTCCCATTGGGAATTACACCGCAACAATACACTGTAATCGATTTATCAGGAAATACGGCGGTTTGTAATTTTAACATTGAAGTTTATCCATATCCAAGTGATGCAATTATTGCTATTGACAGTGCTGAGATTTGCGCGAATTTGACTTACAATTTAGTCGCCAATCCAATCACAACAGGCGTTGGCGCGTGGACCCAAATCACCAGCTCAAGCACAATCGCAGATCCTTCAAATCCCTCAACAAGTGTATCAAACTTTTCGGCAGGAATCAATACCTACGTTTGGTCAGTTACCACCCAATATTGCGGTGTAAAGAAAGATACAATATATATCACTGTCTATAATCAGCCCACAGTTGTATCGATTCAATCAGATTCCGTTTATGTCTGTAGCGCGACATCGACTCAATTATTAGGTACTTTTCCAACAAGTGGGACAGGAACTTGGTCAACACTAGAAAGCGCAACCATTGTAAATCCGAACCAACACAATACCGTTGCAAATAGTTTGTCGCCTGGTTGGAATACGTTTATTTACAGTATTTCAAATGGAACTTGCACCGCATCTGATGATACATTGTTTGTTTATTCAAATAATTTGGCGCTCATCCAATCAGATGACACGACAGTTTGCTCAAGTGATCTTTTTGAAATAAATGCAGACATTCCAGCTGCTGGTCAAACTTCAGCTTGGTATTTTATAAAAGGAAAAGGTGATATTTTATCGCCAAATAGTCCAACTTCTTTGGTTGACAATGTTCTTGCTGGCGAGAACATTATCGTATATCGATTGACACACCCAGTTTGTGGATTTAGCCACGATACTTTGCGAATAACCGTCAACAATTGTTCGGGTGAAGAATTTTTGATTCCGACAGTAATTACGCCCAATAATGATGGTAAAAATGATGCGTTTTTGGTAGACAACTTAAATATTTTATACCCGAATTGTGAGGTATTTATTGTCAATCGATGGGGAACAGTTGTTTTTGAATCCGTTGGATACAACACTCCTTGGAATGGCATTTTCAAAGGCGAAGAACTTCCTATGGGAACCTATTACTACAAAATATTATTAAACGACAGTGATAAGAAAATATTCACTGGACCAATCAGTATTATCCGCTAAAAATTATTAGACATGAAAAAGACAATTACAAATTTGAGTTTTCTTGGGATGATACTTTTGCTATCGACTCGAATTATTGCGCAACAAGAAAGTCAATTCGCAAATTATATCCAAAATCCTTACATCTTTAATCCTGCCGCTGGAGGAATGATGGATTTGATACAAGTAGATTTGGGTTATCGCAATCAATATACAGGCACGGATGGAAATCCTTCTACTGTTTATTTAACAGGTCACGCACAAATTGGAGCTAAAAATGCTGGCATTGGGGAATTTAACTTGAACAAAGAAAATCTATATCAAACTCCTGAAAGAACAATAGGCAGTTTAAAGCATGTTGTTGGGGGTAAATTTAGCAGAGACGGAATTGGACCGTTTCAAAAAACGAGCATGTATGGAAGTTATGCTGTTCACATGCCACTGATCAAAACCTTGAATATTGGCGTAGGATTAGCAGCAGGTTGGTCAAATTTTCAAATAGATCAAAGTAAAGTTATTTTACATGATGACAATGACATCGTTTACAATCAATTTTCGAGTAATTTATCAAAGCAAAACAATCTGGATATTCAAACAGGATTGGTTTTGTATAATGACAAATTCTTTTTTGGCTTGAGTGGAACTCAATTGCTAAATAATAGTGTAAACATTGAACAAATAGAGACAACAAATACTTTGAATAGACATTTATTTCTTATCTCATCCTACAGATTTGAGATTTCGGAAAAAAGGGAGTTAGAGCCATTTGTATTTATAAAAGCTGCTCAAAAAAGTCCAACAAGTTTTGACTTAGGAATAAGAATGAAATACAACAAAGCACTTTGGGGAGGAATTCAATATAGAAGAGGCAATGCGTTTGTCGTTTCTGCGGGAATGAATGTATTGAAAAACTTCAATGTTTCCTATGCATTTGAATATGGGGCAAAAAGTACGAGAATCGGAAATGCAGGATCTCATGAATTGCAACTTGGTTTTTTAATTGGCAAAAACCGAAATGTTGACAAGGAAATTAAAGAGTCAAAAAAGAATAAAAAGAAAGAAGAGCAAAAAATTATAGAAAAAGATCCAGAATTAGATGTAGAATGATGCTTGAAAAAACGAAGGAAACTGAAGTTATTCATTTGAAATGATAAAAATATCTTCATCATCTTTTTTAAATAACTTCTCTTCTCTGGCGTAGCGCTCTAGTTCGGAAGTATAATTTAATTGTTTCAAGACCTTTATTGTTTTAGCCAACTTTGCATCAATTAAAACTTGATCAGCCTCGATTTTGTTGAGCTTACTTTTTTGTACTATCAAAGTAAACATGTCTTGATCGTCTAAAAACAGCGCATACAAAGTAAAAAGTGTCATTGTTAAAAGATACTTATTTCGAAAATATCTAAGGAATTTTTTGACTCTTTCCATTTTCGATTTTTTTACTTCATTGGATGTTTCATTTACGGCCATATAACAAAGATAAGTAGAAGCAATCTGCACATTACATAGTAATCTTGGAATTGTCAAAAGTTGATTGTTTAAAAAACTTAAGCGTAAAAAAAATGCCCTCTTCCAAGGGCATTTTAAATATTTTGGTGATATCAAAGATTTAAACTATCATATCTTGTTTTGAATTCTTCATCCTCTTCAAACCAAGGAGCGACTTTATCCAATAATTTTTTCGCTTTGTCTACTTGCTTTGAACTAATCCAGCACTCAGCCGTTTCGAAAACACCCGCTCTAAAAAGTTGTTGATCCACTTCAGTCATGTTATCTAAATTTGTCATAGTAGCCATTTTTTTATCTGTTTCTTTCCAAATATTATTGGCTCCACTTTTATCTCCATCTCTGAATTTACAGGCTGCTTCTAGAAATTTCGCCCCCACATCGTCTGGTGAAATTTTGTAGTATTTGGCTAAAATTGGAGTTGCTTTTTTGAAAGCTTTTGCATCTATTTCATTGGTTACTTGCTCCAAAACTGCCGCTTTTATTTTATCTATGTACTCAATGTGTTCTTGAAAAAGTGCACCATCTTTGTCTTTCTTTCTGAAATTACCCAATGCAGCAATCGATTCTTTGAAAGCATTTTTATACATCGGATCTTTATCTCCTTGTTGAGACATGGCATACAAACCTTTCGACAACCACAAATAGGGCAAGGCGTCTTGCGATGTTGATTCTTTTTCAGTGTAACGAATTGATGAAGATATCAATTTTTCATATTTTGCATCAGCAAATAAAATGATTAAATCATTATAATCAGGCGATTGTGCTTGCACACTACCGCAGTAAATCAATAATCCTAAAATGGCAAATAACTTCTTCATAGGTGTTTATTTTTCTAGTCGTTTTCAATAACTATGCCGAAAGTATGAAAATATTTTTAAATCTGAATATTCTACAGTTAAAAAAAGCATAATTCTGACAAAAATCAATCGTTTTCGACACTTTTTATCAATAATTCCAATATCGAGATAGCGGCTTTTGAAATTTTTGTCCCTGGTCCAAAAACACCAAAAACGCCCGCTTCGTATAAAAAATCGTAATCTTGCTGCGGAATAACTCCTCCTGCAACAACCATGATGTCTTCACGACCATATTTTTTCAATTCTTCGATCACTTGCGGAACCAACGTTTTGTGGCCAGCAGCCAAAGATGACACGCCTAAAATATGCACATCGTTTTCGATCGCTTGTCTGGCGGCTTCGGCTGGCGTTTGAAATAATGGACCAATATCCACATCAAATCCAATATCAGCAAAAGAAGTTGCAATAACTTTAGCGCCCCGATCGTGGCCATCTTGACCCATTTTTGCAACCATAATTCTTGGTCTGCGTCCTTCCAATTTGGCAAATTTTTCTGCCATGGCTTTTGCCGTTTCGAAATCTTGATCATTCATAGATTCTGAGGAATAAACGCCACTGATGGAACGAATCGTTGCTTTGTATCTTCCAAATGTTTTCTCCATCGCGATGGAAATTTCACCCAAAGTTGCTCGATTGCGCGCACATTCAACGGCGGCTTCTAATAAATTTCCATTTCCTGTTGCAGCAATTTCAGCCAGATGATTCAAACTTGCTTCTACTTTTGCTGAATCTCGCTCCGCTTTCATTTGGTTGATGCGCTCAATTTGACCCAAACGCACTTTCGTATTGTCGATATCTAAAATATCCATTGGCTCTTCTTTTTCCAACTGATATCGATTCACACCCACAATAATATCTCTTCCTGCATCAATTTTTGCTTGTTTTCTCGCGGCGGCTTCTTCAATGCGCATTTTCGGAATACCGGTTTCAATCGCTTTCGCCATCCCGCCTAATTCTTCCACTTCTTCGATTAATTTCCAGGCTTCTTGAATCAGATCTTCTGTCAATTTCTCAACATAATAACTTCCGCCCCAAGGATCGATGATGGAAGTCATTTGGGTTTCTTCTTGCAAGAAAATTTGCGTATTTCTGGCAATTCTCGCTGAGAAATCTGTGGGCAAAGCAATCGCTTCATCTAATGCATTTGTGTGCAAAGATTGTGTTCCTCCAAATCCTGCGGCCATTGCTTCAATGCATGTTCGCGCCACATTGTTGAATGGATCTTGTTCCGTCAAACTCCAACCTGAAGTCTGGCAATGAGTTCTCAAAGCCAAAGATTTAGCATTCTTCGGATTGAATTGATTAACCAGTTTCGACCAAATCATTCTTCCTGCACGCATTTTGGCAATTTCCATGAAATGATTCATTCCAATGGCCCAAAAGAAACTCAATCGCGGGGCAAATGCATCTACATCCATTCCCGCTTTGATTCCTGCACGCAAATATTCCAATCCGTCAGCTAAAGTGTACGCCAATTCAATGGCAGCGGTTGCTCCAGCTTCTTGCATGTGGTAACCTGAAATGGAAATCGAATTAAATCGAGGCATATTTTTAGCCGTGTAATCGAAAATATCAGAAATAATTTTCATCGAGGGCGCTGGCGGATAAATATAGGTATTTCGCACCATGAATTCTTTCAAAATATCATTCTGGATCGTTCCTGAAAGTTGCTCTTGTTTCACACCTTGTTCTTCAGCAGCGACAATGTAAAACGCCATAATCGGAATCACGGCGCCATTCATGGTCATCGAAACGGACATTTCATCCAATGGAATTTGGTCGAATAAAATCTTCATATCCAGAATCGAATCGATCGCAACTCCCGCTTTTCCGACATCTCCCACTACCCTTTCGTGGTCAGAATCGTAACCGCGGTGCGTGGCTAAATCGAAAGCGACAGACAAACCTTTTTGTCCAGCAGCCAAATTTCTTCGGTAAAAAGCATTTGAATCTTCGGCGGTGGAAAATCCTGCGTATTGGCGAACTGTCCAAGGGCGAATGGCGTACATCGAGCCATAAGGTCCGCGCAAATAGGGAGCGATTCCTGAAACGTAGCCCAATTGTTCTGCTTCAGCAATATCAGACGCTTGGTAATAATTTTGTAAGACAATTTTCTCTGCTGTTTCGTATGCATCTATCGCCGTTCCAGATTGATTTTCTGCATCAATTTTAAAAGAATTTGAAGCCGTTTTGAATTCAATTTTCGCAGTGGAAACTTCCTCTTTTCCTGCGTGAATTTCAAAGGCCAATTCCAAGTTCAATGCTTTCAATCCGAAATACAAATTGTCGTCCATCACCCAAGTTGTTTCCGTTTTTTGCGGATTAGGAAACTTATTGATTCCAATTAAAATGTGAGATTTATTGACAACTCTTTCAATGCGAATTTGCGTGATTTTCGAAACTTCTGTGTGAAACCAAGCTTTCGCTGAATCATTTAAAATTCCGCCTAAATTGGAAATTTCGTTATAAATATCCCACGCATTTTGACACAATGCGTCAGTCAAATATTCGATGGCGTAACTTCCACCTGCTGCGTCGATTACTTTGTCTAAATACGATTCATCTTTCAACACCAAAGAAATATTGGTCGCCATGCGTTGCGTGAAATCCGTGATTCCTTCGTTGGATTGCGCATTGTAGGGCTGAATCCACAAATGATCAGCGCCACCAATAACAGCAGACATCGCTTCGGTTGTTTGACGCAATAAATTGGTGTAAGGATCTTTCAAAGATTTGTTGACAAAACCAGATTTCGCGGTAATCAAAGTTGTTTCGTTGCAAACGTGTTTTGGTTTGTAATCTCGAACCAATTTCGCCCACAAAGTTCTGAAAGCACGAAATTTAGCAATTTCAACTAAATAATCTGTGCCAATTCCAAAAGTGAAATGCAAATTTGCCAACGCTTGATCTAAATCAATGTTTTGCGCAAGTTGTTTTTCGATATACGCTTTCCCCAATGACAATGCAAAAGCCAATTCCTGACTCGCATTTGCTCCCGATTGTTGCACAGAATATGCATCTATTTCAAACAATCTCGCCTGAACAGAAGTAGCAATTGCAGGAATTTCAGTTTTCGAAGCCAAAGGATTGAAATAAAAACCAACAAATGCTTTCGGTTGATTTTCAAACCAACTCAAAATGGATTGCATTTGCGCTTCTGAAGTGACAATAAAATACGTTCGAATATATTGAACGCCAATCTCTGAAAGCAAAATATCCAACAAAATTTCAGATTTTCCACTCACATCCAAAATCAAGGAATTGGTTCCTTCATTCAAGATTTTCAATGCTTTTTTATTGGCAGCTTTTTCTTCTTTTACCAATAAGTAAGTGCCAATATTCCAGTCATTGTTGTCAAAAACATAGCCGCGTGTGTATGGAAATTTACCAGGAACTTGTTGGATCTTTGGCGCATCTTCCGAATGAAAATAACTTGGAAAAGTCAATTGTTCAATTTCGTTTTGCTTGTGTAAATTGCTTTCAAAATCAGCACCTTTCAACTCTTTGGTTAAAAGATCAACCCATTGTTGTTTGGATGATTTTGAGAATGCTTCAAAAAGTTTTTTCATTGGTTTTTGACCGTTTGTTTATAAATTTTGCGGAATTTTTTGATTCATTTTGGTGTAAACAATCGTGCTTAAAATGGTCACGAGAAATGGTGCAAGAATTAATCCTATGACTGGAATCATATAAATCAAACTGAAAACTGAACCAGTGAGCAGCATGTACAACATTCTTTCAAAACCAAATTCAACTGCTCCAAAAAATCCAACGCCGTATCTTTCAAGGCTAAAATCGTAAAACGAAAATCCAACAAAGAATGCGCCGATGACAAAATAAACGATGTTATCAAGAACATGAAAATTAAAAATCCATGCTAAAATATACCAGATAAACATTGCCAAAAAATTGAGCATCAAAGTGAAGAAAAACAAGAAAATAGCTCGTCCAATGTCTTTCATCACACGGACAAAACCGCCGTCAAATTTAGCCCCTGTGACTTCATTATCCACTTTTTCTGACAACAAACAATTGATGGGCGAAAGCAAAGTGAGAATGAAAAATTTGTAAAATTCGTCTGTAATCCAAACCATGAAACCAATGGTTTTTTGAACGCCAGTAGTGACATATTCTCCCACCCAAGGCAGTTTTTTCGCCACTTCTGCGCCTTCAGAAATATTGTGAAAAAAGGAGAAAATACTGTAAAACAAAAGCGCCACAGCCACTGGAGGAATGATGTACAACCAAACTTTACCTTTAGCCAATTGCAAAACTGACAATTTCAGGGCAAAAAAATGATCATTTATCGCATTCATTCCATCGATTATTTAGAGGATACGAATATAGGAAAATTCAAGCAAAGGAGCGAAAAAATCGTTGAAAATCAGAAAATCAGATTTTTTTCAAAATCATCACGCTTAACGCATAAAACGCCATTGTTCCCAAATAAAACAGATGCCAACCTTTGTATCCTTGTTTGCGCCAATATAAACCGTTCAAAATTCCGAGAACCAACCCTGGAATCAAAGAAAATATCAATGGATTTTCGATTATTGTTTTCATTTCAGGTGCAAAAGAAAGGATTTTTTTGAAAGTGTTGCTTGAGTGTTTTATCTTTGGTATCAATTCTAAAAAAAGAAGTGAATGACTATTTCATTTAAAACCTTGTTAATAAGCACATTTCTGATTTTGGTGGAAAACTTAATCGCACAACAAGACACCCTAAAATATTGGATTCAATTTACAGACAAAAACAATTCACCCTACACTATCAATGCGCCAGAACAATTTTTATCTTCTAAAGCCATTGCGCGCAGGGCGAAAAGTCTGATTCCAATTTCTGAGCAAGATTTACCTGTGAATCAAGCGTACATCGACCAAATTACTGTTTTTCCAACTGTTCAATTTCTTAATCCATCGAAGTGGTTCAACGCCATTACAATCAGTTGTTTTGATACCAATGATTTGAATCAAATCATGCAATTGCCTTTTGTGCAACAAATTGAAATAGTACAAAAATTGCAACTTTCAAACACCAAAAATCCGATTGAAAATACTTTCGAAGTCGAGCCGAGAAACAATATCGAAATCAGCAACAACAGTCACTATCCTTATGGCTATTCCTACAACCAAAATCATTTGCACCAAATTGAATATTTGCACGAATTGGGTTTTAATGGCGAAGGTCTTACGATTGCGGTGATTGATGCAGGATTTGAAACTTTACCAGAAATGGCTTGTTTCAAACATTTGTTTCAAGAAAATCGCATTCTTTCAACCAAAGATTTTGTAGACCACGATGGCGATGTTTATTGGGATCATTTTCATGGTGCAGCCGTGCTTTCAACCATCGCAGGAAAAATCGATGGCGAATATTATGGCACAGCAACCAACGCCAATTTTCACTTATTGCGAAGCGAAGATGCGGACAAAGAAAATATCATCGAAGAAGACAATTGGGTGACAGCCGCCGAATATGCAGACAGCGCAGGAGTTGACATCATCAATTCCAGTTTGGGCTACACCGAATTTGACGACAGTTTGCAAAATCACACGTATGCGCAACTGGACGGAAACACCACGCGCATCGCTAAAGGGGCAGACATCGCAGCATCAAAAGGAATTTTGGTCGTTGCCAGTGCCGGAAATTCTGGTGCGAATGATTGGAAATACATTTCAACGCCCGCCGATGCAGACAGCATTTTGACTGTTGGCGCTGTCGATAGTTTGGGAAATTATGCTTTTTTCAGCAGTGTTGGTCCCGCAAGTGACAGCGATGTGAAACCCAATGTGGCCTCGGTCGGTTCACAAACTTACTTGTACATTCCCTACAACGAAAAAGTGGTGCGCGCCAATGGCACTTCTTTCAGTTCTCCCATGATGGCCGGAATGACTGCTTGTTTGTGGCAAGCTTTTCCAACTCTAAACAACATGGAAATCATAGATTTAATTCAAAAATCAGCCAATCAATACAACGCTCCAGATTCATTGCTTGGTTACGGAATTCCCAATTTTCGCAAGGCCTACACCGACATCCAAGGAAATCAGGAACAAACCCTGAATTTTGAAATCATCACTTATTATCCAAATCCGATGGATGAAAATGGATTAAAAGTATTGCTCAATAGCAACGTTTCGCAAATGATTCAAATAGAAATCAGCAACACGCTTGGTCAATCGATTTACAGCGGCAAAATGCAAATCGAAAAAGGACAAAATTTGATTTCCATCGGCAAATTTTTTACCGCGAAAGGGATGTATTTTTTGAAATTAATCGCGGAAGACGGCGGGCGAGGAGATATTAAGATGTTAAGATATTAGGATTTTAAGACTTTTCAATTTTCTTGAGATTTTGAGATAATCTACGGTTGAGAAGAAAACGCAAGAATTAAGTCTTAAAGTTGCGAAGCAACGCTCTTCAAATCCTAATATCTTAGAGCGAAGCGGGTCTATTTTAAGATATTTGGGTTTTAAGACTTTTCAATTTTCTTGCCGTTTTTAGATAATCTAAAGTTGAGAAGAAACCGCAAGAATTCAGTCTTAAAGTTGCAAAGCAACGCTCTTAAAATCTTAATATCTTTGAGCGCAGCGGGTCTATTTCAATTGTCTTTCTTCCAGCGGAATCGCTCTATTCTTATTAGCCAATTGTCCGCAGGCGGCGTCGATGTCTTTGCCTCTGCTTCGGCGAATGTTGACCACCAAATTTCGCTCTTCCAGATATTTGGCGAAAGCATCTACTTTGATTGGGTCGGCTTGCTTGAAACCGCCATCGTCGATTGGATTGTATTCTATGATATTGATTTTGCAAGGTACGCATCTGCAAAAAGCTGCCAATTCTTGTGCGTCTTCCAAATTATCGTTGAAATCCTTGAAAATGATGTATTCGAACGTCACGCGAGAACCTGTTTTTTCGTGGAAATATTCTAAAGATTCGCGCAAAGTTGCTAAATCATTTGAGTCGTTGATTTCCATAATTTGACTGCGTTTTTTGTCATTTGCAGCATGGAGAGAAAGCGCCAAATTGAATTTCACTTGGTCGTCGCCCAATTTTTTGATCATCTTGGCAATTCCCGCAGTGGAAACCGTAATTCTACGCGGAGAAATTCCCAAACCTTCTTCCGAAGTCAACATTTCAGTGGAACGCAGCACGTTTTTGTAATTCAGTAACGGTTCGCCCATGCCCATGTAAACGATGTTTGTGAGCGTTTGACCGTAGCGATTTTCCGCTTGATCGCGCAAATAAACCACTTGATCCACAATTTCTCCAGCGGTCAAGTTTCGCATCAATTTTAATTTTCCTGTGGCACAAAAAGTACACGACAAACTGCAACCCACTTGCGATGAAATACAAGCCGTGGTGCGACTAGAAGTTGGAATCAAAACGCCTTCAACCACTTTTCCTGGTTCCACTTCAAACGCGCATTTGATGGTTTTGTCTGAACTAATTTGTTGGTCGTCGAGTATGATTTTATCGATGTAAAAATGCGTTTCCAATTTCTCCCGCAAATCTTTGCTCAAATTGGACATTTCCTCAAAAGTTCCTGCATTTTTCTTCCACAACCATTCAAAAACTTGCTTGGCACGAAACGATTTTTCACCCATCGCCTCGAACTGTGCTTTAATTTCTGGGAAATTAAGATTGCGAATATTTTGTTTAGAATTTTGCATGAATCACTTTTCGAAGTGCAAAGATACGAAGTTATCCTACTTTCTTTTGGGATTTTTTTGTGAAAATCAGTAACTACTTGGTTTTGAATTGATTTTTAAACTGAAATGATTGAAAACTTGGGCGCTCGGGCGTGCTATCCGCGCTACACGGTAGCTTGCTTCTATCACTAGCGCAAGAACGATTTTTGAGAATTTTACAATGAATTTAATGGAGATATTAACTCTTCAACTAAAAATGCATATTCCTAATTCCGATAAACCTGTGACGTTTTACAATTTAAATGTAAAAATTTCAGTAGGATATCGCGTTAATTCCAAACAAGGAAAACAATTCAGAATTTGGGCAACAACTTAAATGAATCGGAAAACAAGAACTTTTATATAATTTCCTTATCTTTAGTATTTATGAAGAACGAAATTGTACTATTCCAATCGGGAGAACTTGCAGAACACATTGAAGTGAGATTGGATGAAGAAAAGGAAACTTTTTGGATGACACGAAAGCAAATCTCAAATCTTTTTGAAAGAGATAATTCTGTCATTTCAAAACATTTCAAATACATTTTCAAGGAGAATGAATTAGATAAGAATTCAGTTGTTTCATTTTTTGCAACAACTGCCAATAATAAGGAAACCCATCACAACGCAAAGCAGTTTTGGAGTTCTTTGTCACGAATGGATTTCAGGAACCAAATAAATAAGAAACATTAAGGTTTAAAAATTTTATTGAAAAACAAAACCCTTTGTAAAATCGAAAAAAAATCTTACCTTCAACTCCCTACAAATACAAAACCATGGAAGAATTGCAACTAAACAAAATTCACGAACGTATTTTTTTGGTACGAGAACATCAAGTAATGTTGGATAGTGATCTGGGATTACTTTATCAAACACAGACAAAATTTATCAACAGGGCAGTAAATAGAAACCCATTAAGATTTCCTCTATCTTTTGCCTTTCAATTGACGGAAGAAGAATGGAAAGCTTTAAGGTACCAAATTGGCACCTTAGAAGAAAATCCTCGCCGAGGGCAACATCGTAAATATTTGCCTTGGGTCTTCACAGAACAAGGGGTTGCAATGTTATCCGCAGCTTTGAATACTGCAGGTGCAATAACAGTAAGTGTTCAAATAATGGAAACTTTTGTTGCAATGCGTAACTTTCTAGAAAACAGAGCTCCAATTTTTAAGCGTTTAAATTACCTGGAGTCATGCCAACTTAGAACAAACGAAAAATTAGAACAAATTTTTAGAGCACTTGAAGCTGGTAAACCTGAGCTGAACCAAGGCATCTTTTTCGATGGACAAATATTTGACGCGTATGCGTTTTTCTCAGAAATCATCAAAAAAGCAAAAGAAGAAATCATCCTCATTGACAATTACATTGACGAAAGTACTCTTACACATTTGTCCAAAAAAAATAAAAATGTAAAAGTCATTTTTTTAACGAAAAAGCTAAGCAAGCAATTAGATTTAGACATCAAAAAAGCAAATGAACAATATGGCGGATTTGAAATTCAAGCATTTGCAAAAAGCCATGACCGTTTTTTAATTATCGACAAAAATACGGTTTATCATATTGGTGCATCACTGAAAGATTTGGGCAAAAAGTGGTTTGCATTCACCAAAATGGATAAAGACTCAGTTGAAAATATTCTGAAAGCAATTTTCAACTAGTTAAAGCGACTTATAATACCCATAAACCTCCGTCAAAAACGCAAAGCAATTCTGATGTTCCTTAAATCGCGCATTTTTAGGGAAATTGTCTTCTACAAATACAGCTGATTGCATTTCGTAGGTCATGTTTCCTTTGGGGGTAATCCAGCCATAACCGCGTGTGATGGTGTGCAATGCAAATTCTGGCACCTTGGGATTCATCAAATCTTTGCTCCATGGATATTGGTCGGTATTTCCGCCCATTTGATATAATAAAGTGGCAGCAATATCAGCTTGCGAACCCAAAACATTCATTTTCTTTCCGCGGTATTCTTCTTTGATGGCATTTCCCCAAAAAAGCAATGGAATGTGGTTATAAATCGAACTTGATGGATTGGTCACTGTGGGCGTTGGATGTCCGTGGTCGGCAACAAAAACGAAAAGTGTATTGTCGAACCAAGGCTGTTTTCTGCAATTTTTGATGAATTTCCCCATCGCTTCATCGGAATAAACCAAGGCATTCATGAAATCAGATTCAACGCCGTTGAAAACTTGTCCGCGTTTGGCTTTTGGTTGATCGTAAGGTGAATGCGTGCTTCCAGTAAAGGCGCAATGCATGAACGGTTGTTTCGATTTATTCATTGCATCGACCAAAAATTTGTATAAATCTTCGTCGTAAAAATTCAATTTTCCGCGAGGTAAATCTGACGGAAAATCACTTTCATCTTTCACGACATCAAAACCGTGATCCATGAAATAACCGCCAATATTTCCATATTTCAAATCACCGCTAAACATGTAATTGGTGTTGTAGCCCCATGCTTCCAAATCTTGATTCAACGAACGCAATTTTCGATGTTTTTCTGGTTGCATGGTGATTGAAACTTCAGGAATTCCCGGAAAACCGCTGAAAATACTCGAATTTCCAATTTCTGATGTACCGCTAGTGGCGAAAATGTTGGTAAACAAGATACCTTCATTGGCAATTTTATCGAAATTTGGGGTTGAATTCACTCCGTGGCTGCCTTCGTCGGTGTTGGTTTCACTCAAACAGCTAACTGCTTCGCCAGACCAACCTTCCAACACGATAAAAACCACATTTGGTCGATTTGTTTTCAAGAAATAATTGTCATGTTTTTTGGGATAATCCATCAAATCATCCGTGATTTTCTTTGCCAATTTCGGATTGATTTTTGGCATATATTCATCGATTTCACTTCGGTTGTACAACAGATAACTTTTTCCAAAAAAGTACAACGAATTGATAGATAAATCATTTGAAACTGGATTATTTGAATAAGTTGCTGCATTAATATTCATAGGAATAGGCTGCAAACCACCACGGAGTAGCAAGAAAGCGCTCGAAGCTAAAATCGCGAAAGAAAATAGAGAAATTGGAAGCGCAACAAACCATTTTTTGAAGGAAATCTGATTTTGAAATTTGAACAAAAAACGCATCAATTTCCAAGCAAAAGCCAATTCTAGGAAGAGGTAGGCGAAATACCAAATTGTCATACTGTAATCTGCCGTTCTAAAAACTTCATCCGGATTACCTAAATGCATAAAAACCCGCGACGTTAATTTGTGGTTCCATTCGCCATAAGCGTTAATTTCGCCACTGTGAATGAGCGCGACGAAAATTGCCTCAAAAAATAAAATGCCATAGAAAAACCGATTAATCCACTTTGAATCAGAAATCAATCTCAATGTCAAAAGAAACGCGGGTAAAACAACGAGTGCTCCGGCAGTTCCCAAATCCAATTTTAAAGAGTACAAAAAAGCACCCAACCATTCTCCGAAAGAAATACCTTCAAATTTATTCCAGTTGTGGATTGAAAACAAAAGCCGTTGAAAGTCAAATATGAAAATCCAAAAAAGAAAAAGTTTGAAATACTGAATGAAAAGCTTTTTGACCATTAAAAGTATTTAATGAAAATTAAATACAAACTTAATGAAAATTTAAACTAAACTGAACTTGTTTCTTTCTAGGAAATTGCCAAGTACTCAGTTGGCCCTATTCCATGTATTTTTTTAAAAGCCTTGTAAAAAGGACTATAGGAAGCAAATCCAACATCTTTTGCCAAAGATTCAATTGTGTTTTTAGCTAGGAAACCACTTTCAATCATGGAAATTGAATATGCTATACGCATCTTATTTTTGTATTCTTGAAAAGAAAGATTGGAATGATATCGAAACAAATAATTCAAATGACTTTCTGGAACACCAACCTCCAAAGCCAAGTCAAACATCGTTGTTTTGGCATTTTTAAAAATTTGTTTTTCTTGCGCTACAAATTCAACTTCTTGAATTAATTCAACGATTTTATGGTCGAGTTTTTCCCTTAATTTCAAGTCTTTTTCAGGTTGAATTTCATCTGAATGCATGTTCCAAGCATCAGAAAGGTCGATTTTAACCTCCTCAAAATGTTGCGTTTTTATAGCCAATTTAGGAATACCGTATAGGATTTCAGGAGTTTTAAAAATTCGAAGGAACATCAATAACCAAACCAGAGCGGCAAAAATGTATGAAAAGTGACTTCCAGAAATAGTGTACGAAAGTGAATTTTCATAAATAAAAGAGGTAACTAAACGAACTGTTAACAAGGTGCAAACTATGAAGTAGAAAATCGTCCAACTTTTCATCACTTGGCAATGCTCTCCACTTATATCTAATTTTTTACTCCACAAATTTTTATAAAAAACAGTGAATATTTTGAAAAGGTAAAAAATTGAATAGCAAATGGAAAAACAAAAATTTAGTAAAATTATGCTGTCAGATGCATGATGTGACTTCAAAAATCCAATCAGGTTAACAATGAAAAGAAGCATAGGAAAAATCAAATGCTTCAAAATTGTCTTGATAGAAATACTACAATCATTTACCAAAGCCTTCGAGTAAAGATAGGAACTGGGGAAAGTAAGTATTAAAAAAACCCTGTAAGGAAAAACAAAATCTTGTAATAAATTTTGAAAATGTAAATTATAAGTGCTAAAAATGAGAAAACGAGCGCTTGCTATTGCAAAATTAAAAATCAAAAACCCATTTACGAATCTATTTGATTTCACAGATGTGAGCATAACATAAATTACAATTAAACCAATTAAACCTGTCAACAATAAAACGGTATTTTCAAATTGATTCATTGCAACTTTATATTTTAATTTATGAGGCTACGAAACATGGTAGGAACGCAGCAAAGTTAGAAAAAATGAACGAAAACTATAGTTTTAAATCTGGAAATTTATTTTCTGAGTTGTCAAAAAATCAGAAATAGTGTTCAAAAACCCGAAAAGGTCACCGATTTAATAATTGCTTAACAAGAGAAAAAAAACAACTACATACTTTTGGTTCCTTATTCAAAGAAAAATCAAACAAAAATGTTAAATTATTCACTTCGCAAGATTAAAAATTCTTACTTTTTACTACTTTTTGTTTCATGTTTTAGTTTGCAAATAAATAGCCAAACTAATTTGTGCGTTGGGTCAACTAATCAGGCTTCCTACACTGGTTCTGGCGGTAGTTGGATTTCGAGTAGCACTGCAGCTGCAACAGTAAATACATCAGGTTTGGTTACAGGTGTTGCAAGTGGCGCTTCAACAGTAACCTATCAAACTGGTTCAAATGTAAATACCAGTTTATGGTGGACTTTTGAGGCAGGAGCTACCAATATGGGCGGGGGTATCATTAGATATACTCCAACAACAACTTCACATCCAAGTTTACTTTCTGGATTTATCACACAATACAATAACGGCACTCACGAAAATTTTTCGTGGGCGCCTGGAAGCCCTGGAATGATTCTAATTCAACGTCAACTGAGTTCAACCAACGGTCCTTATATCCAATTTGTTACATCAGTTGCAACAACATTAACAAATGTTACTTTTAATCATTATCACAATCATAATAATGGACAAGCAGGCACCGCTCCATATGATATTAAGCTTCAAATTTCAATTTCAGGAGGAGCATGGACAGATATTTCAGGTTCAACTAGGACATGCTCATCTGGAAATGCTGGTGGAGGGGAAAATGTTAATTTAAATAATACCAGTGTTCCCTCAGGCACGCATCAATTGCGTTGGGTTAAAGTTGCAGGTTCAACAAATAGCGATTATTTTGGATTAAATAACGTTAATTTTACTTGTTCATCAAACAATACCAGTACACTTTTTTCTCAATCTTACAACATTTTAGGTCGACCAACAATTACTACACAGCCATTGACAGCTGTTCAAAATGTTTGTCAAAATGCACTAACTGCAGCTCGCTCTGTCACTGCAACTGGTGCTGGTTTAACTTATCAATGGTATGTAAACACAGCAAACAACAATACTACAGGCACATTAATAGGTGGCGCAACTTCGGCTTCTTTTACTCCTCCATCTGACGTTGTTGGAACATTTTATTACTATTGTATTGTTTCTGGAACCTGCACCCCTGCAGCAACAAGTACCGTTTCTGGAGCAGTCAATATCAATGCTCCTGTCACAGTTTCAAATGCAGGCATAAACCAAACTGACGCGTTGACTTGTGGTTTAACAAGCGTTACTTTGGCAGCAAATACGCCCACAACGGGAACAGGCGCTTGGAGTATCGTTTCTGGAACTGGTGGCACAATTACAACTGCTGCTAGCCCAACTTCTAATTTCTCAGGTGTTTCTGGAAATTCATACACACTGCGTTGGACAATTACCAACGGAGGCTGTGTTTCGACAGATGATGTTTTGATCACTTTAAATGCAAAACCAGTTCCTGTGATTACGCAAACTGGATGCGGTACACCAAAAACGTTAACTTCATCCACTTGGGCAAGTTACTTATGGGGTCCAAACAACGAAACAACCAATTCAATTTCTGTAAGTGTAAGCGGCACATACACCGTTACAACCACAAACGCAATTGGATGCGTTTCAAATCCTGTTTCTTCAATCGTTAATCTAACGCCAGTTCCTGTTGCAGGTACTTTAAGCGGAACACAAGCAATTTGTCAAGCAGGAACGACAGCATTTACAACTGACGGAAATACAGGTGGAACCTGGACAACAAGCGCCACAGGTATTGCAACTGTGAATGCAAGTACAGGCGTTGTAACTGGTGTTGCTGCAGGTACTGCAACAATTACATACACAATTCCCGCTGCAAATGGATGTCTAGCAGTCTCTTCTACAAGAACAGTTACCGTAACTACTACTCCCAATGCAGGAGTTTTGGCTGGAACTCAAGCTATTTGTTCTACGGGAACAGTAACTTTTACAACCAATGGAAATACAGGTGGCGCCTGGAGTTCAAGTGCTACAGGAGTTGCGAATATAAATCCCACAACTGGAGCTATTTCTCCTGTCGCTGCTGGAATTTCTACAATGACCTATACCGTTACAGGAACTGGTGGATGTGCAAATGCAATTGCCACTCGAACTGTGACCATTACAACGGCCCCAAACGCAGGAATTTTAAGCGGAACGCAAGCCATTTGTTCTAATGCAACAACCAATTTTACATCTGATGGAAATACTGGAGGAGCTTGGACTTCGGCTACACCGGGTGTCGCAACAGTAAATGCTTCGACAGGATTGGTAAGCGCTGTCACAAACGCAACAGGAACTTCAATCATTACTTACACAATCACTGGAACTGGAGGTTGTGCTACTACTTCTGCAACCAGAACTGTAACAGTTACCGCCATTCCGGTAATCACTGTGCAGCCACTTGCAACTGTTCAAAATATTTGTCAAAACGGAGTGACCGCAGCACGATCTGTGACTGTTACAGGTGGCGGTTTAACTTACCAATGGTATGTAAACACTTCAAATAACAATACTTCAGGAACATTAATCAACACTGCTACTTTGGCATCTTACACGCCTCCATCATCAGTTGTTGGAACATTTTATTACTATTGCATTGTTTCTGGAACTTGCACTCCAGCAGTAACAAGCGCTGTTTCTGGCGTTGTG
>CAMDFX010000021.1 GCA_945897805.1 Chryseobacterium gleum
CAGAGCTCGATTCCGTTTAACTTTGATAATTCAAAAATAAAGAAGTGAGATATTGCTTCAACAAAATATCAAAAATAAACAGCCTACTTTTTGTCCACTTGAACAAAACGTCTAAAAATTAGCCTACTTTTTGTCTATTACTCCTAAAAAAACCCGATTCAAACGAATCGGGTTTTCTTTTCTAGTACTTTTTGTTAATTAGAATTTCGCAGAGATACCGCCATTAACCCAGCCTCCTTGGCCTAAGCCAACATTCAAATTAATTCCAATATTATCAGTAAAGAAATATCTCATACCAACACCAGCTCTCATTGCTAAAGGAAACACAGTACCAACACGAAGATCGTCATTAACTGCAGTTGGATCTGTAGATTCGTAGCCATAGGATCTATTTTTAAAACCAACACCTAAATTGGTATAAGCGTCAAACTTGTCATTATCTAAAAAGTGATAATTCATAGAAATCATAACACCGATTTTTTTACTGCTAATAGTTTGCTCATAACTAGTCGTAGTTGTTGTAAGCACCCCATTTTGATCATAAGTATTTACTGTTGAAGTATAAGGGTCAACAATTTTAGCACTACTGTAAGTAGCATCTAGGCCTATTCCAAATTTATCGCCTACTAAATATTCGCCTCTTACTCCAATTGCATCAAGTGTATTTAATTTTGAATCTCATTCAACATCCTCATATAGCGCTCTAAATAGCGCATTAAAAGCAGTTCCATACCCGGCGTATACATCGATTAGTATGTTACCTTTTTCAACTGCTTGCGCTTGTACAGTGGATGTTCCGAAAAATAATGCTGCAAATGCAATAATCGTAATTTTAATGTTTTTCATAAAAAAATAAATTGTTAAAAATGTTGTCGGCTTTGTTCATTTGACCGTTTTCTTCAGCAAATTTAACAGTTATTTTGATTTCAAAACATAAAAAAACCTCCTTCTGTAAGAAAAGAGGCTTTAAAAATATAGTTTTTAGTCCTAATTAATTTTTCTGACTTTCTAATTTAATCAAATTCAACGCTGAACCTGCTTTGAACCACTCAATTTGTTGTTGGTTATAAGTATGATTCAACATGATGTTTTCTTTCGCACCATCTGCATGAACGATTTCCAAAGTCAATTGCTTGTCTGGAGAAAAAGATTCCAAATCTGTGAAGTTGTATGTATCTGCTTCTTGGATTTTATCGTAATCTGCTTCGTTCGCAAACGTCAATCCCAACATTCCTTGTTTTTTCAAGTTTGTTTCGTGGATACGCGCAAATGATTTCACGATAATTGCACGAACACCTAAATGACGAGGTTCCATCGCAGCATGTTCTCGAGATGAACCTTCACCGTAGTTGTGGTCTCCCACAACAATCGATGGAACTCCAGCCGCTTTGTACGCTCTTTGCACCGCAGGAACTTCTCCTTCTGCACCTGTCAATTGATTCACAACCGCATTTGCTTTTCCGTTGAATGCATTTTCAGCGCCAATAAGCATGTTGTTGGAAATATTGTCCAAGTGACCTCTGTATTTCAACCATGGACCAGCCATAGAAATATGGTCAGTGGTACATTTTCCTTTGGCTTTGATCAATAATTTTACACCCAAAATATTTTTTCCGTCCCAAATTGGGAAGTTTTCCAACAATTGCAAACGAGAAGAATCTGGGCTTACAGCGATTGTTACACCACTTCCGTCTTCTGCTGGAGCTTGGTATCCTGGGTCTTCAACATCAAATCCTTTGGTTGGCAATTCGTCTCCTTTTGGAGGATTCAATTTTACTTGCTCTCCTTTGTCGTTTGTCAACGTATCTGTCAATGGATTAAATCCTAAATCACCGGCAATTGCCAATGCTGCAACCATTTCTGGTGAAGTCACAAACGCGTGCGTATTTGGATTTCCATCTGCTCTTTTCGAGAAATTGCGGTTGAAAGAGTGAACGATGGTGTTTTTTTCTTGTTTGTCAGCGCCTTCACGGTCCCATTGGCCGATACATGGTCCGCAAGCATTTGTAAACACTTTCGTACCCATTTTTTCGAATGTTGCAATGATCCCATCTCGGTCGATGGTGTAACGTACTTGTTCAGAACCTGGATTGATTCCAAATTCTGCCTTTGGAGAAATTCCGCAAGCAACCGCTTGTTCAACGATAGATGCAGCACGCGCCATGTCTTCATAAGAAGAGTTGGTGCAAGAACCGATTAATCCCCATTCAACTTTCATTGGCCAGCCATTTGCTTCAGCTTCTGCGCGCATTTTAGAAACTGGTGTTCCTCTGTCCGGCGTAAAAGGTCCGTTGATATATGGTTCCAATTCTGATAAATTGATTTCAATCACTTGGTCAAAATACAATTCTGGATTGGCATAAACTTCAGCATCTCCAGTCAAGTGCTCAGCAATCGCATCCGCAGCGTCAACCACTTCCTGACGACCAGTTGCAGCCAAATATCTACGCATTGAATCATCGTAACCGAAAGTTGAAGTCGTTGCTCCAATTTCAGCGCCCATGTTACAAATGGTTCCTTTTCCTGTGCAAGAAAGTGAAATCGCACCGTCTCCAAAATATTCTACAATGGCACCAGTTCCACCTTTCACAGTCAAGATATCTGCCACACGCAAAATAACGTCTTTCGCAGAAGTCCAACCACTCAGTTTGCCAGTCAATTTGATTCCGATTAATTTAGGAAATTTCAATTCCCAAGCCATTCCAGCCATCACGTCAACCGCGTCAGCACCACCAACTCCAACTGCAACCATTCCCAATCCACCAGCGTTCACTGTGTGAGAATCTGTTCCAATCATCATTCCACCTGGGAATGCGTAGTTTTCTAAAACTACTTGGTGAATGATTCCAGCTCCTGGTTTCCAGAAACCGATACCATATTTGTTTGAAATGGATGACAAAAAGTTAAATACTTCGTTGTTTTGATTTAGCGATTCTTGTAAATCTTTGCTCGCGCCTAATTTCGCTTGAATCAAGTGGTCTGCATGCACCGTAGATGGAACAGCGACTTGTTTTCTGCCAGCTTGCATAAACTGTAACAACGCCATTTGCGCCGTTGCATCTTGCATCGCTACACGGTCTGGTGCAAAATCCACGTAAGATTTTCCTCTTTCGAATGCCGTAGTTGCATTTCCGTCCCACAAGTGAGCGTAAAGGATTTTTTCTGAAAGTGTCAAAGGTTTGCCAGTAATTTCGCGTGCCGCCTGAATGCGCTCCGGAAATTTAGCATACACTTTCTTAATCATGTCTAAATCAAAAACCATAGAAATATGTGTTAAATTGTATCTTTATTTTGTCGTGTGCGAATTTAGGTATTATAAATTATTTGGTCAATGAAATCAATATAAATTGTGCTATTAATAGTTGGTTTTTGGGATTTGACATTTTTATTTCATAGGTTTTTATTTTCCAGGCAACGTTCGCGCAATTTCATTGACATACTTTTTAAAGTTTTGTACAAAACAATTTCTTACTTTTGAAAATCATTAAAACAATGGAAAATTCAATTCTGTATTCACTAATTTGGGTTGTTGTCCTTTTTGCAGGATTGCGCTTTTGGCGTTTGCGTTTTGGGAAAAATGAACCGAATTTGGGTTTTGAATATGCCTTTTTAGTCAAGTCGGCTGTTGGGTTTCTGTTCATCTATTTGTACGCCCATTTTTATCCTTCGAGCGATGCTTTTGCGTACCTGAAAGACAGTCGCATTTTGCAAGGTGTTTTTTACAAATCGCCTGTAGATTATTTCAAATTTCTTACAGGTTGGAACCAATCGCCTGAAATCATTCAGCAGTATTTGCAAGACACCAAATTGTGGTCGCGCGGAGATGGTAACTTGATCAACGATTCGCAAAATGTGATTCGCATCAACAGCTTGTTGTTTTTTCTCTCCTGCGGAAACGCATACATTCATGCCATTTTCATGGGACTCATTTCCTTGTTCGGAATGCGCCATTTGGTATTGGCTTTTCAACAACGCATTCAATTAAAATCTAGTTTGTTTTTCTGGGGAATGTTGGCCTTGCCGAATCTGCTTTTTTGGTCCGCAGGAATCTTGAAAGAACCGTTTTTGATTCTCGGTTTGGGATTCATTGCGCGTGCGCTTTTGGGGGAATTGTCCACGAAACGCAAAACGATATTTATGATTTCAGGAATTTTGTTGCTCGTCTGTTTCAAACCGTATGTATTGATATGCCTGCTTTTTGCGCTGTTTTTTGCGATTTGGAGTAGATCGGTATATCGCCATATTCCGATATTCAGTTTTTGCTCGTTTTTACTGCTTTGCGTTGGATTGGTTTTGCTTTTCCCCAATTTGCGCCAAAAATTCACCGACGATTTAAGCGTCAAACAAATCGATTCCATCCACGTGGGCGAAGGCGGATTGTATGCGATGAAAGATTCCAACCAGTTTTATTTCTTCTACAACGCCCATTTGAATCGCTTGCGCGTGAAAGATTCCGTGGTTGAATTGCTAGAACCAACAGACGCCAGGCAAAAATGGATTTACCGAAAAAATGATTTCAAACCCATTCACCTCGAACCGAAAGGCGAAAAATGGAAATTGTATGTCGTTGAAGACAGTTCTGTGAGTTTGATTCCAATTCAGCGCATCAATCATTCTTTTTCAAATTTAGTCACTTCTGCTCCGCAAGCCATTGCTAATGCGTTGCTCCGCCCGTTTTGGTGGGACAATGGTGGCGCCATGAAATATCCGTCCGCGTTGGAAGTCAGTGGCGTGCTTGGGTTTCTGATTTTTGCGATTATCAAACGTCGAAAATTGAATATCGAAGAACAAAAATTGATTTTTACGCTGATTCTTTTCAGCATTTCGATATTGGCGTTGGTCGGTTGGACAACCCCCGTCGCAGGTGCAATTGTGCGCTATCGAATTCCCGCTTATATCGCTATTTTTGTACTCAGTATTTTTATCATTTCAATCCCCGAAAAATGGAAGCAACAAACAACGTAATTTTAATCACCGGCGCAACATCTGGATTTGGTCAAGCAACAGCACGCATTTTTGCACAACACGGTTACGACATTATCGCCACAGGAAGAAGAGCCGAAAGATTAGAAACTTTGAAAACAGAATTAGAATCTAATTATGGAGTTTCAATCTTGAATTTGTGCTTCGATGTGCGCGTTGAAAAGGAAGTAAATCAAGCCATTCAGTCCATTCCAGTAAGTTGGTCAGATCGTTTGTCAATTCTAGTAAACAACGCAGGTTTGGCCGTCGGCAGATCTTCAATTGAAGAAGGAATTGTGGACGATTGGGAACGAATGATTGATACCAACATCAAAGGATTGTTGTATGTCAGCAAAGCCGTAATTCCATTTTTGAAAGCGAAAAAATCGGGACATATTTTCAATTTGGGAAGCATCGCAGGAAAAGAAGTTTACGCAGGTGGAAATGTGTATTGCGCCACGAAACACGCGGTAGACGCTTTGTCAAAATCCATGCGAATCGATTTGGTTGCCTACAATATCAAAGTCACCAACATCGCTCCGGGCGCAGCAGATACTGAATTTTCATTGGTGCGTTTCAAAGGCGATCAAGCCACTGCGGATTCCATCTACAACGGCTTCGAGCCATTGGTTGCCGAAGACATTGCAGAAACGATTTATTTTGCGGCGACGCGTCCAAAACATGTGACGATCAATGATTTGGTCATTATGCCAACAGCACAAGCTTCAGCGACCGTTTTTCACAAACAATAAACTTTTTTAGATGAATAAAATTTTCTTTTTTGGTGTTTTGCTGGCTTTATTTTCAGCATGCTATCAAGGTCAATCGGTTGATTTAATTGTGCACAATGCGAAAATTTACACTTTGGATGGAAACAACCACGAATACGAAGCCATGGCTATTCGCGATGGAAAAATCGTGGAGGTTGGTCCCGATCGACAAATCCAAAATAAATATGCTGCGGACGAAATGATTGACGCAGGCGGACGAGATATATATCCAGGTTTTACAGATGCACACGGGCATTTACTCGGACTCGCGCAACAGAAATTGAATGCAGATTTGGTAGATTCAAAATCGATGAATGAAATCATTGTGCGACTGGAGAAATACGCTTCTCGAACAGGAAAAAAATTCGTCGTTGGACGTGGTTGGGATCAATCGCTTTGGTCAGAAACCGCTTTGCCAGACAATCAGGAGTTGAACAAGGTTTTTCCAACGATTCCAGTTGCGCTGTTTCGCGTTGACGGTCATGCTGTTTTGGTGAATGATTGCTTGTTGAAACAATTAAAAATCACGCCAGCAACCAAAGTGGAAGGTGGAATTATTCATCAAAAGGATGGGAAATGCAGCGGATTATTGGTCGATAATGCCATGAATGCCGTTTTTGAAAATTTGCCGAAATATCCAGAAGCAGAAATGAAACAAGCGATTTTGGAGATTCAAGAAGAACTGTTTCAATATGGAATTACTGGTGTGCACGAAGCGGGAATCAATTTCAAGGATATTGCTTTTTTTAAGAAAATGGTTACGTCTAAAGAATTGAAAATGAATTTATACGCGATGCTTTATCCAACGCCTGAAAATATTCAATTTGCGAAGAAAAACGGAATATCGGAATATCGCAATATGACGATTCGCAGCTTCAAAGTCATGGGCGACGGCGCTTTAGGTTCGCGTGGCGCTTGTTTGAAAAAACCATATTCAGACGAACCAGGACATTTTGGCGTCTTGACAACTTCATTTGAAGAAATGAAAAAGATTGCTGATATATGTGAACTCACAGGTTATCAAATGAATGTGCATGCCATTGGAGATTCTACCAACAAATTGGTATTGGATATCATGGAGCGCGTTTACGAAGTCAAAAAAGACCACCGTTGGAGAATTGAGCATGCGCAGGTGCTAGATCCAATGGATATTTTGAGATTGGGAAATTGTGGCGCTTTTCCATCTGTTCAACCAACACATGCCACAACAGATCAGCGTTGGGCGAAAGATCGTTTGGGCGAAAAAAGAATGCAAGGTGCTTATGCATATCAATCTTTGCTAAATCAAACAGGGATTATTTGCATCGGAACAGATTTTCCAGTAGAATCAATTAATCCATTTTTGACGATACATGCGGCAGTCAATCGCAAAAACAAAGAAAATTTTCCGTCCTCGGGATTTCAGAAAAAAGAAGCGATTTCATTCATGGATTGCATTAAAGGAATGACTCTTTGGAGCGCATTTGCAGCTTTTCAGGAAAATAAATTAGGAACGCTGGAAAAAGGTAAAGATGCCACCTTTGCAATCTTCGAAAATAAGGTGAAAGCGGATGAAGTTTTCAGAGAGAATTTTGCGTTCATGACTTTCATAAAAGGAAAAAAGGTTTACTCTGCTGAATAAACCTTTTAAAAACAAATCAAAACATACCTTGAGCCACTTTAAAAAACCAGATAAAAAGTGGAAGCTGGCAATATCAATTTAAAAACCAACAAAGGATTTTAAATAAATCAAAGTAATTGAAATTGATATGCAAGTCTAAGTTAATAGTATCAATCTCAATTACTGTAACACAAAGTTGCAAAGATTGTTAACATCGTTATGGACTAAATGAATATTTAGATGTTTTCATCGAACTTATCCCAATAGTAAATGAATAATTTTTTTTGCACTTTTCATTATCCCTCTATTTTTCTCTCGAGTGTAGGAAAGTTAGATTTGAAA
The DNA here is from genome assembly GCA_945897805.1 of Chryseobacterium gleum. Lineage (GTDB taxonomy): Bacteria > Bacteroidota > Bacteroidia > Flavobacteriales_D > Crocinitomicaceae > JAQVCM01. The sequence continues at coordinate 7,675 of CAMDFX010000021.1, forward strand.
TTTGGATTTGAAATACCTTTTGTAGCTCAAAAAGATTACGGAAATAAAAAAATAAATTAAAATTCAGCTAAAAATTTGAAAACAATTCCTATTTTTAGACACATCTTGTAACTATGAAAGAAGTAAAAAGACTTTTTGATATTCCGTATTATCAATTAGAAATGCACCCGAATGAAAGGACATTTTCGACGAAAAGAAATGGAGAATGGGACAAAGTTTCTATTCAATCTTTTTTAGAAAAAGTAAATCAAGTTTCCAAAGGGCTTGTTGCTTTAGGAATCAAACCGGGCGATAGAGTTGGGGTTGTTTCAAGTAACCGCTACGAATGGAATACGGCAGATATCGCCATTCAGCAGGTCGGTGGAATCGTAGTTCCCGTTTATCCTAATATTTCAATTTCAGATTACAAATATATTTTTAAAGATGCCGGCATCAAGATTTGTTTCGTTGGTAATCAAGAATTATATGATAAAATAAATGGAATTAGAGGCGAGCTTTCAGCCTTAAATCATCTTTTTGCTTTTGATCAAATAGAGGGAATTCCTCATTGGGAAGAAGTATTTGAAGCTGGAAATTCTATCGAAAGTCAAACCATTGATGAATTAAAAGCCAATGTCAGAAACGAAGATTTGGCAACGATAATTTATACTTCTGGAACTACTGGGAACCCAAAAGGTGTAATGCTTTCACACAATAATTTATTATCCAATGTAATGGCTTGTTTGGAGCGAATTCCTGCGGATAAAAATTCTCGTGTACTGACTTTTTTACCAGTTTGTCACGTGTATGAACGCATGTTGCATTACATGTATTTGTATCTAGGATGTTCGATTTATTTCGCTGAATCAATGGATACAATTGGTGACAATATTCGCGAAGTGAAACCGCACGTTTTTACTGCTGTTCCAAGATTGTTAGAAAAAGTGTACGATAAAATCATGGCAAAAGGCGATGAGCTCACAGGAATCAAAAAATCCCTGTTTTTCTGGGCAGTTGGATTGGCTGAACAATATGATGTTGTCGGAAAATCAGCTTTTTATAAATTTAAATTGTCTATTGCGCGCAAATTAATTTTCACCAAATGGCAAGAAGCATTGGGTGGAGAAACCAAGGCAATTGCCTCAGGAAGTGCAGCGCTTCAACCACGTTTGGCGCGTATTTTTATGGCGGCAGGCATCCCAATTTTAGAAGGCTATGGCTTGACCGAAACTTCTCCTGTTATTTCCGTCAATGATTTTGTTAACGGTATCAGAATTGGTTCTGTTGGAACTGTATTGAAAGGTGTAAAAGTAAAATTTGCTTCTGATGGAGAAATTTTGGTGAAGGGACCAAACGTGATGATGGGCTACTATAATTTGCCTGACAAAACTGCGGAGGATATCGATGCCGAAGGTTGGTTCCATACGGGAGATATTGGCGAAATGTTTGAAGGAAAATTCTTAAAAATTACCGATCGCAAGAAAGAAATCTTTAAAACCTCTGGTGGAAAATTCATTATTCCGCAAGCGATGGAAAATAAATTCAAAGAATCGAGATTTATCGAGCAAATCATGGTGATTGGTGAAAATCAAAAATTCCCAGCGGCATTGATTGTTCCTGGTTTTGCTTTCATCAAGGAATGGGCAAAAAAGAAAAATTTGAATTTTGATAATCTTTCAAACGAAGAAATTGCCCAAAATGAAGCCGTAGTTCAGCGAATTCAAGAAGAGGTTGCTGAATTTAATACCCTTTATGGAAATTGGGAGCAAATTAAAAAAATTGAATTGCTGCCAAAGGAATTAAGTATCGAAGGAAATGAATTGACGCCAACATTGAAATTGAAACGCAAAATTATCATGGAAAAATATAAAGATACCGTTGATAAAATTTATAAAGATTGATTTTGGCGTGTGTCCGTAAGCTGACGGACCATGACAAAAAAACCTTGTAAGAAAAATTAGTATCAGAAAAGAATTTGGTATGTATTAAATCAACTCCGCTCAATTTAGGCGGAGTTTTTTGTTATTTTTGCCAAAAAAAGTATGAATTCTGTCGCATTGATTTTCAAATATTTTCCTGATTTATCAGAAACTCAAAAATCTCAATTTGAGCAATTAATGCCCTTGTATACGCATTGGAATGAACAAATTAATGTGATTTCTCGCAAAGATTTAGATCAATTTTATGAGCGCCATGTTTTGCATGCGCTGGCCATTGCTAAGGTGATGCCTTTCACTGATCATTCATCGATTCTAGATGTCGGTACCGGTGGTGGATTTCCTGGGATTCCTTTGGCGATTTTGTTTCCCAACTGCCAGTTTCATTTGGTTGATTCGATTGGGAAGAAAATCAAAGTGGTAAGTGAAGTCTCAGTTGCTTTGCAATTAGAAAATGTGCGCGCAACACACGATCGCGCCGAAAACATAAAAGAAACGTTTGATTTTGTGGTTAGTCGCGCAGTAACCGCCATGCCCGTTTTCCTAACTTGGTTAAAAGATAAATTCAAAGTTGAACAGAAAAATGAATTTCCAAATGGGATTTTATACCTGAAAGGTGGAGATTTAGCTGAAGAAATGAAACCAGTGCAACAAGCTGTGACTTATTTTGATATCCCTGATTTATTCCAAGAAGAATTCTTTGAAACCAAGAAAGTAGTTTACGTGAAGATGAAAGCGCGGAAGTAGATTTTTAGACTTAAGACATTGGACTTGATACATTGTTTATAATCAAGTTTCTTTAATCAATTCAAAACGTAAATTTTCAAATGTTTAACTCAAAAAAAACAGACCTATTGATATGTTTTTAAAATATATTTTGAGTTTGAAATTTAAATTTCTGCTGAACTACAAGGAAAAGCCCTGTCCACTTTTTTGAATAAGCCTTGCAATACTTTTCCAGGGCCAACTTCTATTACTTCACTTGCTCCATCTGCAATCATGTTTTGCATGATTTGTGTCCATTTTACTGGCGCTGTCAATTGGGCTACCAAATTGTCTTTGATCGTTTGTGGGTCAGTTACTGCACTTGCATTTACATTTTGGTAGACTGCGCAAATCGGCATTGAGAATTCAGTTGCTTCAATTGCTGCAGCCAATTCTTCCCTTGCTGGTTCCATCAATGGCGAGTGAAACGCACCTCCAACTGGTAATTTAAGTGCTCTTTTGGCTCCCGATTCTGTCAATTTAGCACATGCTTCATCTACCGCAGGTATTGAACCTGAAATCACCAATTGACCGGGGCAATTGTAATTTGCAGCTACAACAATTCCGTCAATTTCTGCACAAATTTTTTCAACCACTTCATCTTCTAATCCTAAAATAGCGGCCATCGTTGATGGAACAGCTTCGCAAGCTGCTTGCATTGCCAAAGCACGTTTGTAAACCAATTTCAATCCATCTTCGAATCTCAATACTTTATTGGCAACCAAAGCGGATAATTCTCCCAATGAATGACCTGCAACCATGTCGGGTTTGAATGCATCGCCCAAGCACGCGGCAAGAATTGTAGAATGCAAGAAAATCGCTGGTTGCGTTACTTTCGTTTGTTTCAATTCTTCATCTGTTCCTTCAAACATGATTTTTTGAATGTCAAAACCAAGTATTTCATTGGCTTGGTCAAACATATTTTTTGCGATGGCTGAATTTTCATATAAGTCTTTGCCCATTCCTGAAAATTGAGCACCTTGACCAGGAAAAACGTATGCTTTCATATTTGTGTAATTTGCTTTGTTTTTTTAACTGAATTGTAATTTTAACAAAAATATATAAATCCCTTCATTTAGGCATAAAAAAAATCCACCGATCAATGACCGATGGATTTCTAAAAAGGGAGTTAAAAGAAATTATTTTCTAATAACGATTTTTTGTGTTGAAACTTCATTATTTGCTTTGAAGTTCACCATGTAAACTCCATCACTGAAATTAGAAGAATTAATTTTGATTGAATGCGCACCAGCTACATTGTTTTCTCCTTTTGAAGAATAAATAACCTTACCAGCTAAATCAGTTACAGTAACACTAACTAAAGCCTCGTTAGACAAGTTGAAAGCTACATTTACTTCATCATTTGCTGGATTTGGGTAAACTGATAAACCGAATTGGTCAGCATCAATATCACTCACTCCTACTGAACTAATTGGCGACAAACGAATCATCAAAGCATTTGGATCAGCCAAACCGATTGTTGTTAAATCTGTAGCTTTGATACCACCAACAGTTCCATCTGGGCAAGATTGAGCAGAACCAATACGCAAGGTATTTGTTGTATTGTCAGTTCTGTAGAAAATAACTCTGTATAATCCAGGAACCAAAACAGCAACATCGCTAGACAATGACAACCAATTTCCGAAATCAGCTGATGTTACAGTGTAATCAGGAGTTGTGAACACCTCAGTCCAAACAGTTCCGTCATAAGATTCTATAGAAGCATGAACTTGGTCTGTCGTGAAACTAGCTGATTGACCCGCCGTGATGTATGTTTTAACTGAACCAACAGCATAATCAGCGAATACGTTCATATAGTTAAACCATCCTAAAATTTCATTTCCAGTACCATCAAAACCAGTGATTCCAGTAACTAAAACGCCATTGTCACGACCAAATTCAGTTCCACCAACTTTGATGTTACGGAAAGAAGTTGTATCATTCAAATTGTTTCCATCAACAGCACCTAATTCTGTAGAAACAGTTACGTTGTAAGCTGTAGCAGAAGCAATAGGATTGAAAGCATTTACTATGTTGAAAGTATCAGACATACTTGAAGCCAAACTTGCACCATAAGTAACACCTGGACCACTTAATTCAGAATATCCAGTAACTGGCTCAGTTGCTCTAACTCTAAAGTTAGTTTGAGTTGCAGCGCCCATATTTTCAGCGATTGTGATGAACTCATGTCCTGGGAAAGCAGCAATTTGGTTATCAGGTAACAAATAGTAATCGCAACCTTGCGTACCAGCAGGATCTGAAGTCATGAAACTTCTAACCATTTTACCATCATTTTGGTATGCTTCAGAAATTTTGATATCATCTACAGCCCAAAACCAATCGTATGTTCCAACATAGTGGAATCTTACTTTTACAGTTGCAGCACCTGCAGCATTTGCAGAAGAAATGTTTACGATTTGGTATTCTGGAACCAATGAAGTTGTATTAACTGGCACCTCTGAAACTGGGTTCACTTCATAAGTTGTCCAAGTTGTACCACCATCAATTGAAACTTCAATAAAGTTTTGTTCTTGGTAATGTCTATAGTATTCAGTAAACTCTAAGTACAAAGGAGTACCTGCTGCCAAAGTCGACAAGTCGATAATTCCAGTATACTCTAAATAAGCATCTTGAACTTTTCCTGTACCTGCACCATCAGAGTCAATGAAACCAAAAGTTGGTCCTGAAACAGATTGAATTGTTGCATCAAAACCTTGAGCTGTTAAAGTTGCAGGAATAGCATTTACGATTGCCCATTGACCTACAGCGCCTGGAGTTTGATTTGGTCCTGCAACATGCAACCAATCAGCAGCAGTTCCAAAATTGTTTGACCAAACGATATCGCCTTCAGCTTTAGTTTGGTGAGCTGCGTGTGCTTTGTTAGCTACCGCATAAGTGTTTTTAGATGCAGATACCATTGGGATATTTCCTAAACGCTGAGCGAATAGTGAAGAAGTTCCAACCAATACACCTGCTAATAAGTATATTTTTTTCATAATCATTGTTTTTTGATGCACTAAAATTAACAAAATTTTGTGATTTCAAAATAGAATCAAATAAATTAATAATGTTTAATTAGTGAAAATAGTTGAAACAGCACAAGGAATAGAAATTTTTTTTTATCTAAAGTTTTGAATTTGTTTTATTTATGTAATTTTCAACCATCATTTTTATCAAAGTAAAAAATTCAAAAATATTTTTTCGAAAACTCCCAAAGTACCACTCCAGCGCAAACGGATACATTTAAACTGTGTTTGGTTCCAAATTGTGGGATTTCGATGATGTAATCACTGGTATTAATTACCTCTTGATCAACACCATCCACCTCGTTTCCGAAGACAAGTGCTATTTTGTGATTCGGAATTTGTTCTATTTGATGTAAAAAAGTTGTTTTTTCTGCTTGTTCAATTGATGCAATCAACATATTTTCATCTTTCAATTCATTTATTAATTCAATAATTGAATCTCGATGCTCCCAAACCACACTTTCTGTTGCGCCTAAAGCTGTTTTTTGTATTTCACGGTGAGGCGGTTTTGCAGTAATTCCACACAAATAAATTTTCTCAATGTTAAAAGCATCGGCAGTTCGGAAAAATGAGCCAATATTGTTTAGACTGCGAATGTCATTCAAAATCACAATGATTGGAAATTTTTTCTGCTCCTTGAATTCAGATTCTGAAACGCGATCTAATTCCCAAAGTTTTAATTTTCGATTCACTTTTTTGATATTTTCGTCAAAAATACGCTTGATTTGTGGAATTTGTTGAAAATTATTGAAAACATATCCGTTAAAATACAAGAAAACAGAAAGAGTGGAATTACTTTTACAATGAAATTTCCAGTATTCCATGGCCAAATTGAAAGAAGAAAAGACGGACGAAACTCCGTTGATGAAGCAATATAATCAAATTAAAGCCCGACATCCGCAAGCTTTACTGCTTTTTAGGGTGGGAGATTTTTATGAAACCTTTGGCGAAGATGCCATCAAAGCTTCTAAAATTTTAGGCATTGTTTTGACCAAAAGGCGCAACGGTTCTTCGCACATAGAATTGGCAGGTTTTCCGCACCACTCGATGGATACTTATCTGCCGAAATTGGTTCGTGCGGGTCAACGTGTAGCCATTTGCGATCAATTGGAAGATCCAAAATTGACCAAAAATATTGTGAAACGTGGAGTTACGGAATTGGTCACACCGGGCGTTTCTTTCAATGACCAAGTGTTGGAAAAAAACAGAAATAATTTTTTGTGTGCCATTCATTTGGATCAAAAGGTTCACGGCGTTTCTTTCCTGGATATTTCTACAGGTGAATTTTTGATCGCCCAAGGAAATATGGATTATATCGATAAATTGATTCAAGGTTTTGAACCGAGTGAAATCATTTATCAGAAGAAAATGAATAGCGTTTATCAAGCACAATTCAGTGATAAATACCACGCCTATAAGCTCGAAGACTGGGTTTACACCGAAGATTTTGCGATTGAATCTCTGACCAAACATTTTGGAACGAATAATCTAAAAGGTTTTGGTGTCGATTCTTTGTCGGCTGGGATTATTGCCGCTGGCGCGATTCTGCATTATTTGTCAGAAACGCAGCACGATAAATTAGGACACATTACTTATTTGTCTCGCATCGAGGAAGAAAAGTATGTTTGGCTCGATCGATTTACCGTTCGAAATTTGGAATTGATTCATTCTTTCAACGAAAATGCAACGACTTTAATTGATATTTTAGACCACACCGCAACGCCCATGGGAGGCCGAATGCTCAAGCGCTGGATGGTTTTGCCACTCAAGGATTTAAAACCTATTGAAGATCGTTTGGATTCTGTGGCGTTTTTATCTGAAAATAAAGAATTGCGCTTTCCACTTTCTGAACATTTGAAAGAGATTGGAGATTTAGAAAGATTGATTTCCAAAGTGGCTGTAGGACGCGTAAATCCAAAGGAAGTGAAGCACTTGGAAAACACTTTGCGACAGATTTCACCCATTAAATCGCTCTTGAAATCAACGAAGGTAAGTTCTCTGCAAAAAATTGCTGATCAATTGAATCCTTGTCAAGCGCTGATTGATTTAATAGAAAAATCATTGGTTGAAGAGCCTGCAACGCAAGTTGGAAAAGGAATGATCATGGCTTCGGGTTTGCACCAAGAATTAGATGAATTGAGAGCCATCGCTTTTTCAGGAAAAGACTATTTAAATGCTTTGCAAGTGCGAGAATCTGAACGCACAGGAATCCCAAGTTTAAAGGTTTCATTCAACAATGTTTTCGGTTATTATTTGGAAGTAACCAATACGCACAAAGACAAAGTGCCAGAAGAATGGATTCGCAAGCAAACATTAGTAAACGCTGAGAGATACATCACGCAGGAATTAAAAGAGTACGAAGGAAAAATTTTAGGTGCGGAAGACAAAATTCACTCTATAGAATTTCGTTTGTATCAAGAATTGATTTTGTCCATGGCGGATTATATCAATATGATTCAACTCAATGCGGCATTAATTGGTCAATTGGATTGCTTGATTTCTTTTGCAATTACTTCAGAGGAGAACAATTATGTGCGGCCGGAAATGAATGAATCGTTTGCGATTGATATCAAAGATGGTCGACATCCTGTGATAGAAAAACAATTGAAAGCAGGCCAGGAATATGTTTCCAACGATGTTTATTTAGACAACGAAACGCAGCAAATCATCATGATTACGGGACCAAATATGTCTGGTAAAAGTGCTCTGTTGCGACAAACAGCCTTGATTTCTTTGATGGCGCAAATGGGATGTTTTGTTCCTGCAAAAAGCGCTAAATTGGGATTGTTGGATAAAATTTTCACCCGAGTTGGTGCTTCTGATAATATTTCTTCTGGAGAATCGACTTTTATGGTAGAAATGAATGAAACTTCAAGTATTTTGAATAACCTTTCAGAAAGAAGCTTGATTTTACTCGATGAAATAGGCAGAGGAACAAGCACTTACGATGGTATTTCAATCGCTTGGGCCATTGCTGAATTTATCCATGAACATCCAAAATTCAAAGGAAAAACACTTTTTGCGACGCATTACCATGAATTGAATGAAATGACCAGTCAATTTGAGCGCATTCAAAATTTCAATGTGTCGGTGAAAGAAACAGGAAATCGCATTTTATTTTTGAGAAAATTAGTTCCTGGAGGAAGCGAACATTCATTCGGAATCCATGTGGCAAAATTGGCTGGAATGCCTGCACAAGTAATCAATTCTGCGAATAAAATTTTAACCCGATTGGAAAGTGCACATGCTGGACAAGACAAAGAAAAAATCAAGAAAGCGATTGCTCAAAAAGACATGCAATTGAGTTTCTTTCAATTAAATGATCCTGTTTTGGAGCAAATTCGGGAAGAATTGGTGATTATCGACATCAATACATTGACACCTGTAGAAGCTTTGATGAAGTTGAATGAAATAAAGAAATTGACAGGAGGGTGATAAATTATAAAAATTAACTGTTACCAATAGAAAAACTTTTTATTGTTGTAAATAGCAATATATCAATTCATTTAAGATGATTTATTCTCTACGGGACTTAAATTTAAAGTTTTAGATTTTGGCCTTGGAAGAAAGGTTTTCAGAAGCCTTTAAAATAAAGCGCTTGAGGCAATAATTTGATTTCGTGCAAAAAATTGGCGCTTTAACTTGATAGAACCCTTTCCCGATAACTATCGGGATTGGGTTCGTTTTGATTTAGCAAAAGGAACAAAAGATTTTAACAGGACTATAAATTTTAAAAAATTCAAAATTTAATGAAAATAACAACATTCGGCGCCAGCTCTAGCAAAAAATCAATCAATAAAACGTTCGCTTTTTACACTTCGCAGCAATTTGAAAATGCAACAATCGAATTTTTAGATTTAAACGATTATTCTTTGCCGCTTTTTTCTGTTGATTTGGAAAATGAAATAGGAATTCCCCAAAATGCGAAAGATTTTTATCTCAAAATAGTAAATTCCGATTTGTTGGTCATTTCCATGGCTGAGCACAATGGTTCTTACTCCGCTGTTTTCAAGAATTTATTGGATTGGATTTCACGCTTCGAAGGAAAAGTTTTCGCGCATAAGAAAATGTTTTTGTTGGCTACTTCGCCAGGAGACAGGGGAGGAGAAAGTGTTTTAGAAGCTGCACTGGCTAGATTTCCAAGGCATGCTGCCGAAATAATTGAATACTTTTCTTTGCCTAATTTTGAAGTGAACTTTAATATTGAAAAAGGTATTTTAGATGAGACTTTGAGGAAATCTTATTTGTCGAAAATTGAAAATGTTCAATCGCAAATGAAATAAGGTGTTATTTTCTCTTGTAAAATCTATGCATTTCAATAACATGCGGAAAACTGATGCATGAAATGAAGATAAAGATAGTAGGAATTTCTTTTCCTTTTAGATTTTCTAAGAATCCATAATAACCGGCAAAAAGTAGGACAAAAAACAACATAAAAGCTCCCAAAGTGAACGGAAGTGCTTTGATCATTAGCTTTTTGCTTGTGCAGTTCATTCCTTGTTTCAAATGAGACCATCCGTTAAGGCTGTGTTGACCAATGAAATACAATCCAAATGCAGAAATCAGTGGGAGATAATTTCCAATAAGTAATGTTATTGATAATAATAAAATAGCGACTTTTTTCTCCCAAAATGCCCACAATAAGGTAAGTACTAGCAAGGTTTGACTAATCTTTTCAGCTTGTGAAATGTTTAGAGGAATTTGAAAACTTTTCAAATCTTTTAAAATTGAATTTGTTTCAGAAAGGTGTCCTAACAAAATGATTGCGAACAAACAAAATCCCCATAAAATTATTTTGAAAGGATTAATTTTGACTTTCCACTCAATGAGATCATTTTGACCAAAATGCCAAATAGAATAGATTAAAAATACTGTTAAAGCCAGTTTGGGAATAATTATCCAAAGGATTAAAAACAAAAAGATTTTTAAAAGGTAGTTGAAAATGAAAGTCAATTTAAATTTACTTTCGATATTTCCACTTACTAGCAAATGGTCAATTGCCCCATGCGGAATGCCAACTACAGCGGCGCCACCAATTAAAATAATTGGATTTAACCAGCTAAATAATGCGGCAGATAAATGAAAGGATAAAAAAAAAGCCACCGAAACTATTAAAAGCAGTATTGGCGTTGCTGATTTTTTAATTCTAAAATTTAAATCAAGCCACAAAACTTGCAAAAAAGGTTTAAATGGCAAGGATAAAAGAATGCGTAGGTCCTGATAAATGGTTGTTTTTTCATCTAGAAAAGCCAAAACATTGTGAATTTTATTCTTCTTGAATAAGACTTCAAAAATATACTTTCCATAATTTGGTTTAAGACTTAGTATCAGTAATAATAATCGGTCATAGAATGAAAATCTATTGCTTTTTGATTCGCAATCGTAAGGTTTATTTTGTGCCAAAGAATCAGCAATTAATTCAGCTTGCTTGGCCATGTTTTTGAGCGCATATCCTGTACTTGGTTTAATTGCGCCAGCTCTTCCGCCAATCACTATCACGCCTTTTTGATCTTTTACATCGAGCTTGGCGCTGCTCATTGGAATACAACCTATTTCAGTTTCTGCAATTTTAAACTTTCCAAATCTTTCAAATATGTATTTATCAAGTATGGGTGAAGCTTCATCTTTGCTTATGATATCTTTTCCAAATCTTGTCAATTCCACCAATGCCCTGCGATTGTCGAGAGGCAATACATACACAAATTGTGTCCAACCGAGTTGATCAACATTGAAATCCATCAAATCTATGCAGTCAATTTCAAGTATTTCTTTTTCAGTTTCAATCACATATCCGATAAATGATTGTAAAAGAAAAGACTCATTTTTTTGAGGCGTTTTGAATTTTGGTGGTCGACTGTCGAAAACATTTTTTGCTTCGTAAATTTCGTTTTCTGTTTTAATTATAGAGCCTAAAGTTGATATTTCAATAGTGTCGACGCTTGAATAAACGCGGGTAATTTTATATTTGGCAATTAATCTGTCCAATTCTTTATACAAGTCCAGACTTGAAATGCGGCAATAAACCAATGGACTTAATGATTTTGATTTTTGTCTATTGACATTTATTTTTTGCCATTGATTACTGATAAGATGTCCGCATTGTAAATCTTCAATTTCAGTTAGTTTTTGCCAAAAACAATATGTTTTATCATTCAGAAGTTTTGAATCAGGATCTACGACAATGATTTTTTTTCCTTCTAACAAATTTCTTTTCTCCAAACTCAAAAGCAAAAGAATAGCCGATGCTCCAGCTCCTGCAAAGAGATAGTCTACATCGATATATTGATTTTGATTTGTTAGCGACATACTTTTAGAATAAAAAAAGGGACTCTAAAATTTTACTTTTAGAATCCCTTGATTATTGATAACTATTAAAAATTAGTCTTCGTTTCTGCTCAATGCGTAGATAACTAAACCAAATCCAATTTTATTGATTGCATCAGCAATGTTGTAAACGATGTCCATTGCATGCAAAGCAGCTTTTGGATCAGAAACTAATTTGATTCCGAACAATCCACCTGGAGTTCCTAACATGTAACCCAAAGGATAAATTGCCCATCCAACTAATACGAACCAAGCCAAGATTTTAGTTGCTTTCGCAACTAATGGACCTGCAGTTTGTGCTAATTTTGCAACTTCTCCGAACCATACTAAGTATGCAATGTAGAAATATGCTGCTCCTGATACTACACCCCAAAGAACGCTTTGATCTTTGAATAACACTTCACCCATGTATCCAGTAACTAACATTACCAAAGATGCGAAAATTAATTTCCACAACAAAGAAACCTTAGCTCCAGCTTTTTTGGTGATTAAATAAAATTCAACACACATCAATGGAACTGTCAAGATCCAATCGACATATCTGAAAAACGTTGGAGATTGTCCTGTCTCCAAATTGTAACCTCTCATGTAATAGTAGTGCACTGCTGCGATAAAGGTAATTAAACCCGATACTAATACTGAAGTTCTCCATTTTTTGGCTGTGTTGTTCAACTCAAAAAAGAAAAATACTGATGCGGCCATCATAGCCATTGTTCCGATGAAAAACGTAAACGCTACGTAATTGTTCGGTTGAATAATCATTGAATGTTCCATTTTTTTTATAAATTAAATTATTAATACAGTTTGTCAAATTAAAACAAAATTTGTTAAAAATTGTTTATTTTATTTGAGAAAAATGAAAAATACTTATTTTTATTTTACATATAAAACGTTTAAAATGAGCGTGAATTATAGATTTAGTTGATGCTTTGCCTCTTTTTAAATTTCAATATTTTTTTTGTGAAAAAGGTGTTTTGTAGTAATTTTCGAAGCAGATATATTGGGTTGAAATTGTAAATAGATAAAAAAATGGCGTGTAATAATTGTGAACTATTGTACCGAAAGACCATCTGTTGGTGAATTTTGATTTGCCTTACATGATAGCGAGTCGTTAAAAATAGTCGAAATAGAGGTTTTAGTTCATTTTCGCTGCAAGTGCGAGAATAAATTCATTAACAAAAAAAAGCCAGTCTAATCAGACCAGCTTTCAATGCAATATAATATCAATGGCAAATTTAGATTTTGTATTTCTTAAAGAATGAATCCCAATTCCAAATGAAATTTCCCACTACTTCATCCATTCTTTTTAGAAATAATGGATTTGGTGCGGTCAATCTTTTAAAATATGTGTCCTGAAATTCGTTCAAATTATATTTATGGAAAATTGCTTTAGACATTGCGTAAACCATATTTTTAGAAGGATGATTAACTCTTGTCATAAAGCTTTGGTATTCTCGCACCAATTTAGTGAATTCTGTTTCAGACATTCCATAAAGTGTTCCTAATTTTTCAAAAATTAGTTTTTCGACTCTGAACGCTTGGTCTGCTTCAAAAGTGCTTTCCAAATAAGACAAGTTTCCGACAATTACTACTAAAGCAAATTCACCATCTTGTTCAGGTGTAATATTGGGAGAAGCCACAAAAGCTGCGTCGTCATTTATTAAAGCTGCTACTTCTTTGAAGCCATTATCCACAACCTCTAGCAAAGCGTTTACAAACACATTTGCAACTTGATTGTCTGATAGCCTACGTTTTATAAGCGTTCCTAACATAGCATTACGTTTTCGTTCAATTACAAAGATAAGTTTCAGTTTCTTGGGTTTATCAGTATGATAAATTACATTATCCACGAAGTTATTAACATATCGTTAATCCTAGCTTGATTTTTGGTAAATCAGCTTAAATTTGTACACCAGAAATTTAACGTTCTCAGTCCTAATTATGTTTAAAAAAGGTCTACATGCTTTTATTGTAATACTTGTTTTTGGAGCAGTATTTTACCTTTTTTTTAATGAAAAAAAAGAGATAAAATTAACTCAAGGTTTTGTTATTAAGGAAGATGAAATTTTTGTTGTTAAATTAAAGTCCTTGGATATTGATGTCGCTTTAATTGCAAAATTCATTATTTCTGACACGATTAAACTTTCATTTAAAGTTGGAGGTTTGCTGGAGAAAGGAGAAACTAAAATCGAACTAGGAACTTCGTTTAAAAAGAATCAATTGTTGTTTCAAATTAACAATCGCGCGGTTTTTTCGCATTATTTGCAACTCAAAAATCAATTTCAGATAAATTGCGATGCTGCTAGTATTATTCTTGAAAATATCCTTTCGCCAGATGAAATTGTTCAATGGAAAGAATTTTCTGACGCCTTAAAAGAAAATCAATTGATTGCAGATTTCCCAGTAATTACAAATCGAGAGGAGCAAAAAGTTATTCAAGATTTAAATTTATCCAAAAGTTACACTGAATTAAAAAGCTTAGAATCTAGCATGTCGAATTACTTCTATTTGGCGCCTTTTGAAGGAAAAATACTGAAATTATTTACAAAAATTGGAACGAAAATTCAAAAAAATGAAACTGTTGCGTTGTTACTTCCAAATAATGCTAAGATTTTACAAGTTGCAATGGATTCTTCTCAATTTAATGAAATTCGGTCTGTTCAGAAAGTATGCATTGAGTCAGCTAATTTTGTTCAAAATCTGGATTGGAATAACAAAACTATTTTGTACAAGGGCGGAAAAGTGCTTTTGTTTTTTAATGACAAAAATTGGAATCGATTTGATATGAACAAGGTTTTTCGTGTCTTACTTAAAGGTAAAACGGTAAAGAAATATGCATGGATACCAGCAAGTTTTATTAAAAATGATGAGGTAAAATCGGCCGCAAGTAAAAGCAACGTAAAAGTGCTAATTCATAAAACGCTCAAAGATTCTTCACTAGTTTCAGGATTGAATCCTGGAATGAAAATTATGCGGTAATTATTTCAAAAGTTTTTCTGCCTGTTTGATTACTGGATCTTCTGCCGGTTTCACTTTTTTTCGATTGCTTTCAAATTTTATCGAAGGAATTTCAGTTTCCGAAAAGGTTTCCAAATCTGGGTTTTTTATTTCTGAATCGATGGTTGGAGCAGGGTATAAATGTGTACTAAAAAAGTTTGGATTCAATTGGATAGTCAATTTTGATTTTTTCAAGACTAATTCCAAAGAGCCCGCATTTCCCGCATAAAAACTTCCTCCAGCCGTTGTGCCAACAATTTTTGCTTTTGCCAGTGTTTTTAATTGACAAGCTAAAATAGACGCTGCAGAAAATGTTCCTTCATCAGTTATTACAACGAGGTTTCCTTTGAATTTTTCAGCATAATTCTTCCCCACTTTTAAAGGCCCATTTGCTTCCATGTTGAGTTTGTCGACTCTTTTTAATGCTTTTAAATTTTTCAAGTAAACTTTAGTTGACCAACTGTGAATTTTGAATCCCATATTTCGCAACTCACTTTTATTGATTTGTTTTTCAAATTCATAAGAGCCAATTTCCGTACCTTCAGGCAACAAATAGCGCAAAATTTCAACCTGAATTATGCCACCAGTATTTCCTCGCAAGTCAATAATTAACGCATCGATTTTTTTCTTTTTCATCGTTTCGAATGATTTTTTTAGAAAATCGTCATAATTTAATCCTTTAGAAAATTGGAAACTTTCAAATCGGAAATAGCCATATTTATTTTTCTCTATGCTAAATGAACCAAATTCCTTCAATTTCATCGCTAGTTTATCACTCCCAAATCGCGCCCTTATTGTGTTTACCAAAGGATGTTGAAGTTTTACAAATTTTGACAAAGTATCTCGCTGAATAATGTAACGAATTTCTATGGAATCTTTTTTTGTAGGATTAGCCAGATATCTATAGAAATCAAATAATTGACTCGCATTGTAGTATTTAAAATCTATTCCGTTTTCATCAGAGGAAATATATGGGCTTATCAATTGCATCCATTCTGAAATGTTTTTTTTATCGATGGAATATATTTCAGTGCCTCCTTGAATATTATTTTTCGATTTGGTCGTTTTGGAAGTATTTTTTTGATTTTTTGTTTGCAAAATCAAGTCGTCAGGATGTGTTGCTGTTGCAAACAATTTTTTATTGACCAAAACAACGTCAAAAGGCAAGCATTGATTTGCCCGACCCCATTCTTTAATGACAGCATTTGAGGGAGCGATAGAAGTGTGTCCACATTGAATTTTAGCTAAAAAAGCCGCGTATTTTTGATATAATTCAAGCGGAGAAAGAGGTGAACGCAAGTCATCTCTTAGTTTTTGAAAATTGCTTTGTAAAGATTGTTCTGAAATATGTAAATATGGATTTGCTTCAATTTTTAAAAAAGCTTTTTTAAATCGCTCAAAATCAATTCTCTGAAATTTTAAAATATTAGATGCTTGACCATATGAAATGATGGTTAGAAACAGAATGATGAATACCGAGATTGGAATTTTCATAGATTTGACAACAGTTACCACAAAGTAACAAAAAAATCAAAGAAAGTTACCACCTTTTAATGTAGGATTATTCAAATTACTTTTTCAACATTTTATCTGCTTGTTTGGCATAATATCCCTTTTGATTGGCTATCATTTGAAAAAGTTCTTTTGCTTTAATTTTGTCATTTTTCAAGTCGTATGCATTGGCTAAATACCACAAAGCCTCTTCGTCGAAATTGTTGAAAGGATTGGCAATCACTTTGTGAAATGATTCAATCGCTTGGTCTATTTCGTTGAGATTATATAAACATAATCCGCCATAAAACAGTGCGTTGATATCTTCAGGATAAAACGTTAAAATATATTGAGTTCGATTCAATGTTTGCTTGAAATTAGCTGTCTTGAATTGTTCAACTGTCTGGTTAATATAGTCATGGTAAGGTACATCAATCGCTTTCCAATTCGTGTTTTCTTTTTCAGAAGCAAGAATTCCTTCATCAGCTGGGGTTCCTGAAAGTGTAATTTGTTTGGATTGAATTTCCGGCTTTGATCTATAGGATCGATAGTCAACAAGTTTAAAATCATTCAAATAAATTTCTTTCGCGTGTTTTTTTTCTAATTTCAAATTTGGTTTAATTGAATAAGGTTGAATTTCCCTGATTGGCAATGTAAAATACTCTTCTTCGTTTTCAACTTGATTTTGATTGTTTTGATTTTGATTTTTTTGATTGTTACTTCGTTGAATTTTTATTTTGAAATTTGAAACAACCATTTCTGGTTTAATTAACAGATGTTCTGGTAGTTCTTTTAATTTTTGAATTTCTTTTGAAAAGACAACATCTTGTTTGTCAAGTATAATTTCTTTTTTAGCGATTTTATTATCCTGATTTTGATCTTTGTTCAAGTTGAAAAATGCAATAGTTAGAAGCACAAATAATGTGATTCCAGAAAACCAAATCAGCCTGTAAGTTTTACTTTTGTACTGTTGGTCTAATCGACTCATTTTTTCAGTGCCCTCACTTGCTTTTGACCAGCCTTCCAAAGCGTCTTTTTCGAATTCATCCAATTGATTTGATTCTGCTTCTGAACTATTAATTCTAAAAGCATCAATTTCTCCTCTTGTTAGAGTAGATTTTGTCGATTCTTGATTGGAAATATTATTGTTTAAATTCATCGTTCTGAATTAAAATGAGTTTTAAATTTCTTTTGCCATTTTGAATCGCACTTTTCACTTGATTCATGTCGATTTTTAATATTTCTGAAACTTCCTGATAAGATTTATTTTCCAAATAAAACAGTCTCAAACATTGTTCTTGTTCTGTTTTAAGTAGAAGAAGAGTGTTTTCAAGTAAAACCAATTTTGGTTCTATATCTTTATCTATTTCTGTTTCTTCGGTGAGTAAATCGATTTGAATTTGATTTAAAAATTTCGTTTGTTGTTTTCTGAGATACATTAAACATTCATTTTTGGTCAATCGATACAGCCAACCTTTGAAATAATCAATCGGATGTTTAGTGATTTTATCACCCAATTCTTCAAATATTTTCGAAGTTAAATCTTCCGCTTCAAATTCGTCTTTCAAATATTTCATGCATGTCCCCATCACCAAATGACCATACCGCTCATAAATTAAACCAAAAATTTCACTTTCATAATTTTCTTTGTATGCAGCAATCAACTCTGAATCGCTCAATAAACGATATTTTTTAATTTTCCTTTGAAACATTTATCTATCCTTTGAAACTTATGAAATTTTGACTTGATATTGAATAAATTCGCTTCTTTTTATTAAAGATGCAAACTTATATTGAATTCCATAATTTTAATTGTATAAAGGTAAATATTATTTAATTTATACTTATTTTTATAAATAGTTGAGTAATAAATTATCTCTTTTTAGTTATGAAGAAAATTGCGTTTTTAACCTCAGGTGGTGATAGCCCTGGAATGAATGCCTGCATTAGGTCAATTGTAAAAAGTTGTTTTAAAAGTAATATCATTCCAATCGGCGTTCGTGATGGCTATAAAGGTTTAATGTCTGGTGATTTCTGGGAAATGAATTATTCAGACGTTGACAACATTATTCAACTGGGAGGAACAATTTTAGGTACAGCAAGAAGTGAAGCCTTTAAGAATTCAGAAAAACGCAAAGATGCTGTTATGGAATTAGTTAACCATCAAATTGATGGTTTGATTGTCATTGGTGGTGATGGAACATTTGCCGGTGCGACAATTTTAGCGAAAGAAACAGGAATTGCAATAATTGGAATTCCCGGAACGATTGATAATGATATTTTTGGATCAGACCATTCCATAGGTTTTGATACAGCTTTAAATACTGTGATCGAAGCTATTGACAAAATTAGAGATACAGCAACAAGTCATCATCGAGTCTTTTTTATTGAAGTGATGGGCAAACATGCAGGGTTTATTGCTTTAAATGCAGCAATTGCCTCAGGTGCCGAAATGACACTTGTCCCAGAGGAAGTTACTGATATTGAGTTTCTAGCGCAACAAATTAAAACCCAAAATCAAGGTAAAAGAAGTAGTATTGTAATTGTTGCTGAAGGCGATGATGCGGGAGGCTCTTTAGAGGTGATCAAAAAGGTGAAACCTTTTCTAGAAAGTTATGATTTGAGATCTTCAGTTTTAGGACATATTCAAAGAGGAGGAAGTCCAAGTGCCTTTGATAGAATTTTGGCAACCAAAATGGGTGATTTTGCTGTTCAACAATTAATACAAGGCAAAAGCAATCTGATGATTGGGTCATTAGGAGACAAACTTCAGACTATTTCGATTTTGGACGGAATCAATAAAAAGGTTGAATTTGATACAGAAAAGTTGCATTTACTAGATAGAATGTTGACTTCTAAGGTTGATAATTAACCGAATATTCTTTTTAAATTAATGTGGTATTAGTAGCCATTACTTAGTTAAATTGGTTTTAGTTTTAATCTCGACTTAAATTGACGCAGCCTTAAAGAACCTATTTACAACTGTTTACATGTTTTTTTATTTTAAGTAAAAAAAAGGTTGTTTAAAACGCTTGTTAGTTTAAAAAGAGTGTGTACCTTTGTCCCCGCTAACGAGCAAAGATTAAAGTTAAATTGATAATTTAGTAACACAGTATTGGCATTACTGAGATGTAATAAAAAAAAAAGTTTTTTTTATTTAAAAGTTTGCTAAAACAAAAACAATGGTTACCTTTGCCCCCCGCAAGTAGTGGGAATTTAGGATTAGCAGAGTTGATTAAGTCTAACGAGATTTAGTTTTATATACAGGCAGGGATGTTTAGAGTATT
>CAMDFX010000022.1 GCA_945897805.1 Chryseobacterium gleum
GCCACCATTCTATCCATGTCATCAGGGAAAATGCGTAGTTTAGTGTCTGGAAAATTGGTACTAGAACCTCCTGCGGTGTTGAAACTCAAATTGCCCGTGGCTTGCTGTGCTTGAAGGAAAACATCGCTAGTACTATCTGGCACATATAAGCGGAATTGTTCAACCGTTGATGTATTTGTTGTAAACAAACGCCAACGATTTTCTAATGACCATGAACCATTGGTTCTGAACATTTCCCCTGTGTTTGTTTTGTTGAGATGAAGAACAGAAGTTGGAGTTGTTATTCCAATTCCAACGTAACCATTGCTTCCTAAGATGGTCATGCGTTGGGTGGAGTTGGTGAAGAAGTTGATGGGTTGGTTGGCATTGTGCCGGATTTGGAGAGGGAAAAGTTGAGCTGCATTCCAACCAAGAAAATCGCCTGGTGCTCCGACATTACCAACAGTAGTAACCTGTGCCGAGGAAAAAAATGGAGTTAAGACTAATCCAATAGTAATAAATATGAACAAATAGATTTTTTTCATGATGATTAGTTTTATAGTTTAACAATTTTAGTGTAATGAACTCTTGAATTATTATTTTCTACCTTTAAATAATATATTCCTCTTTCAAAATTTGACATGTCTATATTCTGTTTGTTATTACTTGGATTCAAAGCTAAAATGTTTTGGCCATTAGAATTTATTAAACTGATTTTATCAATTACATATTCTGATTCAACGGTGATATCATTTTGAAATGGATTAGGATAAATTTTCAAAAACAGATTATTTTCATCCTTAATTCCAACCCAATTATTTACAAAGGAAGAATCTGTGCTTACACATACATCATCAATATAGTAGTAAGAAATTTGAGGTACAACTTGATATGGATATTGTAGAGTATCTTTAAATTCATCTTCAAAAAAATTACCAATAACTAAATACTCATAACTTGAATCGGCGATTATAGAACCTGATATTTTAACCCATTCAATTGTATCAATTACAACATCTTCAGTATATATCTGACATGAATTTGGCAAAGCAGATTCAGAAGACGATTGATAATATTCGTAAGTTGTAAACAATCCTCCCATTTTGTTAGTAGTAATATTTACCAAAAGAGGAGTATAACCTGAAGAAATATAAAATGAAACAAAATATTTTGTTCCAATTGCTAGAGGAGTTATTAATTTAACACCCAAATGTTCACTTGCATTAGGTAAGGCTCTGTGATAAGAACAAACACCTGTATAAGCTTCTCCAGAATGTGGTTCTTGAAAACCAAATTGATTGTCTGATCCAACTTGAGGATTGCAATTGTTCATATAATCAGGAGTAATTCTGAAAGACATCCAATCTTGTAATTTTCCATCTAAATCGGGATAACCTTGGGGGCACCCTGTCCTTTCCTCAAAACTAGGATTAGGTACCAAATTCACCTGCCCATGCACTTCCAACAAGGCAAAACACAACAAAAACGAAAAGATAAATTTTTTCATGAAGCCAAGTTAAGAAATAAATTTGAGAATTGGGTTGGTTTTTAACAGATTCGGGTTGCATTAGTTAAGATTTAAGAAGTTTTGTTTTGGGCTAAAATAGTTGGTTCAGGAACTTTATAATTTGAGTTTAGATTAGATTTGCGTCAAAGTCGCTTTTGTGTCTGGAGGAAATCATTTGATGAATCAAATTTTAGGTCTAATCCAATAATTCCAAAGAATCAGAAACCGCATACCCATTTTCATCTTGCAGTAAACTTCTGAGTGTTTCAGCTTCTTTTTTTGAAACTACAAAAGTGTTCGAAAGTTTGTCGTGCCAACCTCTGCTTCCTAAGCAAGAAAATATTTCAAAAGGAATGAATCTCGCAAGCGTGCGAATGGCGATTTTGTCTTTGCTTGGTGGATTTCCGTATTCATCAATCACAACGGTTTGGGTGGCAAATTTACCTATGGTTCGTTTGATGGTTGATTCGAGTAGAAAATAATAAAGAAAAGTGATCAAATAGCTGATTAAATCGTATTTGATGCTGATAAATCCCAGCTTGAAATTGAATCCAAAATTCATAACGAAATTGAAAACCTTGGGAGAAACGACAATTAATACAATGCCGATGATGATTGTTGCCACAAAAATGATTGCAAAGTCAATGATGTAATGTCCCAATCTTTCCCAATGTCCAGCCAATACAACGTCGCGTTTGAATTTGCCAATCGTCGGTACTTTGATTCTATTTCCCAAAAAATCTCTTTCAGATTTCAGGTATTCTTTTTCGAGGTAGATTTCGGTTATTTTTTTCACAATTACAAGTTGTCTTCAGGGTCGATGGCATCTCCACGAAGGGCGCGCAGCCTTTTTCTGGCTTCGGTGGTGTACAAACTTCCTTTGTAGTCGAAAAGAATTTTTTTGTAGCTTTCAATCGCTTTTTCTTTGTCTTCCAAATGGTTTTCAAAAATATCTCCCAAATGAAATAACGCATCGTCAGCCAAAATATCTTCGGCGTGGTATTTCATTAAGTCTTCTAAAAAAACTACTGCTTCTGCCCATTTTCCTTGATTTTCCATGGCGATGCCTTTTCGAAGCAAAATTTCATCCGCCAAACCGTGGTAAGGAAATGCTTTCACGATGGAATCGAAGAGGAAAAATGCTTTTTCGTATTGGTGTTGTTCGAGCAATAAATCTGCAGTTGCAAACAAACTCATGGCAGTGAAATTGCTGTCCAATCCATAATTGTCGGTAATCAAAAGCGACAATTTCATGGCATCGTTGGCAATCAGTTTGGAGGTTGATTGTTTGAGTACATCTAATTGGTTTTGCGCAAATTTGAAATCTCCGTCGTAGTAGAAAATTCGCGCATTTTTGAATTTTGCTTCAAATCCAATCGGTTCATATTTGAAATCTTTGTCCACTTGCATGTAGTACAAAGATGCTTCCCAAATATCGTCTCGTAAAACCAAAATATCAGCCAATTGCATTTTTAATTCCGCTTCTTGGATTTGAGTAATTCCTGGGATTTTGAGCGCTTCTTCCAAAAGATTTTTCGCTTCTAAAGTTTGATTGGCGTAATATGCTTGGATGTGCGCTAATTCTGAAATCAATCGTATGCTTGAACGATTTTTTCCCACGCGATTTAAGGTTGTTTGGTAATCGTTCAGCGTGCTCGTCAACTCTTCTGGAGCGTAATTTCTATTTTGGGTAATTTCTTGAAAATGGGTGTTTAGCAACGCAAATTCAGCTTCAAAAAATAAAGCGTTTTCTTCGCCCATTTGAACCACATATTTGAAACATTTGCGCGCGACATCAAAAACTTTGTTTTGAACGCACATATTTCCCAATTCATAAACCCTTTGTCCAGCGCCTTTTTCTCGTTTGTCGAGTGCTTGTGCTTGCACCAAGGCTGAAGCAAATTGTTTTTTCTGCGTAAAAAGCCAAATCAACATTTCTGCGTACACAAATTCATTTGGTTTTTTCTGCGATTTTTCGAGTAATTTTTGCTTCAACAAGTCATATTCAGGACTAATTTCTTTCGAAAAATCAATTCTTTGTGTCAACACAGATTGAATGGAAGGCGCATAATTGGCTTGAATTTCAATTAAATTCAGGTATTCTTCAATCATTTTTTCGGGCTGACCGGTGATGTTGTAAATTTCAGCAAATTCAATGTTCAACGGATAATTTTCCTTCAAATTTTTGCGTCCTTTTTCCAGCAATTGCAGCGCCAAATCGTATTTCCCTTTGTTGCGGAAAGCTTTATATAAATCGAGTAGGGTGAAGGTTGAAGTGGAATAATCTGAGATTAGGTCTTGGTAAATTTTGTTCGCTTCCTTTGCCTTATCGTGACTTTCATAAAACTCGCCCAAAAGCACTGGATATTCGAGATTATTTCGGTCGGTAGAAATTTGTTTTTTGATTAATTTCTCCGCTTCCTTTACATTTTCAAGTGCAATGAGGCAATCAAAATAGCGGGTAAAATTGAATTTGTTATTTTCTTTGGCATACAATTTTTGGCAATAAGGCAGCGCTTTTTCAAACTGACCGGCGGCATAATAATATTGCGCCAATTGTTGGTCTGTGCCTTCTTGCGCACGAGAAATTGTGGCAAGAAATAGAAATAAAATGAGACTAAATAATTTCATGGTATGTAAAGATACAAATCAATTTATTGTGAAACGCTGTACGCTTTGATTTCGTTGTGCAATCTGTTGTATGAATTTACGCAAATTGTTTTTGTTTCGAGCATTTTTTGAAGGAAATTGGCTAATTCTGTCACTTTTTGTTCTTCAAATTGGATGTTTTCAGCGTATTTAGATCTGTCGCCTTGCGCGTTTTTAATTTCATTTTTCAGTAATTCTAAACTTTGAGAAGATTCGTAAATGTTTCGTTTCATGCCGTCAGTGGAAGATTGAAAAAACGACAAACCAGTGGAAATGTATTTATAATCTTCCAATTTTTGCGCCCATTCAATGCTGATGGTATCTGAGTTATTGCTTTTTCTGTAAATGTTTTTGGTGACACTATTTACGTCGTCGATCATCGGAGTCAAATCCTCAATTTGCGCACCTTTCAACGTTTGACGAATGCTATTTATTTTGGCTATTAAAGTTTCCATTTGGTCTAATTGTTTCTGCTTTTTCACATCATGACATGCGAACAAAATGAAACAAGCAACAAGACCGAAAACAATTTTTTTCATTGATTTTTATTTACAACAAAAATAAGAAAATCTTTGGCTTCCGAGAATCCGATCGATTTGGAATTTTAGCCACAAAAAAACCGAAGTTTTTAAATTCTTCGGTTTTTCGATAATTAATAGAAAATCGTCTTACAAATAATAATAACCTGCTTCAATTAAACTGGTTGCGATGATTTGCCTCGCTTCTTTTGGATTGAAACTTTCTGTTTTTGTGAATCTTTTCAATCCCATCAACATCATGCGCGCTTCGTCTCCGTCAGCGAATGAATTGATTGTATCTTTTCCTGCTTTGGCGATTCTGTCAGCAGTATCATAGAAATACGTTTTTGCAATCGCAATTTGCACTTTCGCCGCTTCTTCGCCTTTGCTTTGGATGAGTTTATCCACACGCAACAAAACTGATTCGGCTTGATACGTCCAAATGGCAATGTCTGCAATTCCCATCAAGACTTCTTGTTCTTTCGAAAGCGTTAGCATTAATTTTTGAACTGCTGATCCTGCAACCATCAAAATTGATTTTTTGAAACCTTCAATCATCGCGTATTCCGTCGTCAATGGTCCTTCGCCTGTTTCAATTGCTTCAGGAATACTCATCAATTCGCCAGCAACTTGCATCGCAGGGCCCATCAAATCCAATTCACCTTTCATGGCGCGTCTCAAAATCATGTCCACTGTCAGCATGCGGTTGATTTCGTTTGTGCCTTCAAAAATTCGATTAATTCTAGAATCTCGGTAACCTCTCTCCACAGTTGATTCAGCTGAATAGCCCATTCCGCCAAAGATTTGCACCGCTTCGTCCACTACATAATCCAAACATTCTGAGCCTGCAACTTTTAACACTGCACATTCTGCTGCAAATTCTTCAATTCCTTTCAAAGTGGCTTTTGCTTTTGGCATTCCAGCTTCGACATATGCTTTGATAGCATCGTCGATGTTTTGTCCAGCACGGTAAGTGGCAGATTCTACTGCAAATGCGCGAATTGCTTGTTCAGCGATTTTATATCTAATGGCGCCATATTTTGAAATTGAACGGCCAAATTGTTCTCTTTCGTTGGCATATTTAATCGATTCTGTGATTGTTTCTTTGGCACCGCCTAATACCCCAGCCGCCAATTTGATGCGCCCAATATTTAAAATGTTGATGGCTATTTTGAAACCATTTTCTCTTTCCGAAAGCATGTTTTCAGCCGGAACTTTCACATTGTTGAAGAAAACTTGTCTGGTTGAAGAACCTTTGATCCCCATTTTTTTCTCTTCTGGATTCAAAGTAATTCCTTCAGAATCGGCTTCAATCAAAAATGCAGTTAGATTTTTGTCATCGCCAATTTTAGCGAAAACAGTGAAAAGATTTGCAAATCCACCATTGGTGATCCACATTTTTTGACCTGTGATTGAATAATAGGTTCCATCTTCAGAAAGAACGGCTTTGGTTTTTCCTGAATTGGCATCAGACCCTGAACCTGGTTCTGTCAAACAATACGCCGCTTTCCATTTTCCTGTTGCTAATTTTTCAACGTATTTTGCTTTTTGAGCATCGTTTCCATAATACAACAATGGCATCGTTCCGATTCCTGTATGCGCGCCGTAAGCTACTGAAAAAGAATGTCCTTTTCCCAGTTTTTCTGTCGCAAGCAAAGATGTTTTGAAGTCAACGCCCATTCCGCCATATTCTTCTGGAACGGTCATACCCAACATGCCTAATTCTCCAGCTTTGTCGAGCAATGAAGACATCAAACCTTCTTCCATTTTGTCAATTCTTTCGAGGTTTGGCGTAATTTCTTGCGCAATGAAATCATCACACATTTGACCAATCATTTTTTGCTCTTCAGTCCATTCTTCAGGCGTAAAAATCTGAGAAGGCAATGTTTTTCGGATGATAAATTCTCCGCCTTTTAAGGGTGATTGATTTAATTCTGACATATAGATGAATTTAGAAAGTCTTTATTTTCGCCTAAGGTAAAAAACACTTTTTTATTATGCAAGCATATTAAATACATTTTTGTTAATTGTAAAAAACTGCAAAAACAGAAAAATATTCAATGCGGAAAATCTTGGCGGAGATTGAAAAAATGATTGAATTTTCACTTCAAAACATTGACATGACCTGTAAGCACATGTGGTGTTACATAATCTTCGCAGGAAACGTATTTTAAAGTGTAGGTGTAAGTATCGTCTTTAACTAATTTTCCGCCAAAAGTTCCGTCCCAACCATATTCGGGGTCATTAGATTCAAAAAGAATTTCTCCCCATCGGTCAAAAACTTTGAATGACCACGAGGAAACTTCTAGGTAAATTACCGCGTTAAAAATGTTGTTAAATTCATCTCCGTCAGGGGTAAATGTATTGGGAATATACACTGTAAATGGTTCAATATACAAACCGATGAAACTGGTGTCTGTGCAACCAAATTCATTGGTTACGATTTGTTGCGGATATTTCTGGCCACTTGTGGTGTAGTAATAAATGGGATTTTGTGATTCGCTTAAACCATTTCCTTTGTCATTGAACAAATAAACGTAACTGATTGCACCGCTTGATAAGTCTGTGAAAGTAATTCTTGAATTACAAATATCAGTTATTTCAGGGCTCACACTAAATTTTGAAACGGGCGATGGATTTACTTCTAAGAAGTTAGGTTTGATCATTTCAAGCGTTGCAGTACAACCTTCAGTCGTTTCTATCGCCAATGAAACATCATACAAACCAGGTAGCATGTAAATATGACTAGGATTTTGAAGTGTTGAAGTTGCGCCATCTCCAAAATTCCATAAATATTGAATGGGCGTATCCGAAATACTAAGATCTATGAATTGAGCCAAATAGGGAGCGCATAGCAAGCCGGGATCAACGCCAAAATTGATCGATGGTTCTCTGAATATCGTCACATTTGAAGTCACACTTTCTGAACAAGCATTGAAAGAAGCTGTCAATGTTACAGGGAAAACACCAGATTGATTGTACACGACATCGTTTACATCTTCTTGGTTTGAAGTTTGAATCGACGCATTTGGACCAAACTCCCAGTTGATTACCGTAAGATTTGGCGGACCGGAAACGGTGCCATCGAAATTGAAACTATTTTCTGTGATACAAAGCGAATCATTGTGCGTAAAATCAACAAATAAAGATTCGTAAACTGTAATTGGTTGAATCAAAGTGTCGTTACAAATGTTATTGTTGTTTACAATTAAGGTAACATTGTAAGTTCCACCTGCCGGATATGTGAAAATTGGATTTGTCTCTGTGCTAATATCTGTCAGGTTATTGGTCACACCAAAATCCCAATTATTGCCCAAAGCATTGAGTGAATTATTTGTAAAATTAACAGTAAGTCCACCACATTCAGAGCCTTGAGGGAAATTAAAATCTGCGGCAGAACCCGGATAAATGTACACCGAATCTGTGAATGTTCTCAAGCAAGTTCCAAAGTTTGCTGTGAGAGTTACAGGCATAAAACCACTTGTGGTGAAACTTACATCATTCACGTCTAGTAATGTAGAGTTTTGTATCGAAGCATTTGGGCCAAAATCGTAAGAAAAAGTTGTGCCAACAGGCCCTATAGATGTGCCATTGAAATCAAATGAATTGTCAAACAAACAGAGCGAATCATTCACCGTATAATTGACTTGAAGGTTTTCATTAACTTCAAAAACTTGGACTGAAGTATCTGTGCAAGGCCAGCCTGGATTGGCAATCAAAGTGACATTGTAAGTTCCTGGTGCTGGAAAAGAAAATGTCGGTTCAAATTGCGAACTTACATCAGTTGTAGTATTTGCAACGCCAAAATCCCAAGCGTAAGAAGTTGCGCCATAACTTTCATTTTCAAATGTAATACTAGCGCCTTCGCAGTATGATACAAAAGTGGTCATCTCTGCTTGCGGTGTTAAAATTGCTTGCAAAGTGATGTTACAATTGATCACCTGAAAAATAAAATCTCTATCTGTTTGTCCGATTAAAACGCCATTTCGATATTCTTTCACGCGAATACCAACTACAAAAAGTCCGGTCAATCCTGGATTAGTTGTCAAAACACCTGTAGTAGCATTGATAGAAATGGTTGCTCCTGGACCTAATGGGTTTGTAGCTGAAAATCCTCCTCCCCAAAAAACGGGGCCGTAGTTGGGCGGGGGAGCAGGATTTGGTTGTGGAGCTAAATCTGAAGCACCTGAATAAGGAGTAATTAATTCATAAACTAATTGATCTCCGTCAGGGTCTATTGCTGAATGGTCGAAAACCAAATCATCGTTGTTGCACAAAACCAAAGGCGGGTAGGTTGAAAATCTTGGACTACTATTTATGTAGTAGTTATTGCCACTGCCGGGTATGCGCGTGGTCAAGGTCAAACCAGTATCACCCGGATTTAAAATGTTTACCACATCTGGTCGTCTGCAGCACCTTTGATAGGTAAGCGTGTATCCTCCTGCGGTTGGCGGCAAATTTATAACTGTTGTGTACACCGCTTTTTCATTGCAAAATCCGGTGGGTGTTACCACGCAAGGATTATTGAAAATAACTGGTAAAACGACACTTCCAGGAAATGGAACTTCCACGTTCTGAACTAAAACATTATTTGAACTGTAAATCGCTAGATATAATGGATCATCGTAAGGCGCTCCTGAAACTGTTGCGCAATCTCGGTAAACGGCAATGTATATTCTATAATTGTTATTTCCTAAATAATCATAATAGATTTCACCACCGATAATGTGCGTAGCATGAGCATTGAAAAATGAACACCAAAACAGGAGAAATACGATAAAACTTTTAAACTTCATTGCCTAGGTTACCTAAACGATAAAAATCAATCTTTGGTTGCTTAAAATTGATTATTTATCCCCAAATTTAACATTTTTCAGACTGATTTTAAGTTAATTTATAGATTTTTTAATAATTTCATTTTGATAAAAAATCAAAAGGATTATCAAGCTGGTATTGATAGCTAAGAACTGTTTTTGACTTTGAATTGTCCACAATTTTAGAAATTGTAGGATTACTTTCACTTATAAACGTGGGATTTTGAAGATTTAATGCAGCACAACTGAAGGTATAATATTCTTCTCGTGAAGGATGAAATGAAGCACAAGCATTGAAAATTTCTCCCCAAAAGTTGGTTTCAATGATTTTTGAAATTATTCCTAAGCAATCTATCTGATGGATTAAATTTACAGGAGATTTTCCGTTGGGAATTGCTGTTTTTCCGGCAAAATATTTCGCTATTTGTCGATCTTCTCCAATTAATCCAGCCATTCGAACAATAGTTAATCTATCGCCTAATTTTTGATGCAAAACTTCTTCTGCGTAAGCCAACTGATTTATATTTGCAATACTTAATCGGTCTAATTCATCTTCCTTTGCGATTGAAATTGACTCTGGATAAATTCCAGTGGAACTGACAAAAATAAATTTCGTTTTATCGGAAAAGGGTTGAATCGCCTTCAATAATTGTTCGCCGTAATATTGGATATTTGGGTCTGAATTTTTTCGTTTCGGAGGAAAATTGAGGATGCAAATTTCAGTTTTTTCGAAAAATAAGTTTGATTTCTGCGTTAATTCATTTGAAAAGTCTAAAAGCCTTGCAGAAAATCCCAAATTCTCCAACATTTCAATTTTTGAGAAAGTAGTCGTTGTTCCCACAATTTCATGGCCTTTTTCTAACAATGATTTCCCCAAAGGCAAGCCCAACCATCCAAAACCGATTATTGCTATTTTCATCATTTTCAATTTCTTTAACAAAGGTCTTCATTTAAAATTTATTCTCAGTGTTTCAGTGAAGATTATGTGATTTATTTTACTTCGGTAAACTCACCACAAGTATTTTGAGGTGCTGACTAGGACTATACTTTAAACCTCAAAATGGTCTTTCCATCTTAGATTGTTACTTTTCTTTCCTTGATGAAAGTAAAGTAACAAAAGAAACCACGCAGTCGCACCGCAGGTAATCAAGTCTCCGTGATTGAACTTGCTTCCGTAAACTACAGCATTTTTAAAACTTCTAAAAAGTGACTTCTATCGATGAGCTATCGCTATCTCAATCGTTTACACTTTTCAGTGCGCCTCAAAAACCGTCCAATCACTAGGACGGCTATCTTCTTAAATATCCGTTTTTTTAAACCCTTCGATTTAAGATCTTTTACTTCATGCGATCAATTACAGAACTATCATTCAGTAAATTTAAATTTCCTAAACGAACAAATAATCTCAGCACCTCAAAATAAGTTTTACCCAAGATTATTCAAAACTTTTTCGTCCCAAAATTGTTCTGATAACGGTTGATAAATGTCGTGAAAATTTCCTTCAAAATTCGAACTTGGCTCCAACAACTTGTATAACTTTGCAGTGCTTTTTAATTGTTTGAAAAGCAATAAATACGATAAAATGAACAGACCTTTCAGTAAATGGTTTATCCGTCTTAATTGGATTTCATTGGTTTTGATTTTTCTTGTGACCATCGCCGGAAGCTTCGTGCGGATTTCAGGAAGCGGAATGGGTTGTCCAGATTGGCCAAAATGTTTTGGTCAGTGGGTGCCACCTTCGGATGAGGCTGCTTTACCTTCAGATTATAAGGTCGTTTATTCAACCAAACGCGCCAAAAAAATTGAAAAATTTAGCAAAATGCTAGATGCAATTGGTTTCAAAACGGAAGCCAAAAAAATCAGAGAAGATAAATCTTTGTTGTGCGAACAAGATTTTAACGCACAAAAAACGTGGATAGAATATGTGAATCGATTGGTAGGTTTTTTAGCTGGAAATGCCATTTTGCTAATTTTTTTGTGGGTTCTAGTTCGCTACAGACAGAGAAAATTGGTTTTTCTAGCAACGATTAATCTAATCTTTTTGATGTTTCAAGCTTGGTTCGGTTCAATTGTCGTGGCTACAAATTTAGTTCCATGGACAATTACTGTTCACTTATTTTTTGCGATTGTAATCATTGCCATTCAGTCTATTATTTTGCTGAGAGTAAGTCCTAGTCAACAAATTAAAATTCAACTTTCAACGCCGATGAGGTGGATTGTCGGCATCACTTTTTTAATCACTTTTATCCAAATGTTTTTGGGAACGCAAGTTCGCGAATCGATTGATATGTTGACCATGCAAGGATACGGACGTGATTCTTGGACGGATAAATTGGGAATGCCGTTTTACATTCACCGCTCTTTTTCTTGGCTGGTTTTGATTTTACTTACTGTTTTAGTTTATTTGAATTTCAAAGGTCCGCGACAAAAATTGATTTACATGGCTTTCATTGTGTTGGCTATTGAATTGACTTCGGGTGTTTTATTGGCTTATGCTGATATGCCTGGGTTGGTGCAAACTTCCCACTTGATTTTTGCCACTTGGTTGTTGACAATTTTGTTGTTCGCTACTTTAAGAATGCGGAAATTAGGTGCGAATTAAAAGTTTCGCAATTTTCCCCGTTTGATATTTGTACTTTTGTGTTGCGCAAGTTGCGAAGTTTACACAAAATTATTTTATGCCATTTTCTTCTTTTGGATTATCAGAAGCTTTAGTTAAAACGCTGACAGAATTAAAATATGAACGGCCTTATCCTGTTCAGGAGAAAGTAATTCCAGCGATTCAAACACAGAAAGACGTTTTGGTTATTGCGCCCACAGGATCCGGAAAAACCTTGAGTTTTGCGCTTCCGATTTTGAATAAATTGGCAGACAAAAAGTTAGAACGCAATCGAAATATTCAAGCATTGATCGTACTTCCAACGCGAGAATTGGCGATTCAAGTGCAAGCCGTTTTCCATACATTCACTTCTGCGATGAATTCGGATGTTCGTTCCATGGCAGTGTATGGTGGCGTTTCCATCAATCCGCAAATGAAAGCGATGATGGGCGTAAATGTGTTGATTGCCACTCCAGGAAGATTGATTGAATTGATTGAATCCAACGCAGTGAAATTGCACGAATGCAGAACGTTGGTGCTTGATGAAGCGGATAAATTGTTGAATTTAGGTTTCCAAAAGGAAATGAATCGTGTTTTGTCTGTTTTACCTAAAAAGAGACAAAATTTACTTTTTTCAGCAACTTTAAATGAAGATGTTTCAGCGGTGACGCAGATTTTATTGCAAAATCCAGAAGTAATTAAAATTGAAGCTGAAGAAAACTCGATTGAATTGATTCAGCAGGCAGCGTATCGCGTTTCGGAAGAACAAAAAGGGCCGTTGTTGCGCTATTTGATTAAATCCAAAAACATGCAACAAGTGTTGGTTTTCACCAGTTCGATTTTTCAAGCGGATAAAGTAACCGATAAATTACAGAAAAACGGAATCAACGCTGTAGCGATTCACAGCAAGAAAAGTCAAGAGGCGAGAACTAAATCTTTGGCCAATTTCAAAGCTGGTCGCACGCGTGTATTGGTTGCAACAGATTTGATTTCCAGAGGGATTGACATTCAATTTTTGCCTTTTGTTTTCAATTATGACTTACCGAGATCGCCCAAAGAATTTGTGCATCGCATCGGTCGAACGGGAAGGGCAGAAGCGAGTGGCGAAGCGCTGACATTCGTATCGCCAGAAGACGAGCATCATTTCAAAGTAATTCAAAAGAAAATGAAAAGGATGGTCGAAATGGTCGATTCCGAATCATTTGATTTGCAAGGATTTTAGTTTTCAAATAGATTTCTAATGCGAATCTTTGCGTTTCAAGAAGAGATTTGTATATTTGCACCCCGATAGATTTTTCGAAAGGGAAAGGTCCTATAGCTCATTCGGTTAGAGCAACTGACTCATAATCAGTAGGTGCTTGGTTCGATTCCAAGTGGGACCACATTACCTTAAAAGCCCCTCAAAAAGGGGCTTTTTCGTTTAGAACTTCTAATTTATTTCAATACTTTTTTAATTGTTCAAAAAGTGCAGTATTGATATATAGTGTTTCCTTCCACACCTTTTTTGACTTCAGAATTCCAATATTCTCAAGTGCCTTGAGGTATTTTGCCGCAGTAATACGTGAGATTGACAATCGATTTTCCAAATATTCACTTTTACTGTACGGATGCTCAAAAAGTAATTCGATCAATTCTTTGCTGTATATTTTCGGAATCTCCTTGCTTGCCTTTTCCTTGGTCTGTTCAAAAAGCGTATTAATTTCTGTAACCTGATTTATTGTTGCTTGAGCAGTTATTTCAACTCCTTTCAAGATATAAAGAATCCAGCCATCCCATTTATTATTCGTTCGTACCTCTTGGAGTAAACGATAATATTCTGACTTATTTTCAATGATGTAACCGCTAAGAAATAAGATGGGTTGTTCCAACAGACCAGACATAATGAGATACAGAATATTAATAATCCGTCCTGTGCGTCCATTTCCATCATAAAACGGGTGTATGCTCTCAAATTGATAATGTTGAATAGCCATTTTTATCAATTGAGGAATTTCGTTTTCATCAAGATTGATGAACTTTTCCATATTGCGCAAAAGCGAATTGATAACATCTGATTTATCGGGTGGGGTATAAATAACCTTTCCCGTTGCTGAATTTCTCAATGCAGTTCCTGGTAGTTGTCTGATACCCGCATTATTCTCTTCAAGAATTTGCTGGATTTCAATAATCGTATTGACTGTTAGGATGTTTTTTTTCTTGATTGTTCGGTATCCAAATAACATTGCCTCTCTATACCTCAATACTTCTTTGGTGGAAGTATCGATTTGATCACCTTTTGCCGATAATGCTTGATATAATTTATCTTGAGTAGTTATTACATTTTCTATTTCTGAACTTGCTCTTGCTTCCTTTAGGATAACCGCATTAAGTAAAATTTCTGGATTAGGTAAAATATTTACTATTCCCTTTAATTCAGCAAGTGCAACTGAGGATTTTACCAATTGCTTCAAAATAATTACGGATTCAATTAATTCCTTTGCTGGGGGCAATGTGGGCAGATCATTAAATGGAGTCTCATTGTTATCTTTTACGCTACTTCCTTTTTTTGTCATGTATAGTATTTTAACTTAATCTTATTTTCATGTAAATATATTGAATATATTTATACATGATGACATTCTCATGCATAAATAATTTACTTTTCTAATTCCAAGGTAATCCTTTCTGCATCCTGCCTCAACAAGTTCGATAATTCAGACCTATCGCCCACATAGATTTAAGCGCTTCCCTCTGGTTGGCGCTTTTTTCATTTTATTCGATTTGATAATCATTTTTTGTATATTTGACTTGAAATGATAAAAATAGTAGAAGATAAAATTGAACAAATAATTGCTTTGAGTAAATTACATTGTGTATCTGCGATTGCTTTATTTGGTTCGGCTGCAAAGGAAACAATGAATGAAGAAAGTGATATCGATTTTTTGGTTCAGTTTTCAGATGATCTTTACTTATTGGACTATGCAGATAATTACTTCTCATTCTTAGAAAAATTACAAGACCTATTGGGAAGAAAAATTGATTTAGTCACCGAAAAGTCTTTGAAGAATTCTGTGTTAATTGAAGAAATTAAGAAAACAAAAGTAGAATTGTATGCAGCTTAAACTACTTAAATATCTTCTCGATGTGGAAAGTATTATTGTAGAAATTGAAGCAATAAAGACCAAAACAGATAATAATTTCAACGTTTTTAAGTCAGATATAATTTTGCAAAGAGCTATAGAAAGGGATTTAGAAATTCTTGGTGAAGCAATCAAAAATATTACTGAAATAAGTCCATCAATTCAAATCTCCTCAATCAAAAACATCATTGGGTTAAGAAATATTATTGCTCATGCATACGACTCAGTCGAACCTGAGATGATCTCGGCTATTATTCAGAAAGATATACCAAAACTATCTAACGAAATATCCCTTCTCAGGAATAAATAGTCCACATTCTCCCTCCACAAGCCCCTGTCAAATAAGGAATCGCAGAAAATGGCAGATTTATTTTTTACGTTCGATAATCGTCATTTTTTCGATTGTAATGAATTAATAATATTTCAGTTTAAAATCTCGTTCAACCAGCAATTTTTTGTCCTCACTGTAAAATTCAATGGTGATTGGAGCAATTGGAGCCCATTTTATTTTTACGGTTACAAATAAGGCATTTTTGACAAAAAAAGAGGACATTCCAAAACAATTGCTTGAATCTCCAGTTGTTATTTTTTCAAATAAAACTTCAGATGAATCTAAATAAACCACTTTATCCGGATTTGTTTCAAAAATTGTTCTTGCTTTCACTTTACAGTTTTCGCATCCAATGGTTGAAATAACTTGTTTTTGGTTGTAAAATAAAAAATCTTCTTGGCCCTCTTGAACATCCATCAATAAACCTAATGCGTTGTTTTTTGATGCGCTATAAAGTGCAGTTTTGTCTTTGATTTCTTGGGTAAAAGAAAAACTTGTTGCAAATAATAAAATGGGGAAAATTAAATGTTTCATAATGCTAATATTTATTTTTCAAAAGTTATTGTTTAATTTTTTAAAGTTTAATTGTCGAAAATCAGTCTTCCTTAATACATCTCACAGGCAGTCCTGAAGCGTAATCTTCTTGAGAATAAGAAAAGGATTTACCTCCTAAGAATTGAAAAGTAGAAGAATAATAAAATGTATTTGTACTAAAGTCCTTTGAGGGGCACCAAATAAGAGAAACACCTGTGAACATCCCGTATAAATTCACTCTGCTTTCTGGAATTAAATTTAGACCTGAACTATTATTACCATCGGGATAATATTTATCACTTACAATCGCTTGGACAAAAGAGATTGTGTCAGGGTAACTTTTTTGCAATGCTTCCCAATCCTCTTTTGTATTTAATCTCCAGCCTTTTGGTGCTAATTTTCTACTGTCCAAAATGGCTGAATAATTATAGTAAAACCCATGTTCATATTCATTTAATGAATCAAAATCTTTGAAACAATATGCAGGAATACTTTTTGTATTCACTGTTTCCCAATCTTTACTGTTAGAAATGAACAAGATAGAGTCTCCATTTTGAAAGGTCTTTGCTCTCAAATTTTGAGTCATCCATGTTTTTTCATTTATTGTAATTGTTGAAATTGATGCTTCGGCGGTTTCGTTTACAAATTTCTCATTCAATTTGACGCATCTAATTTGGAAACCTTCCCCCCAATTATCAAATTCTTTTATTTTGATAAAGCCTTTTGGTGAAATGGTTAAGTACTTTTTGTCTTTCATTCCAATGCAAATACCCTCTTGAGCAAAAAATCCATCATCATTTAATA
Source organism: Chryseobacterium gleum (assembly GCA_945897805.1). GTDB lineage: Bacteria > Bacteroidota > Bacteroidia > Flavobacteriales_D > Crocinitomicaceae > JAQVCM01. The sequence goes on from CAMDFX010000022.1 coordinate 16,855, forward strand.
AGGCGTAATTTTTACAAGAATTACAGGGAAGTGTTTTATTTTTGGAAATGAAAATTTTGCCTAGTTCTTGGAAATCAGGGGTATATTTGATTTGTTTCCTTAGCATAGCTTCGGTCGGTATCATCCAACCTTTGGGTGCTAAATTTCGAGCATCATTGATAGTATAAGTATTGTAAAATATGCCATAAGTAGCCTCTGTGCTTGACTCGAAATTATAATAACACCAAGCGGGCTTTTGTTTTTTGCAGGCTAAAGTCCACTCTTCTTTGTTTTTTGCAAAAAGAATTTTTTCTGAATTACTAAAAACACGAGTATTTAAATTTTCTGTTTGCCAAATTATTTGAGCGGTTTGTACATCTTGGGCGTAAACTGCACTAAAAAAGAACAAAGAAAGTATGGTAATTAAAAATGTTTTCATCTGGTTTTTTTATTTTCTAAATTAAGCGCTAATATTGCACAAGCATCTGTTTTCAAATGTTTAATGTTGTATTTGTGAAAAACAGCAAGTGCAAGTTATATAAGTAAATAAAAGAAAACAGTTACTTTATTTGTACTATTTTGCGATTACTTGTTTTGAGGTAGTTTAGGGGATTGTTTAATTAAGTCCTCTTAATAAACTTCCTGCAATTGCAAAAATTGATAATGCTACAAAAATAATTGCATAATATTTCCCAACCTCCATCACTTGTTTCTTATCGTCTCCACTTTCTCTTAAACCCTTGAATATAACAAATGGAATGAATACAATCAAGGATAAAAGTATAAAGCCAAAAGCCACTTCGACAATAAAAAGAAGTAAATTACCAATTCCATGTAAACCAGATATATTAATCTTATAGTCACCTCTGACGATAAGAATGATACACGCAAATGAAGCTATTGATGAAAAAATAGTTATTAAAATATTTTTAATTTTTCCCATAATTCGTAGTATTTTGAATTTAAAAATTGACTTTCGTATTTCATATCTTTCACAAGGAATCACTTTATTTAAAATGGTTTGTTATCCTCGTTGATTGTAATTTAAAATTTTAATCAAAACTAAAAATTTATTTTGAAACAAATCAACTTTCAAATAATTCTACTTACAGATTTTCATCTGAATATCCCAGATAATGTCTAACCCTCTGTGTTTTTAAATCAATTAAATTCTTTTTTTAGTCTCATATAATGCTAATTAATTTTTAATTTTTGTAGATTTGAAAAATAAACATACAAAGATGGAAAAAATAAATTCGGAAAAAATCACCAAATTTTTAATGAAATATTGGTGGATATGGCTTATTCTTCTTGTGATATCATCGCTTTTTTTAATTTTTGGTAGATCAGTTATTGGTTCTTTCTTAACTAATCTTTTTTGGAATGTTTTTGCTATGGCTTTTGTCTTCTATATGTATAGGTATACTTTCGGGAATGCTAAAACAAAAACATGGGGCATATTTCGATTGATTGGAATTTTGGGAACTTTATTTTCTTCTTGGGGTTTATTTGAAGTTTTTAAAATAAGTTTTACAAAACTCTCGGAATGGCCCAATCATCCGTATTTTAAGATTGCATCCATTGGATTAATTTTATCACTTTTATTTTTCTCGATAGGTGAAATCATAAATTATCTGGAGCATATTCATCATACAAACGAAAAAATTGCAAAATATTCTTATCAAAACAAACAAGAGAACCAAAAAATGCTTTGTCCTCGCTGCTTGGGCAAAGGCTTTGTTGACCTCAATGACATAAAGCGTTTGGGAATGGAAACGAGATGGAAACAAGGCGCTTGTCCTTATTGCGGTGGGCAAGGTAATGTTAAAAGAGGAAAAACAATAGAAAAAGATCCGAGAGATTCTATTGATCCATTGGAAGTTATCTTTAACCAAAATCCTGTCAGTTAAGTTTAGAGGTTTTCAAATACAGTCAAAATATATAAAAACATGAGAAACATTTTATTATTATTAGCATTTCAAATTGGTTTTTCTAGTTTTGGACAAATGAACATCAAGGAGGTAAACCATTCATTGGCCAAAGTCAATGACAGTTTATATGCTTCGAAATTTGAGGTTTCTAATAAACAATATAGCTGCTTTATCAATTCTTTGAAAACGACAAAAAAAAACGACATCTTAGAAATTGCGCAAATTGACTCAACAAAATGGCACGACTCATTGTCAAATGATAATCTTTACACAACGTTTTATCATAACAACCCGGCTTTCGGCAACTATCCTGTTTTAAATATCAGTCATTTGGCCGCCATCAAGTTTTGTGAATGGTTAACTGACGAATACAATTCAAGTGATTTCAAAAAATATAAAAAGGTAAAATTTCGACTTCCTACAGAACAAGAATGGATTATGGCTGCAAGTGGTAAAGACAATGGCGCCATCTATCCATGGAAAGGCAATGAATTAATAAACAAAAAGGGACTTTTAATGTGTAATTTTTTAATTCCTACAAATGATAGTTTGGGCATTGCAGGATCAATTACAAATACACCAGATAAAACTGCTCCTGTTAAATCTTTTTACCCAAATAATTTTGGATTGTATAACATGAGTGGTAACGGTGCAGAAATGCTATCAGACAGAAATATTGTAAAAGGTGGAAGTTGGTCTGATCAAGCCGAGTTTATGAAGATAAGTAGTAAACAAGAATATGACGGAAGTGCTAAACGAACTGTGGGTTTTAGGTACTTTTTAGAAATTATTCAAAAATAATTGTCGCTCTATTTGATACTGATAGATTAATGAAAGAGATTGACAGCGTTGTTATTACGTGGTGATGAAAGCGCAGAATTTTAAACCCCAATAAACCCAAATACTTGTGGTGAGTTTACCGGAGTAAAATCGAACAAAATGGAATACAATTCAGAAGAACTAAAATCATTCAAAACCCCACCTGCGAATATGAAATCGAAGTACCTAAAAATTGACATGATCCGGATTTCTGTACTTAGGAAGATTATTTCAAAAACGAAGCACCTTGAAGTTTTGAATAGAACAATCACGGAAAATCGAGTAATCATCAATGGTTAGGGTTTTAATAGTTGTACTTTTACCCTTATTCTGTTACAATTTTATTTAATATTACCCTTGTTCTGTTACAATATTATTGTTTTTTTACCCTTATTTTGTTACATTTGTCATCAAAGTTAATTTCAAATTTTCAGATTGAAAAATTAATAGATTATGAGTATTACAATAATTTGTAATCTTCTAATCTGCAATTTGCTAATTAATTTTACCCTTATTCTGTTACAAAAAAATTATCATTTTACCCTTATTCTGTTACAATATTATTGTTTTTTACCCTTATTTTGTTACATTTGTCATCAAAGTTGAATAACAATGAATATAGAAAGACATGTTTTTGGGGAACTATTGAGCTGGAAAAACAGTTCCAATCGGAAACCCCTAATTTTGAGAGGGGCAAGACAAGTTGGTAAAACAACGCTAATTTATGAATTTGCAAAAAGTTATAAAAACAGGATTCTACTAAATCTGGAAATTGCTGAAGATAGACGGTTTTTCACAAATTTCGAAAATATAAACGACATTGTTGAAGCACTGTTTATATCATATAACATCTCAACAGCTGAAAAAGGAGATACCATTATCTTTATTGATGAAATACAAGAAACGCCAGAAGCGATAGCAATGTTGCGGTATTTTTATGAAAAAGAACCTGAAATTCATGTAATTGCTGCAGGTTCTTTGCTCGAACATGCGATGCGAAAAGTTAAAAGTTTTCCGGTGGGAAGGGTCAAAATGTTGTATCTATTTCCAATCAATTTTCCTGAGTTTCTGCTTGCTAACAATAAAAATGCAGTCTTAGAACAACTTAATATTGTTCCCGTCAGAGAAGTTGCGCATCAAGCTTTATTGGACATATTTAATCGATATGCTATTATTGGCGGTATGCCTGAAGTTGTTCGAAAATATGTGGAAACAAATAATATTGCTGATTTGCCAACCATTTACGAAAGTATCTGGGAAACATACAAAGAAGATGTTGTTAAATATGCGAACAACAATTCTGAAGCTAGAATCATCAGACATATCATGGCTAGTGCTCATTTTGGATTAGATGCAAGAATTAAGTTTCAAAATTTCGGAAACTCGAATTACCGTTCGAGGGAAGTTGCTGAAGCATTTCGAAATCTCGATGACGCCAAGGTGATTCAACTTATTTACCCAACCACTGATACGGCTCCTCCCATGCTTCCTGATTTAAAAAAGTCTCCGCGTCTTCAATTTCTAGACACTGGAATCATCAATCATGAATTAAATATTCAGGTCGAAATGCTTGCTATGGAAGATCTGAATAGTGCCTATAAAGGAGCGATAATTCCGCATTTAGTGGCGCAGGAATTAATGTCTTTAAATACCATAAAATCAGTGAAACCAATATTTTGGGTACGCGAAAAAAATCAATCTTCTGCTGAAGTTGACCTTGTAGTACAATTTAATAAAATGGTTATTCCAATAGAAATAAAATCAGGTAAAGAAGGTAAAATGAAATCGTTGCATCAATTTATTGAAGCCGCTTCTCACCCTTATGCTGTTCGCATGTATGCAGGGAAATTTAGCATCGAGGAACATGCAACAAGAAGTGGTAAAAAGTATTTTTTAATGAATCTTCCGTATTATTTGTCAACCAAATTAACTGAATATTTAAGTTATTTCGTTGCCAATTTTAAATGATTTCAATTGGTGAACTTGCGTATTTCTTGCTTAATTTAACAACTTGTTTCCTTCGTTAGATTTTAACGTGATAACTCGTTATCCCTTATAAAATCTGCCTAACAACCAAGTAGCTAAATTAATTTTGACTTTGTTTTAATAATCGAACTCAGGTTAATACTCTCAATTCCCACAATAAAATTTCTGGCGATTACCATTTTGGTCTGAAAGCATGTAAATGCCTGCAGGAAAATTGATTTGAACCACAGTTTCACCTTGCTCGATTGTTTTTTCCATTAAAACTTTTCCTGTTATATCTAAAATTTGAATGTCCATTTCATTCTCAATAAGAAGGTGTAAATCATTATTTGCTTGCCAAATTTTAATCGTTGAACTTTCTTCAGCAAGTCCAGCAGAACCAATAAGTACTACTTTCGTAACAAAACTAACAATCGATGAACAAGAATCGTCATAAATTGCATAATTCACTAAACCTCGGGTGATGTCATCGTATCCATCGTAGATTCCATTTTCAATGGTCGTTGAGTCTGTGGAACAAAAACAATTCGTGTTTACTTGAAAGTTTTTGTCTGTCAAATTTTCAAGGTTGTAATTTAAATTGTTGCACAATTGATTATCAATTATTTGAGTTGTATTTGGGTTCATTCCGCGCACTTGCACACCAACGCCGTTTCCGGTAATTGAGTTGTTTGTTAAGTTTGAATTTTCCCCAAGCTTCACTGCAATAGCATTGTTGGTGAATATAGAATTCGAGATATTTGAAGAGCCACTTTCGTCGATGGCAAAATTGTTTCCGTCAAACAAACAATTAGAAATTTGCAAAGCAGACGATTCTGTAAATCCAAATTCATTGCCGATAAAACTGCAGTTTTGAATAGTTCCAGGACATCCGATGAGGTTATTCGTATTTCCTGTAAATACACAATTGTTTAAGTTGATACCACTCGACGACCAAGTCATAGAACAGATATTCTGCGTAAATTGACAATTGGTTGCTGCTACTGAACCGTATGATATTTGTGCCGCTTTTGCAACGCCATTTTTTTCGAAAGTGCTATTCGTGAAGTTTAAATCTGCATTTAATTGCAACGCATAATTGTTGTTTTTGAATCGACAATTTGTAAAGTTATAAGTCACTCCTGGCTCCGAGATATCATTGTAAATTCCATACCAAGCATTGTGCAATTCTATTCTATCTAGCTGACAAGTTCCGCCTTGACTTCCTTTGATGCTGATTCCTTGCCAGTTGTAAAACGCATCGGTTGTATCGCTGCTAGTAAATTTAATTCTATTGGCATCAGTACCGAGTGCAATCAATGTTCCTCTGACTTCCAAATATTGAAAATTTCCATTATTAAATGAATAATCAGCCGTAAAGCGAACTTCACATCCAGGTTCAATGGTCAACGTTTTCCCTGGAAAAACAACTATGGAACCCGTTACTAAATACGGACTTCCAGCGGCCGTCCAAGTGGTGTTTTGAAAAATGCCTCCAGAAACGGATGTTTGTGAAAATGAATTCGTTGCGGAGAATAAAATGAAAAGTGCGATTAATTTTTTCATTGTTTTACTACTTTATAAATTTGTGTTTTTTCATTGTCTTTGATTCCTTGAACAAAGTATATTCCTGCATTTAAGAATCGTAAGTCAAATACATTTGCATTTACAGCATTCACCAAAAAGATTTGGCCATTTACGTTTGAAATCTGCAATTGGTCTATTTCATTTTCTTGGAAAAACACCAAGAAATCTGAAACTGGATTGGTGTAAGTAATAGCGGAATTGATTGATTCTGAAATCCCTGCGGTTTGATCCCCAAACTTTAAAACAAGTCCTAAGATTGAAGTACAAGTAGTATCATAAAGTGTGTAATTAATCAAACCTTTGGTGATATCATCGTAGCCATCAATCAAATAATCCTCGATAGCTGAAGAATCTAATCCACAAAAGCAATTGCTTAACAATGAATAATTCATATTGGTATTATTATTCACGTTGAAATTGATATTGCTGCAGATTTCGTTGTCATAAATCAGCGGGCTATCTTGCGCCGCAGAAACATTTGAAATCAGCAATCCGCCCATATTATTGTTGATTTGGTTGTTGTGAATATCTGCATTGACAGACGCTTCCAAAGCCAGCTCGTTGTAATTAAACTCATTATTCAAAATTTCACAATTGTAGGCTGCTTGAATGGCTGTTGTATTATCACTGAAGTAACAGTTTTGAACTTTTCCATTGTTCGGATAATTGATTGCTACACCATTATTCTGAAATTGACAATCGGAAATGTAAATAGAATCATAAACATTGGCCGCAAAAGTTAAACCAATCTGATTGTCAATAAAATTACAGTTGGTCATTTGCAAGGCAGTGCTGTAGGCATAAATAGACGTTGTATTGTCTTTAAACAAACAATTATCAATCGTAAAGTAAGACCAGCCATAAACTGCAACTTCATTATCAATCAATTGACAATTACTCAAGTTCACTGAATTGGCAACCGTAACTGCTTGAAAACAATGACTGAATTTACAATTGGTATATTGGTAATTATTCAATGCAGTTTCATAACCAAATGGTGCTTGGGCATTTGAAATGTGGAAGCGATCTGCATTCAAAACACCTCCTTGAGTACTAGTACAATAAAATCCTCGCCATCCCACATTATTTAAAGTATCATACAAAGCGTAGATTTTAATTGGAAGTGCATCTGTGCCGGCACAATTTATCGTTCCACGGGTTTCAATGTAAATATCGGTATTCGTTTGATTGTCGATTTGTATTTCAACGCCTGGTTCAATATTCAATGTATTTCCGGGGAAAACAACAATTGATCCAGTTACAATATACGGACTACCAGCGAGTGTCCAATTGGTGTTTTGATAAATTCCTCCCGAAACAGGTGTTTGTGAAAAAGCAGAATGTGCCATTAAACAGCATGTTACAAGCATTGAATTGAGTTTCCTCATTTTTTTGGTTTTTATAGGATGACTAATTTTTTCTAAAGACGCATTTCTTTCTACAATAGTTCAAAAGTGAAGCATCATTTTGAGGGAACTGTATCTTTCGTTGAGTAAAAATAAAAATCTAAGAAAAACTATTATTCATTTGCACAAAACGAAATACTTAAAACAGATAAGCTTGACTTGAATTCAATTTTGATCATTAACAAATCTGGCTAATAATTGTTCGTTTCTTTTGTGAAATTGAGGCGATTTTTATAATCAGGTTGAATTTTCATGGTGAATATCTTACAAGCTTTACTAAGTCAACTGGCACTCGAAAACACACAATTGCAGACTGAGGCACTCGAAGTCTGCATTTGGCGCTCGAAGTCTGCATTTGGCTTCGAAAACACACAATTGCAGACTGAGGCACTCGAAGTCTGAATTTGGCACTCGAAGTCTGCATTTTATATTTTTCGAATATCTTTTTCATTAAGTGCAAGTTGTTATTGAATAGAAATAAACGTTTTTCCTAAAAAAGTTAATTTTTTAAATGTTTATTTCAATTTGTAACTATTTTTTCTATTTTTGCAAGTGTTTTATCTAAAAACCAATGAAAATTAAATGTTTTTATCCATTTGTAAGCAGTTTTTCTGGTATTTCAGCACCTGAAGAAGGGTATTTAGTAGGTTATGCTGTGCTATTAAATAGGTATCACTTACAAGCTACAACACCAAATTTATTATCTCTTATTAGCACTAAAAAAAGAAATTACAAAGTAGATAATTGGCAAGTGTTTTCTCCTAGCTACACTCCTAAAGAAACAATTTATGACAATTTGGTATTTGCACTCAAATATGAGGGGATTAACTTACTTGTTTTAAAAAAGCTATTTGAACAACTCAAAGAAGATGAGATTATTGATTTAGTCCGAATAGAACCTTTAGGTCAATACAGTCGCAAAATTTGGTTTTTGTACGAATGGTTAATGCAGAAAAAATTGCCAATAGCAGATCTTAAATCGGGAAATTTCGTCCTACTTCTTGACGCAAAACTACAGTATGCTGATAATTTTGTAAGAATTTCTAGTCGCCATCGAATTAAGGAAAACCTCCCAGGAACAGTTGATTTTTGTCCTTTAATTTTTAAAACACAGAAATTAGAAAATTACATTCAACAAAATCTTGCGCAAAAAAATCAAACAAATATAAAAGGCATCCGAAAAGATGTTTTGCAACGAGCTTCCGCGTTTTTACTGTTAAAAGATTCCAAGGCTTCATTCACCATTGAAGGAGAAAGTCCAAAAAGTAAGCGCGCATCTCGCTGGGGGCAGGCGATTGGTCAAGCAGGAATGAAAGAACTTTCTATTGAAGAATTAAATCGTTTGCAAGCATTGGTGATTGAAAATCCCCGTTTTTTAGAAATGGGTCTGAGAAAAAAAGGTGGTTTCGTAGGCGTGCACGACAGAGAAACGGGTGAGCCAATTCCAGATCATATTTCTGCCAAGTGGCAAGATATTCAGTCATTAATTAGCGGTCTAATTAAAACAAACAATAACTTGATTAATAGTGATTTTGATGCAGTTTTAAGTGCCGCAATGATTGCATTTGGCTTTGTGTTTATTCATCCATTTGAAGATGGAAATGGAAGAATTCACCGCTATTTGATTCACCATGTTTTGGCTAAGAAAAATTTTGCAGAACAAGGAATTATCTTTCCAGTTTCAGCAGCAATTCTAAATCGAATTGTTGACTACCGTAAGACGTTGGAAAACTATTCCCTTCCGCTTTTAGATTTTATTGAGTGGAATGAATCTAAAAATCACAACGTAGAGGTTTTGAACGATACAATCGATTTTTATCGCTACTTCGATGCTACAAAACAGGCAGAATTTTTATACGACTGCGTGGACGAAACAATAGAAAAGATTATTCCTGAAGAAATTAACTATTTGAAACAATTTGATGAATTCAAAAGCTTACTAGAAAGCGAATATGACATGCCAGACTCTATGATTTCACTTTTAACGAGATTTTTGGAGCAAAACGACGGGAAATTGTCCAACCGTGCAAAGGAACAAGAATTTGTAGCGTTAACAGAAATTGAAATTTTGGACATTGAAAATAGCTATCAACTTATGTTTAAAAGCACAACATAAAACTTTTTCTGATTCTGATTTCAAATCATGTAAACTCGGGTAAAACTTACTTCGGTAAACTCATTACAAGTATTTTGAGGTGCTGAGACTATTTTTTCGTTGAGGAAATTCAAATTTGCGGAATGATAGTTCTGTAATTCATCGCCTGAAATAAAAGATCTTAAATCCAAGGTTTTTAAACAAAATCGATATTGTAGAAGATATCCGTCCTAGTGATTGGACGGTTTTTGAAACGCACTGAAAAGTGTAAACGATTGAGATAGCGATAGCTCATCGATAGAAGTCACTTTTTAGAAGTTTTAAAAATGCTGTAGTTTACGGAAGCAAGTTCAATCACGAAGACTTGATTTTCTTTTGTTACTTTACTTTCATCAAGGAAAGAAAAGTAAAAATCTAAGGTGTAAAGATTATTTTGATGTTTAACGTAAATTGATAGTCAGCACCTCAAAATA
>CAMDFX010000023.1 GCA_945897805.1 Chryseobacterium gleum
ACTCCAGCAGTAACAAGCGCTGTTTCTGGCGTTGTGAATATTTTCGCTCCTGCGACAGTATCAAATGCAGGTGCTGATCAAACTGGAAGTTCAACTTGTGGTTTAACAAGCGTTGCCCTTGCTGGAAATACGCCAACAACCGGAACAGGTGCTTGGAGTATTGTTTCTGGAACTGGAGGCACTATTACAACACTTTCTAGTCCAACATCCAATTTCTCTGGCGTTGCTGGAAATTCATACACACTGCGTTGGACAATTACCAATGGAGGTTGTGTTTCGACAGATGATGTTTTAATTACATTGAATTCAATTCCTGCTGATGCCTCATTGGTCGCTTCAAATAAAAATGTAGAGTTACTTGTAATTGCTGGGGGTGGAGGAGCAGGTTTTTTTCGAGGCGGCGGCGGCGGCGGGGGTGGCTACATCAGCGTCCCATCGGTAAATCTTGTAGGGGGATCATCTACTGCCGTTACTGTGGGTGCAGGGGGAGCTCCTGGGAGTAATAATGCAGGAACTGGTGTTCATGCATTAAGTGGCACAAATTCATCCTTTGGAAGTACTTCCGTAGCTATCGGTGGCGGTGGCGGCGGGAGTTATGGTGGCGCGCAACAAAATGGTTACAATGGAGGATCTGGAGGTGGTGGTGCAAACCAATCAAGTTCTGCAAATACAGGATTCGGAGGAACTGCCACCGCGGGTCAAGGAAATATTGGTGGAAACTCACGTTGCGGTGGTGGTGGAGAAGTTTCTGGAGGCGGAGGCGGAGGCGCTGGAGCTGCAGGAACGAGCGGAACTTCTTCGGGTTGTGGAAGCAGTGCATTTAGACCTTATAACCCGGGAAATGGTGGAAATGGTATACAAAACTCAATATCTGGAACTGCAGTTTGGTATGCAGGAGGTGGAGGCGGAGGAGGTCTAAGCACCACTGCTAATATTCAGGGGGCAAATGGAAATGGTGGTGGTCAAGCATCCTACGGTGGAGGTGGACAATGTAAGGTGGTTTCGAATAATTTCATAGCAGAATCAGGAGGTCCAGGAATAGTTATAGTAAAATATTTAGGTCTTCCTGCTGCAACGGGAGGAACAATAACTCAAGTTGCTGGATATACAATTCATACATTTACAACTTCTGGAACTTTTTTATTAAGTGGAAGTACAGCAAGTGCAATTGTTCCAAACCAAAGCCGATGTGGAGCAGGGACAGTGACATTTACAAGCACACTATCTGCAGGATTAATTTTAGATTGGTATGATGCAGCAACTGGAGGAACTTTGCTTTCACAAGGAACGGCAAGTTACACTACACCAACAATTTCTGCTACAACAATCTATTATGTCGCTGTGCGAAATGCAACAACTGGTTGCGTTTCTGCCAACCGATTGGCGGTTACTGCTACCATTAATGGTGGATCTACAATTACTGCCAATCAAACTATTTGCGTTGGAACGAATCCAGCAAATGTTGCGGTAACGAGCGCAGGAAGTACATTTCAATGGCAATCATCTACCGATAACATCACGTTTGCAAACATCGTTGGTCAAACAACTGCAACCCTCACAGGGGCTATCATTGGGAATGTATTCTCGACAAGATATTACCGCGCTGTTGTTACAAATGGTTCATGTATTGGAAATTCTCCCGTTCATACAATTTCTGTTACAAATCCAACATTGATTTCAACTCCTGTTTCAGGAAATATTATCTGGAGAGGAACCAGTTCCTCTGATTGGACAACCCTTGCCAACTGGAATCAATACAATGGAACAAACTACATCGCGGCTTCTGTATTGCCCGTTGCGGCTTCAAATGTTATCATTCCTGCTGCAGCTTCTTGTATTGCCAATCAACCAACTATTTTAACAAATACGGTTAATTTCAATAATCTGATCATTGAAACAGGTGCTTCTTTGACTGCAACAACTGGAACAATGAATGTCAACGGAAATTGGACAAACAATGGGACATTTACTCCTGGAACAGGAACTGTGAACTTCACAGGCAATACAGCACAAAGTATTGGAGGAAATAATGCTTCTAATTTCTATAATCTATCTGTCAATAAATCTGGCAATTCGTTAACGCTAAGCAACCCAACAACAGTCGCAAATACAATGACAATGACTGCTGGAAATATCGTTACAACAACAGCCAATTTACTTACTGTTGGAACCTCAACCACATCCGTTGGAAGTTTAAATTGGACGGCTGGTAGCGTTGTTGGACCTTTGCAGAGATATTTTTCTGCAACGGCGAATGCAACAATAGCCTCTGGAATTTTCCCTGTTGGAAATACAACCAATAATCGCTTTGCGCAAGTTAATTTTACAGCAAATCCAACAACTGGTGGAACGATTACTGCAGAATATATTCCTGGCATTTGTCCAATCGGAAACCAAGGACTTCCAGCAGTTATAAATGGTGCATATATTAACAATTACGAAGATGAAGGATATTGGTCGATTGCTCCATCTGGTGGAAATTTGAATTCAACTGCTTATTCGCTCACATTGCATGGACTTAATTTATCTACTGTCACCAATTTAAGTGTACTTAGAATTATCAAATCATCCAACCATTCTGCTTGGAATGACAATGTAGCCGGAGATGGAAATAATATAAATCCCGTTGGAATAAACGCTGATTTTACCATTTCAGCTTCCAATATGCTTGGATTCAGCTGGTTCAATGTTGGCTCAAACAGTGCAAATGCATTGCCTATTGAATTGATTGCTTTTAAAGGAACTTGCCAAGATGAGCTGTTAAATCTTCAGTGGTCGACTGCTTCTGAACAAAATTCAGCCAAATATATTATAGAAAAAAGCCGTGATTTAATCAATTGGCAAACTGTCGCGGAAAAAAGCGCTGCTGGAAATTCAAACTATCTAATTGAATATGCGCAAGCTGATACAAATCCATTTGAGGGAATTAATTATTATCAACTTCGACAAATAGATTTCGATGGCGCTGAAAGCAAATTTGGTCCAATCAGTGTTTCGTGTTCAGATACTGAAAACGGCATGGTAGTTTTCCCAAATCCAACGCAAGGCAAATTCACGGTTGAGATTTCAAGCACTGAAATGTTCACCAATGCGCAACTTCAAATCACTGATTTGACAGGCAAAATCATCCATCAGAGATCAACAAATATCCTAGAAGGTAAAAATCAATTCACCTTCGAAGGATTAGTTCTTCAGATGGGGACTTATATTATTCAATTGAATTCAGGGAATCAAACGATTCAGCCGGTTAGGATTGTTGTGGAATAGATATTAGGCAGAAGACATTAGACCATAGACATCAGACAGAAGACTTTTCAATTTTCTTGAGATCAGTTGTTGGGGCGCAATGCATTGCGCCCCAACAAGAAACCCCATGGATTGATCGATGATTAAATCGTTGAAACGATTATGTTTATGTGTTTTCGTTTCGTAGGTGATGGATTAATCCATCACCTAGGAGCGCAAACAAAACGATTTTCCTAAACCATTTTAATGGTTTTTCCCACACCTCACGTATTTTTCCGCCACCAGAACCGTTAGGCATGCCATATTATTAACAGAAGTCAACCTCGAAGTGAACGCGAAGCCCCGACGCAGTCAATCTCCCAATCTACTAATCTCCCAATCAACTAATCATCAAATCACTCAATAACCTCATCAAATATTCTCCAAATCAGAAGTTCGCATGCCTATAAATGCTTTCACGATGGCATCGCCCACAGCTGGAACATGGACGTGAATTAAATAAACGCCACTGGCAACTGGAATGCCAATGTCATTTTTCAAATTCCAATCCTCGTAGGTATTTGTATTTGCTTTTTTGATTGTTTTCACCAATTTTCCTGTTACATTGTAAATCTTTATGGTACAAATCTCGGGCAAATTGGTGATTTTTATTCTCGCGTCCAACCTGCTTTTTTCGTATTGAGAATAAGCATAATATGGATTTGGAACCACATTTATCAATTTCAATGTTTCAGCCAATTGATCTTGACTTCCTGTCACGGTTCTCACACCGTCCATACTCCAAGCATACATCGGCTTTCCACTATTTTCGCCTGTTGCGGTAAAATCATTGTACTCTTTGTTTACTCGAATTCTGATTTTTACATCGGTTGAAAGGTGCGTTTGACCCTCCGTTAAAATTGGATTTCCTATCCAGCATAAACTTGTGTAAACTGATTTTAATGAAGCAGCTGTATTTTCAAAAAATCTATCGTAGACCCAATTCGAACCATCATAAAATGGGCAACCTTCGCCATTGATGTTGTACCCAAAAACGTAGATTGGATGCTGTCCAGCCATGATTGGTCGTCCGTTATTATCCACTACTCTATCCGAAGGATTCCAAATCATGTCATTTCCATTGTCGCTTCCCAAGAACGAATTTTCTCCAAAAGCCATATTCAATCGCATGCCTGTTTCTAAATCAATTGCATATCCAGGAAACCAGCCCATTCCATACCCTGTTATTGGATTTCCTTTGATATCTAAGCTTTGGCTTTTTCTCAAACCTCCAGCTTTTGCTTGACCAACATTCAACGCATCGTCTCTTCCCAATTCAATCACAGCGCATTTAGTCCATTTTGATTTATCGGAAGTAATTACAATGTCAACACTTGGTAGTCTAGAAATACTGCTTCGCGCTCTAATTGTAGTGATGGTGCCCGTTGACAACAGTCCGGTACCCGTTGGATAACAAAGTGGGCTATACTCATTGCGATATCCGGTTAAATTATGTGGAGCAAAACCGCCAGATAAAATCTTCTCATAATTTTGATCAGGATCTTTCCCCAATTCATCTTTGTAAAACTTAGGACTGAGATAAGCTGGTGTTTGGGTCACCGTATCAGCGCCAATCGGATTGTAAACTCCTGATAAAATCCAATTTGTTGGGTAATAATTGTCATTGTCATTTATAAATGAAAGCCATCTTTTGGACGAATCTTTGAATTCTATTGTCGATTCAATAGGTAAAGTATAACGGTCGTATTCCAATGATTGTGGTACATCTGACCCTGTTGGATCTGTTGCTTTGAAATATTTATTCTGAATAATCTCTACAGAAATTCCCCATTTGGCAATGATTTGCTCATTTTGATTTTTGATGGTTCTTTCTGATATTACTGAATCTAAAAGGTTTACTTTGTTCTCAGAATCATATCTGTAAATCACCCAAGAAGCGGAATCTGTTCCATAATAATTATTGAATTGATTAGACCCGCTATTTTGGTAATTTCTGAATTTACATTCAAAATATCCGCCGACAACATTCAGTGGATCAACAACTTTTACATTTAATGGACCTGAACCATAATCATATTTGGGTGCAGCAACAAAACCGTCGATTAAAATTTGATTTAAAGTGCTTTCAGTAAAATCCAATGCATTATTGCCATTTCCCGTTCCGTCTAATCTTGTAATTTGCGGCGTTGAACCATAAAATAAACTTTGAATGGTTCCTCCAGCTTCTGGAATCGGATTATGTGGAATTGCCTCAATTGTTTTAATTTCTCCAATCGTTGCTTTTCTACTGGCCAAAAATGGCTTTTTCTGTCCGTCTAATTGCTCCGGATCGGTAGGGTCATAATTTTTATAACTGTTATACGCATACGAAACTGCCAAATAATAATACCGTTTGAAATTAACCAAGGTTCTATTTCCCTGCGCAAATAAATCTTCATTTACGCTGAAACTGTGCTTGATTCCTGTGTTTGCACCTTGCACTTTTTTTACTGGCATTGCCACCTCTAATTCTTCGTCATATTCAAAATTAATCAAGGTAGAAACATTGTCTTTTATATCGCATTGAGCCACCAATCTGGCTTTCGAAACATCTTCAGTTTGTGATGCTGAAACCGACGAACTGGTCACTTGATAAATCAAGTATCCTTGAAAGTGATAAAATTTATCCGCCGTAGAATCAGCGGCAGAAATGAAAGGATCAAATTCTTTGTAATCCTCTTTGGCATTGTTTGAGTTTATTGGATTTGAAAGTGTTAAAATCAGTTCATTTTCCAATTCTTGAATTTTTAAATCTGGCGCATAGGGTCCATCTAGCACTTTGAAACAGTTTTCAAATAATGCTTGTGCTTTGTCGTCTGCCCTTCTCAATACTTCTACTGAAGCAAATGGTCCGCCACTGTTTGCTCGCGCCCAAACTACGCCAACAGTAATATTATTCACAGCGCCAGGTTTCAGCACAAAAGGCCCAGCTGACTGCACAAATCTTCTGTCGTAAGGTTGATTTCCGGCGGTTTCTTCTGTCCAAGGAATTTGAGGATTTCCGCTTGTTCCCCAGCCCAAAGGATCAGTATCACCGGGAAACATGAAATCACACGGAACTGTTGGGTCAGCCTCTTGATCGGCAATATATCCACTTCCGCCATAATAAAAAGGTGTTCCATCTTTCCAAAATCCGCGCAAATAATTGTAAAAATCTGAGCCTGTAATCGGATCTGTTTGATTTGGATTTCCGCCACCACCTGCATTCACGTAGTAGAGAAATCTTCGCATTCCAAAGCGCTCATTGTCGATAATTCCATCGCCATAACCAATTCCGTTGAGCGCTTCATTCAGGCCAATTCCAAAAGCATTGTCGATATTGTCATTGTCTTGAAATGGACCTTCGAAGAAATCAACGCCCACAGCTGGAGGATTGACCCCATAACCTTTAAATCCACTGTTATCACCATCATAAGAATCTCCATTATACACGTATGCCAAACCGCGATTTACGTCACAACCCACGTAATCATCAAAAGGATCTCCTAGCGCAGCATCGGCGAAAAAACCAAAATAAGTATTGTATAAAGTTTGGGTTCCGCGATTAATCAATTCATAATTGTAAAAAGTCATGTTATTGATTTCATCGTTGGTTGCAAAAGCAAATGCTTGCGCGCGAATTTCCATTCCGATTGGATCAGCGCCCGTTTCAGTATGGATATTCCCTTTGTCGTTCATGATCCACCAAAAATTTTCGTCACCGTAAAGACTTACTTTTCTGTCAACGCTACAAATTTTGTCTTTTTTGATATCATACCAAGGAAAATCACCATTTTGCCAGTCGTAATTTCCGTCATTATTTCTGTCATAAAACGGCGCTAAATAATAATCTTGTCCCAACGATACATCTCCATGCGCGGGCCACTCTTTGATGATTTTGGGCACAGAATAATTTGGAAAATTCTCTGATTGTGTATTTGTTCCATTTTCTAAATCATACAATCCAGATTCATACCAAGCATCAAATTCGCGCACCATGTCTTGCGTTGTCGTAAAATGCTTGTCGTACTTTTGGCAAGTCGCATAATCAGTAATTGCTGCACCTTGCGAAATGGGTCCTGTCCAATAATCTTGGCCGTTTCGATAACGCAAAGCAGCGAGTTTCAATTGCCCGTTAATATCCGTTCCACCCAACCACAAGGCAGCTGTAAAAAGCGCCATAATTCCAGAATTTTTCGGCACTTCGTATTGAGAGTAATTTTGTCCTGGAACTTGCCACAAATTTCCTGCCGTGTGCACCATCGCTTTCACATTGTTGGTCTGCAAAAAAGTCGTAGCCGTTGGCGGTGCGCAATTTGCTGCGCGTGCTTCAATGACTTTGGGTGACTTTCCAAGGTAGTTTTGCGCCACCAAGGAAAACGGGAATAAAAACAAGATTATTTGAAACAGCTTCATAATTCCTAGGATCTTTGAGGGTTAAATGTAGTTATTTTCTCAAAAATGCTTTGTATTCATACTGAAATGTTTTTTACATCGGTAAACTCATTACAAGTACTATGATTTTCCGTTTGATTTACAACCTGATTTTTTACTGTTGAGACTGAGATGTTTAAATATGTCGCCCTTACAGGGCTTGGATGTTGGTGGTGAATTTCTATTTTCGATGCGATGGACTGCGCCCATCGCTGGAAAGATGTCGCCCTTACAGGGCTTTGATGTACAAAAATAAAAACGTCTCTCAATCTTCGAACATACGATAGTGCTTTTCATCAATTTCCTCCAGCTTGTCCCAAGTGGCTGACTGACAATAAAATTCCACCGTTCCATCGTTGTAAATAATCCAATTAAACGAGCCAGCCCGATTGCTATAATCTACTCTATAACAACAATCAGTCAATTTGTAAATGGAATATTGAACGCTTCTATTCAACTTAATAAATGGTTGAATTTCTACTTTAGTATCTATCTCATTAGGAACAACGACAAATCCATTTTGGACGTACCAATTAAAATGCACTTCAAAAAAGTAGTTTGTATAGAAATTATTATCAAAAAATGTAAATGTATAAAAATTGCCTTCTAATTTCATCTTTGTTGGATATTGCCAGCCGAGTTGCTGAAATAAAATAAATAGATCTTTCACGTATTTATTGGTCGTATCGCAAATATCAGCGCCTTGAAAAATATTTTTTTGAAGCTTAAATTCTATGTTTTTTGAAAACTTTCTGTTGGTTGCAAAAGGAAAATCTAATCCACTTTTCCAGTTTTTTTTGAAATAATAAATCGCTTGCGCAATAGAATCTATTTGCTGGTTGTTTAGCTTTTGAATTGCCTTGTTCCCGTATCGATTGAGATACGCGCACGTAATTTGGCGGTATTGTTCTTTATTTACCAAACCATTCCAATCTAAATTTTCAATCTTCGCTTCTTTGAAAGTTTTATCAATGCAACCATTTTCATATTTCTGCTGAAAAAGTAGGTTTCCTTTGGCTTCATATTCACTACATATACCATCACGCAATCCTTTTGAATAATTGAAACGCATCAAAATATTCCCTAAACTGTCAAATGTTTGATAATGCCCATTTAGGAGGCCATCCAAGCGCTGCAATGATTTTACTTTTATGCCATTGCTCGCATAGGTTTCTTCAAATCTTTCTTTATTCTTTGAAAATATAACTGACTTTAATTCTCCGTTTTCTTGAAATGTCTTGCCTGAATATTCATTGAAATCTTGCCCTGAGGTACTGGAAACGTCGGACAATAATACGCCATTAAAGTTCCATTCTTTTGATGAAACAGTTGTACGTTTTCCTGCGGGATTAGCAGCCACGACAGTCATATTCAGCCTTGCCATCTTTCCATTGCCAAAAAATTCCACGTAAGATGTATCATTTTTTGGTTGGTTGATTTTAATGGATTGCACTTTCCCGTCTTCAAACCACTTTTTGTGGAATGTACCGTAATCTCGCTGCGCCAGAATATCAAATTCTTCAATTAAAACTCCCTTTGCATTCCAAACTTTTTGGAAACCGTTTCCTTTTTGATCCATGAAAACTTCCAGTGTTTTAATGCCATTTTCAGCCCATTCCAATTTACTTGGCTTGAAAAGATGTGCTGATAAAGTGTCATAGGTATGCTGATACCTGAGCGAACCTGAAGGATAATATCCTTTCCAAATATCCACTTTCATGTTGCGTCTATAGTGCAACTCTTCGTATAATTTTCCATTGAAATCATACACCAACCAATCGCCATCTGGATTATCGCCATCGAAGTAACCTTGTTTGAAAACTTTTCCGTTGGAATGATATTCTGTGAACTTCCCTTGTCTGATTTCATGCACAAAAAAGTTTGACTGAAAAACTGCTTTGTAATTCACTTTCTCTTTCAGATTTCCCGCATCGTCGTAGCTCAGATAGTCACCAAAACGTGCTGTTAAATATGTGTAACCTTCATCATCCACCGTATGTGGCGGATGCTCTTTTTCGTTATATCGATCTATTTCACTTCGTCGAATAAACGCCAAGTGATACGAAAAACGAGGATTGCCATTTGCCCAATATTCTTGTCTCAATTCGCATCGTCTGCCTGATTTATCTCGGTAATATTTAGAACTAAACTCAATTTTGCCATTCTCATAATAAACGACCAAAGTAGCAATGGTAGAATCTTTAATTTTATTTAGTCGATTATAGCGCACTCTTGGTTTAAGATTGGTAAAATTCAATTGCTCTTCAATCAATTTTCCTTTTTCAAAAACGCGGCGCTCGTATAGTTTTCCATCAAAACTAGCTTCGCAAACTCCATCTAAGGGCGTTCGCATGTCACCTTGGTAAAAAGTACTGAAATAATAGTTTCCCCCTGTTTTATTGTGCGATTTGAATGTGCAATTTTCTTGAGAGTAAGCTACGGAAAAACAAAAAGTTAAAATAACAAAGAAATATTTCATAATAAAAGATTACAACCAACACTTCAATTGGTTCAGTTCATCGTTTTTACAAAAGCTGAAATCAAAGTCACTATGTCCAAATATTCATTGAAAGAAAGTGCTTCGTAAGTGTCTAAAACATCGTGATAGTGCTTGTTTTCTCCCATGGTATAAATGAAGAAAGCGGGAACATTATTTTCTGAAAACCAATAATGATCTGAATTGGCAGCTTTTCCACGGATTTTTATTTCTTTCAGCAAATGCTGTTCTTCGTTTATTTTTAAAAGTTGCTCAAATTGCGCTTTAAAAACGCTTCCATTTACCACTGTTACGCCATCTTCACCACTTCCCATGATGTCTAAATTCAAGAGAAATTTTATTTTCTTCAGCTTGAAAAGTGGATGTTCAACGTAATATTTTGAACCAATCAATCCTGCTTCTTCGCCGGCAAATGCGATAAAAACCAAATTGTAATCCACAGGATTTTGTTTGAAATAATCTGCCAATACAAAAAGCATCGATGTTCCGCTGGCATTGTCATTTCCTCCCGGGAAATAGGTTGAACTTCCCATTCCACCCAAATGATCATAATGTGCAGAAAAAATGATTGTTTTCTTAAATAAACCTTTCGACGGAATTCTAGCAATCACATTATTGGCAACGTGATTCTTTTTAAATTTCGCTTCAATATTGGTTTGAATAATCGCATTTTTATCAAAAATAGCACTTTGAATGTAGAAAAGTGCATGATTATATTGCTCACTGTCCACCGAAAAAGTAAATTTTTCTTCGGTAATTAGGACCACATCAAAAAACTCAGCAAAAGAACGAGATATTTTTTTGATTTCATTTAAAGAATCTTTGGCTAAGTTGGAACAATCAAAAACAACCGCATTATAAGATCCCTCCTTCTTCATTTCTACCATTGCGGCACGCCAAAAATTTGGGTTTCTGTAATCTTGTCGAGATAAATGTTTAGATTTTAAATATTTGCTGCTACTTCCAGAAGCTGGGTCAACCAAGAAATCGATTCCTGGAGCTAAGTACTTTTCTCCCATTTTCACTTCCATTTTTCCTGGAAAAGTATTGACATCGAAAGTAAAAGGTTGCAAATATGAATTGGAAATCTTTTCTAGCCCGCGCTTTTGAAATTCTTTGACTAAAAACTGCGCCGCTAGCGAATCGCCGGATTTGATATATCCTCGACCAAAATAGGTTTCAGAGCATAATTCTTGCGTAATTCTTCTTCCTTCGTTGAGCGCGGAAGTTGGATTTGATTGACTAATTGCGCACTGAAAAAGTGCGCATAACATGCATAGAATTCCAACTTTCATATTTGTGAAATTAAAAATATCTTCTTTCCACTTTCTGAATAAATTCGGCGGTCAAATTGCTTTCTAAATCCCAACTAAATTGTTGCGCAAGTTGAGCCAAAACTCTTTTCGCAGCGGTAAAATCTGTTTGATTATCTAGCTGATTGATTGATTGATTGAACGCTTCGCTTGAACCTCCGAAAAGTTCACGAATACATTGCAATTTATCGTTTAATCCAAATGATCCAACCAAAGTTTGAAGTTTAGATGCACTCAATCTTGCACTCAATGAATCATCTGAAGTATTGCTATATCTATTGAAAATATCAGTATTAACTTCGGCCGCATCCTCTCCAATTGGTTCTGGTTCACTGAAAATTGGAGTGCTATCGACTTCGAAAGATTCATCTGCGATTAGCTCTGAAGTTTCAGGCTCAATATCATTTACTTCTGTACTTGGTTGCTCGAAGATGGTTGCTTCTGGTTCACTGAAAATTGGCGTGCTATCTGCTTCGAAAGATTCATCTGCGATTAGCTCTGAAGTTTCAGGCTCATTATCATTTACTTCTGTAATTGATTGTTCGAAAATGGTTGCTTCTGGTTCGCTAAAAACGAGCTTGCTTTCAACCTCTAAAGATTCATCAGCAAATGGCGCTGTAATTTCAGTCTCAATATCATTTTCCTCTGCAATCGGTTCATCGAAAATACTGGTTTCCATTTCTGGCGCAAGTTCAACAATCATTTCGGGAACAAACAAATCTTCCTCCGCTTTTTCAAACATATCAAAATCAAAAACTGGCTCATCGTTTACCAATTCTTGTTTTTCATGCTCCAAAATTTCTTCTTCTACTTCTTCAAACGATAAAATAGAAGGTTCATCTGATATTTCAGCATTTTCAGTTTCGGCCTCCATTTCCTCGAATGGTTCTTCCACTTGAACGTCGCTTTTTTGTGGCGCGATTCCGAAAATTTTCTCCTCGTATGATTTATAGCGCAAAATCAGTGCACGTTCATGCAATTCACGCGTTAATTCAACCAAAGATTCCATTTCATCTGCAGTTAAGCTTCCTGATTGGATATTTTCAAAAAGCGCTTGAATGGCGGATAATATTTCTTCTTTTGAACCAAATTTTGACATCTCTTTTAATCTTAAAGTAATTTTCAACAAATAGATCAAGTTGCTAACCAACTTCGACAATTCACATTTATAAACATGTAACTTAGCGTTAAAATTATAAAATGTTGTGCAAGTGAAAATTGATTCAATGAAAATTTCTCACGGGCAGAATGTTGATAACCCTATAAATTAGCGTATGTATTTGGAGCATTTTCCCATGGAGGGCAGACAACAAGGTTGGATAGAAGTAATTTGTGGTTCCATGTTTTCGGGCAAAACTGAAGAATTAATTCGCAGATTGAAAAGGGTTGAATTTGCCAATCAAAAAGTACTGCTTTTCAAGCCAAAAATTGACAATCGATTCGCAGAAAGCGCCGTGGTTAGTCACAAAGGCTCTAGCCTTGAAGCGATTGTGATTGATAAAGCGAGCGAAGCTTTGAAGATATGGAAAAATGAACGCGTTGTTGCATTTGATGAAGCGCAATTTTTTGACGAAGAAATTGTAAAAATCTCCACAGAGTTGGCGCGCAAAGGTGTTAGAGTGATTTTTGCTGGACTTGACATGGACTATTTAGGAAATCCTTTTGGACCAATGCCACAACTTTTGTGCATTGCGGAATATGTAACAAAAGTGCATGCAATTTGCGTTTCTTGCGGAAATTTAGCCTACATTTCTCACAGAACGGTTGCAGAATCAGGACAAGTTTTGGTGGGCGCAGTAGAAAAATACCAGCCACTTTGCAGGGGATGCTACAATAAAATTGCACACTAATTTATATGATTATCCGCTACTTTCCTAAAAATTAGTTTTGGCGTGTGTCCGTCAGCTGA
>CAMDFX010000024.1 GCA_945897805.1 Chryseobacterium gleum
CCCCCCCCCCCCCCCCCCCCAAAACTGAATTGATTCATTCTTTTTACGACGGATTTACATCCGTCGTTACAAATATTTCACTCCTATGGAGTTATTGGGGAAAGAAACGGATAACATATTAATTTAAGATATTTTGTGATTCTTGAAAAAGCAATTTTTAAGAAATCTCGAAAAATAAAATACATTTGTAAGACTAAAATCAAATGTTTTGAAAATCAATCTTTCTATTGAAGCATTCGCCGGAATTATTGGCGCCAAATTGAAAAATGAAAATCATGAAATCATTCAGTTGATTGCTTTTGATTCGCGTAAAATTTCAAATCCAGCAAATACTGTTTTTTTTGCTTTCCAAGGTGAATTTAGAAATGGCCACGATTTTATTCAAGATGCTTACAACAAAGGAATTAAAGCTTTTGTTGTTGATCAAAAATTCGATTCAGCAAACTTTCCGAATGCCAATTTTTTAATTGTGGAAGATCCATTGATTGCGCTGCAAAAACTAGCTAAATTTCACCGTTCAAAATTCAATTATCCGATTGTTGCGATCACTGGAAGCGTGGGAAAAACGATTGTGAAAGAGTGGATTTACCATTTAATTGCTGGAGAAAAAAAAGTGATTAGAAGTCCGAAAAGTTACAATTCACAAATTGGTGTGGCGCTTTCGCTTTTAGCTTTAGACGAAACAGCAGACTTGGCAATCATCGAAGCTGGGATTTCAAAACCTGGCGAAATGCTTCTTTTGAAGCAAATGATTGAACCAACTATTGGAATTTTCACCGCTTTTGGTTCGGCACATAGAACCAATTTTGAATCTGTTGAACAACATTTAAATGAAAAATTAGCGCTTTTTGAAAACACGAATTCGACGCTAATTCATGAATCAATTCAATTGTCCAAAACCGATTTGGAAAAAGTTCACGGAAAAGTTGTTGAAAATCAAAATTTCAATTCACTGCTAAAACACGCGCCTTACCAAGACAAAGCGAGTTTAGATAATTTGTCAATTTGCCTAGCTTTTGCCTTAGAAATAGGAATTAGTGAAAGCATTCTTTTAGGACGAATCAAAGATTTACCTCGATTGGCATTGCGCATGGAAACCTTTGATGGAATCAACGAAAATTTGATAATCAATGATACATACAACCTTGATTTAGATGCGCTTTCTCACTCTTTAGAATTTCAGTTAAGCATTGCAAACGGGAAAAAAAGAGTAGCGATTTTAGCCGTTGATTCTTTGAATGAAACGCAAAAAATAGAAGTACAAAATACTTTATACAAATTTAAATTAGATGAAGTTATTTTTATTTCCAATGAAAATATGCCTTCATTTGATAAAATTCAACAGGCAGTTGTATTGATTAAAGGCACAAGAACAGCACAATTACAAAAAATCGCACGCTTATTTCAACTAAAAAAGCACAAAACACGGGTTGAAATTGATTTCGCTGCAGTTAAAAATAACCTCAATTATTTCAGATCATTGACCAAGGCAGGAACCAAAATATTGGCCATGGTTAAAGCTTCCTCTTATGGTTCTGGCGCTGAAAAAATGGCTGAATTTCTCGAAAAATCAGGCGTTGAATATTTGGGTGTTGCCTACGCAGATGAAGGTGTTGAATTGAGAAAACATGGCATCAAACTTCCGATTTTAGTGATGAATGCTGATGAAGAAGGATTTAATGATATCATTCAATATCAGTTAGAACCTGCGCTATTTTCGTACAAAATGATGGATGAATTTGTGAAAGCGCTCATCACGGAGAATATCGAGCAATATCCTGTTCATCTGAAATTTGATACAGGCATGAGACGTTTGGGTTTTGCGCCTTCCGAAGTTGAAAAAGTGGTTGAATTGTTTCAAGCGCAACCAGAAATTAAGTTGAAAAGTGTTTACAGCCATTTGGCAGATTCAGACAATTTATTGGATGCTTCATATTCAACAGCACAAATTTCAATTTTCAACGATATCTGCGACTATTTGGGGCAAAAATTGAATTATCAATTCGACAGACATTTATTAAATACTGAGGGAATTGCTAGATTTCCAGAAGCCGATTACGAAATGGTAAGGTTGGGAATAGGTATTTACGGTTACAGTGTCAATCCGATAACTCAGAAGGAATTGCAAGCAGCGATTTCTTGGAAAAGCATTGTTTCACAAATCAAAACCATTTATCCGGGCGAAAGTGTTGGTTACAGCAGAAAATTTGTTGCGTCAAAAACGACTCAAATCGCAGTGATTCCAGTTGGCTATGCAGATGGTTTCAAACGCTCACTCGGCAGTGGAAAAGGAGGTTTTGTGATTCAAGGAAAATGGTGTCCAGTTGTTGGCTCGGTTTGCATGGACATGACGATGGTAGATATCTCCGAGGTGGAAACCTTCGAAGGCGATGAAGTGGAGGTAATTGGAAAAATCCAAACGCTTCAGCATTTAGCTTCAGCAATGGAAACGATTCCGTATGAAGTTTTGACATCGATTTCAAAAAGAGTGCAGCGGATTTATTTAGAGGGTTAAAGCACTGAAAGTGTTAAATATTAGAACGAGACAGTTCTTACTAGAGAATTCGATGAACGATATGTTTGGGATTAATATTGCGCTAAAATGTCACCCTTTCAGGGCTCTTGAAGGTTTGGCTGTTAGTGGTCATAGCGCTATGCCCTATGTTGAGGCATGACGCCCTTTCAGGGCTATGAACAATATTACATATTAGTCGATTTTGCTGAAATGGGTTTTGTCCTGAAATGGGTTTACACACATAATGTAAATGATGAAAGATGAAGGTAAACTTTTATAGGACGAGATATTTTTACTAAAATCATTACCCAAAGCGCGCGAAAATACTTGTAGTGAGTTTACCGAGGTAATTTTACTCTCAAATTAATCTGGGGATTTATTACAAAATTAAAATCAGTATTTTTGTTTCCACATAAAAAGTAAAAACTATGATGAGTTACACTTTATTTCAATTCGGTCCTTATGCGGTTTGTTTGTGGAATGTAATTGCGCTTTTTGTTATATTTTTCGTTGCCTTTATTCTGAGAAAATTGATACATCAATCGATGAAACGCTATTTGATTGGTGCCAATATCAAATTGGAAGGGAGAAGAGCAACTTGGCTGAAATTAATTAGTCAAAGTATTTATATATTAGGTTTTTATATTGCTATTTACAGTTTCAACATCAACAATGAAGAAGTTACATTCACTGAATTTTTAGAATACGACATCCTAAAATCGAATAAAATTCGGATAAATTTTTCTCAAATCCTTTCTGTTATTCTTATTATAATTGTTTCAAAAATGATTTTAAATTTCTTGAAACTTTACTATAACAAGAAATTTAGAGGTAAACCAGACTACAATCCTAGCACGGAATACGCCTATGTACAAATCAGTAAATACGTCATTTACATCATCGCGTTTTACCTTTGTTTGCAAGAATTAGATATCAATGCTGGTGTATTTTTGGGAGGATCCGCTGCTTTGTTGGTTGGTTTAGGACTTGGTTTACAAGATGTTTTCAAAGACTGGTTTTCTGGTTTGATTTTACTTTTTGAAGGCACCATAAAAATTGGCGATATTATTGAGCTTCAAGATTCTAAGTTCAAAGAGCCCATTGTGGCGAAAATCTTGAAAATCAACGTTAGAACCACACAAATTGAAACGCGAGATGGCAATGTGCTGTTGATTCCAAATGCGAAATTGACGCAAGAATATGTCGAAAACTGGAGTCACGGAACAAATGTTTCCAGATTTATGATTAATGTTACTGTTGAATATCAATCAAATACCGAACTAATTTGCACGCTTTTAAAACAAGCGGCCATGAGTCATCCGAAAGTGAATAAATCTGAACCTGTATTTGTTAGGATGAAAGATTTTGGTGACAAAGGGTTGGATTTAGAATTGATTTTTTGGGCTGACCAAGGTTGGGAGGCAAACAATTACAGGTCGGAAATACGTTTTGAAATCGACCGACTTTTCAGACAATACGAAATTGTCATACCCTTTCCGCAGCAGCATATTTTTGTTGATAAAAAAACTGAATGAAACTAGAACTTTGTGCTGGAAATGAATTGGCTGTTCGCATGGCGCATCAACTCTCTTTTGCTCGGATTGAACTTTGTCAGCAATTAGAAATTGGCGGAATTACACCTTCCCACGGACTGCAAGAATTTTCCAAAAACATCATTGAAACGCACGTTTTAATTCGACCAAGAGGCGGAAATTTTGAATACAATGCTGACGAAAAAGAAGTCATATTGAAAGACATTAAACATTCTAAATCAATTGGAATTCATGGCATTGTGGTTGGCGCGCTGAATCACTACAACGAATTAGACGAAACATTTTTGAAAGAAATCGTCCAATTAAGCGGTTCACTTCCAATCACTTTCCACAAGGCATTTGATGAAGTCAAAGATTGGAGATCGGGCATGGAAAAACTGATTGAATTGGGATTTAAACGCATTCTAACTTCTGGTCAAGCGCTGAATGCCTCAGCAGGAATTGAACAATTAATCGAAATGAAAAAATTTGCTTCAAGCCGCATTGAAATAATGGTTGGCGGAGGTGTAAACGTTAAAAATATTTTTGAAATAAAGACAAAAGTACATCCTGATGCGATACATTTTTCAGGAACTTCGATGAAGAAACTTGGCGAAAATCCGAGATACGCGATTGAAACTTTACAGCCAGATTTGTTAAAGATTACTGCAACAATAGAATCTTTCAAAAGGAAATAATCCTATTTTTTATTGACTTCCTTGACAAACAAGAAAGATTGAACGCTCAATAGTAATGCAAATAAAGCAATTGCTGTTAAAGCCCAATAACGCTGTTCAGGAAGATTTCCAAAAATCAAAACAGCAATCAAAATCATCATGGACAGCATTTGCAAGGTTGTTAAACCTATAAATCTCATGGCAAAATACTCAGAATCTTTTTTCAAACCGGGTAGAATGATGAAAATTCCGACACCAAAAATTGCAGCCAAAGAAGCATCAATTATAATGGCAGGTAAAATTTCCCCATGTATTTTTTCCGTCACTACCAAAACAAAATGACTAATTAAAACTATAGCCATGATAAAAGGAAAAAACTTAAAAAACTTTGTATTCATATTTTCAATTGTCAATTCTACGCACCTCCCTAATCACCAAATAAAGTGAACCAGCAACTCCAAACAAAGACAAACAAATTGTCCAGACCGGCGTTTCATTTACTTGTTTCTTGTCTAAAAAAGTTCCTAGCCAAGTGAAAAAAGCAATAATTCCACCCATCTGCAAACCTATTGATGAAAACCGAAGATAAACATTTGATTTATTCTTTTCCTTCGGCGGTTCTTCCATAAGTTTGTTTTTTATGCAAAAATAATATAAATCAATAAAACTCTAAATAGAAAGTTTCATATTCTTCTAATTTCTTAGTTTCAAATAAGATTTTCAAGTTGTCTTTTGAAATAAAAATCAATTTGGCGTTTTGCATATCACCCAAATATTTTTTGGTCTTTTTGAATTTTTTCATGTAAGCATTTCCATCTGCTTCCTTGGTGAATGATTTTACGACAATCACACTTTCATTATTCCCATAAATCTTAGAATCCGTCGTCAATTTATTTCTACTGAAAAATTCTTTGTTGAAATCATTGACATTTGACTTCGCTAAACCGATGTTTTTAGATTCTTTTTCTCCTGGGAAAACAACCATCCAATACTCATCATCTACTCTATAAGTATATAAATTTGATTTAGAAAAATCAGCAGGAATATTGGCGGAATAACCATTTTTTATGATTCCAATCATTTCTTTGGCTTTGGTTTCTTCAGGCGTACTTGGATATTGTGCCACAACAAGTTCTAAAACAGGAATTAATCCTTGTTTATCTTCGCTCATTTGGCCCATTGCCATCGCCTTCAAAAGCATGTATTTTGATCTATAGACATTTTCTTTTTCACCATCAATAACGTCGTCACAGCGGATGATTACTGGATAATACAGACCGCGGTTGTAACGATCCAAAATAGTGATATAATCTTGTTCATTGAGTTTTTCTCTTTCTTTTCTTTTCACAAAAAAGTCAGGATCTCTCAAATAATTCGCATAATCTGAATTGGGATAATTTGCCAAGATATAATTTTTGTGCACATCAGCTTTAGAAGCATCTGTTTTTTCATAAATTAAATACAACTGATACGCTGACATCAAATTAAAATCACTTTTTACATTTCTCGCTAACACTTTATCAAATTGGTCGGCGGCCATTTTGTTTTCATTCAGCTGATCTTTATAAATGATTCCAGCATCATACAAAGCGGCAAGCAGTCTAGCATTGGATGCAGCAATGGCAGAATCTCCGAAAGGCAAATTTGCCAACAAGCTCTCAACAGAAAGCGAATCTTTTACATCCTCTTTCTGATTTTCTTTCGGAATAGAATCATTTTCATCTTCTGGAGAAAATTGAACCAAAACAATTTTGTCACTTCTTCTCCAATTGTCTTCATTGTCTCTTGGCCCCCATTGCTTTCTGAACTCTTCGTAACCGGAGGAACGGGTTTTTGCGTTGTTCCAATAACTTTTATTCCCGGAAATTTGATCTTGATTGGCAAGTGCTTGATTTTGCAATTCTTTCAATTTTTCAGCTTCACGGCGCTTATTCACGGCTTCTTCTTCCTTGATTTTCTTAATCAAATTTTCCGCAAATTTCTCTTGCTCTTTGGGAGAAAGTTGCGCAATTCGTTGAACGCTGTCTTCATAAATTGCAGCTTCCACTGCGGTCACTAAATCTTGTAATTTCAATGCTTTATTTTTAATTCCTTCGGCATTTGGATAATTTTCAGGAATTACTTTTGCACAACTATCGTAATATTTTTGTGCTTTTATATAGTTTTTATCAGCGAAACTTATATCGCCCAAACGTTCATAGGTTTTGCCTTTTTGTCGCGGATTACTGGTGGAATAAAATGCGGATTTATGCAACAATACAATTCCATTGTCTTTCTGTCCCTCTTGCAAAGAAATATCAGCCAAAGCGTAATAAATTTGGTCTTTAAACTCCACATTTTTCTCGTCGCGCAACATTTTATTCAGTTGCTTTTTGATTTTTCCATCACCGCCCATGAAAGCACGATTGATACGCGCATTGAAATTCATTTCAAAAGGAACATTGTATTTCAGCACCCTTGAGAAATGGTATTTTGCTTTTTCTCGAGAGCCTGAAACAGCATTTATTTGCGCTAATACAAAATGAATTCTCCCTTTGTCTGATGATTTTTTAGCCACTTTCAATGCTTCTTCCAAAGATTTTATGGCTTCTTCATTTTCTTTTTTAATCAAAGATAATTTGGCTTTCGTTTTCTCGAATTCCAACATAATTGATTCCGGAAACTCTGCTTTTTCGTCTTCTTTGTCTTGCGCTTTTTGTTTCTTATTGGCTTTTTTTGCGCGCTTCTTAGCTGTTTTTGTCAGTTTTTTACCATCCTCACTTTTTTCTTTTTTCCAAAATTTCCAATTGAATGATTTTTTATTTGCTACCGTTTCTTCCATAGCCAATTGCAGCATATCCAAATTGATTTGAGCGCTAGAATAATCTTTAATTTCAATTTGAGATTTCGCTATCCACAAGGTTGCCTCATAATTAGCCGCATCTTTTGCAAAAAATCTTCGGATGAATTCAAAGTTTTTGATGGCTGCATCATAATCTCTGCGGTAATAACTTGCACGTCCAATGGCCAACCAATTTTCATCAATCCAACGATTGTGTTCCTCTTTCTTTTTCGATAAATTTTCTACTGAAGGCATGCTGTGATTAGAAATCACCTTCGTGCACTTTGAAATAGCAGTATCGATAGCAGGAAACATTCCCATTACCTCTTCTTCGTTTGGCAGCGGGGAAACAGGTAAAATGTTATAATAATCTTCTTTTAAATTATTCTGATAAGAATTCATTGCCTGATTTAACAGTTCATTCGCATTGAATAAACCGTTGTATTTTGCAGTAGCGCCGTGATAAGTTCTATTTATCAAGGTGTTTTTCTCAGTTGAACAAGCAACTAACAAAAATAAAATCACCCCTGTAAATATATTTATTAAACGAAAAGTCATGTATTTCAATCTTTTATATTGAGTCGTTAAGCAAAAAAATGAAAACGCTTAATCCACAAATTTATTTTAAAAAAGCCGTTATTTAAGGTTTTTTAGAGAATATTTTTTAATTGGTGTCCAACTTAAGTGTTTTGTTGGGATTAATTTTACTTCGGTAAACTCATCACAAGTATTTTGAGGTGCTGACTAAAAATTTAAGTTAAACATCAAAATGGTCTTTCCATCTTAGATTTTTACTTTTCTTTCCTTGATGAAAGTAAAGTAACAAAAGAAAATCAAGTCTCCGTGATTGAACTTGCTTCCGTAAACTACAGCATTTTTAAAACTTCTAAAAAGTGACTTCTATCGATGAGCTATCGCTATCTCAATCGTTTACACTTTTTAGTGCGCTTCAAAAACCGTCCAATCACTAGGACGGAAATCTTCTTCAGAATCCATTTTATTTTAAAACCTTCGACTTAAGATCTGTTACTTCTGACAATCAATTACAGCACTATCATTCAATAAATTTAAATTTCCTTCACCAAAAAACAGTCTTAGCACCCGTTCACAATGAAGCTGTCGTAGTGCATTCTATCACACTGAGTTTACCGAAATAAGTTTTACCCGTTTTGTTCCTTTTGATTTGGGCTGTAATTTTTATGATTATCCGCAAAGTCCCCAAGATTAGTTTTGGCATGGTCCGTCAGCTGACGGACACACGCCAAAACATAATCTATCCATTCATTTTACGACGGATTTACATCCGTCGTTACGAATATTTCACTCCTCCGGAGTTACTGGGTAAAGAAACGGATAAGAATCGCTCAGATGGAGCTGTTTTTGTGAGGAGAATGTTGAGAAAATATTATAAATCCAAAGCCATTTCTATTGCTGTGCATACTTTTTGGTGGTCGTATTTTTTGGCAGTTTCTATCAAAACGGAAGGAGAAATTTGATTGGGATTTTTTAAATATTCATCTATTGATTTCGCCAAACTTGATGCGTTTAGCGGTTCAAAAAGAAGACCTAACTTTCCGTATTCTAAAATCTCGGGTGTTCCCCCTGCATTGCTCCCAATGGTTGGCACGCCGCACGCCATCGCTTCAATGGTTACCATTCCGAAAGTTTCTGCTTTGGAAGCCATCACGAAAACATCTATTGCTTTGTAAAATGTGGTGATATCTTCTCTAAATGGTCGAATAAAAACCCTGTCTTGCAACTGATTTTCATCCATCGTTTTTTCAATTTTTTGAAAATAAGAGATTCCTTCCCCCAGCGTTGGTTCGCCCAACAAACAAACGCAAACTTTTTTGTCTGTGCAAGCATTCAGCGCTTCCAGCAACAAAACTTGTCCTTTTTGAGGATCAAATCTCCCAATTAAGCCAATAATCGTTGTATTTTCTGGTAAATTAAGCAACTTTCGCGCTTCTTTTTGATTTTCGGGATTTTTCGGAACATTCTGAAATGGTGCAAGGTCTAGTGCAGAAGGAATTACCACTGTTTTACGAAAATCAAACCTCGTTTTGGCAAGCACTTGACTTTGCAACCAGGCGAGCGGACACGACCACAAATCAAATTGCCTAAATCTCAAAGTGTGCAACCAATTGGTTTTCTTCACGCCCAGTTGCATTTCCATGAAAAAAGACAGGTGAAAACGAAAACCGAACGACCAAAACTTAGCCATTGCCGCGATGCTCATGTCCCTGGTGTCTCTTACTATCAAATGCGAAACGCCTTCACTTTTGAGCAATTTAATCAATTGAAAACTGGCGCCAAAATCATAATATTTTCTGTGTTTTTTGATTGCCACAACAGTAATATTTGAACTTTCAGCTTTCTTATAAATGGGAGAATCTTTCAGCGCAAATAGCAAAACTTTGTGTCCGCGTGCTTGCATCCACAAAGCGTTTCGCCATTGGTTCATTTCTAATCCTCCCCAGCTTGAGGAGCTGCAGATGTAAGCAAGTCTCGTCACATTGATGTTATTTATTCTGGTCTGTATTTCGCCCTTTCAGGGCTTGTGTGAATTTATTTTTTATGATTATCGCTACTTTCCCCAAGATTAGTTTTGGCGTGTGTCCGTCAGCTGACGGACACACG
>CAMDFX010000025.1 GCA_945897805.1 Chryseobacterium gleum
CAAAAAATAAATTAACGTTTATCGTTAATTATATAATGTTTTTCATAATTTTGTTCAAAAAACTTACATGAGCAAAATTCCTTTTTTAGTTGGATTACTTTCTTTTGCGTCTTACAGGCTTACGCTGTATTTAACTGGTAACATATGGCTTTCATTACTCATCTTATTGATTCCAATCAGTTTGTTGGTTATGAGTTTTCTTTACCGAAAAAGTCTGAACTATTCAAAATGGTTTCTTAGTCCGATGAATGTTCTTATCGATAGAACCTCTCACAGCACCATTAGCGATATAAGCACAGACCTACTTTATGAAAAACTTCTTGAAGTGGCTAACGATACACATTTTACCCTATTGGATAAAGACAATTCCACTTTGCGCATATTGATGGGAACAACTGTAAATTTTTGGACTTGGGGTGAAAACATATATATTCAATTAGAACCATCACATACAGAAACTGTCATTCATTTCACCTCTGTCACTCTATTTGGAAATACATCTTGGAAACGAAATGACAAACATTTCGAATCATTTATTGAGTCGTTCGAATCATCTTTAACCATTTAGTCATGTCCATAACGATCAATTTAGATGTAATGCTGGCCAAACGTAAGATGCAGCTTAAAGAGCTTTCAGAAATTGTTGGTGTATCAGTAGTTAATCTGTCCATATTAAAACAAGGAAAAGTAAGAGCAATTCGTTTTTCTACTCTTGAAGCGATATGCGAAGCACTTGATTGTCAACCTGGAGACATTATGGAATACATTTCACAAACAAAAACTGAATCCGATGTTCTTTAGTCGCAAAAAAAGAATTTTTGAGCAATTGGAATCCTCCTTTGGAAAGGTAAAGACTGAAGGATTCAACTTTGACTTGATTAAACGCTATTTTATAAATAAGGACAATACAAACGTAAATCAGGTACTTTCGGATCAAACATGTGAGGATCTTGATTTCGATCTCTTCTTTTGCTACGTTGACCGAACCTCTTCTCGAATCGGACAGCAATACCTTTATTCAGAATTAAGAACAACAGACCATTCACAAAACAAGTCTCAGGTAAGAGAGCAAGCCATACAATACTTCATTCAACATCCAAAGGAACGACTGAAAGTACAGCATCAACTTAATAAGTTAAATCACCAACAAGCCTATTTTTGCACAGACCTGTTTTTACAAGAACCAGATAAAAAACCCAAATGGTATTTTCTTATTCCAATACTTTCAATTTGTGCTGTTGTTTCTTTAATTCTCACTTTCATCAATCCAATCTTTGGATTTATATTCATAGGAATTTTTGCAATCAACCTGTTATTTCATTATGGACTGAAAAGAAGGACAACTCTTTTTATTAATTCTGTTCCAACATTACTTTCCTTAGGTGCGGTTATAAAATCTCTTTACAACTATGATGTCTTGAGAGATATCGATCCGAAACTCCATTCATCTTTAGCTACCATTTCCACTATTCGAAGAAAAATGTTATTTTTTAAACTCGAGCAAAAAGTAGACAGTGATATGGAGGCTGCTTATTGGTTCTTATTAGAGTTAATAAAAATCGTCTTCTTACTTGAGCCTCTGTTACTTTTTAGTTCACTTGAAGTATTCAGAAACAAGACAAAGGATATCGAACATGCCTATCGTTTTGTTGGAGAAGTCGACTTGATCATTTCAATCGCTTCATTAAGAAATGGGCTTGATCACTATTGCATTCCTGAAATTTCCAACCAAAACTGCACGGTTTATTTCGAAGATCTACTACATCCATTAGTTCCGAACTGCGTTCCAAATACAGTGAATTCCAAGAGATCAATATTACTCACTGGTTCTAATATGTCGGGTAAAACAACTTTCATCAGAGCAATTGGGTTAAACCTTATTTCAGGAATTACTTTGAATACTTGTTATGCTTCATCAGCTAAGATTCCTATTTCGAAACTATTCTCTGTAATCAGAATTGAAGATGATTTGACGAGTTCAAGCAGTTACTTTTTTCAGGAAGTTAATGAATTAAAAAACATCATTGAACAAACAAAAAAGGAAACAAGTTCTATCATACTATTGGACGAATTATTCAAAGGAACGAATACTGTTGAACGTATTGCTGCAGCCAAAGCGACACTCTCCTATCTTGCCAGACATAACTGTCAAATATTTGTATCTACTCATGATATCGAGTTAACTAACATGTTAAACGAAGAATTCGATTTATTCCATTTTTCTGAAACTGTAGAAGGTACTACTATCGATTTCGACTACAAAATGAAATCAGGAATTCCACAAAGCAGGAACGCTATTCGAATATTGGAATTAAGTGATTTTCCGGAAACAATAATTACAGAAGCAAAATCCTTGGTAACGAAAATAGAATGAGGTTAACATCAAGCAAGCGCCAGCCCGGTTCTTTCTTCCATGAAATAATAAGTGTTTAAATATTAAGTTTTATCTTCGGAGAAACGATCTTGTGAAAAGTTGGGCCGATCGCCTGCTTGCAAAACGTTAGCGGTCATGCAAAAAAGACGACAATGACAATAAAATCAAAATTTATATTAGGGCTGACGATTCTTTTTCTTTCATGCGGACAGCGAACTGATAAAAACGAAACAAAATTGAAAGAATCAATACATGTGAAGGATTCCATTGTTGAGACAGCTAAGATTGACACAACAACAAAAGTCCAAACAGACCAGACAGTTTCACCGAATCAACAAGAACTGAATAAAGCTCTTGCTGACCCGACAATTGATAAGTATTACAAAGAAATTTATAAGCAAGAAAAACTAATTACTGTAGACGACAATAAAATGCTTTCAATTACTGAAAAACTATTTACAAATGACTCTGACAAAGACCTGTTTTTCTTTATCGTCTTTACAAAATCAATGAATGGTTCAGACGGTTTTTATTCTGAAGCAGTTGGACTTTCAGCTTTTGAATTTGTAACTAAAAAGACTGAATGGTTTGCTGACTATTTTAATATTGCACCAAAACTGAACGAGAAGGACATGGACAACTGGGCACAATATGTTTATGGAGAAATTCAAATTTCAAGAGAAAACGAAGAGAAAAAAGCGATTAAAGAACTTGAAAGTCAGCTTCTCGATAATATCAAGGGAGCAAGAAAAGAGTATGAAAATGTAATTAAAAGATTTATTGAAAAAGTAAAAAGCACGAACCGCTAACATCGGCTACCCGAAAAAGCCACATCAATTTTAACGCATAGAAAAATGCGGCTCTTCGGGTAGCCGTAAACGTTATGGGCAAGTTTATGAAACGACAACCAAACGAAAAACGGCAGACAAGAGAACCTCCATGAGATAACTTTGATGGCTCTTGATATATATTGTAAAATTGATAAACAAAAGTTGAGACCAGAAACAACTTTAAAAAACGGTGCGTTTTCCGAAAAGCATTATGAGTAGGGAAAAATTATATTAAAATAACAAAATGAAAAAGTTTCTTTTTATTTTAACAATGTTGCTCACTGCGACAGTTGTAAATGCCCAATTTCACTCAAGAAAGGAAGTTATAACATATCTTTGCTCAAAAGCGTTTATCGATTATGATAAAGAATATAAGGTTACATTCATCGCAAAAGATGTTGAATTTGCCGGTACAATAACTCATCAATTGCAGATTTTTGTTAATGGGCAATTGAAAAAAATCATAGATCAAAAAGAAGTTGCATTAAATTCCTACTCCAATGGATGGGAAGCTAAAATCAATACAGGACAAGGTCTATATTGCTCCATTTTTTTTAATGGTGCAAATTGCCCCTTCGAAATAGTAAAACCTGGCCACATAATTTGCGGAGATTTTTTTGGATTACCAATCGATGATCTATTAATAGAAGGCAAGAAATGGTAAGCTTAGTTATTTGGATGCATAAAAAATATAGGGAAGTACTTTTGGGTATTACAATTTGATTAAAATGCAATATACCGCTTTGGAAACAATTGCAAAGCAGCCCAAACAGTTTTGCCAATAGGGCTTTCCCAACTAAACATTATAGTAAATTGACATTATCATCAAGCAAGTTTTTTATTACAACAAATAAGATATGTTGTTAAAAGTGGAAGGTAAATGAACCTTTCAAAGTCTATAACTTTTCTTTTTAAAAAAATAGCCCAATCTTTATTTCAAAACGCGATGTTGGTAATGGAAAATACACAGAATATTTTACTCGAGAGGGACGAGGAATCTTTAAGTTGAAAAGAGAAAACCAGCCCATAACAAGGGCTTAAAAGAAATGGCTGGTGATGTGGTAAAACGAACATTTGTTCTTTCTATAAACTTTTGTGGGAGGTGGACATTTTGTGCATCTAAGCCGCCACTTCTTCTAGCCCCAAAACGTTATGGGTAAGTTAATTAAATACGATTTTAAAAATAAATATGGAAATCTGGAAATCTTTGAATGATTTAGAAAAAAAGGGTGTTCTCCTTCAAGGCGATAAAATTCTTTCAGAATTGAAAAATACAATTTTCGAATCAGGACTTTTTCGCGACAATACACAGCCTGCAATTCCCCAAGAAGGTAATCCAGAGTTCCGATATTATTTCATAGGGCCAAATGTGGAAGTAATTTGGTTTGATACAAATCTTGAGGGTCTAGAATTCTACTTAACCAAAATTAAAAAAATAACCAATAAATCATTTTGGGGAACTCAAATAGTTGAAGAGAAAGAAAGAATTGATATGGTTCCCTTTAAAAATAATTCTTGGAAATATTCATCAAAACTCTGGGACTTTGACGATTTTAATATTCAATCAAATTATGATAGTTTAAAGCTAGATGAATCAGAGAAAACTTTTTTAAACAATGTCTATCAAATACTGAACATTGAAATTTTGAAAGCTAACGAGAATACTAAGCTCGACATTAAAAATTTAAACAGTAAAAAAGAAGATGTTTTAATCGGACTAGACAAAAACAATGATGGTGAGGTTGATTTAATCGAAAATGAATTCAATAAATTGTTCTCGAAAAATCAGAAAAGAGTAATGGATATCGATAAAAATTACATTCATCAGTTTGTTAAAGTTTCTAATTTCATTAAAACAAAAAAGCAAAATACTCAAAAGATTTTCGAATCAATTAGAGACACGAGTACCCAAGAAGAACTAGAAGAAAGAGTAGCGCTTTTAAAAAATCAAATACATTCCTATGAGCTTTTGGTGTTTCACTCAATAAATATGATTGGTGCATTAGTTTCGGAAGATTTAATCACATTCTATGAGATATATGAATCATTTGACAAACTTGCAATGTTTAATTCAAATTGGGAAAACGAGGTTTCCGAAAAACTAACAAATATTGGTGACAAATTGGATGATTTAATGTATTCAATATACAATATGGAGCAAAATATTGTGAGTGAATTGAGTCATTTAAGCTATGTTACACAAGAGTCATTCGAAGACTTAAATAGGTCAGTTTCAGGCCAGCTTAAAGAAATTGAATCTTCAATCAACACGAATAATTTATTGACTGGAATTCAGGCTTATCAATTGTATAAGATTAATAAAAATACAAAAGGATTAAGAAGTTGAAAACAATAATACTTACAGTTCAATCAAACGGTTCAGGTGGCTGGAGACTTGGCATTAACCAAGAAGATTCAAAGAATATTTTTAAGTGTCGAAAAGTCAAGGTTCGTTTATTAATTGAGCCCGACCTTTTTATTGAATGCAATACAGCTTGCGGTAACCCATGTGACAAAAAGGGAGATTGGACTAATTTAAATCCAAAAACAAGCTCGCCTTATGTAAAAAAGGGATATGATTTAAACAAAAAGGAATTGAGTGTTTGGTTATCAGAAAATTATCCAAACAATATAAAAAGGAAACCTAGAAAGTTGAAATTTGATTTATCAGTAGATGGGGAAGTATTCAATCTGAATTTTATATCGGAAATGAAATAACCAGCCCATAACAGCAAATAAGCGCCAGCTGCGCCGAGCGCCTATTTGCAAACCGTTATGCGTCATGCATGGTCGTCCTGCGCACATTTGAAATAAATAATTTGTTTTACTTTTAAAAAAATTGCGTATTATCAATGAATTTTACAAAAATTATTATGACTAAAATAATAACAAAGTTTGCGCTCATTTTCTTCTTGTGCTTACAAAGCACAAACTCAAAAGCACAATGTTGCAATTACAAATTGCTTATGCAGGATAGCTATGGTGATGGTTGGAATGGCGCTACACTTCAAGTATTAATAAATAACTTATCTGTTGGAACCTACAGCGCAAGCGGTGTCGGAAGCATGGCCTCTTTCTCGGTTTGTAACGGGGATAGTTTGGATTTAATTTATACCCCTGGCATGTATGAAAACGAAAATAC